>PLXW01000040.1 GCA_003151595.1 Myxococcales bacterium
CTGGGGGGTGAGGGTTCGCGGGAGACGGGGCCGGACAGGTGAGGGTTCGTATTCACCCGCAGGCCGCGATCTCGTCCGTGGGCTCGTCGAGCATCTGCCGCACCTTCGAGCACAGCGCGCGCGGCGTGAACGCCTTGCGCAGGAGCTTCTCGTCGTTCTCGGCGAAGCCGTGGCACTCGAGGACGCCGGCGGTGTGGCCCGAGGTGAAGAGCACCTTCATGGGGTGAATCGTCTGCGCGCGGCGCGCGACCTCGCGCCCGTTCATTCCGGAGAGGACGATGTCGATGACCATGAGATCGACCGCCTTGCCGCGCGCCTCGAGGAACGCCAGCGCCTCTTCGCCCGAGGCCGCGTCGAGCACGCGATACCCGTGCGCTTGCAGCACGGCGACGACGGCGCTCCGCACCAGCGGATCGTCATCGACCACCAGGACCGACTCGGTCCCGCCCGGCACTTCGCCGTGCACCTTCGAGATCGGCGTCGAGCGGACGCGCGGCTCGGCGCGCGGCAGGTAGAGGACGACGGTGGTGCCGATGTTCGGCTCGCTGTGCACCGTCAGGAACCCGCCGCTCTCGTTGGCGAAGCGCCGCGCGTTGGCGAGGCCGAGCCCGGTGCCGCGCCCTTCGTCCTTGGTGGTGAAGAAGCGCTCGAAGATCCGCTCGCGGACCTCGGCGGTCATTCCCACGCCCGTGTCCGAGATCGTGACGGCCACGTACGACTGCGCCGGCGTCTCCTCGCTGGCGTCGTCGTCGCTGATGGCGAGGCTCGCCGTGTTGAGCGTGAGCTTGCCGCCGTTGGGCATGGCGTCGCGCGCGTTGGCCACCAGGTTCAGGAGCGCGTGATCGAGCTGCTCGCGGTCGAGCGTCGCCTCGTCGCCCTCGTCGCCCAGCTCGAAGCTGAGCTTCACCCCTTTGCCCGCGACGCGCTCGAGCAGCGATCGAAGCTCCGTGATCGTTCCGGCGACGCTCACGCGCGTGGCGCCGGCGGACGGGCGCCGGGCGAACGACAGCACCCGGCGCAGCAGCTCGGCGGCGCGCTCGGCGGCTTCGCGGATTTCGCGCGCGAGCTCGGCCGCGTGCTCCTGGTTCGCGACGGCGCGCTCGAGCAGCGCGCTGGAACAGACGATGGGCGTCATCAGGTTGTTGAAGTCGTGGAGCACGCTGGCCGCGAGGTTGCCGACGGCGTCCACGCGCCGCAGCTGCCGCACCTCGATGTCGAGCGCGCGCTGATCGGTGATGTCGCGAACCGTGACCACGTCGAGCCCGTCGTGCGCCACGCAGTCGAGCGCGAAGCGCCGCGTGCGGCCGAGCGTGTCCTGGCGCACGACCTCGAGCGACGTCTCGCCGCGCGTAAGCATCCCTTCGCGGTGCGGGCCGATCTCGGCGACGAGCCTGTCGAGCGCGAGCCCCAGGCGCTGCGCGGCCGGGTTCGCGAGGACGATCACGTCCTCGTTGCCGCGTTTTTCGAGGACGACGATCGCCTGAGTGGAAGCATCGAGCGCCGCACGGAGAGTCCGCTCGATTGCGGGACGGGAAGCATCTTCAAGCATACCGATAGTCGTAGGCACTGGCCGTTCGGGCTCCCATCAGCCACCCGCGCGGTTTGGCGTGGGACATTGGCGACCCCTCCGTAGGAGCAAGCGGCGAGCCGCCGCCTAGCGAGCGGGTGTTTCACCCGAGCGCGCAGAAGCGACCACATCGGCGATGCGTTCGAAGTCGTTCGACTTGTCGAAGAAGAAATCGGCGCCACGCTCGTTGCACTCGCGACGGATGGCCGCGCTCGAATCGTTCGTGAGCACGATGACGATCGCGTCCGTGTGCGCGCGCCGGAGGCGGGGCAAGAGAGCGAGCCCAGGCTCACCGGGCAAGTGGAGATCGAGAACGATTACGGAGAGAGCCCCGCGCGACGACGCATCGATCGCTTCGGTCGCGTCGCGCGCCTCGACGACGTCGACGACACCGGGGAGCTCGCTGAGGAGCACCACGAGACGCGCGCGCACCGCCGCGGAGTCATCGACGACGAGAACTTTCACGATTGAAAACGATACCTGCAGAAGAGAAAGCCCGGCGTCGGCGGAGCGGGCCCTGCTGGCGTAGGACTCGGGCGAATGAGCCGTAGGTGTTCGTCCTACGGCGGGTAGGACGAGATGGGATGGGAGCAGGATGGGAGCAGGATGGGAGCAGGATGGGAGCAGGATGGGAGCAGGACGAGAGCAGGACGAGAGCAGGACGAACAGTGCCGGATTCCGGACGAGTCGTACGGGATTCAGTCAACGAGCCGGTTCTTCACGGCGTAGTGAGTGAGCTCGGCGTTCGTGCGCATGTCCATCTTCTTCAAGATGCGCGTGCGGTGCGTGCTCACCGTCTTCACGCTGAGCCCCAGCTCCTGCGCCACCTGCGAGACCGTCTTGCCCGAGGCGAGCATCTTCAGCACCTCGAACTCGCGATCCGACAGGCGCTCGTGCGGCGCGCCGATCCCCTCGCCTGCGAACAGAGAGGCCAGCGCTTCGGCCAGCTCGGGGCTCACGTACCGACCGCCGCTCGCGATCTTGCGGACGGCCTCGATGAGCTTCTCGGGCGCGCTCTCCTTCGTGAGGAAGCCCGCGGCGCCGGCCTTGATCGCGCGCACCGCGTACTGGTCTTCGGGCGACACCGTGAGAATGAGGACGCGCGACTCGGGGTGCTCGCGACGCAGCTCGCCGAGGAGCTCGATGCCGCTCGCGCCGGGCATGTTGATGTCGAGGACGACGACGTCCCAGCGTTCTTTGCGGACGTGATCGCGGACCTCTTGCGCGTTCGCCGCCTCGGCGCCGACGAGCATCTCCGGCACCTCGCTCAGGATCTGACGGAGGCCGCGACGGACGACGGCGTGGTCGTCGGCGATGAGGATCTTGATCATCGCGGCTCCTCCTTCTTCGGAGGCGCCTCGGGCGCGCTCACGCGATCGCGCGGGACCCGAAGCGAGAGCACCGTCCCCGACGCCGTCCCCGGCTCGACCGATACGGTGCCCCCCATGCGCCGCGCGCGCTCACGGATCCCCAGGAGACCGAGCGACTTCGGCCCGCGCGCCACGCTCGGCGCGATCCCTTTGCCGTCGTCGCGCACCTCGAGCGTCACCCAGTCGCGGTCCGTCTCCAGTCGCACCTCGACGTGCCTGGCGTTCGCGTGCCGCGTCACGTTCGTCAGCGCCTCCTGGAAGATGCGGAACAGCTGCGTCGACGCGTCGCGAAGCAGCGGCGCTTCGCCTTCGTCGCAGCGCACGACGCACGACGTCCCCGTGCGCGATTCGAACTCGGCCGCTTGCCACTCGATCGCCGCCTCGAGCCCCAAATCGTCGAGCACGCCGGGCCGGAGCGCCGAGGAGATGCGGCGCACCTGGCCGATGATCTCGTCGGTCATGATCGACATCGCCGTGAGCTTCTCCACCAGCGCGTCGCGCGCGAGCCCCGGCTCCGACGAGGACCGCCGGCCGATCCACGCGATGTCCATCTTCAACGCCGTGAGCGACTGCCCCAGCTCGTCGTGAATCTCGCGCGCGATCCCGGTGCGCTCGTCTTCGCGGATGCTCTCCACGTGCGCCGAGAGCTCGCGAAGCTGGTCCTCGAGCTGGCGCCTTTCGATGGCGATGCGCGCGAGGTTCGCGGCGCGCTCGAGGACCTTCACGTCGTCGTCGGTGAGCCTCCGCGGCTCCTTCACGTAGAGGACGAAGTCGCCGAGGTCGCGCTCGTCGCGGGCGAGGATCGGCGCGCTCGCATAGACGTGCAGATCGGCGTGCGGCGCGGTGAGGCTCGGCGAGACTCGCGCCGGGTAGCGATCGCCGTCGGGGTCACGGAGATGAATCGCGCCGATGGCCGGCGGCGAGTGCGCTTCGACCGCGCGCACGAGATCGGCCAGGACGTCGCCCAGCGGCGCCCCTTCGGCCAGCGACTCGAGCACGTGCTGCTCGGCCTCTTGCAGCTTCCGTGTGATCGTCTGCGCGGTGATGTCTTCGATCGCCGTCCCCACGCACCCGCCGGGGAGCGGGAACGCCTTGATCGAGACCGCGCGCGTCGGGTCCTTCGGGTCGCGCGATCCGAAGACGCTCGTCTCGCGCACCTTGCCGTCGCGCGCGACCTGCCGCACGAGCGCCTGGAACTGCCCGTCGATCGCGTACGGCAGGACCTCCGGGAGCGACCTGCCGATCATCGAGGCGAGGTTCATGTGCGAGAGGCGCTCGGCGGCCGGGTTGAAGGCGACGAGGCGCACCGAGGCGACGTCCTCGGGGTCTTCGACGCTCCACACGCTGAGCCCGATCTGCACGTTGCGAACGATGTCCGCGTAGCGCCGGATTTCCTGGTCGCGCTCTCGCTCCTCGGTCACGTCGCGGCACGTTCCGATGAGCCCCGTGGTGCGCCCCGACTTGTCGCTCCGGACTTCGCCGACGGTGTCGAGGATGCGCATCGTTCCGTCGGGGCGAAGGATCCGCTCTTCATAAGCGAAGCGCCCGCCGCGCTGGAGCGCCGCCGACACCTCGCCCTCGACGCGCGCGCGATCGTCGGGGTGAAGGCGCGAGAGGAACAGATCGAACGTGACGTCGCTCGACCCTGGCTCGATCCCGTAGATTCGATACAGCTCGTCGGACCACGTGATGACGTTGGACGCGAGCTCCCAGTCCCAGCTGCCGATGTGGGTGATCTGCTGCGCGATCGCCAGCTGCCGCTCGGCGCGCGCGACGCGCTCTCCTTGTGACGGAGGGAGCAGCTCCGAACTGATGCCCGATTTGGTCACGCTTCGTCCCCCTCGGCCGCGATCGCGTCGGAGCTTACCACGCACGCATTTTGTCGACGCCACGCCGCGTTTCCAGCGCCCATTCGCCATTTGGTCAAACGCGCCCGCCTCTGGAATGGGAGCCCTGCCGCGCTCGTCGTCGGAGAGTGAGACACGCTTTGCTTGGGTCGTCGCTGGTGCTCGTCGCGCTCGGGCTTTCGGCGGGTCAGGCGCACGCCGATGCGCCGACGCCGACGCTCGCGACGCCGCAAGTCGTCCCGGTCAACACCACGGCGCGCACGGCCCCGGCCGCGACGGCCGCGCCTAGCCCGCCCGTCGAGCCCGCGGACCATCCGCCGATCCTGGCCGCGCCCGAGCTTCACTTCGAAGCGAAGTCCCCCGACTACAAGGTGTCGCTCGTGCTCGAGGACGCGGAGCTCTCGGAGCTGGTGCGGACGATCGGGCAGCTCACCGGGCGGCGGTTCATCGTGGCCTCGGCGCACGCCAAGGGGTTGAAGGCCACGCTCTACGCGCCGGAGAAGGTCACCGTGGCCGAGGCGTACGAAGCGTTCCTCGCCGTGCTCCAGGCGAACGCGCTCACCGTGATCCCGAGCGGCGCGTTCTGGAAGATCGTCGACACGCAGGACGTCTCGAAACAGACGACGCCGGTGGCGCTCGCGGGCGAGGGAGCCACGACCGAAGAGCGCTACGTCACGCGCGTCCTTCGTCTTCACCACGTGAGCGCAGAGGACGTCGCGGCGAACGTGCTCTCGAAGTTCGCCACGCGCGACGCCGGCGTCGTGCCGTATGCCCCGGGAAACCTGCTCATCCTGACGGACACCGGCGAGAACATCCGCCGCATGCAGCGCATCCTCGAGGACGTCGACGTCGCGCAGCCGGGCGACAAGGTGTGGCTCGTGCCGCTCTTCTACGTGAGCGCCGCCGACATGCAGAAGAAGCTGGCCGAGGTCTTCGATCTCAAAGGGACCGCGAAGACGAGCGCGCCCGGGATCGCCGCCGACAAGCTCACGCGCCTCGTGGCGCTCGATCGTCCGAACGCGCTCATCGTGGTGGGGGCCGAGGGGGCGTACAAGCGGCTGCTCTCGTTCCTCGAGCGGGTCGACGTCCCGGTGGCGAGCGAAGGGGCGATTCACGTCGTGCCGCTGGAGCACTCGGACGCGAAGAAGATCGTCCCGGCGATCAACGAGGCGCTCCAGAGCGCGGGGCCGGCGGCGCAAAGGACAGCCAACGGATCGGAGCCGCTGGCGTTGCTCGATTCGTCAGTGAAGGTGAGCGCTGAGGAGACGACGAACTCGATCCTCGTCACATCGTCCGAGCACGACTTCGCGGCGGTGCGCGACGTCATCGCCAAGCTCGATAAGGCCAAGCGGCAGGTCTACATCGAGGCGGTCATCATGGACGTCACGCTCCAGCGCGACACGAACGTCGGCGTGCAGTGGCACGGCATCGGTCCCATCGGCAACGGCGGCACGAACCTGTACGGCGGGATGAACCCCATCAGCTCGATCGGCGAGCCTGCGAACGCGGCGGCGTCGGCGGCGAGCGACACGACGCTCCAAGCGCTGGCCATGGGCATCCGCGGCCCGACGGTGACCGCGCTCGGCGAGAGCATCCCCGCGTTCGGCGCGTTCATCGAAGCGAGCGCGCACACGCTCGACAGCGACATCCTCCAGACGCCGCACATCCTGGCGACCGACAACGTGCCGAGCGAGTTCCACGTGACGGTGAACCGATCGCTCCAGCAGAACGCGCAGTCGTACCAGTCGATCGCGAGCGGCACCGGCGCGGGGGCGTCGGTCACGCCGTACGTGGGCGCGGCGCCGGCGATGGCGAACTACAAACCGCTCGGGCCGCAGATCAAGATCACGCCGCACGTGAACGAGTCGGACGACGTGCGCCTCGACATCATCGAGACCATCTCCGACACGACGGGCATCCCCGAGGGGACGCTCGGCACGCTGCCGTACACGGAGCGCGGCGCGACCACGACGCTCACGGTGCATGATCAGCAGACGTGCGTCATCGGCGGGCTCGTGGCCGACAAGGTCTCGCACGAGACGGTGAAGATCCCGCTGCTCGGCGACATCCCGGTCTTCGGCGCGCTCTTCCGGAAGACGAACGACACGCGCGAGAAGAGCGATCTCGTGCTCGTGCTCACGCCGTACATCGTGCGCGATCAGGAAGACATGCGGCGCATCATGGAGAAGCGGATGGACGAGCGGCAGGAGCTGCTCGATCACCAGGCGCTGTTCTCGGACCGCCCGCTCCGCCCGGAGAAGAGCTTCGCGCGGGCGCGAGGACTGCTGGGATTGATCCGGCGCGCGGAGATCGCCGCGGAGGACGAAGCGGCGAACGAAGCGCTTCTTCTGAAGCGCCCGCCGAAGACGCACGAGATCACCGAGCCGATCGAGCTCCCCGCGCTGGCCGGCGCGTCCACGGGCGCGACGAGCACCGACGCGAAGCCCGCGGCGACTCCGCAGGCTCCGGCGCGCGTCGAGCGATGACGACGACGAGCGACTACTGCGCGGCGCGCGGGCCGACGTCGGTGGTCGCGAGCGCGGTGGTGGCCGGCGTCGCGATCGTGATCTCCTGGTCGGCGAGCTGAATCTTCGCCGTCGAGCTGAAGTACACGCCCGTCACCGTGATGGCGCCGTTCGTTCCTTGTTCGTGGATACCGTACTGCGCGTTGTCGAAGTTCGAATTCTTCACCGTGCGCGTTCCCCCCGTCGCGACCGACCCCCACATCATGAAGCCGTAGTCGGAATCATTGACGTTCAGGTTCTCGAGGTCGAACGAGGTGATGTTGTCGAAGTGGAACGAGCAGTGGCGGCCGCTGATCGCGGTGTAGAGCATCGTGAGCGAGCTCGGGCCGCTCGACGAGATCATGTCCGGGGACGTGCCGACGTCCGTCGAGTGGAAGTTCGAGTCGGTGATGTTCACGGTGCCGGTGGCGATGTTGAGCCCCGGCGCCGAGCCGGCGTTGTAGTCCAGGTACGACGCGGTGAACGTCCCGCTGATGCTCGATCCCGAGACCGGCGTGACGACCGCGGAGTGTTTCGTGGTCAGAGCGCCGGTCGCCTCCACCTTGAAGGGAGTCGTCGCGCCCGCGATCGTCCCATAGTCGTACTCGGCGGCGCCGCTCACATCGATCGCGGTGGCCGCGCCCGAGATGTCGAGGCTGTTCGCGCTGAGCGTGCCCCCCGCGGCGACGACGAGGCCGGTCCAGCCTGTGCCGGTGATCTTGGCGTGCGTGGTGGCGTTGGCCGCGGTGAGCGTGCCGTCGATCGTGATCGCGACGCCGGCGGCGACGGTGATGGTCGCGCCGCTCGCGACGGTGACCGTGACTCCGGTGGCGATCGTCGTCGACGCCGAGATCATCGTGCCGTCGGCCCACGTGGTGTCCGCGCTGATCGTGTTCGTCGGACCAGGGGTGCCGCCGCTGCTCGAACCGCTGCTCGACCCGCTGCTGCTGCTCCCCGAGCTGCTCCCGCTGCTCGACCCGCTGCTGCTCCCGTTGTTGTTGTTGGACCCGCTGCTACTCGACGCGGTGCCGCCCGACGACGTTCCGCCGGGATGAGTGAGAGGTGACCCGGTCCCGGTATCGACGGCCGAAGAGCAGGCGGCGAGGGCCCCGGTGGTGGCCAGAACGAGGGCACCGAGCAGCGACGAAGACAGACGAATGGAGCGCATGGTCGACCTCTTTCGTCATCCACGTTACAAATCGTGCGCCACCGACCCGCCGCGCTCGGTCCCCGCGGAATTTCACACGTTTCGCGCGCTCCATCTCCGCGAAACCGCGCCCTGCTGGCGCATCGGCGACCCAGGTCGCGGCCCGCCCTGGATCCAATGCGAGAAGGTGCGCAAGGCCTAGCGTCGCAGCTCGTTTCCCTTCGCCAGCGAGATCGTCTTTGATGCGCGGCGATGGCGACCCTGCGACCGGTGCTCTTCGCGTACGCGCTCTCCGCGTCTCTCCTTCTCGTGCCTCTCCTTCTCGTGACGGCGTGCAACAAGCCGAAGCTCGGCGGCAAGTGCGAGGTGGGTCAGGCGTTGTGCGAAGGGCCGCAGACGGTGCTCGCCTGCCAGGGGGGCACGTTCATCGAGACGCAGTGCCACGGCGCCGGCGGCTGCTCGAAGCTCGGGACGCGCGTGACGTGCGACGACTCGCTCGCCGAAGTGGGCGACACGTGTCTCGAGAGCGAGACCGAGAACCGCGCGTGCAGCAGCGACAAGAAGACGTCGCTCCTCTGTCAGGGGGGCAAGTTCAAGGCGGTGCAGGTGTGCCGCGGCGCGAACGGCTGCGCGATCAAGGGCGACCTCGTGACGTGCGACACGTCGCGCGCGCAGAAGGGGGACCTCTGCGCGACGCAAGGGGGGTTCGCGTGCACGCCCGACATGACAGCGCGCGTGGTGTGCAACGGCGGCGTGTTCGTCGCCGACCGCACGTGCAAGGGGGCGACCGGTTGCCACCCGCTCGACTTCGGCTGCGACGAGACGGTGTCCGACGTGGGCGACCCGTGCGGCATGCAGGGCATGGCCGCGTGCTCGAGCGACGGCAACACGGAGCTCGTCTGCCAGTCGAGCGCGTACTTCGCAAACCGATCATGCCGGCGCGGATGCCGCGTCAAAGGGACGAAGATCGAGTGCGTGCAGTAGGCGCGCGGGCGCGGCGTCAGCGCGTCAGCGAGCGTCGGCGCAGCAGCGGAAGCCGGTGGAGTAGTCGTGGTACGCGCCGTCGTGCGCGACGGTCTTGTAGTGACAGCCGTCGCCGTTGAGTGACGTGTCGAGGTAGTAACCGCCGAGGAAGGTGCCGTTGGGATCGGCGACCCACTCGTGGACGTTCCCCATCATGTCGTACGCGCCGAACGAGCTCTTGCAGTGCGCGTGGTCGCCGGTCTTGGCGACGGTGGAGGGGAGCTGGTTGAGGCGCGGGTCGTTCATCGGCTCCCACGTGTGCGGGTTGTCCGGGTAGAGGCGCGCGAGCGGGGCCTTGCCGCTGTCGTTGCAGTAGCCCGGCTTGCGATCGTCGCCGTACGGGAACGTGGTCGGGTTTCGGCCTTCGCAGGCGTGGACCCACTCGGGCTCGGTGCACAGGCGCTTCTTCGAGGCGCGGCAGGCGGCTTCGGCCTCGTTGCGCGAGATGTACGCCTGCGGGACGACGCCTTCGCGCGCGACGGCGCGGACTGTGTGGCCTTCGACGGATTGGAAGGGCGAGTACGCGCGCTCGCCGTGCGGGGTCTGCTCGACGAGCGAGGCTTCCCACTTGTCGATGCAGTAGCCGGCGCCGGGGGGCGGCGGCGATTCGACGTACGTCATGCCTTGCGGGCAGCGCGAGGCGCGCGCGTCGGCTTCGTTGTGCGGCGTGGCGGCGCACGCGACGAGGAGCGCCGCGGCGACGCTGGCGATCAAACGACGGAAAAACGGCCTCCGCGCGATCATGATGGGTGGGGAGTACACCGATTCCGGTCGCGGTGACAATTCCTCCGTTCCCCCCGCGAATTGGACGGGCGCGCGGCGGGTTCCATACGATTGCTCACATGATGTTCGAGCAACGATCGAAGCGGAGCGAGGTTCGTGAGGAAGCGCTTCAGTATCTGGTCGAGGCCGTCCTCGATCGGAGCGACGTGAAGTGCGCGGCGCTGATCGACGCGGGAAGCGCGCGGATCGTGGCCGGCGCGGGGACGGCGGCCGATCTCGTCGCGTTGGCGCGCGTGGCGGGCGCGGTGGCGCGCGGGGACGCGGGCGGGCTCGACATGGACGACGATGTGATAGCGCGCGCGATTCCGCTACCGGGTAGGACGCTGGTGCTGGCGGCGATCGGCAACCGTGTGCGACGTTTTCCGGACGCGGCGAACGCGGTCGCGCGCATCTGCGCCGCCTGACCGTCCGGTCAGGCGCTACGATCGGAACGAATGGCAGCGCCTGACCACGCGGAGATTCATCTCCCCTTCCCCGCGCCGACGAAGGCGCAGGTCAGCATGGCGACCAACTTCCGGAGCACGTGGCTGACGTCGTCGGTGCGCGCGGTGCGTGGACGCGGGCGATGGGACGAGTACCTGGCGGCGCTGCCGAAGGAGTACCACGACGCGATCCAGAACACGGTGGCCGGGGTATGGCTGCCGGTGGACGTCGCGGTCGCACACTACGACGCTTGCGACAAGCTGATGTTCACGCCGATGGAGCTGTTCGCCATCGGCGCGGAGGTTCACACGTACGCGCAGGCGGGCGTGTTCAACATGCTGGTGAAGCTTGCGACGGGCGCGGGGGCGACGCCGTGGACGGCGTTCTCGCAGTTCAATCGTCTGTGGTCGCGCGTGTGGATCGGCGGCGGGGTCGCGGTGTTCAAGCTCGGACCGAAAGAAGCGCGCCTCGAGATCGCGGGATGGCCGTGCTCGCGCTCGACGTACATCCGCCACGCGATGCGCGGGGTCGTCACGGGCATGGTGGAGCTGTTCTGTACGAAGGCGTACATGAACGACCTCCCGAAGCTCTGCTCGCCGACGACGCTCGCGTACCGCTGCGCCTGGGCGTAGTCGAACCGCTGCGCGCTGGCTGAGGGCTCTCCTCCTTCCGTCATTCAGAGCGGAGCGCAAAATCCCCTACGCGCGTGAAGAGCGAGAGGAGAGCGAGAGCGAGAGCGAGAGCGAGACGCTCGGACATCGCCCGACGCCGGCCTCGGTACTCGGAAGGGCGGAAGTGCTCCAAAGCGAGAAGCGACCGCCCTTCCTGCGCTCCGAGGCCGCCGACGGGCTGTTGGGGACGAGCGAGCGTCCGTCGGCTGCAGTGCTCCGTACGTGCGACTCAGCCATGCGTGCCGGCGGGCAGTGGGTCCGTCCAAATCAGCTGTACCTCCGTCTCCCGCAGCTGTGGGTCAGCTAAATTCAGTCGTCCATCCGTCTCCCGCAGCTGTGGGTCAGCTAAATTCAGTCGTCCATCCGTCTCCCGCAGCTGTGGGACAGCTAAGTTCAGTTGTCCGTCCGTCTCCCGTAGCTGTGGGACAGCTAAATTCAGTTGTCCATCCGTCTCCCGCAGCTGTGGGTCAGTAAAATTCAGTTGTCCATCCGTCTGCCGCAGCTGTGGGTAAGCAAAAATCAGCTGTACCTCCGTCTCCGGCAGCTGCGGGTCCGTCTGAATCGATCGCACCGCGGTCGTCGGAGGTCGTCGGTCCGTACGAGTTGGACCGAGCACCGCGCGGCGTCGGCGTAGGAGGACCGCGATGTGGTGCGGAACGCCTCCCGCTCCGTCATTCAGAGCGAAGCGCAGCGGAGCGAAGAATCCCCTGCGCGAGGCGAAAAGGGAGACGGAGAGCGAGACGCTTGGACATCGCCCGACGCCGGCCTCGGTACTCGGAAGGGCGGAACTGCTCCAAAGCGAGAAGCGACCGCCCTTCCTGCGCTCCGAGGCCGCCGACGGGCTGTTGGGGAAGCGTTGCGCTCGTTGCTTGCGTCGTCCCGAGCTCGGGCTCGATGACGGCGCGTTGACCGGTGCGCTCAGGCGGTCCACGCTTTGTCGGTCTTTCCCTTTCTTCTTCGTGAGGTGACCCAATGACCCGAACACCCGCCGCGGCGGCCCTTCTCGTGCTTCTCGTGGGCTGCTCGACGGAATCTACGCCGGCAGCCCCCGCGGACTCCGGCGCCGCTGTCGATGCCGGCGGTCCCGAGGACTCCGGGACACCGAGTGATTCTGGCGAAGCCGATGGTGGAACCTGTTGCGCACCGTGGCAGCCTGACGCTCAGCCAAGCGACTGTCAGTTTCCTCGTTCGGGATCAGGGATCTGTTTCGCGTGCTGCAGGGGAGACGTGTGCCAGTACCCTCCTGATGATGGCGGATACTGTTCGCCGCCCAGCGGCCCATTGCCGCCGTCGGGCGATGGAGCCGCGTCGGACGGCGATGCTGAATCCGAAGACGGGGCCGCGTCCGACTGATCGTTCGTCTCTTCCTTCTTCGTGAGGTAACCCAATGACCCGAACACTCGCCACGGCGGCCCTTCTCGTGCTTCTCGTGGGATGCTCGACGGAGTCCACACCCACGTCCGCTGCGGACTCCGGCGCCGCCGTGCAGGACTCCGGCGCCGACGCGAGCCCAACGACCGACGGCGCGCCAAGCCTCGGCCCATGCGAGAAGCTCTTCGAGCTCTGGATCACTCAGCAAGCGTCGGCGGGGACGAGCACGCCTTGCCAAGCGTGTCTGAATTCGAGCTGCGCCGTCTCGTGCAATGCTTGGAGTGCAGCCGGCACTCCGGCGCCGTCCGACTCGCAGCTCGCGTGCCTGAGGAGCTCGTGTGACTCACCGTCGTGTTTCACAGAGCCTCTCGCAGACGCGCTCCAGTGCATGATCACGAGCTGCGGGTCCGAATGCTACGCGCCTGACTTCGACCACTGCGAACACGACGCGAGCTCCGAATAGCGTCTTTCGGGGCGCGCTACGCTGAGCCAGAAGGCGATTCAGAAGGCATCCGGGTATCCCGCAACGTCGCAACCCTGCGACGTACCTGCCTCTGATCCACCGTCCCCAGATGAAGGAGACGCCGCCGATCCAGCGCCGGAGAGATAGCAGCGCCACGTGCCCGACGCGCACGCACAGACCCAACCATCCACATCAGCGCCCTCGAGGCCGCACGGGTCGATGAGCAAAGAACAGCAGCCTGCTGTGCAGGCGACTCCTTCTGGGATTGCTGCGGGCGAGTACGCACCTCCCGTTCCGGGAATGACGGTCGCCTGACCGTTCACTGGGCACTGCGTCTCGACGCGCTCGGGGCAGGCCCCGCCGCCATCGAGCGGCGCCTCACCGGCTCCCGATGTCGAGCAGGCCACAACCGACAGGACAAGAACGCAACGGAGGGATCGGACCGCTGCGATTCTCAAGGTGTGCGGGCCCCGCTCGCCCCCGACAAGGCTAGTGATGCGGTATCCAGTGCGTGACCCACGCGATCGCCAACAGCGCCGCCGTCGCCACGAACACGAGCGCTCCAACCAGCGCGCCCTTCGACTTGTTCGGCCCCGCGACCAAGTCCTTCGCGTTCGGTGAGCCGGCCACACGCGCCGCCGCCGTCTGCATCGGTCCGGGGATCACACCGCCGTGCGGATCCGGTGGTACCGGCGTCGGCCCGCGCTTCGGCGGTGCCGCGGGCGACATCGGACCCTCGTCGTCTTCGAGCGCCGAGAGGTTCCCCTCGGAGAACGCTTCGACCGGTAGGTTCGCTCGGACGTGATCGTGCTTCTGATGGCGAACGCCCATGTCGCCGATCGAGATCTCGTTCGCCCAGTTCGTGGGATCGACGAACTGGTCGGGGTTGAGCGGCGAGGACGAGAGGGCCATCTCGGCGCGCTTGTTCTCGGAGGCGGAGGCGCCGCCGGCGGCGTCTTCCTTGAGTGACGTGAACTCGAGGAGCGCTTCTTCGATCAGCTTGTCGATGATCGAGCCCTGCTGCGGACGCATGCGCGCGCGATCGCGCATGGCGCCGTTCACGAGCGTGGCGATGTCGTACGAGCTGACCGGCTGACTGAAGCGGAACATGAACCGCGTGAGGTCCTGCGCCAGCTCGCGCGCGGTCTGGTAGCGAACGTTTGGGTCGCGCGCCAAGGAGCGCGTGACGATCTTCTCGAGCTCGGGGGGGACCTGCTTGTTGATGGAGGAGATGGGCGGAACGACCGCCTGCTGCACCTTCTTCACCGTCTGGAAGTCGGTCTCGCCGAGGAACAAGCGCTGCCCCGCGAGGAGCTCCCACAAGATGATGCCGACCGCGAAGATGTCGGTGCGCGCATCGACCTCCTGGCCGAGCGCCGCTTCGGGCGAGAGGTACGAGAACTTCCCCTTGATGATCCCGGGCTCGCTCCGTTCGAGCTGCGAGTTGGCCTTGGCGAGGCCGAAGTCCACGATCTTGATCTCGCCGTACTTCGTGACGAGCACGTTCGGCGGCGACATGTCGCGGTGAACGATCTTGAGCTCGACGCCGTTCGGGTCACGCAGCTCGTGCGCGTACGAGAGCCCTTTGCAGATCTCGACGGCGATGAGCGCCGCGCACTGGACGGGGAACTCCTTGTTGTTCTTGCGGAGCGACTCGGCGATCGTCTTGAGGTTCGCGCCGTCGACGTACTCCATGACGATGAAGTAGGCGTTGTCGCCGACGCCGATGTCGAAGACCTGCACGCAGTTCGAGTGCGTGAGCTGCGCCGAGAGGCGCGCCTCGTCCAGGAACATCGAGATGAATTTCTTCTTCTCGGAGAGGTGCGGAAGGACGCGCTTGATCGCGACCTGCTTCTTGAACCCCTGAAGCCCCTCGCTCTCGGCGCGGAACACCTCCGCCATGCCGCCCGACTCGAGCTTTTCGACGACGCGGTATCGTTGCTGCTGCGCTTCAGTCATTGGGGTAGAGGCTCAAGACGAGGCTCACGAGAGCACGGAGGCGGGTCGGAACCTCGACGAAAGCACGGAGCCGGGTCGGGACCCGGCGACCCACGGGACAGGGACAGCGTGCCATTCGTACGACGCAAGGGTCAAGCCGACGACTAAGCCAAGCGCGAGAACCGGAAACGAGTCTTGCGCGAGAGCGTCGTTGACAGGGAGGCGTGTCCCCTTCGATTCTCAGGCCGTGGAAGACTTCGAAAAGGCCAAGGCGATCGTGGAAGCGACGATCCGGAAGCTGGGCATCGACCCGGCCGCGGCGACGGCGAAAGCGGCCGCCGGCGCGTGCAGCTGGACATTTCAGCGCGGCAGCGCGGCGATCCTGGTGAACCTCACGCAGCGACCGGAAGACGGGAAGCTCTATCTGCGGGTCATCTCGCCGGTGATGACGCTGCCCGACGAGGCCACGCGCGGCGCGCTCTTCGTCCGGTTGCTGGAGTTGAACGGCAAGGGGCTGGCGAACTGCGGGTTCGGGCTGATCGGCGAGCGGGTCGTCATCGTGAGCGAGCGGCCGGCCGCGGGGCTCGATGAGCACGAGTGCGAGCAGATCATGCGGCACCTCGCGGCGGTGGCCGACACGTACGACGACAAGCTGGTGAAAGAGTTCGGCGGCAAGCGTGCGTCCGACGTGAAGTCCGAAGGATAAGCGCAGTTCCCTGAATCTCGTGGGCGCGCCACGCGATGAAAATGAGTCGCCGGGACTGATGCGTAGAAGAATCGTCCGCGTCGCGTTCGTAGTCGGATCGTGTGTCCTCGCCTGGGCACCGACGAGCGCGCTGGCCGTCGACGCCGAGGTGCAGAGCGACACCGCCGCGCAGTTCTACGACGTGCGATCGCCGACCGGCGAGACGATCCTCAATCGCCGCCGCGCCACGACCACGCTCGCCGTCTCGGGCTACGAGCTGATCGACTCGCCGCCGAACGACCCGTCCGCGCCGCAGCTCCTCTTCCGCGCGCGCCTCCGCTACGACGCCGACTACGGCGTGAAGAGCGCCGAGACCGACGTGACGAACTTCGGCCGCTACGTCCCCGGCCTCCAGCAGCAGGCGATCGACCTGATGTACGGGTACATCGAGGGGCGGAAGTTCGCGCGCGGCTGGCTCGGGTTCAAGCTCGGACGGCAGTACATGACCGACATGCTCGGGTGGTACTCGTTCGACGGCGCCGAGGTGAAGGCCACGACGCCGTACTACTTTGCGGTCGAGGCGTACGGCGGGCTCGAGGTGCGCGGCGGGATGCCGCTGTCGTCGTCGCGGTTCGAGAGCGACGGCGTGTGGCGTGGGTCGCGTCTGGCGTACGACCCGTCGCTGTACCCGTCGTTCCAGCCGAGCGACGTGGCGCCGGTGTTCGGCGCGGCGGTGGAGTCGGCGGGGGTGACGTGGCTCCACTCGCGCCTCACGTACCGGCGCGCGATGAACACCGGCTCGGTGTCGACGAGCGAGTTCGCCAGCGGCCTCTTCGCCCCCGCGCAGTACTCGGGGACGCGCGTGTCGTCGGAGAAGCTCGGCTACAGCATCGAGGCCGACTGGGCGAAGGTCGGCGCGGCGCGCGCGGGGCTCGTCTACGATTTGTACGACGCGAAGTTCGCCTCGCTCAGCGGGAACCTCGACGCCTTCCTCGGTCACGGCTTCACCGTCGGGCTCGACTACCTCTTCTACCAGCCGACGTTCGACGCCGACTCGATCTGGAACATCTTCATGAGCGAGCCGATGAACGATCTCGGCGCGCGCGCGATGTTCGAGGCCAGCGATCACGTGGCCCTCTCGGCCGGCGGTCACGCGCGCATCTACACGGTGCAGACGAGCGAAGCGGTGCCCGATGCGTCACGCCTCACGGCGGGCGCGTACTTCCCGAGCAACCCGCTCGGCTTCGACGGCGGAGGAGACTTCGCCGCGCGCTACAAGTTCGGCGAGGGGTCGCTCGGCGCGCGTGCCAGCGGCAACTGGGGCCAGGGCGGAGACCGCGTCGGCGGCGACATCAGCGGCGAGCGGATCCTGGAGACGCGGTATGTGCTGCAGGGGCGCGTGAACGTGTGGCAGTGGGACGACAAGCTTCGCCCTGATCGCGATGCGACGAGCGTGGGCTACGTCGCGGGGGTGGGCTATCGCTTCGCGCCGCGGTCTCAGACGATGTTCGAGTTCCAACACGACATGAATCGACTCGTGGGCCAGCGCTTCCGCGCGATGATCTGGCTGACGCTGGCGGTGACGAAATGAGCGCGCGCGCCCCCCGCTGGCCGCTGGCGTTGTTGTTGATCGCGATCCTGACCGCGGCGGCGCTGGCGTTCGCGCAAGCGCCGGAAGCGCCGAAGGGGACGAACCCGACCGCGAGCGCGACACCGACCCCGACCCCGAACGCGAACGCGAACGCAGACGCGGGCGCGAACGCGAACGCGAACGCCGACGCGGGCGCGAACGCGAACGCGAAGCCCACGGCCCCGGCCCACTACACCTCCGGCCTCGCCCCCCTCCCCAACGACCAACGCGTCCCCTCCGCCCTCCTCCCCCCCGGCAGCTTCGACCCCGACACCGGCCCCAGCACCACCGTCTTCCCCGCCCAGCACACGACCCTCCGCTTCAACCACAAGTGGCACGTCACCGACCCCAACGGCCCGAAGCTCCACTGCACGAGCTGCCACAAGGCGGTCACCACGAGCCAGTCGGTGCGCGACAACCTCATTCCCACCGGCGAGGTCTGCGACACCTGTCACATGACCGACCACTCGAACGCCGACAAAGTCACGGCGGGCGACGACGAGCCGGGCCAGTGCGTCTTCTGCCACAACGAGTACAAGCCGGGCGACGGCAACCTCGTCGCGCGCTTCGAGACGCCGCGCGCGAACATGGTGTTCAACCACGCGAAGCACCTGTCGCGAAACATCGGCTGCCCGCAGTGCCACGGCAACGTGGGCGAGCTCGAGCTGGCGACGCGCGATCAGCTCCCGCGGATGCGCGGCTGCTTCGGTTGCCACCAGAACACCAACTCGTCGGCGCGCGGGATGGCCAAGAGCGACTGCCTCACGTGCCACGTCGCGACCGACTCGACGCAGACCGGTAGCCTCGGCGGCGCGGGGCGCATGCGCACCGTCTTCGCCAGCGGTGAGCTCACGCCGCCGCGCTGGCTCCACGACTCGGCGCACGGCCCCGACTGGATCGAGCGCCACAAGTCGGCCGCCGGCAACGACTCGCAGTTCTGCGCGAACTGCCACAAGGAAGACTTCTGCACGAACTGCCACGACGGCAAGGTTCGCCCGCGAAGCATCCACCCCAGCGACTACATCTCGATGCACCCCATCGACGCCCGCCAGCAGTCGACCAAGTGCGGGAGCTGCCACCGCGAGCAGAGCTTCTGCCTGGGGTGCCACCAGCGGCTCGGAATCACGATGACCGGCCCCACCGGCGTGCGCGAGACCGGCCGCTTCCACCCGCCGAAGGAGATCTGGAGCGACCCGCCACGCCGCCCCGGTCACCACTCGTTCGAGGCCGAGCGAAACCTGAACGCCTGCGTGAGCTGCCACGTCGAGCGCGACTGCGTCGTCTGCCACGGCGCGCAGGGGATAGGCGCCGGCTTCAACCCGCACCGCGGCGGCTTCATGGCGGGGTGCTCCACGCAGTTCCGTCGAAACCCGCGCCCCTGCTTCGTCTGCCACGAGCCGGCGGACTCGGCGCTCACGCAGTGCCGGTAACGAGCCATGCCGATGAGAAGCCCCCCGCCCCCCATCCCCACGTCGCCGCTCATCCTCCGAATCTCACGCGATTCCGCAACGTCGCTCTTGCGTGGGGCCGCGCGCGGGCGCTATAGCCCGGGGCCCATTTGCTCGCCCTGCTTTGCCGGGGGCGATGCGCGCCTGTTGAAGGAGGATCGCCGTGAAAGAGCTTGTTCGATACCTGCTCGAGAACCTTTACCTGGATTTCCAGGGCGAGATCTCGCTCGACACGGTTCGGCAGTTCCTGCGCGGGGACGACAGCCGCGAGGCCAAGCAGCTCCTCGCGAAGCTGATCGAGGACAAGGGCGTGGACGAGCTCCTTCTCACGATGGCCGATTGCTTGAAGGAGCACATCCGGTCGGGCGTGAACGAGAACGTCGTCAAAGAGCAGCTCCAGCTCTACTCCGAGAGCTGATCTCGTCCGTCGCGCGGTGCGCGGCGCTCGCGGCCGCGCTGTTCACGGTCGGATGTGATCAGGGAGTCCAGCACGACCAGCCCATCGTCGTCGGGCCGAAGCTTCACGTCGTGGGGTTCAACGGAACGGCGAACGGGTCGTTGCCGGCCGACGGGAACATCCAGATCGCCTTCGATCGCTTGCTGTCGCCGGCGTCGGCCACGCGGCAGGCGATCTCGCTGCGCGACGGCGTGGGGAACTTCCTGGAGCCCGTCGTGACGTACGACCCTGTGCTGCGCGTCGTCTCGCTCGCTGCGCCGACGCAGGGGACGAGCGCGTGGCTGACGGTCGGGGCGACGTACTACGTCGTGATGAACGTCGCGGCGGCGAACGACACGATCGGCAACACGGGGCCGAAGGCGATCGACGGCGCGACGCTCGACAAGCAAGTGGTGGAGAGCTTCCTCGCCGCCGCGCCGGTGGGGGCGACGCCGAGCGAAGACCGCCTGATCGATCCGTGCAACGACGTGATGCCGATCTTCCAGAACTGGTGCAGCAACACGGCGTGCCACGGGACTCCGCCGGGCGACGGAACGTTCCCGCGCGAAGGGCTGGCGCTCGACTCGCCGATCGGCCTCTTGAACACGGCCATCGGGCGCGCGTCGCAGGAGTCGAACACCGGCCCGCTGGCGTCACTCGACAACCCGCCAGGCAAGCAGTTCGGCATCGACATGCCGATCATCGACCCCGGAAACCCCGGGAACAGCTGGCTCATGTACAAGCTGCTCCTCGCGCCGGGCGCCACGGCGACGGCGCAGACTCCGCTCTCGTGCGGCGGCACGGCGAAGACGCCGCTCCCGACGGGCGTGTCGCAGGCGACGAAGGCGAACCCCGACGCGCCGACGGTGGCGATCTCCGCGTCGGACCGCGCGATCTTGAGCGAGCTCGTGATCGGCAACCAGATGCCCTACCCGCCGAATCCACCGCTGGCGATCGACGAGCTGGAGCGGATTCGCGCGTGGATCGCCGCGGGCGCGAAGGTCGTGCAGTGCCCGAACTGCCCGGGACCGTAGCGACGCGCGTCAGCCGCGCTCGACGCGGTTCCTGCCGTTCGCCTTCGCGTCGTAGAGCGCCGCGTCGGCGCGTTCGAAGAGCGCCATCGGATCGCGAACGCGCGGATCGAGCGACGCCACGCCCACGCTGATCGTGACGCGCACCGAGACCAGCTCGACGACGAACGCCGTGGCCTCGACCACCTTCCGCACTTTGTCGGCGGCGATGAGCGCCCCCTCTTCGGCGATCTCGGGGAGCAGCGCCGCGAACTCTTCGCCGCCGACGCGCGCGAAGATGTCCTGCTGCCGAAGCCGCTGCTTCACCTCGGCTGCGACCTGCCGGAGCACGGCGTCGCCCACCAGGTGGCCGTGCTGGTCGTTGATGTTCTTGAACAGATCGATGTCGCAGAGGATGAGCGACAGCTCGCGCTTGTAGCGCTGCGAGCGGTTGTATTCGCGCTCCAGCGCTTCGTTGAAGTAGCGCTTGTTGTAGACCTGCGTGAGCGCGTCCACCGTCATCAGGCGGTAGATCTCTTCGTGGTAGTTCGCCTCGATGTTCGCGCCGCTCATGAACTTCAAGATCGAGCGCCCGACGCGGATCTGATCGCCGTCCTTCAACGTGCGGCGCACCGTCACGCGCTCGTCGTTCACGAACGTGCCGTTGGTCGATTCCAGGTCCTCGATCTGGTGCGCGCGGCCGTGCAGCGTGATGCGCGCGTGGTGGCGGCTCACGCTCTCCTGATCGATCGGCAGCTCGTTCTTGGACGACCGCCCGATCTGAAACGCGCTGCGCCCGATGGTCGCCCGCTTGCCGAGCTCCGGCCCGTAGAGGACCACGACGCAGGCGTCCCCCTTCCGGCGCGCGGACGGCGCTTGGCCTCGCGCCGGCTCGACGGCCGTAATCGTTTTGCTCGGACGGTCGCGCGATTCGCCCACGGTCAGATCCAAAAGCATACCGCCCGAACGGCCACGTTGACACACGGTCCGTGAGGCCCGCACGATTTGCCGTTCGCGATGCAGCCGCCCACGCCAGTCATGCATGGCTCTGCACGATTCAAGATCGTGCGCCGCCTCGGCGAAGGGGGGATGGGGACCGTGTACGAGGCGCTCGAGATAGAGCGCGGCGAACGGGTGGCGATGAAGGTGCTCCGCAAGGCGAGCCCCGACTCGATCGTCCGCTTCAAGCGGGAGTTCCGCTCGCTCCAGGACATCCACCACCCGAACCTCGTGACCTTGCGCGAGCTCGTGTCCGAAGGGGACGAGTGGTTCTTCACGATGGAGCTCGTCGACGGCGAGGATTTCGTGTCGTGGGTGACGACGATGCCGAGCTCGCTCGTTCCGAACGGCCCGGACGGAGCGCCGCGTCCGCGCACGGCGACGCCGTTCGGATTCAACGAGAAGCGACTCCGCACGGGGCTGGCGCAGCTGGCGCAGGGGCTGGCCGCGCTGCACGAAGCGAAGAAGGTCCATCGCGACGTGAAGCCGTCGAACGTGCTCGTCGACGGGAACGGGCGCGTGGTGGTGCTCGACTTCGGACTCGTGGCCGAGGTGCACGAGCACGGGTCGCAGCAGACCGACACCGACGTCGTGGGGACGCCGGCGTACATGGCGCCGGAGCAAGCGGCGTCGCGCGCGGTCGGGCCGGCGGCGGATTGGTACTCGGTGGGGTGCCTCCTCTACGAAGCGATGACGGGGCAGGTGCCGTTCCAGGGCGCGCCTCTCGAGGTGCTCCTTCGCAAACAGAAAGACGAGCCGAAGCCGGCCGGCGAGGTCGCGCCGGGGCTGCCGAAGGATCTCGACGACCTGTGCACTCGGATGCTCCGGTTCGACCCCGCCGCGCGCCCCACGGGTCGCGAGATGCTGCGCGCGCTCGATGCGCTGCCTTCGCGCGGCGAGCAGGCGTCGATGCCGTCGGCCTCGATGTCGCTCGGCGTGCCGTTCGTGGGGCGCGAGCGCGAGCTGGAGCAGCTGCGACGCGCGCTCGAGACGGCGCGTGCGGGGCGCGCCGTGACGGTGCTGGTGCACGGCGAGTCGGGCATCGGAAAGAGCTGCCTCGTGAAGCACTTCACCGAGGCGGTGGCGTCGCAAGATCGCGAGCTGCTCCTCTTGACCGGGCGTTGCTACGAGCGCGAGACGGTGCCGTACAAGGCGCTCGACGGCGTGGTCGATGCGCTCACGCGCTTCCTCACGAAGCTCCGCCCCGGCGAGGCCGCCTCGTTCTTGCCGACGCGCCCGGGGCCGCTGGTGCAGGTGTTTCCCGTGCTGCGGCGCGTGGAGGCGATCGCGCAGGGTCGCGGGACCGACGAGCCGGTGGCCGACCTTCACGAGCTTCGATCGCGCGCGTTCAACGCCATGCGCGAGCTGCTCACGCGCATCACGACCGCGCGGCCGCTCATCCTCGTCATCGACGATCTGCAGTGGGCCGACGCCGACAGCTTCGCGCTGCTCGACGCGATCTTGCGCGGCCCCGACGAGCCGAACCTCCTGCTCGTGGCCACGATCCGCGACGACGCCGCCGCCGGCGAGACGGGGGCCGCCGGTCGCGCCGATCACGCGGCGTCTCTCCCCGGCGAGGTGCATCACATTCGACTCGATCGCCTCGGGAAGGACGACGCACGCTCGCTGGCGGCGCGCCTCGTGGAGCGGATCGCGCCCGGTCTCGCGGTGCAGATCGACTCGCTGGCGACCGAGGCCGACGGTCACCCGCTCTTCATCGACGAGATCGTGCGTCACCTGTTCCTCGTGGGCGCGACGCACGGCGTGCTCAAGCTCGAAGACGCGCTGTGGTCGCGCATCGCGTCGCTCGAGGAGGCGCCGCGGAGGATCGTCGAGGTGTGCGCGATCGCCGGGTCGCCGCTCCCCCAAGACGCCGTGGCCAAAGCGGTGGACGCCACACCGAGCGACTTCTCGAAGCTCGTGTCGTTCCTTCGCGTGGCGCATCTCGTGCGGACGACGGGGACGCGCGGGAACGACGTCATCGAGTGCTTTCACGGGCGCGTGCGCGAGGCCGTACTCACGAACCTGTCGCCTGACGCGAAGAAGAAGCACCACCTGCGCCTCGCCGTGGCGCTCGAGAGCTCGCCCAACGCCGACGCCGATCTCCTGGCCATCCACTGGCTGGGCGCGGGCGACATGGAGAACGCCGGGAAGCACATGCTCGTCGCGGCTGATCGCGCGAGCGCAGCGCTGGCCTTCGAGCGCGCCGCCCGCATGTACGAGCGCGCGCTCGACCTTCGCACGCAAGGCGCGACGAAGCTGGCGCGCAACGAGGCGCGGGTGCACCTCACGAAGCTGGGCGACGCGCTGGCCAACGCCGGGCGCGGCGAGAAGGCGGCGCGCGCGTACCGTGACGCTGCGGCGAACGCGAACTCCGCCGAGGCGCTCGACCTGCGACGGCGCGCGGCCGATCAGCTCCTGCGCGCAGGCCACTTCGACACCGGCCTCGAAGCGATGCAAGACGTGCTGGCGTCGGTGGGGATGACGCTGCCGCGCACACCGTGGCAGACGCTGATCGCGCTCGTGTGGTGGCGCTTGCTGCTGGCGATGCGCGGGCTCGGATACCGCCTCGTCGACGCCAGTCACACGCCGGCGCGCGACCTCACGCGCATCGACGTCTGCTACGCGGTCGCCTTCTCGCTGTCGCTGGTCGATCCGATCTGCGGCCAGCTCTTTCAGACGCGGAACATCCTCTTGTCGCTCCGCTCGGGCGAGGCGCAGCGCGTGTCGCGCGCGCTGGCCATCGAGGTCTCGTACCGCGGCATGGCGGGCGGGCCGGCGTGGAAGCGGACCAAGGCGCTCGGTGAAGAGGCCGCGCGCGTGGCGCAGACCGTGGGGACGCCGCACGCCGTGGCGTGGGCCACGGCCACGCTGGGCGTCGCGCACTACCTCACGGGTCGCTTCGAAGAGGCGCTGGCGCTGTGCGAGCGGGCGGAGCCGATCTTCGTGGAGCAGTGCGCCGGCGCGTTCTGGGAGGTGAACGTGATGCGCCTCTTCGCGCTTCAGGCCCTCGGTCACCTGGGTCGACTCGCGGAGCTTCGCGCGCGCCAGACGAGCATGCTCCGCGCGGCGATGGAGCGTCGCGATCTCTACGCGGTCGTGAACTGCCGCATCGGCAACCCGAACCTGGCGTGGCTGGTGGACGGCGACCCGGCGCGCGCGCGTGGCGAAGCGACCGACGCCATGAGCTCATGGTCGAAGCGCGGCTTCCACATCGAGCACTACTACGAGCTCCTCGCGCTCACGAACGCCGACCTCTACGAAGGGAACGGCCGCGCGGCGCACGACCGCGTGATGACGCGCCTCTCGGCGATGCGCCGCTCGTTCCTGTCGCGCGTGCAGATGGTGCGAATCACGGGCTCGCTCCTCCGCGGACGAACGGCGCTCGCCGCGGCGATGGAGGCGAAGGGGGGCGACAAGAGCAAGCTGCTGGCGCGCGCCGAGGAGGCGGCGCAGCGGATGGCGATGGAGCAGATGCCTTGGGCGATGCCGCTGTCGGCGCTGATCCTCGCCGGAGTCGCGCACAATCGCGGCGACACGTCACGCGCCGTCTCGATCCTCGAACGCGCGATGAACGACGCGGAAGCGGGCAAGCTGGGGCTCGTCGCAGCCGCCGCCCGTCACGCGCTCGGCGCGTGCAAGGGGGGCGACGAAGGGACGCGCCTCAAAGGCGATGCGATCGCCACGATCGCGCGCGAGGGGGCGAAGGATCCGACGAGCCTCATCGCCATGACGGCCCCCGGCTTCGCGCGCTGAACGAACCCCTGCGCGTTGGCCCCGTGGAGAACTCGTTCCACAATCGGTCGAGAGCAAGCGGTGCCCAGGAGGGATGAGGAGACGTACTTCCTGTACGTTGACGATTCCCGACGCCGGCAGCGCGCAGCTATCGGCCGGTTGTGGAATGAGTTCTTCTACGCCGCGTCGGCGGCACGCAGCCCGAGGAGCGTCTCGCTCGTGGTCCAGATGCGTCGCGCCAGCCCGTCGTCGCGGCCGTAGCCGCTCGGTCGAATGCGCTCGCCCTTGATGAAGTATTTGCCCGACACGCCTTCGAGCTCCGGCGACGTCGCCAGCTGGATGCCGGTCTTCGCGTCTTCTTCGGGCGAGGTGGCGAACGGCTTGGTGAGGCGTCCGAGGAACGTCGCCCATCCCCCTTCGGGCGGCCCGAACCCCCTGGTCGCCGGACCGGGATGGAGACAGTTCGCCGTCACGTTCGTCCCCGCCAGCCGCCGCGCGAGCTCGCACGTGAAGAGGAGCGTCGACAGCTTGGCCTGCGCATACGCGCGCTGCGGCTTGTAGTCCGCCTTGAAGTGCAGGTCGTGCCAGCGCATCCATCCGCGACGGTGCGACTCGCTCGTCACGTTGATGATCCGCGACGGCGCGCTCGCGCGCAGGACGTCGAGCAGCTCCACGGTGAGGAGAAAGTGCGCCAGGTGATTCACGGCGAACGTCTCTTCGACGCGGTCTTCGGTGACGCGTCGCTCGGGGATGACGGCGCCCGCGTTGTTGAAGAGCACGTGAAGCTGGTCGTGATCCTTCTTGAAGGCGTGCGCCGCCGCGCGGACCTGCCGCATCGATCGGAAGTCGGCGACGATGAGCTCGGCCTCGGCGCCGCGCTCCTGAATCTCGGCGACGACGGCGCGACCCTGCTCCTCGTTCCTGCAAACGAGCACGAGCTTCGCGCCTTCGTCGGCGAGCGCCAGCGCGGTCACTCGCCCGATTCCTCGATTCGCCCCGGTGATGAGGACGGTCTTCCCCTTCAAGCGTCCCTCACTAGATCGCGACTTCGCGCACGCGAATGCGCGCGAGATCCGCGACGCCCAACCCCAGGTCGGCCGCGGTCTGAATGTACGTCGCCGGACGGCCTGCCGCAGCGAGCGTGCCCAGCCCCTTCTCGACGCGGTGCTGATCGACCATCTGCGCGCCGATCGTGTCCATCGCGACCGGGTCGGTCGTCGCGTACACGCTCTCGTGCGGCACGACGTAGCGCGGCTGCGTCCACTTCGGTCCGCCGTCGAACATGATCTTGTAGCCGTCGGTGATGCACAGTCGCACGCGGCTCTTCACCACGTCCTGCGCGTAGAGCATCGCCAGCTGCGGGCTCGAGTGGCGGCCGTTGTGGAAGTGGCCGGGCTTGATCTGTAGCCCCTGCGCCATGTTCTTGATCATCCCGGTGTAGCCGGGGAACGAGTGATCCTTGATGAGCGCGACGTTGATGACCGCCGTCGACTTGGTGAGGCACGTCGCATACTGCGTCTTGACGCCGGTGCCCGGGATGAGGCGCTCCTCCATCGTGGCGTCGGTGTTGTTGTGGATGTTGATCTTCACCCCCTTGGGGATGTTCTGCTCGCTGATGCGCGTGCCGATCAAATAGCTGAACCACTGCTCCGACACGGTGATGTGCTCGGGCGGAACGCCGGCGGCGATGAGCGTGTCGAGGATGGGGAGCACGAGCTCCTTGTTGGTCGACATGTTCTGGAGCGCGATGCCGTTCACCTTCACGACGACGATGTCTTGCGGGTGGATGAACTCCTTCATCGCCGCGACCGGATCGCTCTTGCCGGACAGCTCCATGATCGAGCGCTCGAACATCGCCTTGGCGTCTTCGGGCTTCGGGTAGAGCTGGTTCACCTGCAGACAGTTGGGCTTGGTGATCTTGACGATCTGCCCGGGCGCGTTGAACGGAACGAAGCCCGCGGGCGGAGTGGCGGCGAGGCTCGGCGATGTGACCGCGTGGGCGACTTCGCTCTTGAAGAGCGAGCCGACGACGCCGGCCGCCGCGACACCGCCGATGAACGCGCGGCGCGAGGAATTGATCTTGTCGCCAGCCATGTGTGTTGCCTCCGCGCGTAGTTTAGCCACCGAACGCCGCATGAGGAAACTCGCGATCGACGTTTCGCGGTAGCGCTTCCGTCGGGAGTGGCACGCGCCACCCCCGAAAGCGGCCCGGCCACCCTTCACATCACGCGATCTGCCGCAAATGAAGCCGTTTCGCGCTCGGCACGCGCTTCGCTTTTGTCCTCTGCGAACGCACGCCGAGGGTCGGCGGGTGTGTCGGTATGAAACGGAAAGCGAGGAAGCGGCGATGGATGAGAACGCAAATGTGAAGACGATGAAGGCGGTGTTCACGGTGGTCGAGCGGGGTCCGGGGAAGTCGTACTGGACGCGAATCGGCGTTGGCTTCGTGAACAAGGACGGGTCGCTGAACTTGCGGCTCGACGCTTTGCCGACGAACGGGATGATCCAGGTGCGCGACTGGGAGCCGATGGATCGGTTCGCGGGCGACGCGCCGGGTGAAGGGCCGCGCGTGCGGAAGCGCGACGGGACGCCGGCGATCGCCGCGCCGCAGCCCGCCGACAACGTGCCGTTCTGAACGGAACGCGCAGCGATGAAGACAGGGCTACGTGGGGATCGCGCGAAGAGCGCGGTCCCCGTGTCGCTCGCCGCGCGCGTCTCCGCGTGGGCGAAGGAGAGCCTCGTGGCGCGCGCGATCGCGATCGCCGCGGGGCTGGTGGTGCTCGCCGTCATCGGCGGGTCGGCGCTCGCGGGGAGCGCGAAGAGCAGCGTCGCGTCGGCGAGCGAGCCGGGAACGGCGGTGATGGCGACGGTGGTGTCGGTCGACGCGGGCGGAGTCCCGGCAGCGAGCGAGCCTGCACACCCGGCGACCGTGACGACGTCGCCGGCGATCGAGAGCGCGACCTCCGCACCGGGGGTGGCACGGGGCACGAAGCAACGCGCGTCGCCCGACGATCCTGTCGATCTCAACGCAGCGACGGCGGACGATCTCCGTCGCTTACCGGGCGTCGGCGCCAAACGGGCCGACGCGATCCTCGCCCTCCGCGCTCGCCTTCCGGGCGCGCGCTTCCGGCAGATCGAGGATCTCCTGCGGGTGAAAGGGATCGGGCGCGCGATGTTGCGTCGCCTGCATCCTCTCGTCCGGATCGCCGTGCCCGTCACCGACGGCGGAGCACCGCGTGCGTAGTCTCTACGGTGCGATCGCTGCGCGCAGTCGTTCGAGCAGCGGCTCCACCTGCGCGTGCCGGAGCTTGAAGCTCGCGCGGTTGGCGACGAGCAGGCTCGAGATCCGCGAGACCTCTTCGCGCTCCTCGAGCCCGTTCTGCGCCAGTGTCGATCCGGTCTCGACGATGTCGACGATCAGCTCGGCGAGGCCGGTGAGCGGCGCGAGCTCCACGGAGCCCAGCACGTACACCACCTCGGCCTGCACGCCGCGGCGCGCGAAGTGCGCCGCCGCGGTGCGCGGGTACTTCGTCGCCACGCGCGGAAAGCCGCTGTCGCGCGTCTTCGATCGCGAGTCGTTGGC
This sequence comes from Myxococcales bacterium, assembly GCA_003151595.1. The sequence goes on from PLXW01000040.1 coordinate 28,634, forward strand.
CGGCCCGGCGACGACCATCCGGCACTTCCCGATCCCCAGATCGAGCGGACGCAGCACGTCGCTCGCGCGCTCGTCGAGCACGTCGCGCCCGCACACGCCGAGATCCGCGGCGCCGTACTCGACGTATGTCGGCACGTCGTCCGGCTTCAGCAGAAGGAAGCGCAAGTCACCCGGCACGTGACGGATCAACGTGCGGTCGTCCGTGAGGAGCGCCCCGCAGTCGATCCCCGCGCGCGCGAAGAGCGCAGCAATCGTCTTCAGCACGCGCCCCTTCGGGACCGCGATCGTGAGCGGCTCGTTCGCCGCCGCGCTGCTCACGCTTCCGCCCCGCGTACGCGCTCGATGTCGGCGCCGAGCGCGCGGAGCTTGTCCTCGATGTGCTCGTAGCCGCGATCGAGGTGGTACACGCGACGGATCTCCGTCTCCCCTTCCGCCACGAGCCCGGCGATCACGAGCGACGCGCTGGCGCGGAGATCGGTCGCCATCACGCTCGCGCCGTACAGCTTGTCGACCCCTTGCACGACGGCGGTGTTCCCGCGGAGCGCGACGCTGGCCCCCATGCGCTGAAGCTCGGGGACGTGCATGAACCGGTTCTCGAAGATCGTCTCGGTGATGACGCTCTCGCCGCGCGCCATCGACATGAGCACCAGGAACTGCGCCTGCATGTCNNCTGGGCTTGCATGTCGGTGGGGAAGCCAGGGTGCGGTGCGGTCGTCGCGTTCACCGCGCGGATCGGGCCGGAGCGGCGCACGCGGAGGTGCTCCCCTTCGCTGGCGATCTCGACGCCGGCGAGCTTCATCTTCACGATGAGCGCTTCGAGATCGGCGATCTCGACCCGCTCCAGCGTCACATCGGAGCCGGGCATCATCGCCGCGGCGATCATGTAGGTCCCCGCTTCGATGCGATCGGGGATGATCGCGTGATCGAACGGCGCCAGCGCGTCGCGGTCGGCGCCCTTGATGCGAATGACGTCGGTGCCGGCCCCTTCGACCTCGGCGCCCATCTTGTTGAGGACCCGCCCCAGCTCTTCGACCTCGGGCTCGCGCGCGCAGTTCACCAGCGTCGTGCGCCCTTTGGCGAGAGCGGCGGCCATCATCAGGTTCTCGGTGCCGGTGACCGTCGGGAGATCGAAGACGATCTCGGCGCCGCGCAGGCGTCCGGCGTTGCCCGGGCCTTCGGCGATCACGTAACCGCGTTCGAGTTTGATGGTGCACCCCATCGCCTCGAGCCCCTTCAGGTGCTGATCGATCGGGCGCGCGCCGATCGCGCAGCCGCCGGGAAGCGAGACCTTGGCGCGTCCGTACCGCGCGACGAGCGGGCCGAGCACCAGCACGCTGGCGCGCATCTGCTTCACGAGCTCGTACGGCGCTTCGGGGCGCACGTTGCCGCTCGACGGCTCGAGCGTCACTTCCGGCGCGGCGACTTTTACCTCGCGACCGAGGAAGCGGAGGAGCGCGGCGGTGGTGGCGATGTCGCGAAGATCGGGGACGTTCCGGAGGCGGCTCGCGCCGTCGGAGAGGAGCGTCGCGCACAGAATGGGGAGCGCTGCGTTCTTCGCGCCGCTGATGCGGACGTTGCCGCGCAAGACGTTCCCGCCTCGAATCTTGATCGCGTCCATGGTTGGCCTTCTCCTCTTACTGCCTGAAACGCGCGAGGGCGGCCAAGCGATCGACTCGTGTCACTTCGCGGCTTTCTTCGCCGCTGCGGCGTCCTTCTCCGCCTTCATGCGGGCGCGGAGCTTGGTCGCGTACCCCTCTTTGTTCACCTGCCTCACGCGCGCGATGGCGAGCGCGTCGGGCGGGACGTCGACCGTGACGCACGTGCCGGTGGCGACGTAGGCGCCGTCGCCGACGGTCACGGGGGCCACCAGCTGCGAGTCGCTGCCGATGAAGACGCCCGCGCCGATCGTCGTCGTGTACTTCTGGAAGCCGTCGTAGTTGCAGAAGATGGTCCCCGCGCCGATGTTCGCGCCGGCGCCGATGACGCCGTCGCCGAGGTACGCGAGGTGGTTGGCCTTGGAGCCCTTGTCCATGCGCGTCTTCTTGGTCTCGACGAAGTTGCCGACGTGCGCGTCCTCGCCGATGTCGCTCTCCGGGCGGAGGTGCGAGAAGGGGCCGATCTGTGCGCGCGGGCCGACCGTCGAATCGCTGGCGATGCTGTACGGCTTGAGCGTGACCCCTTCGCCGACGACGACGTTGGTGAGCACGCAGCCGACGTCGATCACCGCGCCGCGTCCGATGCGCGTCGCGCCGCGAAGCACCACGCCGGGCTCGATCGTCGCGTCGGGCTCGATGGTCACGGTCGATTCGATCCGCGCGCCGTCGCGCACGGTCACGCCCGCGACGCGCCACTTGCGCGCGATGCGCTCGATCATCGCGCGGTCGGCCTCGGCGAGCTGCTGGCGATCGTTCACGCCGCCGAGCACCTCCGCGCGCGACGTGACCGCGACGATCCGCTCGTTGGCGCCGCGCGCGTACGAAACGATGTCCGTGAGGTACAGCTCCCCCTGCGCGTTGTTCGGGCGCAAGCTCGCGAGGCCGGCCTGCACCAGCGCGACGTTCGCCGCGTAGATGCCGGGGTTGATCTCGCACACCGCGCGCTCGCGATCGTCCCGGAGGTCTCGCTGCTCGCGGATCTCGACGACCTCGTTCTTCTCGTCGCGCATCACGCGGCCGTAGCCGAACGGATCGCCCACCACGCACGTCGCCAGCGCCAGCCCCGGCTCGTCGCCGAGCGCCTTCATGACCGGCGCGAGATCGTCGGCCGACACGAGCGGCACGTCGCCGTAGAACACGAGGACGCTCTCTGCCTCGGCCCGCACGGCGCTCATCCCGGCGCGCGCCGCGTCGCCCGTCCCGCGCTGCTGCTCCTGCACGGCGGTCTTCACGCGCGGACCGAACGCCTTCGCCAGGTACGCGGCGACCTCTTCGCGCCCGTGCCCGACGACCACCACGACCTCGCCGCACCCGGCCTCGAGCGCCGCTTCGACCGGATAGTGAACCAGCGGGCGGCCGGCGATGGCGTGGAGAACCTTGGGCTTTGCGCTCTTCATGCGCGTGCCCTGGCCGGCGGCGAGGATGACGGCGGTCGTGCTGGCGAATGCGGCGGTCATGGGGCGGCGAGTCTAGAGCAACCGAGGCCCCGGCTCGACAGTGCACTTGCGCGCGCAAATGCTCGCGCGAATGCGCGCGGCGGAGCGCAGGCAAGCCGCGCCTTCGCGCACGAAGGGAAAGTTGTGCGCGCGACTCTGCGGTTCCTCGGTCCTTTCGCGAAAGCGCGCCGCACGGCCGATCGACGACTTCACGGCACGTCGCTCGCTATCGCTCTTGGCACGCGCATCGGACGCGCGCCTTCACGAACCCAGGAGACTCCATGATCTCGACCCGTATCTTCGCTCTCTCGACCCTCGCGATCCTCGCCGGCTGCTCCGCGCCGCCCGGCGAAGACCTCTCGAGCAACTCGGCAGCCGTGACCATGGCGTTCACTTTCCACGAATTCACGTCGACGGGGTCTCCCGTGATCGACGTCGGATCCTGCCTGTACGACAGCTTCGGCAACGCGTCGGTGAGCTGGGTCGGAGCCAACGACCAGGAGTTCACCTGGAACTCGTTCAACAGCCTGGTGTTCACCGGAACGGCCGTCCCCAACACGTTCGGCTCCGGCATCGACCTCGGCGGGCTGGGCGCTTGGGCCGTCGAGCCCACGCACGCCATCTTTGGTTGGGTCAATGGCGTCTACGAACAGGTCAGCACCGGTCAGGCGACCGACATCGGCGTGAGCAACGACGGAAAGACCACGTTCGTCGCCGGCGTGCCCGTCGGCGGGGGTGTCGGCAACGACTTCCCGATCTACAAGTACGTCGGGGCGCCGAGCTACTGGCAGCAGATGACGGGCCAATACGGCGTTCGCGTCGACGCCTCCAACGACGGAAGCGCGTGGGTCGTGAACAGCGCCGGCCAGGTGTGGCACGTCACCGGATCGCCCACGGCCCCGGTCGCAACGCGCATCGGACCGTCATGGACCAGCGCCACGGACATCAGCGTCGGCAGCGACAACAGCGTGTTCGTCGTCGGCAATGGCACTGCCGGCGCGGATCACGGGATCTTCGTGTTCGACCCCTCGATCAGCGACTTCCGCCAGATTCCCGGCGCTCTCGGCACGCGCGTCGCGGCGGCGTCGTCCACGGTGATCACGGTCGTCAACGCCGAAGGGCAGCTCTGGACGAGCGCCGTGCATCACGCCGGCTTGGAGTGAACCTTCGCCCCTGAAAATCAGGCCCGCCTCGTCGTTCGAGGCGGGCCTTTTCGTTTTGTCGGCTCGCCCGCGAGGAGGTCCGCTTCCGAAAAATGCCGCACCGCGTCCGATTTTATTGGCGTTCGCGTCATCCGCCTCTATCACGTGGCCTCGCGCGTCGCCGTCCCGGCGGTAGACTCAACCCCCTCGCGGTGCTTGGGGGCGGGACACGCGAACGCGCGCTTGGAGATACGAAGATGCGTCGATTGGCGAGCCGTCCTCTTTTGTTTGGAGCGCTGAGCGCGCTTGCGCTCGTCGCCGCCTGCGTCCCCGACTTCGACACCACGCGCTCCCCTCCCCCGCGCGGCACGATCGGCCAGGAGCTGTTCGGCGTGGTGTGCGATCGCATCGGCGCGCAGGCGCTCTCCGAGGATCTCACCGGCGCGTCGTTCCGCGCCATCTGTCACCCCGACACGACGGGCGCGTACGCGAGCAAGGTCGATCAGACGCTCCTGCCGCCGTCGAGCGCCAGTGCGCGCGACAAGGACGGCAACCCCGTCAGCGTCGACGTGCAGAACGCGAACCGCGCTCACGCCGTGGGGCGCGTCGAAGCGCTGGCGCGACGGCGCGCGGATCTGATCGCGTCGCTGGACGCCACGTTCCCCGACATCCCGGTGGCCACGAAGGATCTCCTGAACCCCGATCCGACCAAGACCTGTCAGCCCTCGACCGCCGACGGCGGCGTCGACACGATGTCGAACCAGCTGGCCGACATGCTCAATCGGTTCCAGTCGCTCTACAACGACGGCACCATCCCGCAGTCGACCGAGTCGCTGGCGCGGGTGTTCGACGCCATCAAGGCTTCGCCCGACGCGCAGACGGCGTTCGCGCACTTCGAGGCGCGGCAGGGGTACCGGCCGATCGAGCTCACGCTCGGCGCGGCGCGTCCGGCGATCGCGTACGGCGGGCTGCGCGATCTGTCGAACGCCGCGGTCGCGCTCCTGTCGGCCGACTCGCAGCCGTACAACACGTCGAAGCTCGACGCGCAGGGGAACCGCGTGCCGATCCCCGGCCCGGCGAACGCGCTCTTCGCGCAGCTGATCGCGACGGCGCACGCCGAGCTCGCGTACGCCACGCCCGATCCGCTCCCGCCGACGCTGGCCGAGCCGAGCGATCCCGTGATCGGACGCACGCTCCTCAGTCGGCCGCGCACGGATCTCGAAGTGCTGGAGAAGCTCTTCTACGCGAGCGACCCGGCGTACGGGCTCGGCGGCGCGCCGCGGTACATCGCGCTCCGCGATCCGCGCGGGTACGTGAAGGTGAACCTGGACGCGAACGGCCTGGTCCCCGCTCCGTTCCAGGACGCCGACAACGACGGCCTCGCCGACGTCGACGCGCTCGGTCAGTTCGTCATGACCGACGGCAGCATCGCGCCGTCACCGTTCTTCGCCGTCGGCTCGGCGTTCGGGACGCGCGACACGTACGGCCGCGCGATTCGCTCCGGCACCGTCGTCACCACGCCCACGGGCGACGGCGGCGACGACGGAGGCGGCGCGACGAGCGTCCCCGACGACGCGCTCCTCTACGACTACATCGACACGTCGACCGTCTTCGCCGCCTCGCTCCTTCGCAACCTGAAGCCGCTGGCGCAGCCCGACGAGACCGCGAAGCACAACACGCTCATGTACACGCTCGCCGGATCGCAGGTCCTCTTCGGCAAGCGCGACGGAACGACCGCGTCGAGCAAGTGCTACGCGCCCGATCCCACGAACCCGTCGTCGTGCACCGATCCCAAGTCGCTCCTCACGTACGACTCGTTCGAGACCGACACGTCGCCGCTCATCGACCTCGTCTACGCCATCGGCCAGATGATGGGCGACCCGACGATGGACGACACGCTGGCGTACGTGAAGAAGCTCTTCACCGACGACCTCACCGACGTGGCGCGCCTCGCGGGCGACGGGCTCGCGATCAAGGCGATGGCCAACCAGCACCCCGAAGCGAAGATCCCCGCGAGCTCGACGTTCTGGGACGAGATGCTCGACGTGACCGTGCAGCTCGAACAGGAGCCGGGGTTGCTCGAGGACGTGCTGCGATCGCTCGGCGCCGACGGCTCGCAGAACCTCGGGAACATCTTCGCCAGTTACATGAGCTTCAACGATCGGATCTCGTACGACCCGAGCAACTTGAACGGTCCGCCGCTCAACGTGACGACCGGTCACGCCGGCGACATGCAGACGCTCGTCGATCGAACGCAGCCCGACACCGGCTTCAACCGGAGCGCGTTCCTCCGCTTCCTCTCCCTCATCCACGACACGAACGGCGTGACGGCGTGCAACAAGCCCGGTGCGATCGTCATCGCGCAGGGAATCCCGCTGCTCGGCACGGCGAACGTTTGCTCGGGCGGGTTGTGCAGCCTCGGGAGCTCGCCGTTTCAGGAGTGCGCGGTCTTCAAGATCGAGAATCTGGCGAAGTTCTACCTCGACTCGATCGTCGGCAAAGCCACGCTCAACTTCCGCTCCGACTTCTTGAAGAGCGGCATCCTCGGGATCGGCGCGGCGACCGTGCAGCTCGTCGAGCAGTCGAGCGGCATCGGCTACAACGCGAACGACACGTACGGCTTCTGGGACGCGACCGACGCCAAGACGTTCCGCCCGCGACCGCAGTGGCTCAATCGGCTGGTGTTCTTCGATCAGGCGAACGACACGAAGTCGCCCACGACGCAGGCGTTCCTGGCGAGCCTTCAAGGGCCGCACATCGCGTCGTCGGTGTGCCCGCTGGTGTCGCCCGAACCGGCCGATCCGTGCAAGACCAGCAGCGACTGCACGTCCGCGACCGACATCTCGCCCGACGGGAAGATTCACGGGCTCCGCGACTGCTCGCAGCAGCCGAACGACTGGACCGACGTGCGGGGGAAAGACACGATCTTCGTGTGGGAGCAGTTCGGCTTCTACAACGCGATCACTCCGCTCCTGAACGCGTTCATCAACCACGGACGCGAAGACCTCTTCATCGCGCTGATGGAGACGATGTACCGCCACTGGGCCGACACGCAGGGCACGCCCGACGAGTGCACGATCAGCCCCGACGCGACGACGAAGTACAAGCAGTGCACGCAAGACGGCCTCGTCACGTACGAGCCGCTGCTGGTGAACGCCTTTCAGGGGGACATCCTCCCCGCGCTTCACGATCTCGAGGCGTCGCTCACCAAGCAGACGATCTTGCACTGCACGGCGGCCGACCCGACGACGAACGTGTGCAGCGCGCAGCAGACGTACGACGGCGTCACGGTGCTCGCGAACGCGACGCGCGCGCTGGTCGATCCGTTGCAGGCGAAGGCGGCGGCGCTCACCGACAGGCAAGGGGGGACGACCGGGCTGCGGAACGACGGGACGACGAACCCGCAAGTGACGCCGATCTACCTGCTCACCAAGGCGCTCAACGACATGGACGGCGCGTTCGCGACTCAGGCGAGCCCCGATCCGAACGACGATCGCTTCGCGCAGTGGCGGCTGGCGCGGTCGCAGCTGGTCGATCAGTTCCTCACGATCGACGGGACGGGGGCGAGCGCGACGTTCGACAACGTGGGCACGCCGAAGTTCGTGCCGACGCTGCTCGACGTGATGCGCGCGCAGCTCTTCGCGCACTGCCCGACGACGTTCACCGCGCCGTTCACGCGCTGCGCGTGGGCGCGCGACGATTTCGCGAAAGAGCTGGCCAACGTGATCCACGGACCGACGTTCGCGGCGACGATCGACGTGCTCGACGCCGTCCGGCGCGACTCGAACGCGCGGGCGCAGATGGGGGCGCTCGTGCAGTACCTGCTCGACGCCGCCTCGCAGAACGACGCGCTCCCGAACCTGCTCGCGTCGACGAACGACATGATCCAGCTGATGAAGGACGACACGAACCTCGTGCCGCTCTACCAGGCGCTGGCCTCGGCGTTCGTGCCGACGCAGACGAACGCGCAGGGGCAGATCACGCAGAAGAGCGTAGTCGATGCGAACCTCGCGCTGCTGGGGCGCATCTCGGGGCGCGCGCTCGACACGAACGGACATGAGATCTGCGCAGCCGAGCTCGATCCGAATCAGGTGCTCACGCTGGCGCTGGCGAACCTCGTCACGCCGATGGCGTCGCCGGCGTCCGGTGGGCAGAGCGGGCAACCCAATCAGGCGCCGCTTCAGACGATCATGGACGTCATCGGCGACGTGAATCGGTCGGATCCGACGCAGACCGGGAAGTTCGCCGGCACCGACTACGCGACGATCTCCAACGAGGTCAGCGACTTCATGCTCAACCCCACCAACGGCCTCGAGCAGTTCTACGCCATCGTCAGAAACGGGACCGTGCACGAATGAAGGCATTGAAGACGCGCGCACCGGCCACGAAGGCCGTGCGCGCTGCGGCGGTCGCAGGACTCGTCGCGATGGGGGTCTCTTCGCTCACGCCCGAAGCGCACGCGGCGGGTCTGTATTTCTCGGATCGCGGCGTGCGTCCGCTGGGGCGCGGCGGCGCGTTCGTGGCCGGCGCGGATGATCTGGGATCGATCTGGTACAACCCGGCCGGCCTCGCCGACGCGGGGACGAGCATCCTGTTCGATGCGTCGTGGCTCCACTTCGGGAGCGACTTCTCGCGCGTGTCGAACGCGACGGACGCGAACGGCACCGTGCGCACGTACGCCTTTCCGTCGGTGAGAGGGACCACGCCCGTCCTTCCGATTCCGACGATCGGCGTCTCGTACAACGTGCCCAGCGCGCGCGAGCTCACGTTCGCGTTCGGCGCGTTCGCTCCGTACACCGCGGTCGCTTCGTACCCGGTCACGCTCGGCGACGGCACGCCGTCACCGTCGCGCTATTCGCTCGTGTCGCTCGACGGCTCGACGCTCGTCGTGACCGGCCTGTGGGCCGCGTACAAACCGATCGAACAGATTCGCATCGGCGCCGGCGTCGAAGCGCTGGTCGGCACGTTCGACTCGACTGTCGTCTTCAGCGCGTGTCCGCCGCAGAGCCTCGTGTGCGCGCAGGAAGATCCGAACTACGACGCGTACAGCCAGCTGAAGGTCGGCCCCATCTTCGCGCCGAGCGGGAACATGGGCGCGACGTTCGTGCCCGATCCGCACCTGCGCATCGGCATCTCGGGGCAGCTGCCGTTTCACATCGACGCGCCGGCGACGGTCACGGTGAAGCTGCCGAACGCCGTCGAGTTCGATCACGCCAGCCAGCAAGGGAACCAGGCGCGCGTGAAGTTCGAGCTCCCGGCGGTGTTCCGCGCCGGCGTCGAAGGGCGCATGCGCGCAGGGCCGGGCGACCTGCGGGTGGAGCTCGCGTACGTGCGCGAGTTCTGGACGACGCAGCACTCGATCGACATCGTCCCCACGAACATCACGCTGCTGAACGTGCGGAGCTTTCCCAGCCCGTTCGCCGTGTCGCCGATCTCGATCCCGCGCAACTTCGACAACTCGAACTCGATCCGCCTGGGCGGCGAGTACGCCTTCGTGGTCGACGGCTACAAGCTCGATGCGCGCGTGGGGCTGGCGTACGAGACGAGCGCCGTGCCGCCGGCCTATGAGTCGCCGCTCACGGTCGACATGAACAAGGTGACGCTCGGCCTCGGCGGGAGCGTTCACCTCGGCGAGCACTGGCGCTTCGACGCGGTGTACGCGCACGTCTTCGCGAGCACGGTCGTGGTCGATCCCGCGACCGCGGCGATCCCGAAGGTGAACCCTGTGCAGGGGAATCCGACGCCGACGGCGGAGACGATCAACGGCGGGACATACACGGCGAGCGCGGACGTGATCGGCGTGGGGTTGAACTACCGGTTCTGACGCGAGTCGCCCGGGGGTCCTTCGTCGCTGCGCTCCTCAGGATGACGGAGTGGGGGGGATCAGCGAAGCGCGGGCAAAGCGTCCGGCGCGGGCGCGTCCGGCAGCGGGCCGTTCGGCTGCGGCGCGGTCGGGTCGACGACCGGGCCGCTCGTTCCGCCCACGCGCGCTTCGGCGACGTACACCACGACCGAGTCGCCCGCGGAGAGCTTCTCTCCGCGGTTGCGGTGGTTGATGCGCTCCATCATTCCCGGCGTCATGCCGTAGCGGTTGCCGAGCATCGTGAGCGTGTCGCCCGCGCCCGCGGTGACCGTGATGCGCTTCCGCCCCTTCAGCGACTCCCAGTACGCGAAGAACTCGTCGGAGCCGACGGGGAGGACGCGCACGTCGTTCTCGCCGAGGACGACGGTGCTCTTCAGATCGGCGTCGGTGGGGACGAAGAGCTGGATGGTCATGCCTTCCTGGAGGCGCGCGGCGGGATCGAGATCGTTCCAGCGGCGGACTTCGTCGATCGTGACGTGGAAGGTGTCGGCGATCTCGCGGATCGTGTCGCCAACCAGCACGCGGTAGAAGACGCGGCGGCGATCCGGGTAGACGAAGATGTCGGCGGGGACGACGGCGACCGCTTGCTTGTCGTCCTTCGCGGCGGCGGCTCCCGAAGACGCGGCCATCGCCGCGAGCGTCGGGTTCACGGCTTGCGGCTTCAACGCCGACGCGGACGTCGACGGCGGCGGCACGAGGAGCACCGTTCCGCCGCGCACGACCTCGCCCGCGGCGATCGCGTTCAGGTCGACGAGCTTCGCCAGCGTCGTCCCGTGCGTGGCCGCGATCTGCTCCAGCGACTCGCCGAAGCGAACGACGTAACGCTCCGGCAGCGGCTGATCCTTGTGCTGCTTGGCGAGCGAAACGGCGACGAGCGCCGCGCGACCCGTGGGCACTTTCACCGAGCAGCTGAGCGGCGCGCTCGCCGGCGCTCCCCCCGTCGGCTGCGCCGGAGGCGTGCGCGACGCGCGCAGCTCCGGATTGAGCTGCTCGATCTCCTTCGTCGTGCACCCCGCCGCTTGCGCCACAGAGGCGAGCGACGTGGCCGGCGGGACGAGCGCGGGCTCACCCTCGAGCGGCGCGTCGACCACGATGTCGTCGAGCCCGAACACGTGCGGGTTCCGCCCGACGATCGCCGCGGCGAGGATCTTCGGGACGTAGAGCGTCGTCTCCCACGGCAGCGCGCACTCGAGGCGCGACATCGCCCAGAAGTCGTTCGTGTTGTACTTGCGAATGCTCCCGGCGACGCCCCAGTACCCCATGTTGTACGCGGCGATCGCCAGCTCCCAGCCGCCGAAGCGGCGGTGCAGGTCGGAGAGGAAATCGGCGGCCGCTTCGGTCGCGGCCTCGGGGCTGAGTCGCTGATCGCTCCAGCGATCGATGGAGAGGCCGTACGCGCGCGCCGTGTCGGGCATGAACTGCCAGAGGCCCATCGCGCCCGCGGCGGAGCGCACGACGGGGTCGAAGCCGCTCTCGATCATCGACAGCCAGAGGAGATCTTCGGGGAGCCCCTTCTTGCGGAGCGTGCGGCGAACGACGTCGCGGTAGCGACCCGAGCGACGCATCCACGTCTGGAGCACCTGGCGCCCGCGCGGATCGTCCTTGAAGAACTCGAGGTAGCGGACGACGCGCGCGTCCCAGCGCACCGGGAGATCGGGCATCGTGAGCTGCGAGAGCCACGCGAGATCGTGTCCGCCGACGGCCGTGGGGGGGAGGCTCGGCGACGGCGTCGGCGGGAGACCCGAGGCGTGCACGCGCGGAGCGTCGCCGGTGGCGGAGAGCGGAGACGGGAGCTCGGTGGGCCACGAGTCGCCGAGCGACGGCGTCGCCGAGGGGAAGAGCTCGCGCTCCGCTTCACGCAACGAGCGAAGCTCGGGCGAGTCGGCGCCGAGCGCCACGTCGTCGATCGTCGGACCGGCAGCGACGAGGTGACGGGTCGCGGCGTCGCTCGGGCGATTGCGCGACGAGACCGGGTGCGCGGGTTTCGCGACCGGCTTTTTGGGCGCCGCCTTCGCCGGTGCGGCCGGGAGAGGCGCGGCGGCCGTGGCGACGGGCGACGTCGCGAGGGCCGCGAGGAGCGCGAAAAAACCAGCGCAAAAACCAGGAACCGCGGCTCTCGACATCGACCCTACCGATTCGCACCTCGCGCGCGAACCGTCAAATTTGCGGGCCTACGTGCGCTCCCGCCCGCTGAACGCCCGGCAGGGGGTTGCGGAAATCTCGCCCAAGGGATGCACTAGCGGTAAGCGCGCCTTGAAGACCTGCCCGCAGTGCAAGATGCGGTACCCCAACGAGGCGAAGTTCTGCTTCGTCGAAGGGTCGGATCTCGTCCCGCTCGAGGACCCGCGCATCGGGACGCTGCTCGCCGGACGCTACGTCCTCGAGGACGTCATCGGCGAAGGCGGCATGGCGACCGTCTACCGCGCGCGCCACAAGCTGGTCGATCGGCCGTGCGCCGTGAAGATCCTCGCCGCGCACTACGCCAGCGATCCGGTCGTGCGCGAGCGCTTCCGCCGCGAGGCCAAGAGCTCGCAGAAGCTCAGCCACCCGAACATCATCGAGATCTTCGATCAGGGCGAGGCCGACGAGAACACCGCGTACATGGTCATGGAGTACCTCCGTGGCCAGACGCTCGCCGATCTGATCGCGCTCGGCCCCATCCCGATTCCGCGCGCGCTCGGCATCATGATCCAGATCGCCCGCGGCATCGCGCGCGCGCACGACTTCGACGTCATCCATCGCGACCTGAAGCCCGAGAACATCTTCCTCTGCACGCGCGACGACGGGACCGATCTGGCCAAGCTCCTCGACTTCGGCATCGCGCGATCGCGCAGCGACTCGCGGCTCACCGGGGCGGGCGAGCTGTTCGGCACGCCGCAGTACATGGCGCCGGAGCGCATTCGCGCGGGCGAGGCCGGGCCGAGCGTCGACCTCTACGCGCTGGGGGTCATCTTCTTCGAGATGATCACCGGCGCCTTGCCGTTCGAAGCGCCGGACATCCCCACGTACTTCGTCAAGCACCTGAAGGAGCCGCCGCCGTCGCCGCGCGCGATCAATCCGAAGGTGCCGCCGGAGCTCGAAGCGCTCGTCTTGCGGCTGCTCGCGAAGGAGGCGAAGGCGCGGCCGGTCGATGCGCATCGCGTGATGAGCGATCTCACCGCCATCGCGAAGGACATGGGCGCGCCGATCCCGGTGGAGCCCGAGACCGATCCCGCGAGCTCGCGCCCGCAGTCGGTGTCGCTTCCTGCGGTGGGGATCGAGGCGTGGCAGAAACGAACGACGTTGCTCGAGCAGATGCTGGCGCGCGCCTTCAACGGCAGCGCGCCGCCCGAGCTGTCGAAGACGCTGGCCGAGGTGAAGGCGCACGTGCGGCGGATCGCGGAGCTGCGATCGCGATCGATGATGGCGCAGCGATCGCTGGAGCAGATCGAGCAGCGCGGGCGCGACGGTCGCCAGCGGTTCGGGTTCGCGGTGGACGCGCTCGGCGTCGATGCGTCGCGCGCGAAGGACGAGATGCGCGCGGCGAAGCTCCGCGAGCAGTCGATGGAAGAGCGGACGAAGCAAGCGGCCGCGCAGTTCGTGCTGACGTACAAGGAGATCGCTTTCTGGGAAGGGCGCTCCGGATTTCAGGAGCCGTACAAGGATCTCTCGGCGGCCTACCGCGCCGCGGCCGACTCGATGGACGCCTGGTACGTGGTGCGTGAAGAAGAGAAGAAGGGGATCGCGAAGAGCGCGGCGAACGAGCGCGCCGTGAGCGATCTCGAGTTCCAGATCAAGGAGCTCCGCGCGGCGCTGGCGAACCACGAGCAGTCGATCGAGGCCGAGCAGCTGAAGTGCGAGAAGGAGATCGGCGAAGCGGGCAAGCTCGCCGACCAGCTGGAGACGGTGCTGATCGCGCTGACGACGAAGTTCTGCGAGCCGCTGAGGAAGAGGGCGGAGCTGGCGCCGCTCTTTAAAGAGTTGGAAGGGGTCGCGGCGTAAGCGACCCCTCACCCCCGGCCCCTCTCCCGCAAGGGGAGAGGGGAGGAGCAATCACGCGTTGGCTCCTCCCCCTCTCCCCTTGCGGGAGAGGGGGCCGGGGGGTGAGGGTTCGAACGCGACATCGGCGCCCTCGAACCGCTTCTTCATCACCGCGATCGCCTCTTCGCTCTCGTCCACCAGCACGAACGACCTTCCGCACTCCAGCGCCGCCGCGCCCGCGGTCCCGCTCCCCGCGAAGAAATCCAGGACCAAGCCCCCCGGTGGCGACGACGCCAGGACGATGCGTCGCAAGATCCCGAGCGGCTTCTGCGTCGGATACCCGAGCTTCTCTTTTCCGGTGGGGCTCACGATCGTGTGCCACCACGTGTCCGTGGGAAGCTTTCCGCGCGCCGCTTTCTCCGGGCCGACGAGGCCCGGCGCCATGTACGGGATGCGATCGATGTCGTCGGTGTTGAAGACGTAGCGCGCCGGATCCTTCGCGTAGAAGAAGATCGTGTCGTGCTTCGCGGGCCACTTCTTCGTCGCGCGCGCGCCGTAGTCGTACGCCCAGATGATCTCGTTCAGGAACGCGGCGCGGCCGAAGATCGAGTCGAGCAGAAGCTTGCAGTAGTGCGCCTCGCGGTAGTCGATGTGGAAGTAGAACGACCCCGTCGGCGCCAGCACGCGGTGCGCTTCGACCAGGCGCGGCTCCAGGAACGCGAGGTAGTCGTCGAACGTGTCGGCGAAGGCGCGCGAGCCGATGCGCGTCGTCGTGTAGCGGTGTCCGCCGAAGCCGGTGCGGTCGCCGCTCGCGCTGCGCGCCGTGACGAGCTGCTCGCGCTTCTGCGTCTTCCCGGTGTTGAACGGCGGGTCGATGTAGATGAGGTCGACGGAGTCGCTCGCGATCGTGCGGAGTACGTCGAGGTTGTCGCCGTGGATGACGCGCGATCCGGGCATCGGCCCTCACCGATAGCACGCGATCGGGCTCGCCCGCGTTGCCTCTCGGTCTGGTAGACCGTGGGCCATGCATCACCTCGTGCTTCGCGGCGCGCGCGTCGTCGACGGAACGGGAGCGCCGGCTCGCCGCGCCGACGTCGCGGTCGATGGAGATCGGATCGTCGCGGTGGCCGATGGCCTCCGCGGTCATCAAGAGATCGACTGCGGCGGGCTCGTCATCGCGCCCGGGTTCATCGACACGCACTCGCACTCCGACCTGCATCTCTTCGCCGACCCGACGCTGGCCATGAAGCTGCGCCAGGGGGTGACGACCGAGGTGCTGGGGCAAGACGGGATCTCGGTCGCGCCCGTGCGGCGCGAGCACGTCGAGGTCACGCGCCGGTTTCTCTCCGGCCTCGACGGCGACCCGCCCGAGGCGCCGTGGGACTGGACGACGTGCGGCGACTACCTGCGCTCGGTCGAGACCGCGCGATCGAGCATCGACTTCGCGTACCTCGTGCCGCACGGCGCGCTCCGCACGTTCGCCATGGGGCCCGACGATCGCGCCCCCACGGTCGACGAGATGCGCGCCATGCTCCACGAGCTCGATCGCGCGCTCGTCGAAGGGGCCATCGGCATGTCGACGGGGCTCATCTACGCGCCGTGTTGCTACGCGAAGACCAACGAGCTCATCGCGCTCGGGCGCGTGCTCGCCGCGCACGACGTCCCCATCGTGGTTCACATGCGAAGCGAGAGCGACGCCATCGTCGAAGCGCTCGACGAGATGCTCACCGTCGCGCGCACCAGCGGCTGCAAGCTGCACATCTCGCACTTCAAGATCGCCGGCAAGTACAACGCCGACAAGGCCGACGCGATCCTCGCGCGCATCGACGAAGCGCGCGCGAGCGGCGTGCGGATCACGTGCGATCAGTACCCGTACACCGCCGGCTCCACGCTGCTCGGCGCCATCCTCCCGCCGTGGGCGCACGACGGCGGCGCGGACATCACCGTGAAGCGGCTGGGCGATCCGTCGGCGCGCGCGCGCATGCGCGAGGCGATGCAGGAGACGCACGAGTGCGCGTGGGACAACTTCTGGAAGTGGACCGGGCCCGACGGGATCGTCATCTCGCAGATCCCGAGCGGTCGTCATGCGGATCTGCTCGGCAAGACGATGACGCAAGCGGCGCGCGCGCGGCAGGGCGACCAGAGCGACCCGCTCGACTTCGCGCTCGATCTCTTGCGCGACGAAGCGATGGGCGTCGGAATGGTGAGCCACTCGCAGACCGAGAGCGTCGTCGCGCGCTTCCTCGCGCTCCCCTACGTGAACGTGTGCACGGATGCGCTGCTCGGCGGGCGACCCCATCCGCGCGCATACGGGACGTACCCGCGCGTGCTCGCCAAGTACGTGCGCGACGAGCGGATCATCACGCTCGAGGAAGCCATCCGCAAGATGACCTCGCAGGCCGCGCGCGCCTTCGGACTCGACGACCTGGGTACGGTCGCGCCCGGCATGCGCGCGAACCTCGTCGCCTTCGAAGAAGCGCGCGTGCGCGACACGGCCACGTTCGCCGAGCCGGTCTCGTACCCCGAGGGGATCGAGTACGTCGTCGTCGGCGGGAGCGTGGCGGTGACACGGCGCGAGGTGTCACATGTGCGGAGTGGTCGCGTGATTCGTGGATAGAGCCGCGTCTCCGAACGCGCAAAACTTGTACGCACAGCGCGCGGGTGATTCGCTCGTAGGGTGCAGGCCGACATCGCGCGAAGCGGACTGTGGATCGCACTGGCGGCGTTCGCGTCGGTAGCGGCGCTGGTCCAGACGGCGCGGCTCACGTGGGGGCAGCTCGCGCGTTCGTGGAAGGCGCGCGCACGAACGCGACGCGCGACCGCCGGTGAGGTTCGCGCCGAAGCGATCGTCGCGCGCGCCGGCTACGAAGTGCTCGCGCGGCAAGTGCCGGGGCGATGGACCGTGCACGCCGACGGCGAGCCGATGGAGGTCGCGCTGCGCGCCGACTTGCTCGTCTCGCGCAACGGACGTCGCTACGTCGCCGAGGTGAAGACCGGGCGCGTGGCGCCGAAGCTGGACTGCGCCGCGACGCGACGGCAGCTCCTCGAGTACCGCGTGGCGTTCGGCGTCGACGGCGTGCTCCTGGTCGACGCCGAGTCGAACCGCGTGGTGGTGGTGGAGCTGGGGTCGCTCGACGCGGCGGTGGACGACGCGCGGTCGCGCGCGATCGCGTGCTGGTTCCCGGTGTTCGCCTTCGGCGTGGCGGCGGGGGCGTTGCTGGTGTTGTTCGCGAGGTAGGGCTCGGCTCCGGCGTCACGCATTCAGATGACACGCGCGGAGCGCTGCGCGGCACGGCGGGTGCTCTGAACGGGTGTGCTCGGCGCTTTTCGGGCCGAAACCTGTGCCACCTCGCCTCAACCCCGACTCAGGAGTCATCCCATGTTCACGCGCGCTTCCTTCTTCGTCTTCGCCATGTCCTCGGTCGCGCTCGTCGCTGCGGCGGCGTGCTCGTCGAATTCGGCCGGGCCCACCGCGACGTGTCTCACCGAAGTGGCCTGCTACCAGGTCTCTAGCGACGGCTTCTGCGGCGCCGAGAAGAGCTCCGCGCCGTGCGGGGCGTGCCCCGACGGCTACACGACGCAGTGCAAGCAGCACCCGGAGCCCGACTCGGGCTTCGACTCGGGGGGCGTGTGTCAGGTCGAAGTGGCCTGCTTCCAGGTGACCGACTCCGGCGTATGCGGCGCGCAGATCGTCTCGGGTCCGTGCCAGCCGTGCCCCGTGGGGTACGTCGAGCAGTCGGGATGCACGCCCGCCGAAGACGGCGGCGCGAACGACGGCGCGACGACTGACGGCGCGACGGCCGACGGCGCGAGCGACGCCGCGCCCGAGTGATCGCGATTCGCGCGCGCACAAAACGAAACCGCCGCCGCAACGCGAACTCTTTCGAGAGCGCGTCGCAGCGGCGACTTGCGTGGTGTCAGCGGTCTCACGGTGAGAGCCGCCCTCGATCAGTTCACTCACGGATTCGCCGCCGTCGTCGCCGTCACCGGCGCGTTCACGACCGGCGTTGCCGCCGGGAGTGACTGCGCAGGCGTCGTGGACGCAGGCGTCGAAGGCGATGCCGCTTCGGACGGCGACGCCGGCTTCGCCGCAGCCGACGCGCGCTTGCGGCGCGGTTGGTTGCGGATGACCGACGCCATCTCCTCGCTGGCACGCGCGAAGGGCTCTCCCTCCGGCGTGTTCACGAGGCGACGGAGCGCCGTGTGGATGGCGAAGGCGCGCTCCGCAACGACGATTCGTTGCGAGAGAGCGTCATCGTCCAGCTTCGCGGCGATTCGCCGACTCGACGCCGCCGCCGTCGTTGCCGCGCTCACTTGCGTGAGCGTGGCGCGGGCAGCGGTGACGTCGATCGGCATTCCCGCGACCTGTCCGCCGTTGGTCTCCGCGAGCTTCAACACGAGCTCGATGAGGGCGTCAGGTACGCGGCGCGATCGTCCTCCGACCAGCTTTCGCTCCTTCGCCGACAGCGTCGGAGTCGAAGCGAGGTTGGTCGCGATCGCTCCCAGCTGATCGGCGACTGACGTCGTCGGATCGACCGGGATGCTTTTCTTCGTTTTCTTCATGATCATTAGATTTCCTTTCTGCCCGCAGGGGGAACGCGAGAGCGTCTCGGGCGCGCGCTTCGCGTTACGGGCGAAGTCGGGAAGGAGAATCCTTCGCGACGTCGTTCCGTGAGGTCGTTGATACGGGGATCTCGCTGCACCGAACCGGCAGCTCACCGGCAGTTGACCGGCAGCTTCGCGATGGAGCGTGCGCGCGGCTTGTTTTGCGGGAGATCGTGAGAGCGGGCGCGCGCGAAGCTGCCGGTGAGCTGCCGGTGAGCTGCCGGTCTGGGGACACGCGAAGGGGCGCGCGGAGTGCGAATGCTAGGCTCGCGTGATGAACGAGGCGCGTACGCGGAGCGTCGGGCTGCTTCTCGTTGCGATCGGATCGCTCGCGGCGTGCGGGAACGGACGCGCGCCGAACGGCGCGAGCGGCGATGGCGGGAGCGCGAACGACGCAGCGAACGTCGGCCCCGGCGCCGGCTGCGGACTCGCGAAGCCCGCGGGGCCGCCGCTGAAACATCGCGCATCCGCCATCGCGTGCGGACTCAGCGCGCCGATCGCACCGCACCTCTCGGATGCGGGCTACTACATCGATGCGTCATGCCAATCGGACGCCGCGTGCGCGACGGACCTTTCCCTTACGGAGACATGCCGCGCTTACCCCGATGCCGATGGCGCGACCTTCTGCAACGCCGACCAATGCTTCACCGACGAGGACTGCACCGGACACGGGCCATGCGATTGCTTGTACAGCGATCGCTCCGTGGGGAACCTCCACGCTTGCTACCCCGGCAACTGCCAAGTCGATTCGGACTGCGGCCCCGGCGGCTACTGCTCGCCGTCGCTCGAGTCGGACTGCTCGCACGCCTCGCCAGACAACGTGACGTACCTCTGTCACACCGCGAAAGACGAGTGCGCGAACGACTCCGATTGCGCGGCGTGCGGTGCCGGCGCGTTCTGCGCGGTGACGCAGGTCGGGTTCTGGCAGTGCGTGCCGCTGTCGTCGATTCCGGAGTGCCCGTCGGGGTGAGCGCGCGCGGCGACTCCGTCAGCGAGGCGCTGCTACGCTTCCGCGCATGCGCCGATCGCGAGGGATGCAGGTTCCGGGATTGCTCCTCGTCGCGATCGCATCGCTTGCGGCGTACGCCTGTTCGGGTCGCGTCGCGAGCACGACGCCCAGCGACGGCGGAGGCGTGAGCGACGCGGGGAGCACGGGGGACGCGGCGAGCGCGGAGGACGCAGCGAGCGACGGAGCGACGGACGCGAGCTGCGGACTCGGGAAGCCCGCGAGCCCTCCGCTGCAACATCGCCCTTCGGCGGTCGCATGCGGTCTGAGCGCCCCTTCCTATCCACCGCCCGGTGACTCGTGCACGTCGGACGCCGGATGCGGGACGATCCCGGTGACGCAAACGTGCCGCGCCTATCCGGACGCCGGTGGCGCGACGTTTTGCAATGGCGACCAATGCTTCACGGACAGCGATTGCCCGAATGGACCTTGCGGGTGCTCGGTCAGCACTCCGCAACTCGGAGTGCACAACCTCTGCTACTTCGGCAACTGCCACACGGACGCGGACTGCGGCTCGGGCGGCTACTGCTCACCATCTCGCCAGGCGGACTGCCAAGGAGGCGACGATCCGGGCGTTGAGGCGTACTACTGCCACACGCCGAAGGACGAGTGCACCAACGACTCCGACTGCGCGTCGTGCGGGACGGGCGGGTACTGCGCGGTGACGTTGCTCGGGTTCTGGCAGTGCATAGCGGCGTCGCAATTGCCGATGTGCCCATCCGGGTGATCGAGGAGCTTTGCGCACCACCTCGGCAGCAAATCTCACCACCTCGTTCGCCGAATTGACGTCCGTTCCAGCCGGCGCGCCACCTCGGCAGCGATTCTCACCACCGCGTTCGGCGAACTCACGTCCGTTCCGGCCGGCGCACCACCTCGGCAGCGATTCTCACCACCGCGTTCGACGAACTGACGTCCGTTCCAGCCGGCGCGCCACCTCGGCAGCGATTCTCACCACCGCGTTCGACGAACTGACGTCCGTTCCAGCCGGCGCACCACCTCGGCAGCGATTCTCACGACCTCGTTCGCCAAACTCACCACCTCGGCAGCCAAGCTCACCGCGGTTCCGGCGCGCTCGGTCCTTTGCTAGAGCTATCCC
Source organism: Myxococcales bacterium (assembly GCA_003151595.1). The sequence continues at coordinate 49,397 of PLXW01000040.1, forward strand.
CGATGTGGCGCATGAAATCCCGCGCGCTCCGCGAGGCCCGGCTCGGGCGCATATGGACGCAGGAGCGCCTCGCGAAAGTCGCGGGGGTCGGCGTGCGGACGGTGCGCGAATACGAGAATGGCGATCCGATCGGGCGCATCGCGACCATCGAGTTCCTCGCCAAGGCGCTCGGCCTCGCGCCGGGAGGGATCGCGCGGCCCGCGGAGGATGACGACGACCCCGCGAAGACAACGCGCTCGTCTCCGCCGTCGAAGTCGACGAGCGCTCCTCCGCCCCCCGCCCCCGGCATCACCCAGCTCCCCAAAGCGTCGCGCCTCGAAGAGCTCGTCGCGCTCGAACGCAAGCACCCTCGCCCGCCGCTGCGCGGAACCGAGTGGGGCGATCTCCCGCCGCTGGGCGCGAAGCTCTATCAGGACGTCTTCACCGCGTTTCGCATTCACGAAGGGGAGCGCGCGTACGTCGTGGCGCGGGTCGAAGCGCAGCGCGGGCTCACCGCGCACGAAGCGGCGATCCTGGGCACGAAGGTCGGCGTCGGCGCGCGGTTTCATCTCGTCGGCGAGGTCGCGCCGGAGCATCTGATGGGCGTCACCGTTCATACGACGCGCGTGGCCGACACGAAGCGCCTGCAAGAGTCGCTCGGTGACAACGCGCGCGTCGTGGTGCGCGTGCTCGTCGTGGGCGATGAGCTGGTGGAGAAGAAGATCGGGCTCGCGTTCTTCTTCGTGCCGGAGACGCCGCGGCCGTGGGGGCTGGTGGTGGAGGCGGTGATGGATGCGGAAGTGGAGAAGAAGGCGGGGAGCGTGAAGAAGAAGGCGGGCGGGAAGAGGAAGCGTTAGTCGCTCGCCTCGCCCGCGTCGTTCGGAAGTCCCGCATCGAAGCCCGAGCACCCGGGAGCAGCGCCCGGTCCCGTGAATCCCGACAGCGATTCGAGCTCTCCGAAACAGGAGAGCGGAATCGCGAAGCTCGGATCGCCGCCGACACAACTGAAGGCGACCTCGTTGACCAGGAAGACGACGGCCGTGAGCGCTCCGCTGTCGGCCGCGTACATGAAGAAGAGCGTCGTATCGACGCCCGCTCCCTCCGCGAGGACCGTGTAGCCGTCGCACGCGCCGAGGATCGATCCCGCTCGCGGATTCGTCGCACACCACGGCCCGGGCAGAGCGCTCGCGGAGGACGGAGGGCAATCATACGATCCGGGGTTCTCGCAAACCGACGAGAGCGATGCGCTGCAGCGGAGAGTCCCGCTCGCGTCGGCGGAGCCGCCCGCGTCGTCCGACGCGTCACTCGGCGATCCGGCGTTCCCGCTCGATGAGCACGCCGCGGTGGCGAGCAAGAGCGCCGCGACGATCGTTCTGGCCGCTTTCTTCTTCATCGGAACATCTCCATTCAAACACTTTCCGAACGCGCGCTCGCGCATCTCCTCAGTCGCCCACGTCACTCACGACGCCCGCGTCATACGTGGAACATCCCGCGGCCGCACCGGGCCCCGTGAAGCTCACCAGCTCAGACCCGAGCTCTCCGAAACACGTGAGCGGGATCGCAAAGTCGGCGTTCCCTCCGGCACACGCGATGCCGTTTCCGTTCGACTCACCGTTCGACACTGTGAGCGCCGCCACGAGATCTCCGCTCGCCGCCGAGTACATGAAGTAGACCGAGGTATCGACTCCGGTACCGACGGGAAAGACCGCGTAGCCGGCGCACGATCCATGGATGCGTCCAGAGTTTGGATGGCCCTGGCACCACGGCCCGGGAAGAGCGCTCGCCGAGAACGGAGGGCAAACGCCGACGGGGTAATCGCCGCTCGCGCACGCCGACGCGAGCGACGCATTGCAGCGAACCGAGTTACCCGTATCGCCGACGGACTCGTCGTGACGGCCGCACGCCGATGCGCCAAGCAGGAGCAGAAGGCCCCAGCGCATCTTCACCTCGCCGCGCGCTTCTTCGACTTCTTCGCGACGCCCTTCTTCCCCACGCTCTTCTTCCCCACGCTCTTCTTCGCGCCGCCCGCCCCCCTCTTCGCCACGCTCGCCTTCACGCTCTTCACCTTCCGCCCCCCATGCGCGTCCAGCGGACTCGCATGCCTCGGCTGATAAATCCCCAACCTCGACCCGCTCGGCATCGTGATCGATGTGATCACTCCCCACCGCTCTTCCCGCAGCGCGCTCGTCTCCACGCCGCGCTTCTTCATGTCGGCGACGAGCGCGTTCACGTCGTCGCACATCAAATAGAGCTCGTGCTTGTCGTTCTCGTCCGACGGATGGAACGCGATCTCCGCCGGCGGCAACGCGAAGATGAGCCACCCGTGCCCCGCGTCGGCGAAGCGGTACTTGAAGACGTCGCGGAAGAACGCGCGGTCCGCGTCCGCGTCCTTGCTGAAGAGAATCGCGTGCGCGCCTGTGATCATGCGCGCAACGATACCGCACGCCGCGAGAGCCCTGGCCCGCGACGTGCGCTTCAGTCACCTCACCTCACGCCGACGTGAGCCCCGACGCGCCCGAGGCCCCGGACCCCGAGAACAGAGTCACGCGCGCCACCGACCGCTTCTTCTCCAACCGCGGGCGCTCATAGGTCGCGCGCTCGTCAGCGCTCTCGCTGACTCGGTTCTCTGGGTTCTTCTCGTTCGCCTGACTCATGAATCCGATCCTTGGAGCAACGAAGGAACTTCTGGGAGACGATCGAAACGCCGCGCGCTCAGCGCACGTACAGCTTCGCTTCGGCCATGGCCGGGTTGTTGTTGTTGGAGTAGGCCGGGATACCCACGCCGCCGACGGTCCCGGGCCATCCCGCGGTGTCGCCGACGGCGAAGTACCAACACCCATGGTTGTTGTCGGCGTTCATCACCGCCGAGCCGTTGTTGGACTTGTAGAGGCCGGCGAACGACCCACACCCCGTTCCGGTCTGCGCGATGCCCGCGGGATTCTGCGCGAGGACCGAGAGTCCCGAAGGGGACACGTCCATGATCGCCATCGGGTTGTCGGTCTGCAGCCACTGAAGCGACCCGCCGCTCCCCCAATCGAAGAGGAACTCGTAGTCCGCCGCGCCCTTCAGGGCAGCGCCCGACGCCCCGAGCACGTTCAAGATCGAATACTGGCCGCCGTTCGGAGGCGTCGTCGCGACGCCCGAGAGCCAGTCGGAGCGGTAGCCCGCCTGGAACGACGGGTAGTCGACGTTCTCGTCGAACACCTGAGTCCAGCCGCCGCCGGCCGTCGTCATGTCGCAGTAGGCCGGGATCGTGTTGAGCCCGGGATTGATCTCCGTGACGCCGCTGCCGACCGCGGGGAGGATGGTGTGGAGCACCTTGCAGTTCGCGAACACCACCTCCGTGTGGCCGCTGAAGTGGAAGTCGGTCGCGCTCACGTCGAGGAGGTCCCACTGCTGGACGCTCGAGCTCGAATTGGCGGCGACGTTCAGATACTCCCACGGACCGCCGGTCATCCCCGACGGGACCGTCGAGTCGATATAGGCGTAGAACGTCGCCGGCACCGAGAAGCCGTTGACCGCTTGCACGTTCCCGCACAGCGACTTCGCCTGGCACCCTTCGGCGGTGTCGTAGCCGGTCCCGCCCGCCGTGTGCATCGTGACGGTGGCCGTCGGGCCCGATCCCGACGGGGGGATCGGGATCCCCCCCTGCGGCTGAAGCTCGCCCGCCGGCGCGCGGTACACGATGCTCATCGTCCGAGTGGCGACGCTGAAGCTCCCCTCGAAATACGAGACGATGGCTCCGTGCGTTCCCATCACGGCCGGGGCGACGGGCGCCGGCGCCAAGATGACGGTCTGCCCCGCGCTACCAGATCCCGAGTCGGCGGCAGAGCAGCCAGCGAGAGCCAGGGCGAGGCATGCAGTCGTCTTGAACATTAGGCGCATCGATCGTTCCCCTTGTCGTTTTGGCTCTGAGGCCAGACTTCTCAAGGTAACGGGGGACCGATGGGAGACGCCACCAAACTCCCGCGCGCCAGCTCAAATGAGGAAGTGTGACTGCGCGAGCGTGAGTCTCGCGCCCACGTCCGGCCGCGCGCGCCACGCGCCGCTCACTGCGTCGCGTCGTCGTCGTCCTTCTTCGCGTTCTTGTCGTCGTTCTTGTCGTTTTTCTTCTTACTCTCCGCGGCCGTCTTCCCCTCGTCGTGCACGATGACGCGCGTACCCGGGTTGGCGTCCGTCGCATGCACTCCGTGCCACCCTGCGGGCAAAGTGGGACCTACCCACCCGAAGAGCTCGTGCGCGTCGTGCGGCGTCATGTTCACGCAGCCGTGGCTCCGCTCGTGACCGAAGCGTGAGTGCCAGAAGGCGCCGTGAAGCGCGGTGCTGCCGTCGAAGTACATGATCCACGGGACGTCCTCGATCGAGTACGGCCCGTCGGTCGCGGTGTCGTTGTCCATCGTCGCCGAGATGTGCTTCTCGCGAACGCGGAACTCACCGGCGTGCGTGCGGTGATCCTTGGCCGGGTTGTCGTCGTCGTGGCGGCCGGTGGAGATGATCGTGGCGAAGACCGGCTTGTCCCCTTCGAAGGCGACGAGCGACTGCTTCGTGAGGTTCACGTCGATCCACTTCTCGCCTTTGGCGATGTCCTTGGGCGGCGGGAGCGGGTCGGCGAACGTGCCGTCCATGTCGCGCATCCACCACCCCTCTTCGGTCTCCCAGTATTTCTTGTTGTCGACGATCTGCTTTTTGCCAGTGAGCTGCACGATCGTGAAGCGGTCGACGTGATCGTGGCGGTGCGCCTTGCCGGCCTCGTCGATCGTGTACTTCCACTGATGCGGGTTGGTGATCCAGGCGAGCGGCAAGTGCCGCGTCTCCCCTTCCTTGTTGAACCAGACCCCTTCGAACTCGACCTTCGGATCGTGCACCAGCACGTGCTCCTTGGGGACGAACATCCCGCGCGTCGTGCGCCAGAAGTTGCCGGCGAAGGCGTGAACGTTGGTGTCGAGCGCGAGGTAGAACCCTTTGACCATGCGCTTGTCGATGAGCGACGTCTCGCCTTTGAGATCGTCCATCGAGACCTGCGATCGGTCTTTGTGTTTCAGGTACCAGGCCGGGTCGCCGGCGCTGTCGTCGGAGCCTTGCGAGTCGCTCGGGCTCTGCGTGGCGGCGACGGGTGAGGCGGGGGCGGAGTCGTCGCCGTCTTTCTTTCGAAACGCGCGACCGACTTGCAGACCGCGTTCGTACTCCGCGCGCTCTTTGCGAAGCGGCGGACGGCGGTAGAGCGGCGCGCCGTTCACCAGGTTGAGCCCGTACTCGTACGGGAGCGGCCCTTCCATGTTCGGCGCGTGAGGCGCGGCGGCGAGCCCCTTGTCGCTCGGATCGAGCGTCGCGTCTTTGCCGCACACGAAGCCGCCGGTCGTGCCGGCGGGGGCGCCGGGCAACGGCAGGAGCTCGTACCAACCTTCGAGGCAGCTCGACTTCTTCACGAGCGTCGGCTTGACGGCGACCTTGTCCCCGCGCCGCAGGTAGCCGAGACGCACGACCCCTTTGCGCTCTTCGCTCGCCTTCGACGGATCGTGCGCCGGCCACTCGGGCTCGCTCATGATCGGCGTGATGAGGCCCAGCGCGTAGATCGTCGGGCTCGCGGCGACCGAGCCGTCGGCGCCGGCTTCGGGCATGGCGATGGCGACGGTCTCGCTGCCCCCCTCGGCGAGGTCGACCTGCGCGTCGGCCGCGGCCTCGGGCGACGGGTGCTTGCAGCCACTGGTCGCCAAGAGGGCGACGGCCGCAGCGATCTGCAGTTTCGAAGCGCGAACGCGCATGCCACGCGAGGTACGACGGGGCGCGAAAGTTCGCAACCGCGAACAACGTAGGGACCGAACGGCCCGTCACCCGCCTTGTCACCCTCATGGGTGACGCGTGAGTCGACCACTTGAATGGACCCATCGTGCGTGGCACGCCACGTGAAGTCGTGAGCTCGCAGCAGAGCGATCTCTGCGCTTCGCGAGCGACGCGGCACTTAGAAGGAGTTCGATCATGAGATGGGCAAGAGCGGCAGTTCTCGCAACGGCGATGATGGTCGGAGCGGGCGCGATGAGCGGCCTCGCGGGGTGCTCGACGAGTGACTCGTCGCAAGCGGCGCCGGAGCACGCGGCGGCGACCATCGGCGCGCACGGCGGCACCGTCTACACGCCCAACGGGAGCGGCGTGTACATTCCGACCGGCGCGCTCGCGGCGAACATCGCCGTCACGGTCGACGCGACGCCGAACGCGCCCAAGCCCTCGGGCGCCACGGCGGTCGGCACGCCGTACACGTTCGGCCCCGAGGGGCAGGAGTTCAGCCTACCGGTCAGGGTGACGCTCGCGTTCGACGCCTCTTCGTTCCCTGCCGGCACGACGGCGAACGATATCGTCATCTACACCGCGCCCGTCGGCACGACGCAGTTCGTCCCCCTCGCGACGTCGGTCGCCGACGCGACCCACGCCTCCGCGCTGACGATGCACTTCTCGGTCTTCGTGTGCGTCATCCCCGGCGTGCCGATCGCGCAAGACGCGGGCGGCGGCGACGGCGGGACCGACGCCGGCCACGACGCGACCACACCCGGCGACGGCGGCCCCGACGCCACGCTCGGCGATTCGGGCGACGACGGCGGCGGCGAGGCGGGCCCCACCGGCTACGGCTCCGACGGCGCGGCCGAGCCCCCGTCCGCGCCCGACGCGGCCGCGACGAGCGCGACGACGGAGCACGCCTTCGTCATCCACGCGATCCACCTCGGCGACGAGAAAGATCCGGTGAGCGCCAAGCCCGATTGGTACGAGCTCGGCTACGACATCGACGGCAAGACCACGACCGCCGTGTCCACGGACGTCTGCACGCAGGCGCAGGACGCGAACAAGAAGAACATGGCCGACGGCAACAACGGCATCGACAACTCGTTCGGCGAGAACCTCGTCCCCGTACTGGCGGCGATCGCCACGAACCCGAGCGCGACCGAAACGGCGGCGATCATGAACGGGACGTACACGCTGATGATCGACCTGAAAGGGCTCGACGAAGCGAACCTCTCGCAGACCGCAACGGGCCTGCACGGGCAGGTGTTCGGTGCGGTCCCCTTCAATCAAGGGCCGAACGCGCAAGGCGCGCTTCCGACGTTCACGACGAGCGACAACTGGCCGCTCGACCCCGCGTTCGTCACCACCGGCATCGCGGATGGCGGTGCGCTCGCCAACCCCGTGGTCTCGACCGAGGTGTTCTCCAGCGCGTACATCGCGAACGGCACGTTCGTCGGGTTCGCGGACGAAGTGTCGATCGCCGTGGCGGTCGGCGGCGCCGCGATGGTGCTCCCGGTGCGGCACGCGGTGATCACGTTCACGAATGGTGGGACGCACGCCACGTCGGGCGTGCTCGCGGGCGTCATTCTGACGACGGATCTCGTCAACGCCTTCGCGGGGTCGGCGGGGAACATCAACGCCTCGTTCTGCCCCGGGAGCGCGACGTTCCAGACGCTCGTGACGACGATCGAGCAGGCCGCCGACATCATGCACGACGGGTCGAACGTGGCCGGCACGCCGTGCGACGCCGTCTCGATCGGCATCGGGTTCACCGCTGACGAGGTCGGACTGCCGCAGGTCGCGGGCGTTCCGGCGACGACGCTCAACCCGTGCGCGCTCTCCGACGCGGGCGACGGCGGGTAGCCCCGCCGCTCCCATTCGCTTGAACACCCGCCCCGCACATGGCACATGGGGGGCGGTGAAGCAGTGGATGCCCGTGTTGCTCGTCGTGGCGGTCGCCGCAGGAGTTGCGATCGCCGCGTTCACTACGAACGCGCCGCGCCCTCCGACGACGGCGTCGGTCCCGGCGCGGCCGCTGTCGGATCCGACCGAGGATCCGGAAGCGACGCAGGGGATGGACGGGATCGATCCCGAAGCGCCGGAAGACCCGGGCGCCCCGGCGGCCGATCCGCGTGGGTCCGACCACGCGCTCGCGGGGGTCCTGCGCGAGCACTTCGACGTCGCGCAGTACACGTACCTGCGCATCGCCGGGGACGGCGGCGACACGTGGGCGGCGGTCTATCGCGCGCCTGTGAAGGACGGGAAGATGGTGACCGTCGTGAGCGCGAGCGTGCTGCGGCACTTTCATAGCCGCGAGCTGAACCGCGACTTCGATGAGATCTATTTCGGCCTGCTGCCCGGGTACGAGACGGCGCCGGCGATGGGCGCGAACGCCAACGCAAACGCGAACCCGAACGCGAACGCGAACGCGAACGCGAACGCGAACGCGAACGCGAACGCGAACGCGAACGCGAACGCGAAGGTGAACGTGAAGGCGTTGGCGGGGGCGACGACGATCGCGGACCTGGCGAAGAACGCGGCGGCGCTCGAGGGGAAGACGGTGACGGTGGTCGGGCGAGTCGCCAAGGAGACCGACGCGATCCTCGACCGCAACTGGATCCACCTGGTGGACGGAACGGGCGACGCGAAGGACGGCAGCAGCGATCTGCTCGTGACCACGGACGCGACCGCCGCGATCGGCGCCGACGTGGTGGCCAAAGGGATCGTCCGGACCAACCAGGACTTCGGCTCGGGGTACGCCTACAAATTCATGCTGGAGAAGGCCTCGGTCACCCCCGCCGCGAAGTGAGCGGCGGCGCGGCGTTTCCCGCGGAAGTAGAGTAAGGTGCCCCTCCGCCGCGGGCGCCCGCTTGCGCCTCGGCAGCCTTGAAAGGCGCGACTGATGTCGAACCCGCGCGAGCATCGCCCCGAGCTACTGCGACCCTCTCCTGTCGCCGGCCCGACCATCCGCTTTCGATTGAACGGCCGCGACGTCGCCGTCGCCACCCACCCCGAAGACACCGCGCTCGATCTCCTGCGCGAACGATGCGGGCTCATCTCGCCGAAAGACGGCTGCTCGCCGCAAGGGCAGTGCGGCTGTTGCCTCGTGCTCATCGACGGGCACCCGCGCGTGGCGTGCGCCACGAAGGCCGAGAAGATCGAAGGGAAGTCGGTCTCTACGCTCGAAGGGCTGAGCCCCGAAGAGCGAGACCTGTGGGCGCGCTGCTTCGTCGCCGCGGCAGGCCTTCAGTGCGGGTTCTGCATTCCCGGGATCGTGATGCGCGCGAAGGCCATCCTCGAGAAGAACGCGAGCCCGTCGCGCAAAGAGATCGCCAAGCACCTCGACGTGCATCTCTGTCGATGCACCGGCTACACGAAGATCCTCGACGCCATCGAACTCGCGGCGAAGGTGAAGCGCGGCGAGTGCACCGTGCCGCCGCTGGAAGAAGACGGCCGCGTGGGGAAGAACCTGGCGCGCGTCCGCGGCGTCGATCTCGCGCTGGGCGATCGTCCGTACGTCGATGACCTTCGCTTGCCGGACATGCTCGAAGCGGCCGTGCTCCAGAGCGCGCACGCGCGCGCGACGATCCGCGCGATCGACACGAGCGCCGCCGAAGCGATGCCGGGCGTCATCGCCATCGTGACGGCGAAGGATGTCCCCGGGCAGAACCGCGTCGGGATCTTCTACGAAGACTGGCCGCCGTTCATCGGCGTGGGAATGACGACGTCGATGGTCGGCGACGTGATCGCGGCGGTCGCGGCGGTCGATGAGCACATCGCGCGCGCGGCCGTGAAGGCGATCGTCGTCGACTACGACGTGCACACGCCGATCGTGGACCCCGCGGCGTCGATCGCCGACGGCGCGCCGCGCATCAACCCCACGCACGAGAACAAGCTGGGCCACTCGGTCATCCGTCGCGGTGACGCCGACGGCGCGATCGCCTCGGCCGCGCACGTGGTGTCCGGCACGTGGAAGACGCAGCGGATCGAGCACCTCTTCCTCGAGCCCGAGTCGTGCGTCGCGTACCCCACGTCGAAGGGCGTGAAGCTCTTCACGCAAGGCCAGGGGATCTTCGACGACCGCCGGCAGGTGGCGAAGTTCCTCGGCCTCGCGGAAGACGACGTCGAGGTCGAGCTCGTGCCGAACGGCGGCGCGTTCGGCGGCAAAGAAGACATGTCCGTGCAGGCGCAGACGTCGCTCCTCGCGCGCGTCACGGGGCGGCCGGTGAAGCTCGCGCTCACGCGCGAAGAGAGCATTCGCCTCCACCCGAAGCGCCACCCGATCACGATGCACTACACGATCGCCGCCGATGCCGACGGCATGCTCACCGCGGTCAAGGCGCGCATGCTCGGCGACTCGGGCGCGTACGCCAGCGTCGGCTCGAAGGTGCTCGAGCGCGCCGCGGGTCACGCTTGCGGCGCGTACAACGTGCCGAACGTCGACGTCGAAGCGATCGCCGCGTACACGAACAACGTCCCGTGCGGCGCCTTCCGCGGGTTCGGCGCGAACCAGGCGCAGTTCGCGCTCGAGGGGGCGATCGACATCCTCGCCGAGAAGATGGGGCTCGATCGCTGGGAGCTCCGCTTCAAGAACGCGCTCGAGGTCGGCCACACGTTCGCCAGCGGCCAGGTGTTCGAGAAGAGCGNNCGTCGGCCTCAAGAAGACGCTCCTCGCCATCAAGCCGCACTACGACCGCGCTCTCGCCGAAGGGAAAGCGTGCGGCCTCGGCTGCGGCATCAAGAACAGCGGCATCGGCAACGGCGCGCTGGAGTGGGGGAAGGTCCGGCTCGTCATCGACACGGAGGCGCAGATCAGCCTCTACAACGGCTACACCGAGATGGGCCAGGGGCTGCTCACGGTGCTCGTGCAGTGCGCGGTGGAGTCGACCGGGATCGCGGCGAAGCTGTTCGTGCCGAAGGTCGACTCGACGTACCAGCTCGGCTGCGGCCAGACGACCGGATCGCGCGCGACGCTCCTCGGCGGGCGCGCGGTCGTGACGGCCGGCAAGAAGCTGAAGGCGGATCTCGACGCCGGCGCGAAGCTCTCCGACCTCGTCGGCCGCGTGTACGAAGGCGACGAGCTGATCGACGACACGACGAAGCTCGGCGGCACACCAAAGCCCGGCAACAAGCTGAAGACGCACACCGCGTTCGGCTTCGCGACGCAGCTCGTGATCCTCGACAAGGAGGGGAAGCTCGAGAAGGTCGTGGCCGCGCACGACGTGGGGCGCGCGATCAATCCTGCGCTGTGCGCGGGGCAGATCGAGGGGAGCGTCCACATGGGGCTCGGCTACGCGCTGACCGAAGAGCTCCCGTGCGACGAGCTCGGAATGCCGGTGACGTTCTCGATGCGCGACATCGGCCCGCTGCGCGCGAAGGACACGCCCGACATCGAGGTGATCCTCGTCGAAGAGCACGAGCCCGAAGGGCCGTACGGCGCGAAGGGGGTTGGAGAGATCGGTCTCGTGCCGACGGCGCCTGCGGTGCAGGGGGCGCTGCATGCGTTCGACGGGATCCGGCGGTTCGTGTTGCCGATGAAGGACAGTCCGGCGGCGCGGGCGATCGGCGTTGGGAAGATCAAGGTTCGGGCGGCGGCGGCGGAGTAGCTCCCAGGGCTCCCCGTGCTCCCCCACCCTGCCCTCCCCCGATTTCGGTGGAGGGTGTGAATTCAGCGAGTGAGATTTTCATGACGAGCATGACGAAGATTGCGCGACTCACGTGCGTTCAATGTGGCGCGCATTACCGCGAGGGAGAGCACCCGTACACGTGCCCCGTGTGCGGCATCGAGGGGATCCTCGACGTCGAGTACGACTACGACGTCGCGCGCGCGTCGATGAAGACGCACGGGATCGGGACGACGCCGGCGGATCGGTTGGGATCGATCTGGCGGTACATCGATCTGCTCCCCATCTCCGGTGAGAAGGGACTTCCGAAGCTTCAGATCGGAGGGACGCCGCTCGTCGATGCGCCGCGGCTCGCGAAGCAGGCGGGGGTCGCGTCGCTGGTGATCAAGGACGACGGGCGCTTGCCCACCGCGTCGTTCAAGGATCGCGCGTCGGCCGTCGGCACCACGAAGGCGCGCGAGCTCGGGTTCAAGACGATCGCGTGCTCGTCGACCGGGAACGCGGCGTCGTCGCTGGCCGGGTTCTGCGCCGACGCCGGGCTGGAAGCGATCATCTTCGTCCCCGCGCACGCGCCGCCGGCGAAGGTCGCGCAGCTCCGCGCGTTCGGCGCGACGGTGCTCCTCGTCGAGGGGAGCTACGACCAGGCGTATTACCTCTGCGAGGACGCGTGCAAACTGCACGGCTGGTACGACCGCAACTGCGCGGTGAACCCGTACCTCGTCGAGGGGAAGAAGACGTGCGGCCTCGAGATCGGCGAGCAGCTGGCGGGCGATCCGCCCGACTGGGTCGTCGTGGCGCTCGGCGACGGCTGCACCACCGCCGGGATCTGGAAGGGCATGCGCGAGATGCACCTGCTCGGCGTGCTGCCGAAGCTGCCGCGCATCCTCGCCGTGCAGGCCGAGGGGGCCGCGCCGCTGGCGAAGGCGTGGGCCAAGAAGAACTTCGGCGACACGAAGACGAACGAGACCGAGAAGGTGAAGGCCGTGACGGCCGCTGACTCGATCGCGGTGGGCGAGCCGCGCAACTGGCGGAAGGCGCTGCGCGCGGTGAAGGCGAGCGAAGGGGCGATCGTGAGCGTGAGCGACGACGCCATCCTCGAAGCGGCCAAGGACATCGCGTCGAAGACGGGCGTGTTCGCGGAGCCCACGGGGGCCGCGCCGTTCGCGGGGCTCCTCCGCGCACGTGAAGCGGGGATCGTGGGCGCGAAGGATCGCGTGCTGGTCGTCGTGACGGGCAACGGGCTGAAGGACGTGGCGGGCGCGTCGGCCAAGGCGCCGCCGGCGCATCGCATCGGCGTGTCGCTGGAGGATGTAGCTCGCGTACTTCGGGAACGCGCGTGATCGCGCCCCCTCACCCCCCCGCCCCCTCTCCCGTAAAGGGAGAGGGGGAGCGAAAGTCGATCTCTCCTCCCCTCTCCCCTTGCGGGAGAGGGGCTGGGGGTGAGGGTTCGCGATGATCGCCCTCGTCGGCGGCACGGTCGCGACGCTCGATCCGCCGCGCGTCACGCGGGCCGACGTCGTGATCGAGCACGATCGGATCGTGCAGGTCGGCGGCGAGGTTCCAGCGCACGCGTCGCGCGTCGACGCGAGCGGGTGCGTGGTGATGCCCGGGTTCGTCGTCGGGCACACGCACCTGTACTCGGCGCTCGCGTGCGGAATGCCGCCGCCCGCCGTCGCGCCGACGACGTTCAAGGAGATCCTCCAGCGCGTGTGGTGGAAGCTCGATCGCGCGCTCGACGACGAGCTCGTCGAAGTCTCGGCGATGGCCGGCGCGATCGAAGCGGCGAAGCGCGGGGTCACGTGCGTCATCGATCACCACGCCTCGCCGAACGCGATCGACGGATCGCTCGATCGCATCGCGTCCGCGCTGGCGAAGGTCGGGATCCGCGGCGTGCTCTGCTACGAGACCAGCGACCGTGACGGACGCGAGCGACGCGACGCGGGCCTCCGCGAGAACCTCCGCTTCGCCAAGCGTTGCCGCGAAGACGCCGCGCTCCCCATGCGCGCGATGTTCGGAGCCCACGCGCCGTTCACGCTCGAAGACGACACGCTCGAAGAGCTGTCCACGCAGGCCTCGTGGTCAGGCGCGCCGCTGCACATTCACGTCGCGGAAGGCCCCGACGACGGCGAAGACGCCGCCAGGCGCGGCACGACGGTCGGCGCGCGCCTGCTCTCGGCGATCGGCCGCGGCGGAATCGTCGCGCACGCCGTCCATCTCGACGCCGAGACGCGCGCCACCCTCGAGCGCAACGGCGTGTGGATCGTGACCAACGCCCGCTCGAACATGAACAACGCGGTCGGCGTGGCTCCGGCGAGCGGGTCGCGCGTGGCGCTCGGCACCGACGGGATCGGCGCGGACATGATCACCGAAGCGCAGACGCACTTCTTCCGTCACGCCGAGGCGAACGACGGTCTCGCGATGGATGCGATCGCGCGCATCGTCGGCGCGCAGAAGCTCGCGGCACTTCGCTTCGAAGGGGAAGAGCGCGCGCCGCAGATCGCGCCCGGCGAGCGCGCCGACCTCGTCGTGCTCGCGTACGACCCGCCGACGCCAATGGACGCCTCGAACCTCGCCGGTCACTTCCTCTTCGGACTCTCCGGCGCATGCGTGCGCGACACGATCGCCGGAGGGCGCTTCGTGTTGAAGCACGGCGTCGTACAAGGCCTCGACATGCCCGCGTTCGCCGCGCGCGCCCGTATTCAAGCTTCGCGACTCTGGTCGCGCATGAAAGACATCGCCTAAGCCATGGCCATCATCGTCCCGCACCGCTTCGAGGATCTCGTTCGCCGCATGCTCGTCGAGCACGCGCGCACCGGCGCCATCTACGATCTCGAAGCGCGCGAGATCTGGCGCGGCCCGAGCGAGGGCTTCGATCTCTCGGTCGACAACCACGGCGCCCGCGCGGCCACCGGCGTCGGCCCGGCCGCAGGTCCGCACGCGCAGCTCGCGCAGAACATCGCGCTGGCGTGGCTCGGCGGCGCGCGCATCCTCGAGCTGAAGACCATCCAGGTGCTCGATCGCCTGGAAATCCCGCGCCCGTGCATCGACGCGCAGAACGTCGGCTTCAACGTCGAGTGGTCGCAGGAGCTCACGCTCGACGAGTCGCTCGTGGAGTACGCCGCCGGCTGGGCGCTCATCCACATCGCCGCCGATCTCCTCGCCATGCCCGCCGCCGCGCGCACCACTCAGCTCGAGGTCTCCGTCGGGTACTCGCTCGACGGCATCCGCAGCGACGCCGTGCGCACGTGGCTCCACCGCCTGCGTCACGCCCGCCCGCTCCTCGACGCCGCGTTCGCGTCACTCCCCGCCGACCTTCGGGCGCGCGTCGGCCACGTCGCCGTCCCCGACGAGCCGTACGACTGCATCACGCTCTCCACGTTCCACGGCTGCGCGCCCGACGAGATCGAGCGCATCGCGATGCACCTGCTCGCGGAGCACGACTGCCACGTGGTCGTGAAGATGAACCCGACGATCCTCGGCAAGGAGCGCGTCGCCGATCTTCTCCGCGGGACGCTCGGCTACGACGACCTGCGCATCCACGCCCCCGCGTTCGACGGCGACCTCCGCTTCGACGAAGCGGTGTCGATGATGGAGCGCCTCTCGGTCGAGGCCACGAAGCGCGGGCGGCGCGTCGGTGCGAAGTTCACCAACACGCTCGTCGTCGAGAACCACAAGACGTTCTTCGGCGCCGACCAGAAGCAGATGTACCTCTCGGGCGCGCCGCTCCACGTGCTCGCCGTGCACGCCGCCGCGCGCTTCGCCGAGGCCACGGGCGGCAAGTACCCGCTCTCGTTCTCCGGCGGCATCGATCGCACGAACTTCCCCGACACGCTCGCCTGCGGCTTCGTCCCGGTCACGACGTGCACCGATCTCCTTCGTCCCGGCGGGTACGGCCGCCTCCCGAAGTACCTGAAGGAGCTCGAGGAGCGCATGAAGGCGGTGAACGCGCGCGACGTCGCGTCGTTCGTGCGCGCGACGGCCGGCGGCATCGAAGACGGCAAGGCCGCGGCGCTCGCCAACCTGAGCGCGTACGCCGCGAAGGTGACCGACGATCCGCGCTACGCCGCGCCGAAGAACAACAAGATCCCGCGCCGCATCGGCTCGCATCTCGCGCTCTTCGACTGCATCGCCTGCGACAAGTGCGTCGCCGTCTGCCCGAACGACGCGAACTTCGCCGTCGAGATCGACGAAGGGACCTTCGACGCGCCCGAGCTCGTCGCGCGCGGCGGTCACGTGGTCGTCGAGAGCGCGCCGGCGTTCGCGGTGAAGCGAAAGCGCCAGTTCGCGAACTACGCCGACTTCTGCAACGACTGCGGCAACTGCGACGTCTTCTGCCCCGAAGAAGGGGGCCCGTACAAGGTGAAGCCGCGCTTCTTCGGCGCCCGCGCCACGTTCGACGCCGACAAGCACGACGGCTTCTTCGTGGAGCAAGACCCGCGCGGCCGCTTCGTGATGACCGCGCGCATGAGCGGCGCCCGCACCAAGCTGGTCGTCGACCGCGAGACCTCGCGCGCCACGTTCACCGACGACGCGATCTTCTGCGAGATCGATCTCGAGACGCACGCCGTCCTCCACACCGGCTGCGCGACGCAGGCGATTCACTCCACCGAGGGGCACCGCCTCGCGATGTGGCGCTACCACGCGATGCGCTTGCTCCTGCGCGGCGTGCTCGCGGGCGTCAACCCGGTGAGCGCGCGATGGCTGGAGACCGCGGACGCGGCGCCGCGGAGGCTCGTCATTTCCGAAGCGTAACCCGCGCCCCTCACCCCCCAACCCCCTCTCCCGTAAAGGGAGAGGGGGAGCCAGCGCATGATCTCTCCTCCCCTCTCCCCTTGCGGGAGAGGGGCCGGGGGTGAGGGCTCACGGATGCAGCGCGCGCCACACGAGCGCCTTGGCCACGTGAAGCCGGTATTCGCCGGTGCTCCGCACGTCGTCGATCGGCGTGATGTCCTTCGCGACCGCCGCGCCCAGCGCCGCGCGATCGATCGACGCCAGCGTCTTGCCTTCCACCAGCGAGCGCACGTTCACCATCGGCGCCGTCACCGGCCCCACCGACGCCATCCCGAAGCGCGCGCGCGTCACGACGCCGCTCGCGTCGCGCTCGATCACCGCGGCCAGCGCGACCTTCGAGATCGCCTGCGCCAGGCGCGTGCCCACCTTGCGCCACGTGACGATCGCGCCGTCGTTCGGCACGCGCACGTCGATCGCGGTGATGAGCTCGTCCTTCTGCATCACTGTCTTCCTGTACGCCGTGAAGAACTCTTCCAGCGGCACCCGGCGCTGCTCGCGCGCGCTCGTCAGAACGACCACGCCGTCGAGCGCCATCAAGGCCGGCACTCCGTCCGCCGCCGGTGAGGCCGTCGCGATATTTCCCGCGAGCGTTCCGCGCGTCTGGATCTGCACGGCGCCGACGTCGCGCGCCATCACGCCGAGCATCGGGACCGTCCCGAGCACGCGCGCGTCGCGGCGAAGCGCCCAGTACGTCACCCCTCCGCCCAGCGTCATCCGCCGCTCGCCGTTCGTTTCGTGGAACGCGATCGACGACAGCGCTTCGACGCGCGTGAGATCGATCACGCGATCGACCGGCACGGCCTTCTCGGCCGGCATCAGCTGGCGATCGACGATCCAGTCGGTCCCGCCGGCGAGCATGACCGTTCGCTTCCCTTCGACGCCGGAGCGCGCGAGCAGCTCGCACGCTTCGTCGATCGTGCGCGGTGAAGCGAGCTCGGTCTTCGCGAGCCCTGACGGCGGAAACGTGCGAACCCCCTCGCGGGGCGGGATCATGCTCATGCGCCGCTCTTGTCGCCCGACGCGCCGGGCGCAGGCTTCTGGATCGTGGCCAGCTTCACCGCGGCGTCACCGATGGCGTCGACGATGCGCTGGTAGCCGGTGCAGCGGCAAAGGTTGCCGGCGATCGCGTCGCGCACTTCGTCTTCGGTCGGCGCTTCGTTGTCACGGAGGAGCGCGTCGGCCGAGATGAGCATCCCCGGCGTGCAGATCCCGCACTGCGCGCCCCCCGAGTCGACGAAGCACTTCTGCAACTCCGAGAGCTCCTCGCCGATCGCGAGCCCCTCGACCGTCACGATCTCGCGCCCCTCGCATTGGCCGATGGCGACCAGACACGAGTTCACCGGCACGCCGTCGAGCAGCACGGTGCACGCGCCGCACTCTCCTTCGCCGCACCCTTCCTTGGTCCCCGTGAGACCGAGCGTGAGCCGAAGCGCGTCGAGCAAGCGCGCGAGCGGCGGCGCGTCGACCTGTTGCGCGCGACCGTTGACGACGAGGCGAATCATTCGGCCGCTCCCTGGCGTTCTGTCGCCGGCATCGATCGCGAATACGCTTCGAAGAGCCGCTCCGGAAGCAACGGCAAGTCGTCGCACGTGACGCCGAGCGCTTGCTCGATCGCCGCCGCGATCGCCGGCGCACCTCCGTCCATCGGGAGCTCGCCGACCCCCTTGGCGCCGTTCGGCCCGCCGGAGAACGGATGCTCGACGAGGATCGTCTCGAACGGCGGCGCGTCCTTGCTCGTCGGGATCACGTAGTTCGTCATGCGGGCGTTCATGATCTTTCCGTTCTTCCACACGACGTCCTCATAGAGCGCCCACCCGATGGCCTGCAACGTTCCCCCTTCGACCTGCCCAGCGCAGAGCACGGGGTGGATCGCCTTGCCGATGTCTTGCGCGGCCCAGAAGCCGAGCACCTTCACTTCGAACGTGTCGAGGTCGACCTCGACCTCGGCGATGTCGCAGCCCCATGCGTAGCAAGGGTACGCGTCGCCGCGGTACGTCTCGTCGTCCCACTGCGCCACGACCGGCGGCTCGTACGTCACGAGCTCGCTCACCCGCGCGCCGCGCGCCAGCAGCATCGCGTCGGCGGCGCGCGCGAACTCCTCCGGCAACGACGCAGGCCACTCTCTCTCGGCGGCGAACGCGCGCACTTGATCGCCGATCAGCTTCGCCCCGCGCGCCACGATCGATCCCACGACCATCACCGTGCGCGACGCCACCGTCGGCCCCGAGTCGGGGACCGCGCTCGTACTCGGCGTCTCGAACGCGATGCGATCCATCGGCACGCGCGCCGCGTCGGCGGCGAGCTGGCGGAAGACGGTCTCGGTCCCCTGCCCGATGTCGGTCGACGCCGTGCGAATGCGGAGCCGCCCGCCGGTCTCCAGATCGATCCGCACTTTTCCTTTGAGCCGTCGCTCGCCCGATCCGGTGAACCCCGCGCCGTGGAGGAACACGCTGGCGCCGATCCCGCGACGCACGCGCGATCGCCCGTCGGCCCCCTTCGCTTCGCCCGGCCTGTCGTACGCCGCGCGCTTCGCGTCGTACCTGCTCGCGGCCATGGCGCGCGACACGCACTCGTCGACCCCCACGCTCTCGCGCAGCACCTGGCCGGTCACGGTCGTCGACCCGACCGCCATCGCGCGCTCGCGCTTCCACGCCAGCGGCTCCTTGCCGAACTTCGCCGCGAGTCGATCCATGTGCCGCTCGATCGCCCAGATCGTTTGCGGCGCCCCGAACCCGCGGAACGCTCCGTTCGGCGGCGTGTTCGTCGCCACCGCGACCCCTTCGATGCGCGCGTGCTTCCAGCGATACGCCCCGGCCGCGTGCAAGATCCCGCGCGACAACACGACCGGCGTGAGCGTGACGTAGGCGCCGCCATCCATGAGGCACTTGATGTGCACCGCGACGAGCTCGCCGTCCTTCGTGCACCCCGTCGTGACGTCGACCCGCGCCGGATGCCGCTTCGTCGTCGCCTCGATGTCTTCCTTGCGCCCGTAGATCATCCGCACGGGCCGCTGCGTCGCCTTCGCCAGGAGAGCGGCGTGCGCGGCGATGACGCTCGGGTACTCCTCTTTCCCGCCGAACCCGCCGCCGGTGACCGCCTGCGTGATGTGCACGCGATCGCCCTCGAGCCCGAAGGCGTACGTGATCGCCTTGTGCACGTAGTACGGGCACTGGAGCGAGCCCGTGATGTGCACGCCGTTCGAGTCCCACCACGCGACCATCCCCTGCGGCTCGATGTAGAGCTGCTCCTGGTGATGAACGCGGTAGCGCCCGGAGAGGACGACGTCGCAGCGCGCGAGGATCTTCTCGATCGGCTCCTTCAGCTCGTGCTCGATGACGTAGCGCTTCTGGACGTTGTCGTCTTTGTAGATGACCACGCGACGATCGAAGGCGTCGTCGAGCGTGAGCACTGGCGGGAGCGGCTCCACGTCGAGCGTGATCGCGGCGAGCGCGTGTTGAAGGCGAACGGGATCCTCGCAGGCGACGAGCGCGACCGGTTCGTAGCAGTGGCGAATCTGACCGTGCGCGAGGATCGGCTGGTCCGCCTCGATGAGCGCGACGGTGTTGTGCGGGACGTCTTCGTGCGTGAGGACGGTGACGCCGCTCCAATCGAACTTCGGATCCTTGCGGATGCCGCGCAGCGTTCCGCGCGCCACATCGCTTCGCACCGTGCCGCCGTGAAGCGCGCCGGGGACGACGTAGTCGTCGATGTACATCGCCGTGCCGCGGACCTTCCCCGGACCATCGACGCGCGGCACGCTCTGACCAACGAATGAAGCCAACTGCCACCCTCTCCCGCTGCTCGTAGAAAGAGCGCACTCTAGCCGCGAAATAGGCTCAGGCGAAGCGTGGCGGTGCGCCTGTGATCGCGGTCACGACCTCGGGGGTGTCGAGGTCGACCGCGATGCTCGCGTCGTTCACATCGACCCGAACGCGGCGGGAGCCGAGCGCAGCGAGCACATCGCGCAAAGGACGCGGCGCGTCGGAGGCGAGGACGTGGGCACGGAGCACGACGGGATGGCCACCCTTGGCCTCGTAAAGAGGTGTCGCCGCGTCGGCTTCTTCGCGAACGGCGGCGACGAGTCGCCCGATCGTCTCGAGGCTCGCAGGCCAGGCGTCGACGGGCGTGATCACGATCACGTCGTCGGCCGATGGCGCGAGCGCGCGCATCCCGATCGCCAGGGACCCCGCGGGATCCGGCGCACCCGAGACCGCGACCTCCGCATCATCCGCAAACACCGCGCGCGCCGCGATCTCCGCGCGCGTCACGATCACGACGCGACCGCACCCCGCCTCACGCAATCGACGCGCATGCACGCGCGCCAGCGGCTCGCCCTCGATCAAGAGCAGCGCCTTCGGTCCCCCCATTCGCGTGCCGGCGCCGGCCGCGAGGACGATCGCGCTCAGACGCTCTTCGGCTTTCGTCGCCACGCGATCATCTCCGCCGCGATCGCCACCGCGATCTCGTCGGGCAACCGCGCGCCGACGTCGACCCCGATCGGCATGCGCACCCTTGCGCGGTCGTCTTCGCTGAACCCTTTGTGCTCGAGCCGATCGCGCGTCCGTTGCGCCTTCGCTCGGCTCCCGACGCCGCCGACGAAGGCGAACCCGCGCGAGAGCGCCCACTCGATCACGTCCTGGTCGAGCGCGTGATCGTGCGTCATGACGAGCACCGCCGAGTGCTTCGGAAAGGCGCGCCCGATGTCGTCGTAGTCCCCCACGACGCAGGTGACGCCGTCGAGTCTTCCGGGACTCCCCCACGCGTCGCGCGCATCGACCACCGTGACTGCGAATCCGAGCTTGGCCAGCATCGGCGCGCACGCCGTCGCCACGTGCCCGCCCCCCACGACGAGCATCGGCGCCAGCGCCTCGACCGGCTCGAGCATCACGTCGAGCGACCCGCCGCAGCACATGCCGAGCTCGGCGCCCAGCTTGAAGCTCCGCACGTCGTGCTTGGGGCGATCCGAAGCGAGCATCTCGTGCAGCGCGGCGAGCACTTCGCGCTCGACCGCGCCTCCGCCGACCGTCCCCACGCAGGCTCCGTCTTCGCCGACGAAGAGCTTCTGCCCCGGCGTCCCCGGCGCCGATCCATGACGCGCGACGACGGTTGCCAAGGCGCCGCGCACCCCGTGACGCCCGCGCTCGACCGCGACCTCGAGCACGCGCAACGCGTCCGCCGGTTGAGGCGCAAGCGGCTCCGCGTTCGGCACGGGCACGCGGACGAGATGAACGGGCTTGGCCACGCGGTCAGTGTATCCTCCCTTGCCTTCGCGCGCCCACCTCCCGTCTCCTCGACGATCTCCCATGGCCCCCTTCGCCACCAACTTCGATCCCAGCCAAGTCCTCGTCATGATCCTCGCCGGCGGCGAAGGGCGAAGGCTCGCGCCGCTCACCAACGATCGCGCGAAGCCCGCGGTGCCGTTCGGCGGTCGCTATCGGATCATCGACATCGTCCTGTCGAACTTCGTCAACTCCGGGCTCTTCCGCATCAAGGTGCTCACGCAATACAAGAGCGCGTCGCTCGAGGAGCACATCGCGCGCGTGTGGCGACTGTCGCCGATCCTCGATCAGTTCATCGAGGCCATCCCCGCGCAGCAGCGCACCGGCAAATCGTGGTTCAAGGGGTCGGCCGACGCCGTCTACCAGTGCCAGCACGTGATCACCGACGAGCGCCCTGACATCGTCGCCATCTTCGGCGGCGACCACGTCTACAAGATGGA
The DNA here is from genome assembly GCA_003151595.1 of Myxococcales bacterium. The sequence continues at coordinate 71,282 of PLXW01000040.1, forward strand.
CGTCCGTCAGATGATCGAGTCGCACGTCGAGCGAAAGTGCGACGCCTCGGTCGCCGTCATCCCGGTTCCGAAGGCGCAGGCCAACGAGTTCGGCGTCATCGAGATCGACGACCACGGGCGCATCATCGGCTTCCACGAAAAAGATCCCAACGCGCCGACGATGCCCGGCAACCCGGACATGTGTCTGGCCTCGATGGGCAACTACGTCTTCCAGACGAAGGCGCTCATGGAGCAGCTCAGTCGCGACGCCGGCAGCGAAGAGAGCAAGCACGACTTCGGTCACGACGTGCTCCCGCGCATGGTCGAGAAGGGCTTCTCGGTCTACGCCTACGACTTCGCGACGAACTGCGTCCCCGGCGAAGACGAGCACGGGCGCGGGTACTGGCGCGACATCGGCGCGGTCGACGCGTACTGGCAGGCGCAGATGGATCTCATCGAGATTCATCCGCACTTCAATCTCTACAACTCGCGCTGGCCCATTCGCACCGGCGTCACGCACGACCCGCCCGCGAAGTTCGTCTTCCGCGACGAGGTACACGCGCGCGTCGGGATCGCGACCGACTCGCTCGTGAGCCACGGGAGCATCATCTCCGGCGGGCGCATTCACCGCAGCGTTCTCTCCGTCGGGTGCCGCATCAACTCGTTCAGCGAGGTCGAGGAGAGCGTGCTCTTCGAGAACGTGCGCATCGGACGTCACGCGCGGCTTCGGCGGTGCATCGTCGACAAGGACGTCGAGATCCCGCAAGGCTCGGAGATCGGTTTCAACCTGGAGGCCGACAAGAAACGGTTCCATGTCACCGAAGGCGGCATCGTCGTCATCCCCAAGCGCGCGAAGCTCGAACAGACGAGCGACCTCGAAGAGCTCGACGGCTGAGACGCGCGGGCGACGCCCAAAAAACCGAGACGCGGGGCGAGATGCGCTAGCGTTAGCGGTGAAGTCGATGGGGCGCACCATCATCGTGGGAGACGTTCACGGGTGTCGGCGCGAGCTCGAGCAGCTGCTCGATCGGGTCGACTTCTCGGCGGGCGACAAGCTGGTCTTCGTGGGCGACCTGATCGCGCGCGGCCCCGATACGCTCGGCGTGCTCGACGTGGCACGAACGACGGGCGCGATCGTCGTGCGCGGAAACCACGAGCAGAAGCTGCTGGCGTGGCGTGAAGCGCGGATGTCGCGCCTGCGCGGAGAAGCCGCGCGCGAAGTGAAGCTCGGGCCCGTGCACGAGAAGGTGTCGCGCGCGCTCAGGCCGGTCGACTGGTCGCTGCTCGAGACCTCGCCGCTGTGGCTCGACTTGCCGGAGCACGGCGCGCGCGTGGTTCACGCCGGAGTGCAGCCGGGCGTGGCGATGGATCGCACCAAGCCGTCGACGTTCCTGCGCATCCGCACGGTGCGCGTCGACGAGCGAGGCCGCGGGCACGACGTCTTGTGGGGCGCGCGGTACGCGGGGCCGCCGCACGTCATCTTCGGGCACAACGCGGCGCCGGGGCTTCAGCTGCATCGCTGGGCGACGGGGCTCGATACCGGCTGCGTCTACGGCGGGCGACTCACGGCGATGGTACTGGCCGATCACGCGCGCATTCCGCTGGCGTACGCCGCACGTCGCGCTCTCCTCGTGTCGCAACCGGCCGCGCGCGTGTACTTCGTCCCGGCGCACGCGAAGAATCGCGCGCGCGACGTCGCGTGAGCGATCCTGGTCTAGACCGGGTCGCGCTCACCGGCGATCAGGCGCGCGCGGTGCGCGAGGGGCGATGGGTGCGCGTCGATCTCGGCAAGTGGGTCGAGCTGGCGATCGGTCGCGCGAAGAGCGCGCTCGTGGGGACCGCGCGGGGAGCCAACGGCGAGAAGGCCGTCATCGCCTGGGCGAACGCCTGCCTCCATCAGCCGACGCCGCTCGACGTCACGAGCGATCCGGAAGAGATCGCGCCCGGCGTCCGCGCCGCGCCGATGGACGACGACCGGATCCACCTCCTCTGCCACTCGCACGGTGCGCTCTACCGCACGCGCGACGGCTACTGCGTGAGCGGCCCGTGCATCGGCCAGAACCTCGTTTCGCTGGAGGTCATCGACATCGAAAGCACGATCACGCTCATCCTCCCGATCGAGGAGTGACGTGCGGTAGCATCGCGATTCCGTGGCACGTCCCCGCAAAGATCCCGAGGCCAAGCTCCTAGGTCTGTTGAAGCCGCAGCCCGTGCGTCCATCGGACGTACCGCCTGCGCCCGACGCGACCGCGAAGAAGCCGGCGAAGCGAAAGCGCCGCGCGCCGCCGACGATCGAAGTGCGCCGCATCCATCGCCGCGATCTCAACGCGGTGTGGGAGTTCGTGAAGCTCTCCTTCCGCGACGTGAACCGCGCGACCGTCGAGTACCAGCGCCCGCGCAGCAAGCAGCGCTTCCTGGAGACGTACGAAGAAGAGGGGGTCGAGCAGCTCCTCTTCACCGTCGATCGCAAGATCGTCGCGTACACCGAGTGCACGTACGAGATCGTCGGCAAGGACACGTGGGTGAACCCCGCGTACTTCGAGCGACGCGACATGCGCCCGCTCTACGTCGAGGAGCTCGCCGTGCATCCCGATTGGGGTGGGCGCGGCGTCGGATCGTTCGTCCTCGAGCAGCTCCAACACCTCGCGCGCGTTCGCGGCCTCACGCACCTCGTGCTCGAAGTGGCGGAGAACAACGAGCACGCGCTCGGCTGGTATCGAAAGCGCGGTTTCCGAAAGCTCGACGCGGCGATCTTCCTCGCGCAGAGCGTGATCAGCGAGCCCGAGCTGTTGCCGCCGAGAGAGCTCCCTCCGCGCGAAGACGGATCGAGCGGCGCCATCGACGGCGGCTGAAGCGTTCGGGGGAGCGCTCCCATCGCTTTTTCTCGAGCGCCCCCTGTCGTGCGCGAGGAACGCGACACACCTTGCTCTGCGGAAGAGGAAGGAGGTCGTCATGCCATCGATGATTCACGACTTCGATCTGTCGGAACGAGCATCGGTCGAGCTCACGGCGGCCGGTTCGGTCGCCGACGTCATGATCTCGGCAGCTGCCGTCTTCGCCGCTCTCACCGGGCTCTTCGGGCTGGTCCCCATCGCCACGGCGGCGTGCGCGACGCTCGCGATCGGCGCCGCGCTCCTGTTCGAGGGGGGCGCCATCGGCGCGCGCTTCGCTCCGAGCCTCAAGCACCGCGAAGAGGACTCGCTCACGAAGGGGGACGTCCTGGGGGGAATCACGGCAGACTTCATCGCCGGAATTGCCGGGATCGTCTTCGGCGCGCTGGCGCTCGGGGGTATCGCGCCGATGCCGTTGATCGCCACGGCGGTGCTCGTCTACTCCGCCGCCCTCCTCATCGGATGCGCTGCGCTGGTGCATGCGACCACGACGTTGCGCGACGGAGTCGCTCTCCCGTCCACGAGGGCGGACACGGTTCTGCTCGCAGCGGGCGCTCAGCTCGTGGTCGGGATCGTCGCGTTCGTGCTGGGGTTCCTCGCGCTCCTGGGCGTCGCCTCGATGACGCTGATGCTGGTGTCGCTCTTGCTCATCGCGATCTCGCAGCTCGCGAGCGGGATGGCGCTGGGGTCGAAGATGGTTCGAATGCTCAGGACCCGAGGGCAGGCCGAGCCGGTCACGTTCAAGGACGCCTGACGCGCGCGCTCACTTCGCGCACGTGTACTGGCACTGCCCTGCGCAGCAGACTGCGTCCGAGCAGCAGAGCGCGCTCTCGCTGCACGCGGCGGTCGGCTCGCCGCACGTCGCTCCGCTGTCGGCCGCGCCGGCGTCGCCTCCACCTCCGGGTGCGAGCACTTCTTCGACCCACTGCGCGGAGTGGTTGTGTGCGGTCACGTCCTGGAACGGGAGCCAGAACGCCGGGTACGAACGATCGTGCGCGTCGAGCGCCGGGTCGGGATCGATGATCACAGCCGCCATCCAGATCTGCGGCTGCGCGCAGTCGGTGTATGTGACTCCCTGCTTCGAGAGCGGCTGCGGCTGATCGTACGTCGGCCCTTCCGGCGGATAGCAGTTGTCGAAGCCCTTGTTCACGAGGTGAAGGCCGTAGTCGCGGTTCGAAGAGAACGTGACCCACAGCACCTGATGGCCGTGGAACGTCGTGGGGAACGGGCTCCATCGCGGCCACGAGTTCGTGAGGCCGTCGGCGACGTTGAGGTTCGGGAGATCGATGGGCGTCGCGCCCGCAGCCGGCGGAAAGTGGACGAGCTTCACGCGCGCGTTGCGGTTGTAGAAGGCGTCGCCGTTCGACGTGGCGGTGTCGGCGGAGTCGGGGGCGTCGTTGAGGACGAGCCAGCTCTTATCGGGCGAAAACGACGGGTAATAGTAGTTGTGCCCCGTCGCGCCGAGGATCTGCGCGGGCGAGCCGAGCGTGAGCCCCGTCAGGTCGATGGTGCTTGCCCAGAGGGCGCCGACCTTGAAGTGATCGTCCCCCGACTTGTCGATCGTGCCCGCTTGCGGAACCACGAAGACGAGCGACCCGTCGTCCTTCGAGAGATCGGGCTGCGTCGCCGCGACCCCGCTCGGCAGCGCGATCGTGCCGAGCTGCGCGGCGGACGTTCCGTCGAACACGGCGAACGACGTGTCGACGCTGCCGCCGCCGGGACCAGGACCGGGGCCGGGACCCGCGGCCTTGAACGTCGTCGCCAGCATCTTCGTGTGATCGTGCGACCAGGTCTGAAAGCCTGGCGAGATCTTCCCGTTCCCGAGCGACGTGCGCGTCGCGACGTCCATCATGTGCGAGGTCACGTCGCCGAACTCGTCGTCGCCGTCGGGGTCGTCGGTGAGGAGCGAGATGCGCACCCCGTCGCGCGAGAGCGTGTGGCAACCGACGCACGTGCCGGTGCCGCCGGACGTGTAGAACGGCGTGGGGGTGGGATCGAAGCTGCCGAAGTCGTGGCTGTAGATGCCGCCGGTCTTGCCGCCAACGCCGCCGTACGTCGCCGACTGCCAGTAGTAGATGCCCCCCTTCAGATCGTCCTTCGCGAAGGAGATCGCGATCGAGGCCTGCGAGACCGACACGCACGTGGCGCTGGCGTCGGTCGCTCGGACGAAGACGCGCACCGGATCGGCGTCGCGGTTCGCGTTCGAGATGTCGTTCCACTGCGCTTGCGACAGCGTCACGCCGCAGCCGAGGCTCGCCCCCGCGTCACGCACCTGAGAGATCGGACCAGGAGCCGGCGCTTGGCTCGCCTGGCACTGCGTCTCGACACGGACGTCGGTGATCGCGTTCTCGAAGTCGACCTCGTAGACGGTCGCGCCCGGCGGTTGCGTGAACTGCACCTCCAGCACGTTCATGTTCGGCGGTAGGAGAAGCCCGTCGGTCGGATAGGCGAGCGTGGGAGGTGCCAGCTGACTGGGCGGGCACGTCGGCGCGGTCGGTCCAGGGAATGCCACACAGCCGGGGCAGCCGAAGACCGCGCCGTCGGGGGCCACGGCGGCGGCGTCACCGAAGCCGAGGATCGCGCCACCGTCGCCCGTCGTCGCTCCCCCCTCGCCTGCGAAGCCGCCGTCGTCGCCGCCTCCGCCGGTGGCGCCCGATCCTCCGCTGCTCCCGCAGGCGGCAACAGCAGTGGCCACTCCGATGGCAACCACCAGCACGACACCCAGCCCGGCGAACCCCATTCGACGCATTTTTCGACCGCTCCTCTCCGACGACCGAGACCAGTGCACCCGGGGTGCCACGCGCGCGAGCACGCGTCGCACGTCTTGGCGCCTGTACGCGCGACGAGTAGGCTCGCACGATGTTCGCTTCGCGTGGTTGTGTCGCGGTCGCGATCGTCCTCGCGCTCCAGCCTGTGACGCTCGCCTTCGCTCCCGTCGCGTTCGCCGAGGCGCCGAAGCCGAGCGGAGTGGTCGCGCGGCAGGGGTCGGATCTGATCGCGCGCGGCCAGTCGCTCTTCGACGACCAGCAGTACGAAGAGTCGATCCAGACGCTCTCCGGCGCGCTCGTTCGCCCGAGCAATACGAAGGCGCAGAAGCTCGAGATCTACCGGCTGCTCGCGCTCAACTACATCACCCTGAACCACAAGGAGGAGGCCGAGGCCGCGGTGCGCGGGCTCCTGTCGCTCGAGCCGACGTACGAGCTTCCTTCGCGTGAGTCGCCGCGCTTTCGCGATTTCTTCGCGGGCGTGAAGCAGCGCTGGGAGTCGGAAGGGCGACCGGGGCTCGTGAAGGAGACCGAAGCGCCCCCCGCGCCGGTCACGATGAAGCACGCCTCGCCGTCGAAGGCCGAGGCGAGCACGCAGATCGATCTGACCGCGACGATCGACGACCCGCGATCGCGCGTGAAGGAAGTGCGCCTCTATTACCGTCGAGGGTCGAGCGGGAAGTTCGAAGAGACCGTGGCCACGCTCGACGGCTCGCACGTGAGCGCGTCGATCCCGCCGAGCGCGGTGAAGGGGCCGGTCGTCGAGTACTACTTGCAGGGGACCGACGGCGCGGGGCTCCCTGTCGTGTCGCGCGGAGACGCGGCGGCGCCGTTTCGCATTCCGGTCCCCGAGGGCGCAGCGGGGTGGGTCTTGCCGGTCGCGATCGGCGGGAGCGTGCTCGGCGCGGCCGCGATCGTCGGCGTGCTCGCGGCGGCCGGCGTGTTCAAGGGATCGAACACCGAGACGCATACGACGACGCCCGGCCCCACGCCGCCTCCCGGAAACAACCAGTCGACGGTGAACGTGAGCGTCGGATCGCACGGCTTCAGCGCGCGATGGTGAGCGAGCCGAGGTTTCCCTTCGTGGCCGTCGATGTGAGCGCCGACGACGCCGACGTCATGAGCGCCACGCTCTTCGAGCTCGGCGCCGAAGGGGTCGAGGAGCGCGACGCGACGACGCTCGTGAAGGGCGCCGCCGGGTTGGTCACGCTGGTCGGTAGCTTCGCGTCGCACGACGAGGCGCGGGAGGCGATCTCGGCGATCGACGCGACGATGAACCCGCGCCTCGAAGAGATCGTGGGCGACGCCTGGCGCGACGCCTGGAAGGAGCACTTTCGTCCGTTCGCCATCACGACGTCGATCGTGATTCGTCCGCCGTGGGAGGCGTACGCCGAGAAGCCGGGTGAAGAAGTGCTCGTGCTGGAGCCGGGGCGCGCGTTCGGAACGGGCCTTCACGAGACGACGTCGCTCGTCGCCGGGGCGCTGGAGACCCGGAAAAACGAGCTGGTCGGCAAGACCGTGCTCGACGTCGGGTGCGGCAGCGGGATCCTCGCGCTCGTGGCGCTCACGCTCGGAGCGCAGCGCGCGCGTGCGATCGACGTCGACGCGGACGCCGCGCTCGTCGCGCAAGAGAACGCGACGCGGAACGGGCTCGACGAGCGACTCGACGCCGACAGCTCGCCCATCGAGTCGATCGGCGGAACGTATCCGGTGGTGGTCGCGAACATCGAAGCGCGCGTGCTCATCCCGATGATGCCGGAACTGACGAAACGGGTGGCGCGCGGAGGGTTGCTCGTGCTGAGCGGGATCCTGGCGCCGCAGAAGGACGACGTGTGCCAGGCGTACGCGTCGTTCACGCTCGAGGACGCACCGGCCAAAGGGGAGTGGGTGGCGCTCGTCTTGCGCGCCCCCTTGTGAGCCATGCGACGCGTGCGCGCACCGATCGCGGATCTCGCGGCGGGTGAGCAGTCGCTCGACGCGGGCGCCGCGCACTACGTGGCGCGCGTGCTCCGCCTCGCGGCGGGCGACTCGTTCGTGGCGTTCGATCCGGCGCGCGCGATCGAAGCCGACGCGGTGATCGTGCGCGCATCGTCGCGCGAGGTGGTCGTGCGGATCGAAGCGCCGCGTGCCGGCGTGGCCGTCGCGCGCGCCGAGCTCACGTGGATCCAGGGGATGGCCAAGGGCGAGAAGGTCGACGCCATCGTGCGCGACGCGACCGAGCTCGGCGCGACGCGCATCATCGCCGCTGCGACCGCGCGATCGATCGTGAAGGTCGCGAGCGACAAGGAGGCCGCGCGTCGCGATCGCTGGGAGCGCATCGCGCGTGAAGCCGCGCGCCAGTGCGGTCGCGCGGACGCGCCGCGCGTCGAGGGGCCGCTGGCGTGGGAAGACTCGCTGGCGCGCGTCGACGAGAGCGCCGCGCGCTTCATGCTGTGGGAGAGCGCCGACGCGCCGCTCGCCCCTCCCCTCGCCGCCGCCATCGCCGAGCAGCGCGCCATCGCCTTCGCCGTCGGCCCCGAGGGGGGCTTCGCGGACGAGGAGGCGCGCCTGGCCGAATCGCGTGGCTGGATTTTGACGTCGCTGGGGCCGTTCATCCTGCGAACGGAAACCGTCGCCGCGGCCGTTCTGGGCGCTGTGCGCGTCTGGAGCGGCTGAATGCGCGATTCCTCCCCTCTCCCCTTGCGGGAGAGGGGCCGGGTGGGACCCCAGTGCTCTGGCCGTGAAGCGGACAGGAAGCCTGGGCTGAGGGTTCGCGTATACTGCGCGCCATCATGCTGCCGCTCGTCGGGATCATCATGGGCTCCAAGTCGGACTGGGAGACGATGAGCCACGCCGCCACCACGCTCGAAGATCTCGGCGTCCCGTTCGAAGTCCGCGTCGTGAGCGCGCATCGCACGCCCGACCTGCTCTTCGAGTACGCCTCGGGCGCCGAGTCGCGCGGCATCGAGGTGATCATCGCCGGAGCCGGCGGCGCGGCGCACTTGCCCGGCATGACGGCGGCGAAGACCGCGCTCCCCGTGCTCGGAGTCCCCGTGCAGTCGAAGGCGCTCAACGGGATGGACTCGCTCCTCTCGATCGCGCAGATGCCGGCGGGCATCCCCGTGGCGACGTTCGCCATCGGACGCGCAGGCGCGATCAACGCCGCGCTCTTCGCGACCGCGATCCTCGCCGGCAAGCACACGGCGCACGGCGAAGCGCTGGCCCGATTCCGCGCGAAGCAAACGAGCGACGTCCTCGCCGAGCCCGATCCGCGGAGCGCGATCCCGAGGAGCACGACGAAGTGACGATCGGCGTCCTCGGCGGAGGCCAGCTCGGGCGGATGCTCGCGCTCGCCGGCGCCACGCTCGGCGAGCGATTCGTGTTTCTCGATCCGACGGCCGAGAGCCCGGCCGGCCACGTGAGCGAGCTCCTCGTCGCGCCGTACGACGACGACGCGAAGCTCGCCGAGCTCGCCGCGCGGTGCGACGTGATCACGTACGAGTTCGAGAGCGTCCCCGTCGCCGCCGTGCGCGCGCTCGAAGCGCGCGGAGTGCCGGTGTTTCCGCCGCCGAACGCGCTCGAGGTCTCGCAAGATCGCTTCGTGGAGAAGACGTTCTTCGCGGATCTCGGCATCCCCACCGCGCCGTTCGCGAGCGTCGATACGAAAGAAGATCTCACCCGCGCGCTGGCGACGCTCGGCCTCCCCGCCGTCTTGAAGACGCGTCGCTTCGGGTACGACGGCAAAGGGCAGGCGGTGATCCGCACGCGCGAAGACATCGACACGGCGTGGACCGCGGTCAACGGCGCGCCGAGCATCGTCGAGAAGTTCGTCCCGTTCGATCGCGAGCTGTCGATTCTGAGCGTGCGCGGTCGCGAAGGATCGGCGGCGTCGTATGCGCTGGTCGAGAACCATCACGAAGGGGGCATTCTTCGCGTCTCGTACGCCCCCGCACCGCGCATCGGCGACGCGCTTCAGGCGAAGGCTTCGGCGTACGTGGAGAAGATCGCGCGCGAGCTGTCGTACGTCGGCGTGATCGCGCTCGAGCTCTTCGAGTTCGCCGGCGACCTCGTGGCCAACGAGATGGCGCCGCGCGTCCACAACTCGGGGCACTGGACGATCGAGGGGGCCGAGACGAGCCAGTTCGAGAACCACGTGCGCGCCGTGCTCGGGCTGCCGCTCGGGTCGACGGCGTGCGTCGGCGCCAGCGCGATGATCAACCTCCTCGGCACGATGCCCGATCGCGCGAAGCTCCTCGCCGTCGAGGGAGCGCACGTCCACGCCTACGGCAAAGATGCCGCCCCCGGCCGCAAGCTCGGCCACGTCACCGTTCGCGGCGCGAGCCACGCGGCGATCGCCGATCGCGTCGCGCAGCTTCGATCGCTCGCGCGCTGACCGTGTACGATCGGCGGGCGTGCTCGACCGAATCGCCCTCCACCAGACGCGCCTCCACACGCCGGGCCTCGGCCTCGACGCGAAAGGGGTCGCGCTGGGCGCGAAGGGGCTCGTGCTCCTGCCGTCGCTCGATCGCCTGGTGGCGTGGCTCGCGGTCTACACGCGCGATCGATCGCTCGAAGACCTGATCCCGAGCCTGCAGATGAGCCTCGTGCGCTCGAAGCTCGGCACGCGCGAGATCGCGATCGAGATGGCCGCGGAGTCGAGCGATCGCATGGATCGCGTGGCGGACGTGGCGCGGCTGGTGGGCGCGTTCACGTTCACCGGCACCAGTCGCCACTTCGTGCAGTACCGCGACGCGGCGGCGCCGTTCGGTTACGACGCCCCCGAGCTGCTCGCCACGGACGCGCGCCTCGCGCTCTACCACGAGAAATTCACGCAGCTGTACGACGTCGATCGCCCGCTCGATCTGCGCGCGCTCCTCCTTCGCCTGACGCCGCAGGTCGACCCACGATCGGAAGCGGAGACGGGCGTGCGCTGGATCGTCGCCGAGCAGGGCGTCGGCCCCGCTCTGGTGCATTACTTCGTCCGTTCACGCGTCGATGGCGAGGTGACGCTCGGAGAGTGGCCGTCGGCGAGCGCGTTCGACGAAGGGGTCACGCGACGGTACGTGTTCCGCATTCCGGATCTCCCCAAGCGGATGCGACAGCTCGCGCACCACACGCCGGGGATCACCACGTTCGTGCCCGCGGGCCCCGGGATCGCGGTCCAAGTCGGGCACCGGCATCCGGTGAGCCTGCGCGCCTGCCCGGTGTTCGATCCGAACGGGATGATCTTCCTCCGCGGCGGAGGGGCCGAGCCGTGGGCGCTCGATCGCGTGCCGCCGCTCGGCGATCTGCGGGCGTTCGCGCGCGTCGAGATGCGCGGCGAAGAGACGCGCTCGATCTCCGTCGCCACCAGCGCGAACGCTCCGCCCGCGGTTCGCGTGGCGTTGCGTCTTCTTCCATCGCAGGCGCCGTGGCGGAGCGTGACCGCGTCGTGGATCGGGAACGAACAGCTCCCGCTCCTGCGAAGGCTCGCGTACGCGCTCCCGCGCGCGACGATCGATCGCACGACGATCGCGATCACGAACCGCGGCGTCGTCCTGCGATCGCCCGCGGGGATCGAGGCGATCCCGCTGGGGACGTTCTTCGTCGAGGTGCACCCTTCGCTCTACGTCCCGGCCGGCTTCGAAGTGACGCCCGCCGTCTCGCCCGGCGTCCTTCACCGCGCGCTCGGCTCGCCCGAGGGGCGCGTGATGTTCCTCGATGCGGGAGGACACGCCATCGGCGTCGCGGAGGAAGCGTTCGCGCCGCTCGAATCGGCGCTCCTCGAGGCCCCCTCGTGGGAGCCGGCGATCGCGGACACGATCGAGCGCACGCTGGAAGGCGCGGCGATCGAGCTCCGTCCGGGGTCTCTGGGGCTGCTGCCGCTCAGCGGAGCCGAGCCGCCTCTCGACGACGCGAAGAGCGACGACGCGGGAGGCGAGTGACGTGCCGCCGTCTCCGGCGAAGATCGCCGATCGCGTGTTCACGTCGGTGATGGCGCCGATGGTGCTGGGCGGCGTCGTGAGCCCTGCGCATCCGATCGGCGCGCGCGCCGCGCTCGCGCTCATGGCGGAGGGCGCCCTCCCCGTGGACTCGGAGCTCGCGTCGCGCGTCGATCTCGTGCGCATCGCGGTCGCTCGCAAGATCGCGCCGATCGATCGCGTCGACGATCCGAGCGGTGCCGATTGGGCGCTCGGCGCGGCGCTGCACGATCTCCTTCAGGTCGCGAGCCCTGGCTGGATGATCCACGCGTCAGCAAGGCGCCTCCTCGCGCTCGTGAGCGCGACGCTCGAAAGGGTCGCTCCCGTCGCGACGGCGCACGAGGCGCTCATGCGTCACACGTGGACGTCGCGCGTCTTCGCGCTCGAGCGAAGAGACGCGACGGTCTCATGGTGGACGGGATCGCACGAGTACCGTGGTGAGGAGCCCCCCGCGCGCTTGCTCGCGTGGCCGAGCGTTCGTCGCGTGAGCGTCGCGCGCGCCGATCGCGCGATCACCGATCTCGTCGCGCACGGAGGAGTCCTGGAGCTGGCGCTCCCATGGAACGACGTCCTCGCGCGACTGCTTCGCGCGACGCCGCTCACCGACTTCGCCACCTGCGCGCGCGCCGTTCCGCGCTTCGCGTGGTCGCAAGAATCGCTCGCCGTCGTCCGCTCACCCGTCGCGCGGACGCTCGCCCTTCGCGCCGCGGCGCAGGGACCCGACGACGCCGCCGACGCCGCGCTCGGACGCGCGACCCGCGTGCTCCTGGCGGCGCGCGAATGGCGCGACGCGACCGACGCGCTCGATTTCCTCGGCCACCGTGCGCTCGCCGCCGCGCAGTCCTCGCCGTCGTGGCCGGGCTCGACGGGCGGCGTCGACGACGCGTCGTTCGCGCGCGCGGCCGGTGCGCTCATAGCGCGCAAATGGATCGACGAGCCGTCTGCCGCTCTCGCGCAAGGCGAGCGCCGCAGACTCGGCCCGATCCTCGATGTCGCGTCGCGTTCGGCCGCGACGCAGGAGCTGCAAGAGCTCACCGCGCCGCGAACGATCGCCTGAACGCGCGCGACTACTTCTCGACGTTCTTCTTCAAGAGATCGGCGAACGTCCCGAACTTCGCCTCGCGCGTGACCTGCTCGCGGTACTGCCGATAGGCCGACCGCTCCGTGTCCTCGCTCAGCGCCTTCACCGACAGCTTCAGCTCGCCGCGGCGCGGGTCCATCTCCGTGACCTTCGCCTCGAGCGGCTTGTTCATCGGGAACTCGCGACGCAGATCCGTTCCACGCGGCGTCCCGGTGGCGGCCGCGCTGATGAAGCCGCGCGCGTTGCGCCCCGTCGCGCCGAGCACGCGCACGATGAGACCGTTCGGCTCGTAGCCGACGACCATCACCTTGAGCGGCTTGTGCATGACCACGCGCTGCGGAGTCTCGTTCGCCGCCTCGCCCGTGGGGGCCGGGTGGAGCCCGATCTTGTGGTTGCCGATCTCGAGGTGAACGACGACCACGTCGATCTCGTCCCCCTCCTTCACGACCTCGTTCGGGTGCTCGATGCGCTTCACCGACAAGTCTGCCGTGTGAATGAGCCCGTCGATGCCGGGCTCGAGCTCGACGAAGACGCCGAACGGCTGGAGGCGAGCGACCTTGCCCTTCACCTTCGTGCCCAGCGCGTACTTCTTCGCGACCTCGATCCACGGATCCGGCGTGGCGGCGCGGCGCGAGAGCCACACCTTCCCGCGGTCGTCGATGTTGAGGATCTTCACCGGCGTCTTCTCGCCGACCTTGAAGACGTCGTGCGGGCCGTCGCCGCGGTTGTGGCTCATCTCGGCGAGCGGGACGAGCCCCTCGATTCCGCCGATGTCGAGGAACGCGCCGAACGTCACGACGCTCCGCACGGTCCCTTCCACGACCGATCCGACCTTCAGCGTCTTCAGCGCCTCCTGGCGGTGCAGCTTCGCTTCCGCTTCGAGGTACGGCTTCCGCGAGAGGACGACGTCCTTGCCGCGCTTCGCGTACTGCGTGACGAGGAACGGCAGGCGCTTGCCGACGACGGGGTGCAGGTCGATCCCGAGGCGCAGGTCCATGTGCGATCCGGGCGCGAATGCGCGGAGCCCATCGACGTCGACCTCGACGCCACCCTTGATGACGCCGGTGACGAGACCGAGGATCTCGCCCTTCTCCTTGAACGCGCCCCCCACGACGAGCTTGGCGCGCTGAACGCGCTTCGGATGCCGCGTGAGCACGACGAGACCGCCGCGGCCGCCGTCGTTGTGGACGATGCCGATGAAGTCGGCGCCGACTTCGAGCTTCGTGACCGGGAACACGATCGGCTCTTTCGATCCGCCGTGCGCCGCAGCCGCGGGCTTCTCTTCGTGCGCGTGCTCTTCGATGGGCGCTGCAGCTGCAGCCGCTTCGCCTTCGGGGAGCTCGGGCGCGGTCTCGGCTGCTTCCGGAGCGGGCGCTTCGGGGGTGGGCTCGGCGTTGACCTCGGTCACGGTGACCTCGGCCGCGGTCGCCATCTCGTTCGCAGGCGTCTCGCCCGCGGGCGACTCACCGGCCGCAGGCGACTCGCCCCCAGCAGCGGCTTCCACCGGCGGCGCGAGCTCGTCGTCGAAGACTTCGCCGTCGGCGCCGTACTCGAGATCGTCCGGCAGCTCGAGCTCGCGTCGATCGAAAATCGCCGAAGCCTTGCCCGACAGGTCGACCATGATCGCGTCTTCGGTGATCTCGGTGATCTTTCCGAACACGACGTCGCCGTACCCGAACGGCGGTCGCTCGCGCTGATCGCGCGGCGCACGGTCCTTCTTCTTCTGACGATCTTCGTGCGTCGACGCACTCGGCGCCGTGATCGCAGTTCCGTCGCCTGCCCCTTCGACGACGACCGTCGGCCCCGTTCCGTCGCCCTTCTTCTTGCGACGACGACGGCGCTTCTTCTTCGTGGGTCCGCCCGCCGCAGCGTTCGCCGGATCCCCCGCGGCCGGCTTCTCGTCCCCGGCTGGCGCGTCGTCGTCTTCTTCGCCGTCGTCACCGTCGCTCGCGTCCGCGGCTTCACCATTGCTGGCGTGCGCAGGCGCTTCGGCATGACTCGCCGTTTCCGGCGTGTGCGGGGCTTCGTTTACCGCCGCGGGTTCATGCGCGGTGGCGGCTTCGTTCGACGTGGACGCTTCGCCTTCGGGCGCGTGCGTCGACTCGTCGGGGTGCTGGTCAGAGCTCATCATTTGGACTGTCGTTTGCTCGTTCGGCGCACGGGTTTTTCCAGCGCCGGGTGCTCGGGGGCACGGACCATAGCGCACGATCCCCGGTGTCGTCACGCGACGACAGGCCGATTTTGTCCCGTTCCTGTTACGCCGCCGCTCGACCACGCGGAGCGAGCGAATCGAAGGCGAGCCCATGGGCCGCGAGGCGGTTCTGGTAATAGAGGAGCAGCCGGGTATCGCGCAGGAGCAGGTCGTTTCCGCGCGCGGCGAGCACCTCGTGCGTGTGGTAGCCCGCGAACGCACGGAGCGCGTCGTCCAGCACCTGCGCGCCGTCGGCCCTCTTCAGGTTGTTCGCGAGCACGATCCCGTTCTTCGCCTCGAGCTCCCGCACCTTCGCCAGAAGCACGTCGATGTCCGACGCCAGGCGCGCGCGGGGGACTGAAACGTCGTCCGAGTGGCGAAGCAGCGCGAACAGATCGGCGTGGCCCGCGGCACGACGCAGGTGCTCGAACGCCGCCGCGGCCGCCAGGTGCGTCGACATCACGACCGTGTCGCGCTTGTACGACTCGCAGATCACCTCGCCGAGCTCGCGCGTGTACTGCGCGTCGCGCGCTCCATCACGCACCGGCGCGTCGTGACGGTCCATCACGTACGACAGCGGATCGATCTCCCGACCGCGCGCGTCGTGCGACACGCCGTTCTCGTCGACCGGATTGCCGAAGCAATCGACCGGCTGCGAGAACCGGATCACGCACGCCGCGTCGAGCCCCATCAGCTTGTTCATGAACGACGCGATGCGCGACACCTGCGTCGATTCGTCGTCCTCGATGATGTACCGCCCCTTCCCTTCCTCTTGAAGGAAGTCGTCGATGAGCGTCTCGGCTTCGAGCGTGAGGAGGTAGTTGATGGTCGACGGCACGAAGAACACCGGCTGCGTCTTGCCGCGCACCGCTGTCCTCACGAACGCTTCCACGCCCGTTCCGGCGAGCCCGAGCTTCAAGCGCCGCTCGACGCTGCCGCTGCGCGATCGCGTGCCGCCCGGGAAGAAGAGCGAGTGATACCCGCGCTCGATGAGGATGCACGAGTAGGCCTTCAGGACGTCCTTGTAGAGCTGGTGCTTCAAGCGCCGATCGACGCGGTACGCGCCGAGGTTGTGCATGAAGAAGCTGAGGAGCGGATTGCTGAACAGGTTCTTCCCCGCTCCGTAGGTCGCCGGCGCGAGCCCCGCGCGCTCGATGGCGAAGCCGAAGACGACGGAGTCGAGGTTCGAGAGGTGCGTGGGGACGTGGATGACGGTGCCGAGATCGCACAGCTTGCGAACCAGCTCGCGCGGTCCCTGAACGTCGATGCGCCCGTCGAGCGAGGTGAGGTCGAGCGAGTGGTGAAGGTTGCGAATCGTCGACAGCGGCGAGAGGAGGACGCCGATGATCGGAGCGGCCGCCCGCGACGCGAATTTGTACACGCGGCGGTCGAAGTTCCCGGCGACGTCCCATGCATACCTACGTGCGAGCTCTTCCAGCTTGGCCCGCTGCTCGGCCTCGCTCATTCGCCCGAGACCGCCGGCCAGCGTCCGCCACTCCGCGAGAGCCTGCCCGCCCGAAGCGCCGAGGCGGCGAGTCTCGTGGTAGGCGGCGTCGTTCAGCAGCAACAGCGGATCTTTGACCGCTCCGCACACCCGAGCGACGACCTCGTCCACGATCGCGTCGCGCGCCTTGTTGAAGTCGAAGATGGGGGTCGTGTCGCTTGCCACGACGCGATCCTATCGCACACTGAGTAGCGCCGGAGGCGTCCCCACCTGAGACCGGCCGAGCCGGTACGCCTGGGACCGGCCGAGGCGCGATCCGGCGGGTTTGCTGGCGCGTACCGTCTACGGGGGGAGCCAATTTGACGAGTCCCCCCATGCGCCCTAGGTCTCAATGACGGACGTGAACGAAGAGCAAATCGCGGAGCTCGTCGCCGCCGTCCTCGCGGGAAGGCCGGAGCGAATCGTCGAGACGATGCTCGCCTCGGAGCCGCCCGAGGTGCGCGCGGCGTTCGCGTCGGTGACGGAGACGATCGCTGCGCTCGGGCTCGCGTCGGAGCCGATGACACCGAGCGCCGGGTTGCGCGCGCGCGTGCTGGCGAGCGCGCGCGCGCGGATGGAGAAGCCGACGCGGAAGGCCGTGCTCGTGGTCGACATGATCAAGGAGCACCTCACGCCGGGCATGCCGCTCGAGGTGCCGCGCGCACGCGCGATCGTCCCGGCGCTCCAGGCGCGTCTCGATGCGGCGCGCAGCGCAGGCGTGCCGGTCGTGTACATGGTCGACGAGCACGACCCGAGCGACGAGGATCTGAGCGGCACCGAGGGGTGGGGCGCGCACGCCATTCGCGGGAGCGAAGGGACCGAAGTGTGGCCGGAGCTCACGCCCAAGGACCGCGATCGCGTCGTGAAGAAGACGACGTACAGCTCGTTCACCGGAACCGAGCTGGCGAGCCTCCTCGACGAGCTGAAGGTCGACACGATCGTCCTCACCGGTTGCCTCACCGAGATCGGAATCCTGGCCACGGCGACCGAAGCGCTCCAGCGCGGCTTCGCGGTCGAGGTACCGGCCGACTCGCAGGCCGGCGCGAACGAGATGACCGAGCGCGTGGCGATGGGCGTTCTGGCGATCATGCCGCCGTACGGCCCGGCGAGGCGCGCGCGTCTCGAAGCGCTGGCCGCGCGCTGATCCCTAGCGTCGCGCTAAATTTTCGCGCTTCGGCTTGCGTCCTCCTGTTCACGACGCAGTCATCGAAACGTCACGAACAACAGCGAAGGTCCGCCCGCCGCGACAGCCCACGAGCTGCGCGTCGAAAGGATTCTCGCCGATGAAACGCTCTCACCGCGCTTCGCTCCCGATCGTCGCCTCTCTCCTCTTGTTCGCGGCCCCCTCGCTCGCGCAGACCGCGCCCGCAGCGCCGGCTGCACCCGCGGCCCCCGCAGCAGCGGCGCCGCCTGCAGCTCCCGTCGCACCGGCGACTCCCGCTCCGGTGTACGCGCCCGCTCCGCCCGCGACGATGGACCCGGTTGCGCCTGCAGCCGCTCCGCAAGGCTCCTCGATCGAGCTCACGACGCTCCGCCTCCTCTTGAACAAAGGCGTCATCTCGCAAGCCGAGTACGACAGCGCCACGCACGACATGGCCGACACGGTCGGCACGAAGGCGGGCGAGACGAACACCGTCGTCATGGGCAAGTGGGCGACCACGATGTACGGCTTCATCGAAGCCGACTCCATCTACGACTCGACGCAGAGCCTCAACGAGTCCGCGGGCAACGCGACGATCGCCAAGCCCGGCACTTACGGCCAGGACAACGGGCGCATCCAGTTCGCGGCGCGCAACTCGCGCATCGGCTTCCGCTTGAAGGCGCCCGAGGTCGGGGGCGTTCGCACGAGCGCGGTCGCCGAGATGGACTTCCTCGGAAACCAGAACCCGGTCGGCACCGGCGCTTCGGGCAGCGGCACCGACACCGAGTCGCAGTACTTCACGAACCCCGCGTTCCGCGCCCGCCACCTCTACTTGAAGGTGGAGACCGACGTGGTCGACTTCCTCTTCGGCCAGTACTGGCAGCTGTTCGGCTGGCAGTCGGCGTACCACCCGGCGTCAGTCGAGATTCAAGGTCTCCCCGGCCAGGTGTATTCGCGCGCTCCGCAGATCCGGATCTCGAAGACGATCAAGACGGACGACTTCCTCTTCGAAGCCGCGGTCGCCGCGATGCGGCCGGTGCAGCGTGACTCGGCGATGCCGGGCGGCCAGGCGGGCATCCGTCTCGGCGCGCCGGGCTGGTCGGGCGTCATCACGAACGGCGCGACGGGCACCAGCGTTCAGCCGCTGTCGATCGCGATCACCGGCGACGCGCGCCAGGTCCGCTTGCCGAACTACTACCAGAGCGCCTCCGACGTGGGCGGCGGCTCGTCGCGCATGGGGACGGGCTTCGCGGTCGACGCGATCATCCCCGTCATCCCGGCCAAGCACCGCCAGGGGAACGCGCTCACGCTCAACGGCGAGTTCGCCACGAGCTACGGCGGATCGGATCTCTACACGGGCCTCTCGGGCGGCGCTTCGGTGCCGACCTACTCCGCACCCACGAAGGCGGCCCCCACGGCCACGGCCAACGCGGACATCGATCCGGGCTTCGCCGCGTACGACAACACCGGCGGCGTGCACCTGATTCAGTGGACGTCGTACCTCGTCGGCGTGCAGTACACGATCCCCGGTCTCGACGGGAAGCTGTGGCTCGCGCTGAACTACTCGCACATCCAGTCGGCGAACATCGGGCGCTACTACCCGGGCGCCGGCAAGGTGCTCGCGAGCGAAGACTTCTACGACGCGAACGTCTTCGCCGACGTCGGCGCCGCGGTTCGCCTCGGCCTCGAGTACGCGATGTTCGACGACCTCTATACGAACAGCGACGTGCACGCGCGGAACAACCGCCTGCAGTTCTCGGCGTTCTACCTGTTCTGAGATCGAGCGCTTAGGACTGCGTTGGGCGCCCTCCTCGCCTCGTGCGAAGGAGGGCGCACACGCGTCTGCTAGGCTCTTCCGCGATGTCGTCCGCCGCACCCGCACCCGGCACGCTGCTCGCCGGAAAATACCTGGTCGAGCGTGTGCTCGGCGAAGGGGGGATGGGCGTCGTCGTCGCGGCCCGGCACACGCAGCTCGAGCAACGAGTGGCGTTGAAGTTCGTGCTCCCCGAGGCGCTGAAGAGCACCGACGCCGTGGAGCGCTTCGCACGCGAGGCGCGCGCCGCCGCGAAGTTGAAGAGCGAGCACGTGGCCCGCGTGCTCGACGTGGGGTCGCTGGAGAACGGCGCCCCTTACATGGTGATGGAGTACCTCGAGGGGCGAGACCTCGCGGCGATCATCGAGGAGAGACCCCTCTCGCCGCGTGAAGCCGTCGATCTCGTGCTGCAAGCGTGCGAGGCGGTGGCCGAGGCGCACGCCGCGGGGATCGTGCATCGCGATCTGAAGCCGAAGAACCTGTTCGTGACGACGCGCGTCGACGGGCGGCCGCTGGTGAAGGTGCTCGACTTCGGGATCTCGAAGCAGTCGAACGCCGACGGCTCGACCAGCGGGCAGCTCTCGCTCACGCGCACCACGATGGTGATGGGCTCGCCCAATTACATGTCGCCCGAGGCGCTGCGATCGGCGAAGCAAGTCGACGCGCGCTCGGATCTCTGGGCGCTCGGCGTCATCTTGTACGAAGCGATGACGGGGCACGTGCCGTTCGTGGCCGACACGATCACGCAGCTCACGGCGATGGTCCTCGAGCAGCGACCACGCCCGCTGTCGGACCTCCGGCCCGACGTCCCCATCGGCCTCGCGAACGCCGTGCTGGCGTGCCTCGAGAAGGATCCCGCGCTGCGAACGCAGTCGGTGGCCGATCTGGCGCGCGCGATCGAGCCGTTCGGCGAGAACGCGGGGGTGGCCGATCGGATCGCGAACGTGGCGCGCGGTGGAACGACGCAGCGATCTGTGGTCGATCGGTCGAGCGATCGCGCGACGGCGGTGGTGACCGGGAGCGGCGGCACGTCGGTGGCGTGGGGCGAGACGTTGCTCGCGCGCGGATCGCGAACGCGCACGGTCGTGATCACGATGCTCGCGAGCGTTCTCGGGATGCTGGTGGTGGGCGCCATCGTCTTCGCGTTCGTGCGCCACTCGTCCGGGCCGTCCGCCGCGGCGACGAGCGCGCTCGAGACCGTCCCGCCGACGCGACAGATCGATCTCGCGCCCCCTCCCCCGGCGCTTCCGAGCGCTGCGCCGAGCGCGGTCGCCGCGTTGCCCTCGGCGTCCTCCGCGCCGAGCGCCTCTCCGTCGATCGCACCTCCGCATCGAACGACCCCCACCCCTCCGCCGCGCCCGCCGGTGCATCACGCGGGCGACGATCTCCCGAACGAGCGCAAATGAAGCGACGACCGACGCCTGGATGCCTTGCCCCTCTCGCCATCGCGCTCGCCGTGACGATGGCCTCTTCACCGGCGCGCGCCGACGACGCCTCCAGCCAGGCGGCGGCGCAGGCGCTGTTCGACGAAGCGCGGAAGCTCGTCGCCGACGGCAAGTACGCCGATGCGTGCCCGAAGCTCGCCGAGAGCGAGCGGCTCGATCCCGGCGCGGGGACGCTGATGAACCTCGCCGACTGCTACGAGAAGAACGGTCAGACGGCGAGCGCGTGGGTCACGTTCAAGGACGCCGCTGCCGCGTCCGACACCAAGCACCGCGCGGACTGGGCGGAGCGCGCGAGGCAACGATCGGCCGCGCTCGATCCGAAGCTCTCGCGACTCACGATCGACGTGCCGGCGACGAGCCGCGCCGACGGAATGATCGTGCGGCGCGACGGCGTCGAGGTCGGGCCGGCGGAGTGGGGTCTCGCGATCCCGACCGATCCGGGCGAGCACGTGATCGAGGTCGTGGCTCCGCACAAGAAGCGATGGACCGGCAAGGTGACCGTCGCCCCGGACGCCGCGCAAGCGCACCTCGCGCTCCCTCCGTTCGAAGACGAGCCGGAGCCCGTCATCGCGCCGCTCGCGCCCGTCACCGCGCCGGTGACACCCGCTCCGGTGACGGAAGCGTCGCGGCCGATCGAACCGGGGAGTGACGGCGGGGCGCAGCGAGTGATCGGGCTCGTCGTGGCCGGGGTCGGCGTGGTCGGCGTAGGAATCGGAACGGTGTTCGGCCTCAAGGCGATGAGCGACAACAACGACGCGAAATCTCTGTGCCCGCAGAGCACGTGCGCGAGCGCCGCGGGCGTGCAGGCGAACGACGACGCGAAGAGCGCGGCCACGCTCTCGACGGTGGCGATGATCGCGGGGGTCGCGGCGATCGGCGGCGGCGCGGTTCTCTACTTCACCGCGCCGAAGCGCGCGAGTCAGACGGGTCTCCACGTGTCGCCGCAGATAGGCCCTGGCATCGCCGGAATTCGCATCGGAGGTGCGTTTTGATCGCGCGCACGAGAGGTCTGCTCGCCGTCGCCATCGCGTCGGGGACCTGCGTCGTCGCGTGCGGCGCGCTCATCGGCACGCGCGATCTCACGCTCGTGGAGGGCGAGAACGACGGCGGCACGACGCTCGTCGACGGCACCACGCCGGCGATCGACTCGAACGTCCCCGCGCCCGACGCGAACGGCACCGGCGACGACGACGGCTCGATCACGACCGACAGCGGACCGGACGCCGCATGCACGGGCGCGACGAACCTCCAGGGCGACAACGCGAACTGCGGCGTCTGCGGTCACTCGTGCCTCGGAGGCGCGTGCTCGACCGGCTTCTGCCAGCCGATCGCGATCGCCACCGGGCAAGACGGCGCGTACGCGGTCGTCGTCGACGACACGAGCGTCTACTGGGTGAGCTACACGGGCAACACGGTGATGAAGTCCGCCAAGGACGGCACCGCGCTCACGCTCCTCGCGAACACGAACGTCGATTCGCCGTGGAACCTCGCGGTCGACGCCACGTACGTCTACTGGACGAACCTCGGCGGGAGCATCGCGCGCTGCGCGAAGAGCGGCTGCGGAAGCACGGGCCAGGTGCTGGCGACGAACCTCAATTCGCCCGAAGGGATCGCGGTCGATACCGCGCACGTCTTCTGGGGCGAGTACCAGGGGTACGACGTCGGGCGCATGAGCACCGACGGCGGCGCGTTCGGCTACCTCCAGACGAACCTGAACCACGCCTACGAAGTCGCGATCGACGACGCGAGCGTCTTCTTCACGACGCAAGACACGATCGGCTCGATGCCGAAGGGCGCGGTCACGGTCCCCACGGGCGACTACGACGCGGCCGCTGGCTTCACCACCGTCGCCAGCATCCCGATCGGCGGGTTCGGCATCGCCGTCGACGACACGAACGTCTACTGGGTCGAAGACGACGATCCCGGGCGCGTCGCGTTCGCGCCGAAGACCGGCACGAGCGACGGCGGCGCCACGCTCGCCGGAGGCCAGCACTACCCGGCGCGGATCGCGCTCGACGACGCGAACGTCTACTGGGTCGCGTATGGACCGGACACGTCGCCGAACCAGAACACGTCGCTCTTCGTCGACAGCTACGTCGCCACGTGCCCGAAGACGGGGTGCACCGCCGGCCAGAAGATCCTCGCGGGCGCGCTGAAGAACGCGCGCGGGATCGCGGTCGACGACAAGGCCGTCTACTGGGCGCTCGCCGGCAACACGTCGGGCGAAGGGGCGATCGTCAGGCTCGCGAAGTAGCGCGTCAGTCGCGCGCTTCGAACCCTTGCGCCTTCGCCGGGTCGACCCCCTCGAGGCTCCAGTTCAGATCCTTCGGGCAGTCGAGGCCGATCGCCTCCGGCTTCGGGAACGCGAGGCCGCTGGCCACGACCGCCGGCTTGATGTCGTCGAGGAAGTCCTGCATCACCGCGCCCGAGTCGCGCTTCTTCAAGCCCGCCTCGATCGCGTAGCGATTCCCCTCGGTGCCGGGGCGGCCGAACGAGAGCATCCCCTGCTTGAACCATTTGTCGAAGTGGCGCTGCTTCACGTCGTCGAACTGACCGCTGCGGCAAAGCTCGACGACGATGCGCTCACCGAGCCCCTGATGGCCCGCCTCCTCCTTGAGGATCTTCGTCACGATCTCGCCGTACGGCACGAACGCGCACTGCTCGTACTCCTGCAGCTGCCAGAAGCCGCCGCGGTCGTAGAGGAACTGCGCCATCGCCAGCTCGAACCAGCTCGTCGCGAAATCGATCGGGCGCTTCGCGAGGCGGGCGTTCACCAGCGGCTCGACGCTCTCGCCGGTGAAGTCCTTGAACATGCGCACCACGACCTCGTAGTGCTCCATCTCTTCGCGGATGTGCCACGACATGAACTTCAGCCACTTCAACGTGGGCACGAACTGCAGGCCGTAGCCGAACATCTGCGCCGCCGCGAGCTCGCGGTAGGCCTGGCTCTCCATCATCTGCGTGAGGGTCGCGATCATCTTCGCGTCCATCTCGGACTTCTCGGCGTACGTGCGCTTCGTCATCGGGTCGTTCCTTGTTGCGTGGTCGCGAGGGACTCTAGCACCTCGATAGCGATCATCTCGGCGAGGCGCGCGTACAAAGCTTCACCTTCGTCGCGCGTCGCTTCGGCCGGTGCGCCGGTGTACGCGCGGTCCATTCCGATCGCGCGGAACGTGGTGAGGCCGGCGCGGATGCCGGTGGCGAGGTTCGCGCCGAGCGGAGGGAGCGCGGCGTGGTCGCGGACGTCGACGCCGGCGGCGAGAGCGAGCGACGTCTCGTACCGACCGGCGTGGCAGTTGCCGCGTTTGAACTCGTCGGACAGCGTGCGGCCCCAGCGCTTGGTCAGCGGGCAGGCGACCGACGCGCGACCCGCGGGGAGTGAAACGATCGACGCGCGCACGGCGGCGTCTTGCGCGGGCTCGAGGTGGTTGTTCACGAAGCAGACGTGGGACCATCCGCCGGCGAGGAAGCGATTCGCGATCGACGCGAGGAACGCCGTGAGCGCGCCGGCATCGACGCCGACGGTACCCGCGAACCCTTCGGCGAAATCGGTCACGCCGTACGGCACGCTGGGCGCGATCCACGCGCCGACTCCTTCGGCGCGCAGCGCGATCACCGCGCGCCTCGCCGCCTCGGCCGAGATCACCGTGTCGGTCGCCAGCGGCAAGTGCGGCCCGTGCGGCTCGACGCTCCCCACGGGGACGATCGCGGCGCACGGCGGCGTGGCGATCACCTTCGCGACGTCGTCGGTCGTCAGCTCGGCGAGATGAAACCGCTCGGTCATCGCGCGCCCTGCGACGACTCACGCGCGCGCAGCGCTTTGCGATCGACCTTGCCGCGATCGTTCTTCGGCACGTCGGCGACGAACTCGATCGCGCGCGGATACTTGTGCGGCGAGAGCTTCGCCTTCACGTGGAGCTGCAGCTCGATCGCCAGCTCGCCGCTCTCGCGCGTGACGCCGGTGCGGAGCACGATGAACGCCTTGGGCTTCGTGAGCCCGTCTTCTTCGATGCCGATCACCGCCGCCAGCGCGACGGCTTCGTGCTGCATCAAGCACTCTTCGACTTCGACCGGCGCGACCCACAGGCCGCTCACTTTGATCAGCTCGTCGGCGCGCCCCGCGAAATAGAGGTACCCGTCGGCGTCGACCTTGAAGAGATCTCCCGTGCGGCACCAGTGGCCATGGAACGTCGACCAGCTCTTGTCGCGGTCGAGCCAGTACCCCTCGCTCACGCTGTCGCCCTTCACCCACAGGACCCCGATCTCGCCGGGCGCGCACGAAGCCGCGCCGGGGCCTTCGGCTTCCTCCGGCAAGACGCGCAGCTCGTACCCCTCGACCGCTTTTCCGAGTGAGCCCGGCTTCACGTCGCCGGGGCGATTCGAGGCGTAGATGTGGAACATCTCGGCCGAGCCGATGCCGTCGTAGACGTCGCTGCCGAAACGTTCGAGCCATCGATTGAGGAGCGTCTCGGGGAGCGCTTCGCCCGCGGAGAGCGAGAAGCGGATGCACGAGAGATCGAGCCCCGGCGCTTCTGGTGTGGACCGATCCGCGCTTCGCGCGGACTCGCCGTCCTTCGCGCGGAGTGCAGCGTCGTGCTCGAGGAGCTTGCCGAGCATCGTGGGGACGTTGGTGACGACGCTCGGGCGGTACATCGCGATCGCATTGGCCACGCTCTCGGCCGTCGGTCGCTCGCTGAAGAGCGCGGCGGTGGCGCCGACGGCGAACGGGAACATCAGGTTGGTGCCGGTCGCGTAGCCGAAGAAGAGGCGCGGAACGCTGATGGTCACGTCGTCGCGGCGGTAGCCGACGGTGTTCTTCGCGTAGACCTCGGTGTTGAACGCGAAGTCGCGATGCGTGTGGATGTTCGCTTTCGGCTCGCCGGTGGAGCCGCTCGTGAAGAGCCAGATCGCGGGCTCGTCGCGGTGAATCGGGACCGGTTCGAAGAGCGGCGCGCTCGCGAGGTCCGACGCGAGGTCGACGAAGCGATCGCCCAGCGCGAGGCCGCTGGGCACTTCCGGATCGTCTCCGGTCGCCGTCTCGGGGACCGTCCAGATGCACTGCACTTCGCTCCCGATGCCGCGCGCGATCATCGCTTCGCCGAGCGCGGCGGCGACGCGCGGGATCGTGACCACCGCCGTCGCGCGCGTGTAGCCGACGAGGTATTCGATCGACGACATCGGCGCGTCGGGGTTCCCCATCGCCACGACCGCGCCGCGCGCGAGCGTCCCGAAGAACGCCCACGCGAACGGCGGCGCATCCGGGAGCACGATGAGCACGCGCTCGCCGCGACGGATGCCGCGCTTCGCCAGCACCGACGCGAACGCGCGCGATCGAAGCGCGACGAGCTCGTAGCTGTATTCGCGTTCGCCGTATCGGATGGCGGCCTTGCCGGCGAGGCCGTCCGCGATGCGGTCGAAGAGGTAGTAGGAGGCGAGGTTGAAGTCGTCGGGGAAGGCGGGCACGGCGGGAACATACCGCGGGGCGCGCGACGGGAGGAGAGGCCCGAGGGTGCCCTCGATTTTCAGACGCTCGCGCTTACCCCTCTTGGTCGCTTTCCGCGGGACGCGGACAGATCCTCGGCGCACGCGGACGAATCATCCACCCACGCGGGGAAACTCCCGTCGCCCGCAACGAGCTTCCCCACGCACGCCAAGAAACCATCGGCGCGCTCGTCGAAACCTTGCGCGCACGCGAACCATTTCCCCGCGCCCGCGAACGATTTCCCCACGCGCGCGAACGACTTCCCCACGCGCGCAAAGAACTTCCCCGCGCCCGCGAGCAAACCATCCGCGCCCTCAATCCCTTTCCCCTCGCCACCCTCTCCCCGAATTCCCCCGCGATCCGCACCCCTTCCAAAAATCGACATCCTTCGCACACGAACGATGTCCGATCGCGCCTCCTGACCAGCTCATACCCTTGAGGGACGAAGACGCGGCGCTGCTGCCGCTTCGGGAACGCCCTCGGCCCGCGACGCGAAGCCTCGTCTAACTTGTCGTCGCGGGTCTCGATCTTGAAAGGAAGGAGGTGGCCCCATGACCACCAACATCCCAAACAAGAACACTGCGCTGGCGCTCAATCAGAAGATCTCCGAAGGCGTGGACAAGTACTTTTCGAAGGTGAAATCGCTCACCATCGGCGGTACTGCGTACACCCCGAAGAGTCTGAAGAGCGAGCTCCAGGCCGAGGACGACGCTTCCAAGAGCGTCGATTCGACGCGGGCGCAGTTGAAGCAGCAGGTGGCCACCCACCGCGCGGCGAAGGCTTCGGCCTTCGTCCTGCGGAGCGAGCTCAGGACGTACATCCTGGGCTCGTACGGGAAGGCAGCCGTCCAGATGCTCGAGGACTTCGGCATGTCAGCGCCGAAGTACACGGGCAAGAAGACGGCGCAGGTGAAGGCAGATGCCGTCGCCAAGGCCAAGGCCACCCGCGAGGCGCGCGGAACGGTGAGCAAGAAGCAGAAGCAGCTCATTCACGGCGCGCCTTCACAGCCTGTGACGACGGAAACGCCGTCGCAGGGGACTCCGGCGGTCACGCCGGCGTCGGTGGCGCAGGCTCAGGTGCCTGCGCAGAACATCGCGTCGCACTAGGCGGCGCGGTGGGGCGAGCGGGGAAAGGCGGAGCGTCGTAGGGTCGCTCCGTCTTTCTCCGGACGCTTTTTCGACGCGATCGGTTTCTTGGTTAGACGCAGACCAGCTTCAGCGCGGCCGGTCGATTCGATCCGCGGAGGTCGCACCGCGCAGCGTGAAAATGGAACGTCACGACGACCCGCGTATCGCGCTCGGGCGTCGCCACCGGGATCGCCGCTCCGGCGATCCACGCCGCGAAGATGACCACGACCGCGACGGCGTTCCCCTTCATGGCTTCACGAACTTCAACGTCATGCGATCGCTCTCGCCGATGGCCAGGTACTTCTCGCGGTTCACGTCCTTCTCCGCGAGGCTTGGAGGCAGCGACCACACGCCGGCGCGGTAGTCCTTCGTGTCCTTCGGGTTCGCGTTCACCTCGGAGCGCGCGACGAGCCGCAGCCCCGCTTGCGTCGCCAGCTGGATGACGACGTCTTCCGGAACGTAGCCGGTGTCGCTGATCTCTTTCGTGGAGAGCCCGGGCTTGCCGCGATGCTCTTCGACGCCGAGGACGCCGCCGGACTTGAGGACGCGCGCGGCCGCCGCGAAGACCTGCGGCGCGTAGTTCCCTTCCTCGATCCAGTTGTGGACGTTGCGGAACGTGAGCACGAAGTCGGCGCTCCCGTCGGGCCCGAAGGAGAGCTCCTTCTTCGCGATCTGGCGCGGCTCGACCTTGCCGAAGACGGCCGGGGTCTTCGCGAGTCGATCGAGGATGAAGTGGGCGTCACCCGTGTCTTCGCTCTTGGGATCGCCGGCGGGATCGAAGTGGGTGACCACGAGCTTGCCGTGATCGGCGAGCACGGGCGCGATGATGGTCGTGTAGTACCCGCCGCCGGGCCAGAGCTCGACGACCGTCGCGTCGCTGCGAACGCCGAAGAAGGTGAGCGTCTCCAGCGGATGACGAGCGGCGTCGCGCGCGCGCTCGCGGTCCGTTCGCACGGAGCCGGCGAGCGCCTCGCGAATCGCTGTGTCGGCGGCAGGCGCGGGCGCAGGCTCGACGACCGACGCGGCGGTCTTTGGTGCAGGCGCATCCCCCCCGCACGCGAGGAGGCAAGCGACCCCGGGAGGAGCCAGGAGCAGGGCAAGCATGGGAGGGGCGAGCAAGAGAGAGGTTTTCATCGAAATCTCCTTTCGAGGCTCGACTCTGCCCGGCTCGACCGACTCGAACCATGTGCCTGAAGTCACGTTCGACGGCCCGAAGGCGCGATCGTGACTTCCGGCACATGCCGCCTCGACCCCCATGCTCTACGCTTCCTGAAGATGCGAAGCGTCCGCGCGCTGCGAGCCATCGTGTACGTGCTCTTCGTGGTGGTGGGGCTACCGCCGCTCGTCGATCGCCACCTTCACTGGGGGCGGCTGATGACGGAGTGGACGATCGCCTACGTCGTCTTCGGCATCGCGCTGTTCGTCGGAGCGAGCGCGCGCGAGTCGAACCGACGTCGGCGACTCGCGGCGCTCGGCGTGACGACGGCGGCGATGCTGGCGATGGCGGCGATCCTCCCGTGCCAGATCGGGTCGCTGTCGCTCGTCATCGTCGCCTCGCAAGCGGCGCTCGTCCTCGCGCCGCTGGAGACCGCGGCTCTCATCGCCGCGCAGACGGTGATCCTCGGGTACTTGCTGATGGGCTCGGAGAGCTCGCGCGAGGAGCTGGCGCACACGATCGGCCTCCTGGCGTGCGAGAGCTTCGCCGCCGTCGCCGTCCACCTCGCGCGACGCGAAGCCGAGGCGCGCAGCGAGCTCGCGCAGACCAACGCCGAGCTCCGCGCCACGCGCTCCCTCCTCGAAGAGACGAGCCGCGTGAACGAGCGGACGCGCATCGCGCGCGAGCTTCACGACGTGCTCGGTCACGACCTCACGGCGCTGGGGCTCCAGCTCGAGGTCGCGACGCACGTGCCTCCGGAGCGGACCGTCACGCACGTGGCGAAGGCGCAAGAAGTGAGCGCGCGCCTGCTGCGCAACGTGCGCGACGTCGTGGGCGCGATGCGCGAGATGCCTGGGCCGGATCTCGCCGCGTCGCTGCGAACGCTCGTCGAAGGGGTGACGGGCCTGGAAGTGCACCTCGACATGCCGGCCGAGCTTCACCTCGAAGACAGCGCGCGCGGGCAGTGCATCCTGCGTTGCGTGCAGGAGATCGTGACCAACGCGCTCCGCCATTCGCGCGCGAAGAACCTGTGGATCACGATCACGCGCGACGACGGCGCGATCACGCTCGACGCCCGCGACGACGGCTGCGGCGCCGTCGAGGTGCGCGCGGGGCACGGTCTCTCGGGCATGCGCGCGCGGCTCGAGGAGATGGGCGGGTGGCTGCGCGTGGCCGCCGAGCCTTCGCGTGCGTTCATCGTGAGCGCGCGCCTGCCGGCGCAGCTTCCGGCGCAGCTGGCGGTCAAGGGACTGACGTCGTGATCCGCGTCGTCCTCGCCGACGATC
Organism: Myxococcales bacterium; assembly: GCA_003151595.1. The sequence continues at coordinate 101,061 of PLXW01000040.1, forward strand.
ACACGCTCGTGCGCGAAGGGATCCGCACGCTCCTCGCGCTCGTCCCGGAGATCGCGCTCGTGGGCGAAGCGAGCGACGGCGCTGAAACGGTCCGCGTGGTCTCCGAAGCGCGCCCCGACGTGCTCCTGCTCGACATGCGGATGCCGCTGGGCGACGGCCTCTTCGTGGTGCAAGAGCTCACGCGGCGCGCCATTCTCCCGCCGACGCTGATCCTCACCACGTTCGACGACGACGAGGCGGCGCTCGAGGTCGTGTGCGCCGGGGCGCGCGGGTTTCTGCTGAAGGACGTGACGCTGGATCGGCTGGTGTCTGCGGTGCGGACGCTCGCGTCGGGCGGCACCATGATCAACCCGGGCCTCACGGCGCGCGCCGAGCGCGAGCTGGCGATGAAACAACCCGAGGCGCGCGAAGCGACCGCCGACGCGAGCGACCTCACGGAGCGCGAGCGCGAAGTGCTGCGTCTCGTCGCCGGTGGCTACTCGAACCGCGAGATCGGCAAGGCGCTCTTCGTCGCCGAGGGGACGGTGAAGAACCATGTGTCGAACATCCTCACGAAGATGGGCGTCCGCGATCGCACGCGCGCCGTGCTGAAGGCCGCCGAGCGCGGCCTCCTCTGAGCGGTGTACCTTCGCGCGCGATGCCGTTCCGGATCGCGCAGCTCACGGTGACCGTTCGCGACTACGACGAGGCCATCGCCTTCTACCGCGACAAGCTCGGCTTCGAGCTCGTCGAAGACACGGACCTCGGCGGCGGCAAGCGGTGGGTCCGCGTTCGCCCGGCCGGATCCGACGGAGCGGGGATTCTCCTCGCGCGCGCGGTCTCGGAGAAGCAGCTGGCCAGCGTCGGCAACCAGACCGGCGGACGGGTCTTTCTCTTCCTCGAGACCGACGACTTCGCGCGCGACTACGAGACCCTCACGGCGCGCGGGGTCCGCTTCGTGCGACCGCCGTCGAAGGAGCCGTACGGGACCGTCGCCGTGTTCGAGGATCTCTACGGCAACCTCTTCGACCTCGTCGAACGACGAGGCCCGGCGGCTGACCAGATCGCGCTCGGCGATTAGAGCGTCGCTCGGCGCGTCACGAAGAGCGTGAGATAGACGGCGAAGATCGCCGCGATGGTTTCGACGGAGCTCATGCAGCCTCGCTGGTTTGGAGGTTCGTCTCGAGGTTGGGTACGTACGCGATCGGAAAGCGACCCGAAGCGGGCGGCGCCTCTTCTTCGACGACGACGCGCGGCTCGTGCGACTCGGTGAGCGAGTGAACCCACTCGACGCTCTTCATCACCTCGCGCAGGCGCGCATCGAAGGCGCGCCCCACCAGCATCGCCAGCGACCGCAGCACGCGCGAGTCGCCGGCGCGCGCCCGGAGCGCGACCTCCAGCACGTGCGCGGCGAGCGGAGCGTCACCCTGCTTGATCGATCGCCGAACGGCGTCACGAAGCGCGCTGGCCGGTTTCTCACCGATCTCGCGCGCAGAAGAATGTACGGCATGCGCGGCGATACCGGCCGTCACCGCCGCCGATACCAGATCGACGGCGGGCGCCAAGAGCGGACTCGTGATCGCGCCACTGAGGATCGACGCACTGCCGATCGCTCCCGCGAGCACTTCGTGTCCGATCGTTCCACGCATCCCACTGACAGAATCCACTGTCCATATGACAAGCGTGTGGAGGGATCGTGGATCTCGCGTAAATTCTCGTATGTTTGCGATCGCCGCGACACGGCACGCCAACGTCACACGGTCGTCGCACGAGCCAAGTAGACGAATGAGACTTGGCACGCGTTCTCGTGATCGATGACGAGCTCGACCTGCGCGAGGTGCTTCGTTACAACCTCGGCTCGGCGGGCCACGACGTAACTCTCGCCGAGACTGGCGCAGAGGGGCTGGCCCTCGCGCGCGCCGAGATCCCCGACGTGGTGCTGCTCGACCTCATGCTGCCGGACCTGTCCGGCCTCGAGGTGTGCAAGGCGCTGAAGCGCGACGCGACGACGACACACATCCCCATCGTGATGGTGACGGCGAAGGGGGAGGAGATCGATCGCGTGGTGGGCTTCGAGCTCGGCGCCGACGACTACGTGACCAAGCCCTTCAGCATTCGCGAGCTGCTCCTCCGGGTGCAGGCGGTCGTGCGGAGGCACGCCCTGGAGCGGTTGCCGTCGCCTGTGATGCGCTTCGGCGCGCTGAAGGTCGATCGCGACGCGCACCGCGCGTGGGTACACGACGAGCCGGTCGATCTGACGGCGCTCGAGTTCAAGCTCCTCCTCACGCTGTGCGATCGGCGCGATCGCGTCCAGCCGCGGAGCGCGCTGCTGCGCGACGTCTGGCAGATCGACGGCGACATCGCGACGCGCACGGTCGACACGCACGTGAAGCGGCTGCGCGAGAAGCTCGGCGAGACCGCGCGGTGCATCGAGACGGTGCGCGGCGTGGGGTATCGGTTCACGACCACCCCGGACGAGACGCGCCCGGTGTCGTTCGAAGAAGCGGACGACGCCTAATCTGGTCTAGACCGACGCGCTCTCTCGAGGCACCACGACCGTCACGCGCGGCGTCATCGTGCCGCGGTTGCCGGCGAGGTCGTACGGACGGAGCGCGTACGAGTAGGTCTCGCCGCCGATCACGCGAGGATCTTCGTACCGTGACGACGCCGCGCGCGTGCTCGCGAAGTGCGCGAGCGGCGCGTTCTCTCCTTCGCCGCGGAAGACCTGGTAGCCGTACATCTGCTCGTTGTCCGTCGCGCTCTTCCATCGAACGAGCACGCGGCCGTCCTTGTATTCCGCCGTGAGCTCGGCGCCGGTCGCGGACCACTCGGGGGGGACCGTGTCTTCGCTCTCCGGCGCCTGACCGAGCTTCTTCGGCCACAGCGTGCAGTCGACGCGGCGGAAGTTTTCGTCGAGCGCCTTGCAGACGTTCCCGTAGACGCAGCGCACGACGGTCTCCTCGCGACCGCGTTGCCACTTCTTCGGCAGGTCCGGATCGGCGAGCAGCGCGCGCGCCATGCCGATGAGATCGCCCTGCCCTCGCGCGATGACCTTCTCCGCGAGCTCCAGGGAGCCGATCTTTCCGGCGGCGACGATCGGCGTCTCGAGCCCCGCGGCGCGAACGCACGCGCGCACGGCTTCCGGGATGTAGAGGTTCGCGCCGTCGGGATACGTCGAGCCGGGCATGCACCGATCGCCCGAGTATCCGGTGTACGGATAGAGCGGCTCGCCCGGAATGTGACGCGCGTCTTCGAACTTGCCGCCCGCCGAGAGCGAAATGTAATCGGCGCCGGAGCGCGCGAGCCGCACGGCGATGGGGCCCGCTTCCACCGGCGTGTACCCGTTGCGAATGCACTCCTCGCCGAGGAAGCGAATGCCGACCGGGAAGTCGTCGCCCACGCTCGCGCGCACGCGCTCGAGCACGCGCACCGGCAGCCGCAGTCGGTTCTCGAGCGTGCCGCCGTACGCGTCGCGCCGCGGATTGAGGCGCGAGAGGAACGACGACAGCGTGTACGCATGCGCCATGTGGAGCTCGACGCCGTCGAAGCCGCACGCCCGAGCGCGCGCCGCCGCGGTGCCGTAGGCGTCCACGATGTCGTCGATCTCCTGCAGGCTCAGCATGTCGACGGTCTGACGCCATCCGCTGCGCGAGATCTTCAGGAAGTGAATGATCTGCGGAACGACCATCCCCGGCCCGGCGTCGTGGCAGCGCTTCGCGAGATCGGCCAGCCCCGGCGCGAAGTCGTCCGACGAGATGCGGAGGAGCGGACCGCTCTTCGATTGATGCACCGCCATGGCCTCGACGACGATGAGCCCCGCGCCCCCCTTCGCGTAGCGGACGTAGCGCGCGCGGATGTCGTCGTTGACCATGCCGTCTTCGCCGGACAGGCGCGTGACCATCGCCGGCAAGACGATGCGGTTCGGCAGCGTCATCGAGCGAATCGGAAGCGGAGTGAAGAGGAGACTCATGAGAGCGTGCGTTCCTTTGCGAACGAGGAGCCGATGATCAACTTCTGGATCTCGGTGGTCCCTTCGTAAATTCGAAGCGGGCGAATCTCGCGGTAGAGATGCTCGACGACGCTCGACGACACGATGCCGAGCCCGCCATGAAGCTGCACGGCGCGGTCGATGATCTTCTGCGCCGCCTCGGTGGCGAACATCTTCGCCATGGCGACCGCGACCTGCGGCGGCGTCGCGATGTCCTTGGCGCTCGCGTCGCCGGCGTGATCCTTCATCCACGCGGCGCGATAGACGAGCAAGCGCGCGGCCTCGAGGTCGGTCGCCATCTCGGCGAGCGAAGCCTGCGTGAGCTGGAAGTCGGCGAGGCGCTGGCCGAACTGCTTGCGCGCCGCAACACGCGCGACGCTCTCGTCGAAGGCGCGCTGCGCCATGCCGACCGCCGCGCCGCCGACCGACGTGCGGAACACGTCGAGCGTGCCCAGCGCAAGGCGAAGACCCTGGCCGATGTCGCCGATGAGATGGCTCGCCGGGACGCGGCATCCGTCCATGACCAGGCGGCCGAGCGGGTGATCTCCGCTCATCGGGATCGGTTCGAGCGCGAGGCCCGGCGCGTCCGCCTCGACGAAGAAGGCGCTGATGCCGCGCTTCCCTGCGGCGGGATCGGCGTTGGCGAAGACGACGTAGTGGTGCGCGATCCCGACGTTCGAGATGAAGCACTTCTCACCGTCGAGGACCCAGTGTGCCCCGTCGCGTCGCGCGCTGGTGCGCATCGACGCGACGTCACTGCCGGCGTCGGGCTCGGTCAGCGCGAAGCCGCCGGTGCGGGTCCCGGCGCGCATCGCGCTCAGCACTTCGTCGCGTCGCGCGAACGACGGCGAGAGGATCAGCGAATGCGCCGACAGCCCTTGAACGGCGAAGATGCCGTCGGCCAGCGGCGACACGTACGCCATCGCTTCGCGCGCGAGCGAGAGCGCGCGCACGTCGACGCGGCTGCTCCTCGGCACGACGAGATCGAGGAGCCCGAGCTTCGCGAGCCGCGGCACGACGCGCGCCGCCGAATGGAGCTCCGCGTCGTCCTCACGGAGCGACGACGCGAGCGCTGCACCGAGCGGCGCGTGCGACGCCTCGAAGAACATCGGAAGCTCGAGGTGGCTGCGCGCGCTCATGGCTTGTCACGGAAGGGGGCGGTCGATCCCGCGAAGACGATCGGCTTCTTCGCCTTCCACGCGTCGTACGCCGTCCGGAAATCGCTGTGCTGCATGCAGATGGCCTGCGCCTGCGCCTCGGCTTCGATCGCCTGATCGAGCGACATGGTGTGCTCGCTCTCGAGCATCTGCTTGGTCATCGCGTGCGCGAACGCCGGGCCGCTGGCCAACCGCTCGGCGAGGGAGGTGGCTGCGGCGAGACACTCCGCTTGTGGCACGACCTTGTTCACGAGGCCGATGCGCTCGGCGTTCGCGGCGTCGATGCGATCGCCCAGGAAGAGGATCTCGTTGGCGCGCGCGAGGCCGACGGTTCGCGGGAGCAACCACCCGGCCCCCATGTCCGCGCCGCACAGCCCGACCTTCGGAAACAGGAACGCGAAGCTCGCCGTGTCGCTCGCGATCCGAAAGTCGCACGCCAGCGCGATGACGGCCCCGGCGCCCACGGCCGTCCCGTTCACCGCCGCCACGACGGGGCGTCGCAGCTTGCGGATGTTGGCGATGAGCCGACCGGTCATGCGCGTGAATGCGAGGAGCCCCTTCGCGTCGCGCGCGAAGAGCTCGCCGATGATGTCGTTCACGTCGCCGCCCGAGCAGAACGCCCGCCCTTCGCCGGTGATGACGAGCGCGCGCACTTCGTCGTGCTCGTCCATCGCAAGGAGCAGGTCGCCCATCTCGCGGTACACGTCGAACGTGAGCGAGTTGAGCTTGTCGGGGCGCGAGAGCGTGATCGTAGCGACGCCGTTCGGCGCGCACGCGTAGCGAAACGTCTTCGGAGCGAGCGGGGTCACGACGCCTCTTTCTTCTGGGTGGTGTCGAACTTGGAGACGAGCGAATCGCGAAGCTTGCCGAGCAGGCGCCGGAGCTCACGGCGCTCGCCGGCGTCGAGGCCGGAGAGGAGCTCTCCGACCTGCTCGGCGTGATGCGGGAGCAACCCGGTGATGAGCGCGCGCCCCTTCGGCGTGAGGAACACGCGCGACAAGCGCCGGTCGCGCGGATCGGCGCGGCGCTGGACCACGCCGTCGCGCTCGGCCCGATCGACGAGCCCCGTGAGGTTCCCCGCCGTCACCAGCATGCGGCGACTGAGGGCGGCCAGCGTCTGACCGTCTTCGCCTTCGAGGTTCGCGAGCAGATCGAAGCGCGGCATCGTCGCCGCGTCGGAGAGCCGGCGGCGGATCTCGGCGAGCATCAGGTTGTGGCTCTCGAGGAGGCGCACCCACAAGCTCACTTCGCTCCGCTGCGCCGGCCCGATCACCGCGCGCGCGCGCGAATGTGGCCCGCTGGCGGCCGAGGCCTTCTTCGCCGCCGAGGCGGTCATCGTTTCAGATCGGGCAGCATCGCCACCCCCTCGATCTCGACGAGCGCGCCCGGCTCGAGCAGCCCTGCGACCTTCACCAGGCTCATCGCCGGGTAGTGCTTCCCCAGGCGCTCTCGCCACCCTTCGCCGATGGCGCGCGTCGCTGCGCGGTACGCATCGAGGTCGGTCACGAACGCGAGCAGCTTCGAGAGGTGCTCGGTGCCCCCGCCCGCCTCGCGCACGACGGCGATCACGTTGTCGAGCGCCTGGAGGAACTGCGTCGCGAAGTCGGGCGAGACGATGCGCGCGTTGCCGTCCCACGCGATCTGCCCGCTGATGAACAGCGTGCGGCCGGTCGCGACGATGCCGTTCGCGTAGCCACGCGGCTTGGGGAAGGACGACGGGGTCACAATGCTCATGTTCGGGTTTCTCCTGGGGTGTCAGCGCATCGTCTGCGCGCCGTCGATGGCGATGGCCTGGCCGTGAACGCCGCGCGCATCTTCGTGCGCGAGCATGGCGACGACGTGGGCGACCTCGGCCACGGTCATCATGCGTCGCTGCGGCGAGAGGTCTTCGAGCGCGCGGCGCGCGTCGTCGGGAGAGCGCTTGGTCTTGGCAGCGATGTTGCTGGCGGCGCGCGTGGCCATCTCGGTGTCGACGAAGCCCGGGCACACGGCGTTCGCGGTGACGTTCGAGCGCGCGATCTCGACCGCGAGCGCGCGCATGAAGCCGACGACCGCGTGCTTCGAGGCGCAGTAGGCGCTGGTGTATGCGTAGCCCGAGAGCCCGGCGTTCGAAGCCACGAAGATCATGCGCCCCCAGCCGGCCGCGATCATCTTGGGGACGAGCGCGCGCGCCAGGCGAAACGGCGCGGTGACGTTGACGGCCATGATGCGATCCCACGTCGCATCGTCGGTCCCCGCGAGCGGCAAGCTCGCGCTGATCCCCGCGTTCGCGACGGCGACGGCGATCGGGCCGAGCTCGGCCTCGACGCGCGCGAGGGCGCGGTCCATGGCCGGAGCATCGGTCACGTCGGCTTCGATGGCGAGCCCGCCGATCTCCTTCGCGACCCGCGCGATCGCCTCCACGTCCCGCCCTGTGACGGCGACCTTCATGCCGTCGGCCGCGAGCCGTCGCGCGATCCCTTCGCCGATTCCTTTTCCGCCGCCCGTCACGAGGGCGACGCGAGAGGTAGCCATATCGACCATCTACATCTAAAGGTTCGAGCGCGGCAAGACGCGGCGGCTCAGCCGTCATGTAGACGCGGACGTCTTCGGTGCTGCTAGTTGGTTTTCACGTCCAGCCCGCATGTCATCGCCATCGTCGCCTTCGGGCCATCGCTGACGGTTTGCCCCTGCGCGTCGACCACGACCATCGTGGCGTTCGTCACCGAGAACACGAGGCGCGTGGCGCTGGCCGTCGTGAAGTGCACCGTGCCGCCACGCGCCGTGAGCTTGTCGGCGTTCGCCGTCGCGAGATCGAGGCGCGGCGTCGATCCCAGAGGATCACCGGCCACGGGCTGGCCGAGAACGATCGTCACGCCGTCGGCGATCGGCGCGCCGGTGAGCTCGAGCTCGATCGCGCGCGAGGGCTTGTCGGAGAGATCCCCTCCGAGGACGTCGAGGTAGTTGAGCTTCGGATCCCACGAGAGCGCGGACGCCGAGCCGTCGTGAAAGGGGGTCGCGAGCAGCGTCTCGCCCGCCGGCTGCACGTTGGTAAACGAGACGTCACACCCGGACGAAGGGGCGGCCGAGGTCACGCTCGAGCAACCGAGCGCGCTCGCCGTCGCGATCGCGCAAGTGAAGTGCTGCCATCTGCGGAACATGGTTTCCCTTCCGAGTGCACTGCGCGGGCCATCAATGCTTCTCGGTGTTTCCTTGCATACCACTCCCGATCGTGAATCTCGGGTCACGCCTCGCACGGTGCTCGCGTCGCGGGTGTCACGTTCGCGGCCGGAATCCGTAGCGCTTCAAGTCCAAGGTTCCGTCGCTCCCGAAGCGCATCCCTTCGGCCTCCAGCATCGTGCGCTGCAGCCCCGGGTGCTCTCCGTCGGTCGAGATTCCGCCTCGCGCGTTCACGACGCGTTGCCACGGGATCGCCCCTTCCTTCGCCGCGCGGATCGCCCAGCCGACCCCGACGGGCGTGAGTCGACGATCGATGAGGAGCGATATCTGCCCGTAGGTCATCACGCGACCGCGCGGGATGCGGCGCACGAGCCGCCAGACGCTTTCGAAGGGGGCGACCTCCTTCTTCAAGGCCTGACGGGCGCGGCTCCGCGCTGGCGGCGACGCACGCGACGCAGGAAGAGCGCGCCGACGGCAAGACCACCGAAGCCTCCCAGGGCCCAGGGCGGAGTGCGGTCCGCCGCGACCGTGCGGCAACCGCATCCGCTCGAATTACCGGATGTGCCCGATGCTCCGGCCCCGCCGGCGCCGGAGTCCTGGGTGATCAGAACCCCGGAGTCACCGCCAATGCCGGGGCCTCCGTCTTCGTTCCCCGCGATCGGGCCCGCGTCCGGCTGCGCGGACGGCGAGCACGCGCCGCTCTGGCACGCTCCTACCGAGCACGCCGTTCCGTCGGACAGCGGAGGGTTGGAGCACGTGCCCGAGACCGCGTCGCACGCGCCGACGCCGTGGCATTCGTCGAGCGCCGTGCACGCCGTCGCCGTGCCGGTGCAGGCCCCTGCCTGACAGGTGTCTCCCATCGTGCATGCGTTGCCGTCGCTGCATGCGAAGTTGCTCGGGCGAAACTGACAGGCGGCGGTGCAACAGTCGGTCGCCGCGCCGTTGCTGGCGCCGTCGTCGCACTGCTCGCCGCTGTTGACCGTCCCGTTCCCGCAGTTGGCGAGTGGCGCGATCACCGCGACTTCCGCCATCGCCGGGTGCACCGCCGACGGCGCCTTCCCGATGACCGTGAACGTGGGCGTCGGGCTCGCCGTGATCGGCGCGCTCGCCGTCGCGGTCAGCGTGAGCGTCGACGTCGTCCCCGCCGTGACGCTCGCCGGGGCGAACGCGGAGGTCACGCCGGACGGCAGATCCTGAATGCTCAGCACGACGGCTTCGGCCGTCCCGGCGCCCTTCGTCGTCGTGACGGTATAGGTGAGGGTCTTCCCTTGCTGGAGGGAGTCGGTCGTGGGAGCCAGCTCGATTGTGAAGTCGTTCGCCGCGCAGTTGGGGAACTTCATCGACGAGATGCGGGTGTCGAAGTTGAAGATCCCGTTACTGGGGTAAACCTCCTGCGTGTACCAGAACGTGCAGTCGTCGGTCGGGTCCATGGTCATGCTGCTGTAGTCGCCCCAGCGCTGCGGCTCGGTTCCATCGGACGCCGTTCCCGTCTCGGCGCCGGCGCCGGCCTGGATCACCGCTTCGCCCTGCCCCATCGTTCCGCCGGTGTCGCCCGCGAGCCGTCCGGTCCACGCGATCCCGGGGTCGGTGGTCGTGCTCGAAATGCTGAACCCGAGCGCGACGCCTTCGGCCTGGTCCTCTGCGATGCTCCCCATCCAGCGCCATTTGCCATCGGCGGGCGCGTAGGTCCCTTGCTGGAACACGGAGGGGGTCGCGTTCGGGGAGCGGATCTCGTACCACCGGATGCCGCCGGTGCTGGTCGTCGAGACGGAGTGACTCGCGAAGAGCGCTTCGTGCGTTCCGAAGTTGCGATAGACGAGGCGGAACATCGGCCGGTCGCCGAGCGATCCGACCGTCTGGCCCGGTGATTTCTCGGGGACGCACGAAGAGCCGCCGCAGAGTTGGTTGTACGTCGCCACCGGCAGCGAGGTCGGGCCGGTGAACGTGCTGCTGGCCGGCGTCGTCCAGTCGACATGGAACTTGTAGAGATCGAGGCCGTCGCCGTTCGTACCCAGGCTGACGAAGAACGCGGGCTCGCCGATGGGAGGGCGAACCTGCCCGTCGGCGTTGCTCGGGAGGAAGCCGAAATCGTTGCTGGTGAAGCACTGCTGCGTGGCAGTCGCGCCCGTTTGCATCTTGACGCGGTCGTACGCGCAGAGCTCGGAGTTCGAGAAGCCCCCGTCGAACATGTTGAAGGACGCGTAGTAGGCGTCCGGCCACACGCTGAACTTTCCATAGTCGTTGATCGCGTTCGTGTACTTGAAGTCGTAGGTCCAGTACGCCCCCGTGGGGTCGCCGGTCTTGGACACCGCGACACACTGGAACGACGGGCCGACGCTGTTGTTCACGCCGTTGGTGATGTCGAACTGGGTGATGACCCAGCGGTCCGCCATCTGATCGTAGAGCACGACGGCGTCACCCCAGTTGCCTCCCGGAGCGGGCTTGCCAGGGGAGCTGCAGCGGTTGCCGTCGGTCGTGGGGTGACCGGTCCACAGCGTGTTCGTGTACTTGGGCGCCTGGGCCAGGGTGCCGCTCTTGTTCCAGATCGCGATGCCGGAGTTGATCGCCTGGACGTAGTGATTCGGTCCGACGGCGCCGACCGTGTCGGGGGGCACGCCGTCAGTGGTGCACTCGGGGGACTGCGTTCCGCCGTCCGGCAAGGGGATGATGCACCCTCCGAGCGTCTGGCCCTGGCCGAGGAAGTTCGTGAGCGTCACCGGCAAGGTTAGGATCGAAACTTCGGACTGCAACACCGCGTCCGGTTCGGGATGGAAGGGGAACGTGATCGGGTTCCTGCCGGGCTCGTGGTCCGGATGATCCTCCCCCTCGCCCGACGCATTGGGCATGTCGCGGAACGGCGCGGAGCTGTGCGCAAGAGCGCTCTGGACGCGCACGCCGTGGTGGACCACGGACCGCGACTCGTCGGCCGGGCCCGCGAAGTAGTTGGGGACCGTCGGCCGCGTGCGGGTCATCGACGCTGACGAGAGCGCCGAAGCCGGCGACGGTAGGTCCATCGGTTGTGCGATCGTCCCGCTCCCGCTCCGATCGGACGAGCAAGAGACGACCGAACCCAACCCGACGCCGAGGAGACCCAGCGCCGCCGCCCCCGCCGTGACGCTCATTCGCATGCCGAGCACATGAGGGTACTGCGAGTGCAAGCGCAAGCTGCGCGGACCGAAAAGGGCGACGATTTCGGCAAAGCATCCGCCCTACAGCGGCGCAGCAATCGACGACCGGCAATCCGGGGTCGCCCCCACCCACAAAGGGTAGGATCGATGAATTCCCTCGGGCCCCCCATCCTCGAAGCGACCGCTCGCCAGCGAGCGCCCCGTGCCGGAGCAGTCCCCGTTCGCACCCGGCGAGAGTCCGTGGTGTCAGAAGGGGAACGTCTACCGCAGCCTCTTTCGGAACGTGGACTCCTATGTCCTGGGGGGCTCGGTGGCGGCGCTCGATCGCATCGAAGACCGCGCGGTGCGGCGCTTCCTCGAGCAGCCGTTCGCAGCGTCGGGTTGGTACGACATCTTTCCGATGATCGCGATGATCGTGCAGGTGGCGCGGCTTCACGGCGTGCCCTACTTCACGGCCGTGAGCGAGCTCTCGCGCCAGATGGCCGAGGCCGATCTGAACGGGCTCTATCGAACGCTGCTACGCGTCGTCAGCCCGGGTCTGCTCGCGCCGAAGCTTCCGAAGATACAAGCGCAGTATCTGAATTTCGGATCGCTCGACGTCCTGGAGAGCGGACCCAAACACTGTGAGGTCCTGAGGCGCGATCACCCGCACCTCCTCGTGCATTGGTACGTGTCCGTCGTGCACGGATTTCTGCCGTGTCTCCTGGAACGCGCCGGCGCCAGGGACGTGCGCGTCCGATGGAGCGCCCCCAGGCTGGAGAGCTTCGACGCCGCCGGATTCGAGAAGGTCGCGCTCCGCTTCGCCATTCACTGGAGCTGATCAGTTCGCCGCGAAGGCCCTCGCGCGTTCGAGGATCTTCCGCGCCTCGGCGAAATACTCCCCTCCGAGAAAGCGTCACGTCGCGGCGCGCTTCAACCGATCGGCGACCGCCCACCACGCTTCGCCTTCGGGCACGGCCTCGATCACGATCTCACTGACTCCCGCGTCATCGAGGGTATGCAGCGTCGCGAAGAGCGCAGCGGCATAAGGCACGGGCGCGTCGGGCAACGTGCGGACGTCGATCTCCTCCGCTGCCGCCACCGTGACGCCTCCGCGGACGACGAGCCCGACCCGTGCGCGAGCCGCGCGTGCACGCGCTTCGGTGATCGCCGCTTCGCGGTCTCTCGCGATCACCACGCGCGCGCGCGGCGCATAGTGGCGCGCGTCCATCCCCGGCGACGCGCGCTCCACGTCATCCGCGACGACCCCTTCGGCCACCTCGATGTCCGGTTCGATCGCGCGGAGCGCCGCCATCGACAGCGCCCCCGGTCGCAGCACGCGCGCTCTCGCTCCGCGAACATCGACCACCGTCGACTCGATCCCGCTCTCGCATGCGCCACCGTCGAGCACGAGGTCCACGCGATCGCCCAGCGACTTGACGACGTGCTCCGCGCGCGTCGGCGACAGCGTCTGGTACCGGTTCGCGCTCGGCGCGGCGATCGCTTCGCCCAGCGCTTCGATCAATGCGCGCGCCACCGGATGCGCCGGCGCGCGCACCGCGATCGAGTCGCCCCCTCCGGCGACGATGTCCGGTACGTGGCTCGCGCGCGGCACCACCAGCGTCAGCGGCCCCGGCCNNGCGCGCCGAGCCCGTAGACGGTCTCCGTCGGAAACGCGACGAGCTTCCCCTCGCGGAGCAATCGCACGGCGAGCGCGATGCCGTCCGCATCGGCGCGACGCAACGGCGAGCTCACCCCTCGACGTCGTTGACGCTCGGCAGCTTCTTCACGTCCTGCCGCGCGACCTTCCACGCGCGCTGCACGACCCACGAGAGAGAACGATTCAAGCGCCCGGCTTCCACCTTGATCTCGTCGAGCATCGACTCGGGGAAGTACAGGCTCTGCTTTCGCTTGTCGGTCTTGTCGCTCGCCATGGGCGAAGCATAGCGCGAGAAATCGGGTCAGGCGCGTCCTCGAATCGGCCCCCTTTGGCGCGGCAGTTCGCCCTCGTTGATCCGGCGTAGGGCGTCGTTCTACCCTCCCGCGCATGCCGATTGTCCACGTTCGCTCCGTTCTCGTCCGCTTCACGTTCGCCGCATTGCCCTTCGTCCTCGTCGCCTGCGGCGGTGGAACTCCTGCGCCGACCGACCCTTCGACGTCGATCACCTCGAGCCACGACCCGGTGGCGACCGCGGCGGGCGGAAGCTCGACCCTGACGCCGGCCGGAACCGCGGGCTCGACGAAAGCCGAACGCCGCACGAGCGCTGCTTGGGCCCCGTGCCACGCCGGGTTCAAGCTCGACACGACGGCCGACGTCGTCACCTCCGTCGATCAAATGGCGAAGGCCTGCGCCGACACGACGCACATGCATCTCGTCGATTCGTTCAAGGGGAGCCAGGCGGCCTCGAACGCGCCGCAGTCGTTCCACTTCAAGGCCGAGGCGAACCACTGCTACCGCGCGTACGCCGTCGCCGTCCCCGCGATAACGGATCTCGATCTCTTGATGAAGGATGGCACGGGCGCGCTCGCGGGCGAAGACAGCACCGACGATCCCACGCCGGTCGTGCTCGAAGACGGCGCGGTGTGCTGGAAGAGCGCAGACGACGCGACGGTCGTGGTGAGCATCGGCGCGGGCGGCGGCGCGTACGCCGTTCAAGTCTGGGGCGACTGAGCGCTCGCGCGAGCTATTCGCGGTGAAGCGCGACGATCGGATCGAGCCGTGACGCGCGCCTCGCCGGGAAGAACCCGAACGCGATTCCGGTGATCCCGCTGACCGTGAGGCTCACGGCGAGCGCGGTGGGATCGACCGTCATCTTCCACTCCAGGATCTTCGCGGCCACCGCGACGATCACCGTGCCGAAGAGCGCGCCCAGGAGCCCGCCGATGACCGCCATCACCACGGCCTCGACGAGGAACTGCGTGCGGATGTCCGCTTCGCGCGCGCCGATCGCCATGCGGATGCCGATCTCGCGCGTCCGCTCGGTGACGCTCACCAGCATGATGTTCATGACCCCGCTGCCGCCGACGAGAAGCGAGATCGCGGCGACGACCCCGAGCAGGACGGTCAGGGTCTGGCTTGATTCAGTGGCCG
>PLXW01000067.1 GCA_003151595.1 Myxococcales bacterium
GCGCAATACGCACGGGCGAGACGCGCGCGACAAGCGCGCAGCCGATACGCGCGGTGCCGCGGGTGGTGCGCCTGTGCAACGCGGGCGTCGCGCGCGCGGGAGCGCTGAGGCGCCGCCGCGAGGTCGTGACGCCGGTGCTCCGAACGCGGAGCCGAAGTCGCCGCGCTACGGCGGAGGATCGCCCGGGCGGCGCGGATACGACGTGCGCCAAGACTGGGGTGGGGGAGCAGGACGCGGCCGAACGGCAAACGATCGCGACGACGCGCCGCGAACGGACGCGCCGAGACGCGGCTCGAGCGGCGAGAACAGCCGGCCCAGCGACTCGGTCCGTGCGCCTAGTAACGAGCAGCCGCGCAGCGAGCTCGGTGGCCGCGGCGGTCAGTCGCGAACCACGGGGACCGGCGGCGGCGCCGGTGCGCGCGACGGCGATTACCGCATGCGCAATCGTCGCAAGTAGTCGTCGGCTGCGATCACGGCAGATACGGCGTCGCGTCGTACTCGGTCTTCGCGCCGGGGCGCGGGCGTGACGCCAGCGGATCGTCGATCGACGCCGGGAGAGCCCAGTCGTTCGTGAAGAACCCTGCGGCGCGAAACATCCCCGCGCCGAGGAGCACTTGCCCGCGCGAGGGGGCGACTTGCTCGTCCCACACCACGAAGTCCGGGATCAAGTCGGGGAGCGACAGCGCGCGCCACGTCCCCAGGGCGTCGACCCCTTCGACGACGACGACGTAGCGATCGGCGCGCTTCGGATTGGGGCGGACGAAGGCCGCGCCCAGCTGGTTGCCGGTGATCCGCTTGCCGCCGATCATGATCGCATCGCCGTCGATCGCGATCGGCAGCTCCGGCTCGAGCGCACGCACCACACGGTTCGATCGCGCGTTGCCGACGAGAAAGAGCGCGTGGTCGTTGGCCAGCGGCTCGCCGCGCGCGAAGAACTCGGCGTCGCTGATGACGGGGTACTTCACGGTCGTTCCGTAGCGAATCTGCGCCCACGCGCGCGCCACCTCTTCGTTGGCGCGTGTCTGCGCTGGATCGTCGGCGCCATAGACGAAGAGGAGCGGCGCGTGGAAGGCGTCGCGAATGGGGCCGGTGACGTCGCCGTGTTTGTAGGCGCCCTCGTGATGCGCGGCGCCCTTCTGCCAGGACGCCCCTTCGCGATGGAGATCGATCGGCTCCGAGGCGTCGAATGCGATCCTCGCGCCGTCGATGGTCACCGTCGTTCGCGCGGTGGGATCGATCAGCGAGGCGTCGCGGTCCACGCGCAGCGCCGAGATCCCCGTCGTCTTCAACGTCACGCTCGCGCGCGACGTGACGTCCCCTTCGAGCTCGCCCCACGCATCGCTCGCCGACAGCTCGACGACGTGAGCCCAGGCGTCGTCACCGTCGCGAAGGCGCATCGTCCGGAAGCGCACGTGACGCGGGTGCGCGACGCGCTTGTGCCCCACGAGCCACTTGGCCCCTTTGAGCCCCTCGTACGTCGTCTGCCAGACGTTGTGCCCGAGGTCGGGGTGGTCGTGCTTCACCGAGTAGCCGAGCTGGTCGTAGCGATCGATGAGCACGCCGCTGTTCGCCTCGGGGAGATCCTTCGTGCCGTGCACGATCCACAGCGGCAGGTTCTCGCCGTTGGCGGCCCACTCGACGTTCGATCGCTCCTCGGCGAGCAAGCGTTCCCACGGGCGCATCGATCGCCCCTGCACGTCGCGACGCACGAAATAGCTATGGTAGCCGCACAGCGGCGCGGCGGCGGCGAAGCGATCTGGGTGGCGGAAGGCGATGGCCGCGGTGCCGATGCCGCCCATCGACGGGCCGGTGATCGTGACGCGATCGAGATCGATCGGGTACGTGCGCGTCGCCCAGTCGAGCACGCGCATCACGTCGTCTTCGCCGAGATCGCGATACATCGCGTTGCCGTGGCCGCCGGGAGTGACGACGAAGGCGTCGAGCTGCGGCAGCTCTTCGTCGTCCGTGCTCCATCGGCGATCCTCCCAGTCCTGTTCCTTCCCCTTCGCGTCGCCGCCGAAGAACCAGCGGAGCATTGCCAGCGGGCGCCCGTTCATTCCGTGGAGCGCGACGACGAGCGGCCATCGGCGCTTGGTGCCCGGCGTGTAGCCGGCCGGGACGTAGAGACCGAACTCGTGGAGCTCGCCGTCGGCGGGGGAGACGTACGCGCGACGAACGGGGCCGGTGCGCCGGTCGTACGGATCGGCCGCGTGCTCGATCGCGGCGGCGGCGTCGTCGAGCTCGTGGGCTTCGGACTTCTGTGCGTCGGCGTCGGCGTCGCCGTGATCGACGAGATGGGCGAGGCGCTCGCGAAGATTGCGGACGGAGTCGAGCGAGCCTTCGTGGAACGTCGAGACGCGCGAAGCGGCCGAGGCAAGGGCGCGGTCGGCGTGGGCGATCGCCTCGCGCGTGGCGCGGCGGGCGAAGAAGGGGAGCTGAATCGATCGTCCGGCGACATCGATGCCGTACACGTAGTCGCCGTCTTCGAGCTTCGTGGCGTCGTCTTGAACGAGCGGCGGCAACGCGACCACGAGCCCCCCCACGCCGCTCGCGTCGATCGGCACCTCGCCCGCATCGACCTCGATCACGCGCGCCGCGTCTTTCCCCGCGCGCGCGAGCGACACGTGCACGCGCAGAGGCACGTCGCGCGGAGCGCCCTCGAGAAACTTCACCGTGAGCTTCGGGCGATATCCGTCGGCTTCGATTCCGCGATCGAGCGACACCCACGACGCGCTCGCCGCCAGCGTGCGGGCATCATCGTGCGCGCCTGGAAGAGTGAGCCAGGCGTTGCTCGGAGCGCGGAGCGTCTCGTCGACGATGCGCGCGCCGAAGTGCCAGCCGCCGTCCCGTTGGTGAAGCTTGAAGAGGAGCGGGTGATCGCCGGCCGCGAGATCGACCGGGATCATGTCGTCGTCGTCGCGCTCGGGGCGCGCTTCGTCGCGCGTGAAGACGACGCGCCCGTCGACCGAGGCGCGGAGACCGTCGTCGGCCCCGAGGAGCAGGTAGTAGCGGCCGGCGCGCGCGACGTGGAGCGTGCCGGCGACGTACGCGATGACGTCGGGTTCGGTGGCGTGCAGGAGCGATTTGAGATCGACGGCCCCTTCGTTCGAAGAGCCGAGGATCCACGTCGGCCCCTCGCGCACCACGAGCTGGGCTTCGTCGACCCCCTCCGGCGCGCGTTGCAGCGCTTCCGGCGCAGTGGGCTTCTTCTTCAGCGGGAAGGTCGACGAATGGTACGGCCCGGAGACGAGCCACGCCCCCACGCGCCCATCGGTCGACAGAGCGATCCGCGCGTCCGTCGATGCACTCGCAGAAACGTCCGCCAGTGTCGTGGCAGACGCCGTTGCCACGGCCGCGAACGCGATCACCCGATGCGCGCGCACTCTGGCCACGCCCGCCACGCCCCGCCTCCTCAGTCGGCGAGCGACTGCGCGAGCGTGCGCGACTCGTCTTTGAAGAGGATCTCCACCTTGTGGGCGTCGATCACGCGGAGCACGACGCCGTCGCCGAACTTCGTGTGGCGCACGAGGTCGCCATAGTTGAAGACGAGCGACACGCGGTACGGCTTGAAGTCGCGCGGAGCCTTGCCGCTGACGGCCTTCTCCCACGACTGCTCGCGGTTGATCCGCTCCTGCTCGGCCTTCGTCGGACCGCGGGGCGTTCGCGCCTTCACCTGGCCGCTGATCGCCTTCGCATTCGAGCGCGCCGACGTCTCCGGCTTCTCACCCGGCGTCGCCGCGCGGAAGTTGTGGTGCGACCCGCACGTCGAGCACTCCACGCGCGCCGGCTTCGCGCCGATCATCGCGATGATCCGGTGATTCAAGAACAAGCGGCACTTGGTGCACCAGCTATCGACTTCCCCGCCGGCTTTGAGCGCCTTCGCCATGCGCCCCTTCTAGCAAAGATCGCAGGCGAAACACGAACGAGATCACTCCCGTGTGCGTCGACGTTCGCGTCGTTCTTCGCGCTTGACGTGGACCTGCGTCTTCACTTCCGGCTTCGTCAGAGGCTTTTTCGGCTCGCCCGGCGTGCCGTCGGCGTTCGGCTCGGTGCCGTCGTTGGGCGTGAAGCGGACGGTCGTATTGATCTCGAATTGGACCGTCGTAAGCATCTTCTTCATCTCGCCCGACAGGTTCGACGTCTCCAGGAACCCGCGAATCTCGTCCGCCACGACGCGGAAGAGGCCGTTCTTGGTCTCGTCGACCTGCTGCAGGATGTAGCTCACGATCTCCTTCGGGAGCTTCAGCTCACCGACGAAGTTCTTCAGCGACTCGGGGGAGTGCTGCGCGCGGTCGACGCCGATCTCGATGGCGCGCTTCAGGAGCTCGGGGATGACCCCTTCGAGCCGCCGACGTCCCTTGGTGGCGCCGCCGCCTCCGCTGCCGCCCGTGTCCGGCGGATCCTCATCGCTCATGATCTTGGCGTATCGCCTGCGCCGCGGCGGGTCAAACCGCGAATCGCCAGCGCGGTCGCGGCGGCGAGGGTCAGAGCGAGGTCTCGAGGATGCGCGCGACGCCCTGCTGGGCGTGCTCGGCGGCCTTGGCCCGCGCGGAGCTCTTGCCCATGGCGCAGAGGAGCATCGGCTGGCCGTTCGCGGTCATCGCGCGCACTTCGCACTCGGCGCGGAGCGTCGCGACACGGGCCGGGACGTCGTCGTGCTCGAAGAGCGGGGCATACGCGGCGAGCTCCTCGCAGACGACCCATGATCCCGCGCCGGCCACGACCACGCCCGACGCATCGGCGAGCACGATGGCATCCACCGAGCTGTGCGATTTCGTCTGCGCCAGCTGGTAGTGGAGCGCGACGAGGGGGTCGGTGCTGCGTTGCTTGCGGCGATCTTGGTCGTTCGGACTCATGCGCCGATTGTGTGCCTCTCGCCTACGCGCGGCCAAGTTCGCGCGTTCGCCCTTGACCACCGAGGCCGGTCGGCGCCAGACGTAAGTCACCATGTGCGACTGCGATCGCGAGCTCTTCGCGCGGCGACGCGCCGCTTTTTGCGAGGCGATGGCCAAGGCCGGCAACGGTGAAGCCGTCGCGGTCCTCCCGTCGTCTCCCGTTTTCCCACGCAACAGCGACGTCGATCACGAGTACCGCCAGGACTCGGACCTCTTCTACGTCACCGGCTTCGACGAGCCGCAGAGCGCGCTCGTCCTCGGCGCGAGCGACAAGAAGTCGACGTTGTTCGTGCGCCCGCGCGATCCGGAGCGCGAAGTCTGGGACGGGCCGCGCGCCGGCGTCGACGGCGCGAAGGCGAAGTTCGGCGCGGACGAGAGCTTCGTCATCGCCGACTTGAAGGAGCAGTTACCGAAGCTCCTCCAGAACAAGCGCCGCCTATACTACCGCCTCGGCCGCGATCGCGCGTTCGACGACGAGGTGCTGAGCGCGATCGATCGCACCCGGGCGCGGGCGCGCATGGGGCTCTCGTGGCCGACCGAGATCGTCGACCCGGGCGAGATCCTCCACGAGATGCGCCTCACCAAGGACGCCGCCGACCTCGCCGCGATGCAGAAGGCGGCCGCCATCACCAAGGAAGCGCACATTCGCGCGATGGCGCGGACGCGCGTCGGGATGCACGAGTACGAGGTGGAAGCGCTCCTCCTGGAGACGTTCAGGAAGCACGGCTCGGAGCGTCCGGCGTACGGCAGCATCGTCGGCTCCGGCCCGAACGCGACCATACTCCACTACCGCGCGAACAACCGCGAGATGGGGGCGAACGAGCTCCTGCTCATCGATGCCGGCTGCGAATACGGCTACTTCGCCAGCGACGTCACGCGCACGTTCCCGGTGAACGGCAAGTTCACCAACGAGCAGCGGGCCATCTACGAGATCGTGCTCGAGTCGCAGCTCGAAGGCATTCGCCTCACGCGCACCGGCGGGTCGATCGAAGAGATTCACAAGGCATGCGTGCTCGTCATCACGCGCGGCCTCGTGAAGCTCGGGCTCCTACAAGGGGAGGTCGACAAGCTGATCGAGACCGAGGCGTACAAGCCGTTCTACATGCACCGCACGAGTCACTGGCTCGGGATGGATGTGCACGACGTCGGTCGCTACTGGATCGACGGCAAGCCGCGCACGCTGGCGCCGGGGATGGTGCTGACCGTCGAGCCGGGGATCTACATCGGGCGCGACTACGACAAGGTGCCCGCCGAATGGCGCGGCATCGGCGTGCGGATCGAGGACGACATCCTGGTGACCGAGGGCGACCCGGTCGATCTCACGGCGGGGATTCCGAAGACGGTGGCCGAGATCGAGAAGGCGTGCGCGGCCTGAGGGCGCGGCGTCTGGCGAGCAGGTAGGCGACCGCTCCGATCGCGAAGGCGAGCACGAGACCGACCGGAACGACACCGAGCGACCAGTCGAGCATGTACTCGCCGCGGTGGTCCATCGCGTCGCGCGCCAGGATCGGCGCCCACTCTCCCGTGCGGGCGCGATGCGCGACCTGGATCTCGGCGAGGACGATCCACGGGAGAAAGAGGAAGAACGAAGCGCGCGAGCCGATCATGGCCCACAGGCGGTTCAACCGGAAAAGCGTGGCGAGGCCGAGCGCGATCCAGATGTGCAGGCCGAGGAACGGCGTGCAGCCCACGAAGACCCCGAGCGCGACGGAGAGGGCCAGCTCGCGCGGCGTCGTGTGCTCGCGGAGGGCGCGGAGCCAGAGATCGCGGGCGCGGTCGAAGAGCTTTCGGAGCACGAAGCCACGGAGGGTAGCCGGAAAGTTCGTGGGGTTCGCGGTCGCGTGGTAGCCGATCGATCATGACGCCCCGCGAAGCGGTCGCGCGCTTCCTCGTGCATCTCGAGGCGGAGCGAAACGCGTCGCCGCACACGCGCGACGCGTACGGTCGCGACCTCGAGAGCCTCGCGGCGTTCCTCGACCAGCGCGAATCGCGCGGCGACGGCGAGTCCGCGCGCCGCGCGGCTCGGTCCACACCAGAGGCTGACGTGAAGAGCATCGACGTGTACGCGCTCCGCGGCTGGCTCGGTGGCCTCGCGCGAACGCACGCGGCGAGCTCGGTCGCGCGAAAAGTGGCGGCGGTGCGGACGTGGATGGGGTGGCTCCAGCGCATCGGTACGCTCGACGCGAACCCTGCGGACGAGCTGGCGACTCCCAAGGTGCGCCGCCCGCTGCCGACGTTCCTCGGCGTCGATGCGGCGAAGGACGTGGTCGAAGCGCCGACAGGCGACGAGGCGACGAGCTTGCGCGATCGCGCGGTGCTCGAGCTGCTCTACGGGTCGGGGCTGCGCGTGGGAGAGCTGGCCGCGTTGAATCTCGGCGACGTGGACATGGCGGCGTGCGAGGCGCGCGTGCTCGGCAAGGGGCGGAAGGAGCGCATCGTGCCGGTCGGCGGGAAGTGCGCCGAGGCGCTGCGCGCGTGGCTCGACGTGCGGGCGTCGGTCGTGCATCCGAAGAAAAAGACGCAGGACCCACGCGCGCTGTTCCTCTCGACGCGCGGCGCGAGGCTCGGCGTGCGCGCAGTGCAGCTCCTGGTGCACAAGTGGGGAGCGCTCGGCGCGGGGCGCGCGGACCTGCATCCGCACGCGCTTCGTCACACGTGCGCGACGCACATGCTCGGCGGCGGCGCCGACCTGCGCGCCATTCAAGAGATGCTTGGCCACGCATCGCTGTCGACGACGCAGCGCTATACGCACGTGTCGATCGAGCACCTGATGAAAGTTTACGATCACGCGCATCCCCTCGCGCGTGCCGCGAAGAGGCGCTAAGAAACGCGTTCGTGATCCAGGCGTTTCGCAGGATGATCTACGCGCTCGCGGGAGCGCTCGCGGCCGCTGCGCTCGTCGCGCTCGTGGAAGCGGGCGCGGCGGGTGCGGGAGCGGGAGCGCACGAGCCGCCTTTCGGCGAGCTGATGCGCGCGGATCTCGCGGTGCTCGTGCCCGTGGCGCTCGTCATGGGCGTCGTTGTCGTTCTGGTGTCGCTGTTCTTCGAGCCGGCGCGCGCGAAGACGATCGGCGAGCACGTGAGCGCCGTTCGCGGAGCCCCCGTTCTCCTTCGATCGCGGAACGCGGCGCTGGCGCCGCTGGCGATTCTCGGCGCGGCGGCGTGGTGCGTGGTCACCGCCTACCTGGCGCGAGGGATGCTCGCCCAGGGGGCGCCGATCGCGGTCGGCGCGACGCTGGCGGCGACGTCGATGGGGATCGCGCTGGCCATGGGGGTCGTGGTGCTGCCGCTCGTGCGTCCGCTCCGTCGTGCGCTGGCGGCAGGCGCGCCGTCGGTGCCGGCGCTGCTCGACCCGATCACGACCGGGGGCGTGGCTGCGGTGATCGCGGTCGGCGTCGTCGCGTGGGGGATTCACTCGGGCGACACCGGGGGTGACGGCGGCACGCTCGGCATCTTCGGCGTCTTGAAGCGCGGCGAGCTCGACCTTCGTCCGATCGTGAACCTGGTCTCGATCGGCACGGGTGCGTACCTCACGCAGGTCGCGTTCGCGTCGCGGCGCTCGTGGCCGCTCACGTCGCTCGCGTTCGGCATCGTCGTGTCCCTCCTCGCGCTCACCGTTCACGAAGCGCGCGCCATGAACGACGACCCCGGCCCCGCGCGCGTGATCGATCGCGGCGCTCCGCTCGGGCGCATCGCACTCCACGCCGAACGACGCGTGACCGATCGCGACGGCGACGGCACCT
This sequence comes from Myxococcales bacterium, assembly GCA_003151595.1. Next base: position 8,638 of record PLXW01000067.1, read on the forward strand.
CGCCCTTCTTCGGAGGCGGCGACTGCGACGACCGCGATCCGCACAAGAACCCGCTCGCCGTCGACGTCCCGGACGACGGCATCGATCAAGACTGCACCGGGGCCGATCTCCACCTCGCCGCGCGCGTCGCCGACGTGAAGCCCGCGGTGGTCGCGCCCGCGACCAAGCCGATCGTCCCGAGCGACTTGAACGTCGTCTTCATCACGGTCGACACGCTCCGCACCGACGTCGGCTTCATGGGCTACGACAAAGCGACGACGCCGCAGCTCGACGCGCTCGCCGCCAGGAGCGTCGTGTTCGATCGCATGTACGCGCTCGCGTCGTACACCGGCAAGAGCATCGGGCCGCTGCTCATCGGGAAATATCCGAGTGAAACGAAGCGCGACGGCGGGCACTTCAACACCTACTACAACTCGAACATGCTCTTGGCCGAGCGCCTGAAGGCCGCCGGCGTTCACACGCTGGGCGCCGCGTCGCACTGGTACTGGGCTCCGTGGTCGGGGCTCACGCAAGGGATCGACGGGTTCGATCTCTCCGCGCGGCCGGCCGACGGGCAAGGGGACAACGACACGTCGGTCACCAGCAAGCAGCTCTCGGACGCGGCCATCCGCATCTTGAAGAAACCGGCGAGCACCGACGGGCGCTTCTTCATGTGGCTCCACTATTTCGATCCGCACGAGCAGTACCAACCGCACGACGACGCGCCGAGCTTCGGCAACGGCAACGAGGCGGCGTACGACGGCGAGGTGTGGTTCACCGACAAGCACATCGGGCGCGTTCTGGATTTCATCGCGTCGCAGCCGTGGGGTGCGAAGACGGCGGTCGTCGTCACGGCCGATCATGGCGAGGCGTTCGGCGAGCACGGCATGCGGCAGCACGGCTACGAGCTGTGGGAGCCGCTCGTGCACGTGCCGATGATCGTCTACGTGCCGGGCGTTCCGCCGCATCACGTGCCGGTCAAGCGGAGCCACATCGACGTCGTGCCGACGATCCTCGATCTGATGCGCGCGCCGCCGGCCGCCGATGGCGAGCTCTCGGGGGAGAGCATGATCGACGACGTGATGGCGGGGGCCGATGACGCGGCGGTGCACGTCTATCCGGAGCGCGACGTGTACATCGACATGCCGATCGGGCCGTACACGCAGATGCGACACGCGCTCATTCACGGCGCGACGCCGGGGATGAAGCTGATCCACTTCGACAGCGGCGCGTATCAGCTCTTCGATCTCGCGACCGACCCGGACGAGAAGGACGACCTCGCGAGCGACAAAGAGAAGCTCGCGCCGATGGTCACGCTCTTTCAGCAGAAGCGCGCGGGGTTGAAAGAGATCGACGTGAAGCCGCTCCCGCCGCCGTAATACTCAGCGCGCTTCGAGCGTCGCCAGGAGCGAGATCAGGTCGAGGAGCGAGTCCACGATCAGATCCGGTTTGCTCGCTTCCACGCGCGCGGCCGACTGGAATCCTCCGCGGACGACGATCGTGGCGCACCCAGCGGCGCGTCCGGCCCTCACGTCTTGCTCGGCGTCGCCGACCATCCACGCGTCGGCCGGTGCGACGCCGATCGCGTCGAGCGCGTCTTTCACCGCGCGCGGATCGGGCTTCAACGGGCCGTCGGTGCCCGCGCGAATGAACGCGAAGCGCGCGTCGATGTCGAAGGCCTTCAAGACGGCGAGCGTCGCGCCGCGCGGCTTGTTCGTCACCAGCGCGAGCGGGACGTGCGCGAGCGCGTCCATCAGCGCGATGGCCCCCGGGAGAAGCGTGGTGTGAACCGCCGAGGCGGCCTCGTAGATGGGATGAAACGCGGCGAGCCCGCGATCGACCAGCGCGTCGTCCGGCGGAAGCGCGAGCGCGCGCGCCAGGAGCACGCGGGCTCCGTCACCCACGAAGCTGGCGATGACCTCGATGTCCAGCGGCGCGCGACCGACGGCGGCGAGCGCGCGGTTGCACGCCGCGGCGATGTCGCCCTTCGAGTCGATGAGCGTGCCGTCGAGATCGAAGGCGACGGCGCGCGGCGCGCGGAGGAGGAGGGCCATCAGCCGTCGCTCCGGGTCCGCAGGCGGATGCTCGGACGGAGGCTCGTCCAGTACGAGCGGGCGGCGTCGTTGTTCCACTTCGAGGCGTCGACGCACGCGGCGAGATCGGCCTCGACCTCGCGCGCGGTCTGGTAGCGGAACGCGGGCTGCTTCGCGAGGCACTTCAGGATCACACGCTCCAGATCGGGCGCGACGTCGTCGGTGCGCGCGCTTGGCGGAAGCGGGTCGTGCATTGCGTGGGCGAGGAGCGTTTCGCGAAAGGATTTGTCGGGGAAGAGCGGCGAGCCGGTGACCATGAAGTAGAGGACCGCGCCGAGCGAGTACAGATCGCTCCGCGCGTCGACCGGATCGCCCGTGACCATCTCGGGCGACAGGTACGCGGGCGTTCCCACCACGTCGCCGTCGGCCGCGCCGTCTGCGTCCCTTCCGTCGCCAGGCGGCTGCGACGTCTTCGGCGCCATCGTTTGTTCCCTCGCCACGTGCGCCACGCCGAAGTCGAGCACCTTCACGAAGTCGAACTCGTCGCCGATCTGCGTGATGAACAGGTTCGCCGGCTTCACGTCGCGGTGCACGATCCCCAGCTCGTGCGCCTCGGCCAAGGAGCCGCAGATCTGACGCGCGAAGCGAATGGCGCGCGCGTTCGTCACCGGGCCGCCGTTCGCCACGATCGTCTCGAGGTCCAGGCCGTCGAGGAGCTCCATCGCGATGTAGAAGACGCCGTCGTCGCTGGCGCCGAAGTCGAAGACGCGGATCGTGTTGGGGTGACGAAGTCGACTCGCCGCGCGCGCTTCACGCACGAAGCGACGCACGGCCCCTTCGTCGCGTGCGGCGCGCTCGCGCAGCACCTTCAGCGCCACCGGGCGATCGAGCGGGTCGTGCCGCGCCAGCCACACGTCGCCCATCCCGCCGCCGCCGATGCGCGCCTTCAACCGGTAGTGACCGAGCTTGCGCGCCTCCCAGACCTGCTTCCGCGCGGTGTAGAGAATGTGACTGCCGATCGATCCCATCACCGTGCCGGCGAACACGAAGAGGAAGTCGTAGAGAAAGACGTTGAGGTCTTCGCGGTTGCTCCACTGCGCGCGAACGTGAGGGTCCCACGTCGCCGCGAGCGCCATCGTCGCCGGGAAGGCGAGGACCGTCGGCAGCGACATCACGAGCGCGCGCGTCCACCGCTGCGGGACGTACGTCGCGCGCACGATGGCGAGGAGCATCACACCTTGCATCGATCGCGTGACGAGGCCGCCGCTCGGCACGGCGATCATCGCGACGAGCGCGCTTCCCACGGCGAACACGAACAGGTCGATCGCCAGCAGATCGCGCGTCGTCAGCTTCGGGCGATGAATCACCGCCAGGAGCGCCGCGATGCCGACCAGCTCGCCGACCGCGCGCCACCCGAGCGTCCACGCCAGGCTCGCGCCGCCCAGCTGATGCACCGCCACCAGATCCGCCACCGCGAACGACGGCCACGCGATCACGCCGACGGCGAACACCGCGCGCATCGCGCGACGGCGCTCTTCGAGCTCCTCGTTCTTCAGGCCGGACGTGATCGTCCGCGCGAGCTCGTCGGAAAGCGAACCCCCCATCGGGCTCCAACGTTAGCGCATGCGTTACGCCGCGTGCTGTTCGGCGGAGCGGCGACGGCTGCCGCGCGTGGCCGTGCGCGCCTCTTCGATCGCCTCGGCGGCGACCGGCGTCGCCTCGAGGAGCGCGCGGAGGCGCGAGCGGGCGCGGTGAAGGCGCGAGCGAACGGCGCTCTCGGTGAGGTCGAACTTGTCGGCGATCTCCTGGAGCCCCAGGTCCATGTGGTAGTGCGCCACCACGACGTCGCGGTAGTCCTCGGGGAGCTCCTGGAGCGCCGTGAGCACCTGCGCGTCGCGCTCGCGGTTCATCGCGCCGATGTCGCCCCGGTCGCCGTTCGAGTCGTTGGCCGCGGGGAGCGCCGAGAGATCCTCGAGCTCCAACCCTTCGACCAGGCGCGCGCGGTGACGGCGCTGCGAGCGCATCATCATGAGCGCTTCGTTCGCCGTCACGCGGAAGAGCCACGTCGAGAAGCTCGAGTCGCCGCGGAACGAGCTGATGCGACGGACGATCTGCATCAGCGTCGCCTGCAACAGATCGCGACGATCTTCCTCGGTCACCGGGTAGCGCAGGAGCTGGCGCTCGATGTGCGGACGGAGCTCGGTGACGAAGGCGTTCAGCGCGATGCTCTCGCCGGATTGGACGCGCTCGAGAAAATCGCGGTCGATGGAGAAGGCCATGGTCGAGCTCCTGTGACGGGGTCGGCGCGTCCCGCTTTCGCGAATACGCCGTGGACGCGACGACACCTTGCGAGGCGCGTGCCCGAACCGCGGACACGTGGATGCATCGAGAAAAAGGCTGAGTCGCGCGTGATCGGGTCCTGTTGGATCGGCGACAGATGCCCGTACGGACGACAACGCCCGTCCCGACATTTGACCGCGCGGCCGTTCGTGTGAGACTCGCGTGCCCCGTGCCCCCCGAGATCCCGCCGCGCTCCCTCGAGCACCCGCTGCCTGGCGGGATGCGCGATCTTCTTCCGGAAGAGGCGCGTGGCCGCCGCGCGCTCGCGAAATGCGTGCTCGATCGGTTCGCGCTGGCCGGGTACTCGCTGGTCACGCCGCCGGCGTTCGAGTTCGCTGACGTTCTCGAGCGTGGCCTCGGCACCCTCGACCCGGCCGAGGTGCTCCGCTTCGTCGAGCCCGAGTCGGGCGAAGTGGCCGCGCTGCGGCCGGACGTCACGCCGCAGATCGCGCGCATGATCGCCACGCGTCTCCACGATCGCCCGCCGCCATATCGCCTCGCTTACGAAGGGACCGTGCTCCGTCGGCGGAGCGGGCGCGCGCGAAAGCACCGCCAGATTCCGCAGGTCGGGGTCGAGCTCGCGGGGGTCGCCGGGCCCGAGGGGGACATCGATCTCCTCGCGGTCGCGGCGGACGCGCTGCACGCGACGGGGCTCCGCTCGTTCACGATCGATCTGGGGAACGCGGGGATCGTCCGCGCGCTGCTGGAAGGGCTCGACGCCGACGTGGCGCGTGACGTGAGCGAGGCGCTGGCGCAGAAGGACGAAGGGGCTCTGCGCGAGCGCGCGGAAGATGCGCGCGTTCCGTTCGCGTCGACGCTGTGCGAGCTCGTTCGCATGCACGGAGGGCGCGAAGCCCTGGCCGAAGGACAGCGCCTCCTCGCGTCGACGCCGGCGACAGCTCCCGCCGCGCGCCTCTTGGAGCTGTTCGACGCCGCGGTCGCGCGCGGCCTCGGAGATCACGTTCGCGTCGACCTCGGTGACGTTCGCGGCTTCGCGTACTACACGGGGACCATCTTTCACCTGTACGCACCGGGTCCCGGCGAGGCGATCGGCGCCGGCGGCCGCTACGACGAGCTGCTCGCGCGCTTCGGCGCGCCGATGCCGGCGATGGGCTTTGCCTTCGATCTCGACAGCCTGGCGTGGGCGCTGCGTGCGGCAGGGGTCACGCAGGAGCGCGAGCTCCGCGTGGTGGTCGTCGGGAGCGAGGCGGATGCGCGCGTCGAGCGCCTGCGCGCGCGCGGCGTGACCGCGGTGAGCGCCCGCGATCGCGCGACCGGCCTGGCGTGGGCGCGCGCCTGGAATTTCTCGCACGTCATCGATGGCGCATCGTTGCTCGACGTCGAGACCGGTGCGGAGAGCGACGACGCTGCGCGCTTTGTTGAAGGAAAGAGGAACGAATGACCGCCGTAGTGATCGTCGGAGCGCAGTGGGGCGACGAAGGGAAGGGGAAGATCGTCGACATCTTCACCGAGCACGCCGACATGGTCGTGCGCTACGGCGGCGGCCCCAACGCCGGTCACACGCTCGTCGTGGGGAACGACAAGCTCATCGTCCGCTTGATCCCCAGCGGCATCCTTCGCCCCGACGTCACGTGCGTCCTCGGGCAGGGGATGGTCATCGATCCGCACAGCCTCGTGACCGAGCTCGACGAGGTCGAGCGCCGCGGTCACGCGCACGTTCGCCAGCTCAAGGTGAGCGATCGCGCGCACGCCATCCTGCCGTACCACGTGCTCGTCGACGGACTGCGCGAGCAAGGGAAGGGGGCCATCGGCACCACCAAGCGCGGCGTCGGGCCTTGCTACGAGGACAAGGTCGCGCGTCGCGGCGTCGTGCTGGGCGCGTTCCGCGATCTGGCGCGCGCCGAGAAGCTCGTCGTGACGGCGCTCGAAGGGTGGCGGCCGACGATCGAAGCGCTCGGCGGAAAGCCCCCGAGCGTCGACGAAGTGATGGAGCGCCTGCGCCCGCTCGCCGCGCGCATCGCGCCGATGCTGGTCGATGCGTCGCTGCTCGTGGCCAGCGCGGTCGACGCGAAGAAGAAGGTCCTGTTCGAAGGGGCGCAAGGGACGCTCCTCGACATCGATCACGGTACGTACCCGTACGTCACCTCGTCGTCCGCCACGTCGGGCGGCGCGTGCACGGGCACCGGCGTCGGCCCCACGCGGATCGACGCGGTCATCGGTCTCTGCAAGGCGTACTGCACGCGCGTCGGTGGCGGCCCGTTCCCCACCGAGCTCGACGACGCGACCGGCGAGCGCCTTCGCAAGATCGGCGACGAGTTCGGCTCGGTCACGGGGCGCCCGCGTCGCACCGGCTGGCTCGATCTCCCGGCGCTCAAGTACGCCGCGCGCGTGAACGGCCTCGACGGCATTGCGCTCACCAAGCTCGACGTGCTCACGGGCCTCGACGAAGTGATGGTCTGCGTCGCCTACGACACGCCGCACGGCCGCACGACCGAGTTCCCGTTCGACGACCTCGCCGACGGCGCGTCCGAGGCGGAGCCTCGGCGCGGTCCACACCAGACAGCCAAGCCGGTCTACCGCGCGTTCAAGGGGTGGAACGAGGAGCTCGCCAAGGCGCGCACCCTCACCGATCTCCCGCAGGCCGCGCGCGACTACGTGAAGTTCATCGAAGACGAGAGCCGCGTGCCGATCATCCTCGTCAGCGTCGGCTACCGCCGCGACGAGACGATCGTGATCAGGAACCCGTTCGGCTGAGGACCACACGAGCCCTCACCCCCGGCCCCTCTCCCGCAAGGGGAGAGGGGAGGAGAGAGCCATCGTGTGCTCCCCCTCTCCCCTTGCGGGAGAGGGGGCTGGGGGGTGAGGGTTCGCGCATCGGCACCGCGGCCCATGCGCTCGAGTAATCCTGCGAGGGGTTCCACATCAACCACCCGGTCCCGCCGTTGTCGTCCGCGCTCTTCAGCTCTTGCCCGAGATACCGCGGCCCGTAGTCGGGCGATTCATAGTTCACCGCCTGGACCCACGGCCGCACGACCGCCAGCGCGTGGCCTTCCTTCGCCAGCGCCAGCTGCGCGATCGTCCCCTTCGTCCCCACGCCCACCAGCTCCGGATGGTTCCCCGGAATCTCGAACCCCAGGAACCCCTTCGCGTAGTGCGACGGGTAGAGCATGGGTGACAGCGCCTCGCACTCCGGGCCGAGGAGCGCGATGTCCTGCCCGAGCATGTCCACGTCGATGCGCTTGCCCTGCGCGACCACGCCGAAGATGTCGAGCGACAGCGGCACTCCGCGCGCGCGCGTCACGGCGTGCATCTCGTGAACGAAGTCGCGGATCACTTCCGGCTTCGTCTTGTCGATCTCGTTCTTGCCGAGGTGGAAGTCGGCGTTCTTGATGCCGATGACGGGGTACCGCACGTAGTCGAGCTCGACTTCATCGGCGCCGGCGTCCATCGCCTCCTTCGCGAGATCGACGAGGTACCGCTGCGCCATCGCGTTCGCCGGATCGAGCCAGCCGATGGGATACACGCCCCCCCACTTGCCCCGGATGCTCATCTCCTTGCCCTTGTGGTGCTGCATCCACTCGTCGTGGAAGCACGACACGCGCATCACGACGCGAATGCCACGCGCGTGGGCGAAGCGGATCGTGCGGGCGAGGTCGGCGATGGGCGCGCCTTCGGTGGCGCCGGCTTCGATCGCGAGCGGTACCTTGGAGTGGTAGGTGAGCACGCCGTCGGTGTCCTTCGAGTCGAGGACGATCGCGTTCATCCCGCGGCCCGCCATCTTGTCGAGGATCTTCAGGTAGGCGTGCCCCGCGGCTGTGGTGCCGCGCACGTAGAGACCGCGAACGGCGGCGTCCTTGGGCGACGCGAGGTGCCCCTGGTGCGGCACGTCGCGGACGAGGCTGGGGATGACGATGCGCGTCCCTTCCTTCACGCCGGCGTGCAACGTCGGGTTCGCCTTCACGAGCTCGTCGGCGAAGTCGGTCCATAGATACGTCTCGCTGAGCGGAAGCAGCGCGTGGGCGATCGACGCCAGCGTGTCCTTGGCGCGCGTCTCGTAGGTCGCCTCGGCGCGCCCCTCGTGCATCGACACCTCGACGCCTTCCGCCGCGTGCGCGCGCAGCCAGGCGACGAGCGTCTGCTCGCTGCGCTCCGGCTCCGCGGACGCGGCGTCGCTCGCCGGCGAGCTCCCGCGTGCTTCCGCGGCGTTGGCGCCGAACGTCGAACCAAGAACCAAGAGCGCCCCGACCACCAAACCAAAGCGTGAAGTCATCGTGGCGACCATTGTCGCGGACGCGTGACTACGCCGGCCAAGTTCGCCGTCGAGAGCTCGTGCGCGAGGCTACGGAGCTACGTCGGCGCAGCAGCGAAAGCCGGTCGAGTAGTCGTGGTACGCGGCCTCGTGGGCCATCGTCTTGTACGAGCAGCCGTCGCCGTTGATGTGCGTGTCCTGGTAGTAGCCGCCCTGGAACGTCCCGTTCGGATCGGCGACCCACTCGTGGAGGTTCCCGACCATGTCGTAGACGCCGTAGCCGTTCGTGCAGCCGTCGTGCGACCCGGTCTTGGCGACCGTCTTCTCGAGCTGGTTCAGGGCGGGATCGTTCATGTGATCCCAGTTCCACTGCGCGCGATCGGCCAGATCGCTCGTCGTGCCGTAGAGCGCGGCGACGGGGCTTCGACCGGAGTCGTTGCAGCGCCCCGGCTCGTCGGACTGGCCGTAGCCGTACGTCGTCTTCTCGGGGCCCATGCACGCCTTCCGCCACTCGGCGGGGCGGCAGAGGCGCTTGCCGGAGAGCGCGCATGCGTCGATCGCCTGCACTTCGCTCACGTACGCCTGCGGCACGACGCCAGGATCGCTCACCGCGCGAACGATGTGCCCCTCGACCGACGTATACGGCGACCAGGCCCGCTCATCGCCGTTCTCGAGGACCTCGACGAGCGACGCCTCGTACTTGTCGACGCAGTAGCGATCGCCGATCGACGCCATGTCCGGCGGACACAGCCCGTTCGGCTCGAGCGGCCGATCCTTGTCGGCCAGGAGATCCTCGAACGGAGCCAGCGCCGTCCCGTTCGTCGATTCGTTCATCGCGAAGAGCCGCGTCCCGTCGCTCAAGTCGGAGAGCGTCCGGGCGACCCGCGCGCTCCGCTCGCGGTGCGCGTGCGCTTGCCCGACCGGGTAGCGCGCCGCCACCGACGACGGGTGAACGTCGGCGGGCGTTCCGCTCGTCCCCTCTGCACAGCCTGCGATCGCCGAGGCCCCCCACGCAAAGAGCGCGGCCGGAGCCACCCACCGAACGAGTCTGCTGTTCAAAGGGGAAAAGGTCACTACTTCACCTCCAGCGATGTTTTCCGCGGCGCCTCCCCGGGCTACCCGCGATCCGCATGCCCGTTCCGGTGTGTCGCGGGCGCCACAGCGAAACGAATTACGCGAACGACCATTCGTAGCGACGGGATCCGGCCTTGCGAACCCCGAATCGACACCCCGATGCCACTTTGGTGAGGTTCTGTGGAACTTTGTCGTTATTGAATAAACGGCACAAAACGAAGCTATATCGACAGCTTATCGCGTTACGTTTCATGTCGGCGCGGAGTGATTCGCGTCGCGGCCGCCAGCGACGTCGATGCACCGGTAGCGATGTTGAAGCACCGGTGGCGATGTTGACGCACTGCCGGTGATGCAGGTCCATCACCGGTGATGCAGGTCCATCACCGGTGATGCAGGTCCATCACCGGTGATGCAGGTCCATCACCGGCGATGCATGGGGATCACGGGTGATGCACCTCTCGAGCGAGAGAGGTCCGCGCTTCGGCGAGCTTGCTCCGCAGCCGCACCCAGAACACCACCGCGATCGCCAGCTGCATCATGCTCGTCGAGAGCGCGATCCCGCGTAGCCCGATGAAGTGGAAGAAGACCACGTCGAACACTGCGTTCAGCGCGGCGTTCAGGATCCCCATCGACACCATGATTCGGCTGTTCTGTAGAGCAACGTGGGCACGGGCGAGGACCAGCAGCGCGCCGAATGGGACCACGCCGGCCAGGGCATAAGGAACGATCGCGGCCATGTCGTCGATGCCGGCGGCGTCCATCGCGCCGTGGAGGAAGACGAGGCGCAGGATCGGGCCGCGGAAGACGGCGAGGAGCACGCTCATCAACGCGAGCAAGCCGCAGACGCCGAGGAGCGCGCGAACGACCGTACGCTCGAAGGCGTCCCAGCGTCGGTCGGCGGCGTCGCGCGAGAGATGCGAGAGGAGGACCGGGAAGACAGTGGCTTGAGCTGCGGACGTCGGGAGCGAGGCGACGTCGAAGGCGTAGCGGAGAAGGGTGCCGCCGCCCACGAGGCTCGAGAGGCCGGCCATCACCTGATCGACCACCGGGTTGATGCGCGTGATCGCCGAGCCGACGACCTCGGACGTCACCAGCTTGAAGAAGCGGCGGACCGGCTCCGGGCGGGCGAGGGTAGGGGTGAGCGACGCGCCGACGAGCGCGATGGCCGCGCGCCCGGCGATGGCGCCGGTGACGATCTCCTGCGCGAGCCAGGCGATCGGCAGGATGCGGACGCCGAGCGTGTCTCGGAACGCGGCGATGGTGCCGATGGCGACCACGATCCCGAAGCCGCTGGCGACGGGGTGGACGAAGTAGTGGCCGCGCTGGTTGAGCGTCCCGACGAAGAACGCGCGAAGGGCGAGGGCCACGAGGTACAGCGCGAACGATGGGACGAGCCCCGCGGCGACGACGAAGAGATCGCCCTGGTAACGAACGCGGAACCAGGCGAGCGCCACGGCCCCCATCCCCACGCCGAGCGCGGCGGCGTACGCCAGCGTGTGGCCGAGGAGCGAGCGAAGGACGAGCGCGTACTCGCTCCGATCGCGCGCATGCACTTCCGTAAGGATCGGGATGAGCGCCGAGTCCTGGTACGCGGAGGCGACGAGCGCGCCGGCGAACGTGAAGAAGGCCCACGCCAGGTAGTAAGCGTCGGTCTCCGGCGTTCGCCCGAACCAGGCCGCGAGGAGCAGCGGGAGGATCGCTTCGCCGGCCCGGAAGACGATCTGCACCGGCAGCAGCAAGAGCGCCGTGCGCGTGATCGAACGCTGCTCCCCCGCGCGGCTCATGCTCAGCTCGTTCTCTGCCGCGTCCTCAGCGACCGAGGCGCGCGACCCGCTGCATCTCGCGGTAGAGCGCGCGGGCGTGGTGCTTCGCTTCGAAGCCGCGCTCGACGCTGGCGCGCGCGGCGTCGCCGTGGCGCTTCCCCATCGCGGGGTCGCGCAGGTAGCGGAGCATCGCCGCGCCGAGCCCTTCGATGTCGGGCGGGGTGCCGCGCACGAGCGCGCCGGTGACGCCGTCCTTCACCATCTCGCCGATGCCGCCGACGTCGAAGGCCACCACGGGCTTCCTGAGCGCCATCGACTCGAGGACGGCGCGCGGGAGCGGGTCTTCGTAGATGCTGGGGACGACGGCGACGTCGAACTCGCCGACGTACGGGCGGACGTCGGACTTGTAGCCGGGGAAGAAGAACGTCCCTTCGAGGCCCAGCCCGCGGACGAGCGCGCGGCACTCTTCGAGGTGGTTCGGCGTCATGTCCTCGGGCGTGTCGCCGAGGACCACGAAGCGCGCGCGCTTCTTCTCGGCCGGCGTCATGGCGTCGACCGCCAGCCGCGCGGCGCGGACCATCTCGATGTAGCCCTTCCGCGGGAGGATGCGCCCCTGGCTGCCGAAGACGATCGCGTCTTTGGCGAAGCCGAACTCCGCGCGCAGGGCGGGGGAGACGTTGCCGGCGTCGAAGGCGTCGATGTCGATGGCGTCGTGGACGATGCGGACCTTGCCTTTGACGTGCGGGAAGAGGCGCGTCGTCGGCTCGCTCACGCAGACGATCGATTTCACCCCCTTGCTGGCGGCGAGGCGGGCGTGGAGCGGCGCGATCGGCGCGGCGAGCGACGTGTAGAACACGTGCCAGATGACCGGCACGCCCGTCATGGCGGCGATGGCTCCGCCGGCGAAGTTGGCGCTGGTGCCGTTGCAGAAGACGAGGTCGTAGTTCCCGCGCTTCACGGTCATGGCCATGCGGGCCATGGCCGCGGCGCCGCGCGCGACGTTGCCGACCGCGCGGATCCCCTTCACGCGAAGCGGAGCGTCGAAGTCTTCGCGCACGATCGGCCGGTCCCACGGCTCGACGGCGTTCTCCACGAAGTTCGGCTCGAACATCAGGTCGTCGACCACGTTCCCGTCGCGGAGGAGATCGGCCACGACCCCTTCGCGCGGCAAGAGGACGGCGCGATGCACCTCGGCCGGGTCGAGGAACTTCAGGAGCGTGAAGAGCGTCCGCCCCGGCCCGCCGTTGCGCGAGGTGTCGTTGAGGAAGAGGACGCGAAGCTGGCGTTCTTCTCGCTCGCGGTGCGGGGACGAGGACGAATCGACGGTCTCTGAAGCTCGGCTCATTCGAAGGAGCACACGCCTTAGCGATCGGCGCTGCCGAAGAGAAGGGAAAAACCACCCACCTACGCCAGCAGCGAGGCGTAGGCCGCCCCGTACCCCTCGCACATGCGCTCGATGCGGTGCTCGGCGTCCACGAAACGGCGCGCGGCGTCGCCCATCGTCTTGGCGCGGGCGAGATCGGAGGCCGCTTCGCGCATGCGGGCGGCGAGGGCGTCGACGCTCCGTTCACGCACCAGCCAGCCGGTCTCGCCGTCGCGCACCACCTCGGGGATGCCGCCGCCGGCGAAGGCCACGACGGGGCGCCCCATGGCCTGCGCTTCGAGGACCGAGAGGCCGAGCGGCTCGTCGCGCGAGCTGCTGACCGCGACGTGGCCCTGCGCGAAGGCGTCGCGCGGGTCGGGGCAGTAGCCGAGGAAGCGGACGCGCGACCCGAGCGGGCGGGCGCGCGCCTCGAGCTCGGCGCGGGCCGAGCCGTCGCCGGCGATGATCAGGCGAGCGTCCGGGACGGTGCGCATGGCATCGACCACCAGCTCGACGTGCTTCCACGGCTCGAGGCGGCATACGACGACGAAGGTGAACGGCGCGTCGCCGGTGGAGGTGCTCTCCGAAGGGAACGGGCGGGGCGTGAAGTAGTCGGCGTCGACGCCGTTGCGAACCGTGCGCATCCTGGAGCGCTCGGACGGCGCGGTTCGCGCGACGAAGTCGGCCACGTAGTCGCTGATGGCCACGATCGAGTCGGTGCGCTTCAGCGACCACCGCGTGAACGCCGACGTCGACGGATCGAGGAAGTACTGAACGTGGTGCTCGGTCCGGAGGATCTTCGCGCCGGCCCGGATCGCCGCGCGCGTCCCCACGACGTGCGACTGGAACGTGTGCAGGTGCGCGATGCGGGCCCCTTCGGCCGCGATCACCTCGGCCAGCCACGTCGTGTCGCGCGGTCCAAGCGAGCGCCAGAGGAACGCGATCGGGTTCTCGTGGACCGGTCCGCGGTCGATGACGCGCAGCCCGCTCCGGACGAGGTACTCGCGAAGCTTCGGGTTCGGCGTCATCAACGCGACCGCGTGCGTCACGCCGCTCAGCGAAGGGCGCGACGCCAGGTCCACCAGCAGCCGCTCGGCTCCGCCGATGTCCCCGGCGACGACGACGTGGAGGACGTGCGACGGCGAGTCCGCGCGCGGCGCGGCTCGGTCTACAACAGGGCTGCTCATTCGTTGCGAGGCGCCAATCTACGCGCCGAGCGGGGTGGACCTTCCGAGAAAAAGGACACACCCCCATGTGGAGCCCCCGTGTGGAGCCCCCGTGTGGAGCGAGGTGAGGTCACGGTCGTGCCGACCGTTTCCCGAAGGGAGCGCATTGAGACCCTGGCCATTCCTTGAAAGGGCGCGAGCCGCTGATATATCGTCCCGCACGGCGCCTGGGGACCGTTCATGGACCTGCGTGTGCCTTGGCGGTTCTCCGCGCATGACGACCGAAGCATCACCCGCACATCGTGCAGCGCGCGCGCTCGACGCGTCGGCGCTCGCGGCCGCGTCGTGCGTGGAGCCGATTGGCGGAGCGGGGTCGTGGATCGGGCTGGGCGTGGCCATGGCCGCCGGCGCGCTGCTCTTCTGGGCGTTCGACGCGCTGCCGTTCATGGATCTCCCGGCGCACGCAGGGCTGATCGCGATGCGCCATCGCTTCGCGGCGTCGCCGTTCGAGCAGCAGTTCTTCGTCTACGCGCCGCACCTCGGCCCGTACTCGCTGTTCCGCGGGCTGGGGGAGCTGTTCGATCGCGCCGTCGGTCCCGTGGGCGCGGTGCGCGCGCTGGCGACGTTGCCGGTGATCGCCACGCCGCTCGCGCTGCTCTTCGCGCGCAAGCGCTTGCATGGAGAAGCGAGCGCGGGGTTCGGGTACATCGGCCTCATCCTGTCGTTCGGGTTGATGACGGTGTTCGGGTTCGCGAGCTACCTCCTCGGTGAAGCCTGTCTGCTGGTGACGCTCACGTTGTGGCTCGAGCTTCTCGTCGCGGTCGATGATCGCTCGCCGCGCGCGCGCGCGCTGGAAGTCGCCACGCTCGTCGCCGCGCCGCTCCTCTTCGTGGCGCACGGGCATGCGTTCGTTCTCTTCCTCGTGCTGGCCGGCGTGTCGTGCGTGGCGACGGGCGATCGCCTGCGACGCCTCGTTCGCCTTCGCGCGCTGGCGCCGGCGATCGCGCTGGCGGCGTGGGTGGCATGGGAAGAGCGCGCGTCGTCGGCGCCGAGCGGCGCGGTGGCCGTGTCCGAGGGGAAGATGGCGCCGTTCTTTCAAGGCGCGTTCGACAAGCTCTCGCTCCTCGTGACGCCGACGTTGATGACCCGCAGCGGGATCGACGCCGCCGTGGGTGTGGCCATCTGGGTCGTGCTGATCGCGGGCCTCGTGGCGACGGCGCGAAAGCTCGGCGCCGAATCGAACGACGAGGTGGGCCCGCGCCACACGCGCGCGCTCCTGGCCTGTCTCGTGGCGGTGGTGGCGATGTTCCTGGCGCTGCCGCACGCCGTGGGGTGGTTCGGGTTCGTCGATGGGCGCCTCGTGCCGCTCGTCTTGTTCCTGGGGTTGATGGCGGTGCGCGTGCGGGCGCTCGGCCCTTCGCTCCGCTTCGCGTTCGCGCGTCTCGCGCCGGTGTTCGCCGCGGCGGTGCTGCTGGTGAACTACGTGGCCTCGTACAGGTTCCAGGACGAGGCGCGCGGCTGGCGTGAAGTACTGGCGCAGATCCCGGCGGACTCGCGCGTCCTCAACTTGCCGATCGATCCGAACAGCGACGTCTTCACCGGCCACCCGTTCGTCCACTACGACAAGCTGGTCCTCACCGATCGCCCGGCCGTCCTCAGCGACATCTGGTTCCACCAAGGCACGGCGCTCTACCCGCGCCCCAACAACCCCGCGCTCGCGCTTCCCGCCGACTACATATCGAGCGATCTTCACTTCGAAGGTTGGTCTTCGTATCGACTCGAAGACTGGGACTACGTGCTCGTCCGCACGCGCCCCAGCGCCGAGCAGCTCCCGGGTCCGGTGCCTGCGTCGTTGTCGCTCGTCGACCACCGCGGCGGATTCTGGCTGCTTCAAGAGACGGCGCCGCGTGGCGTCGCTCGTCCGTCGTCCGCGCCTTCTCCATGAGGAAATTCGTCGAGGGGATCGTCGACTTCAGCGCGCGACACGCCTTCATGGTCGTGGCTGCGGCCATCCTCACGATCATCGGCACGTGGACGTACGCCTCGCACCTGGAGCTCCGCTCCGACTTCCTCGAGCTGCTCCCGCGCGACAGCCCCGGCTTCAAGTCGTTCGAGCACCAGCTCGGTCGCACGGGCGGCAACGCGTCGCTCTTCGTGATCGTCGAGTCGCCCGATCGCAAGGCGAACGAGCACTTCATCGACGCGCTCACCCCGCCGCTCGACGCGATGATGGCCGAGCACAAGCAGTGCAAGGCGACATGCGGCGCGAACGGGCAGGCGTGCAAGCAGAAGTGCGGGCCCGATCTCATCTCGTACATCGAGACCGGGACCAAAGAGGTCCGGCACTTCTTCGAGACGAACAAGTGGCTCTACGCCGACCTCGACGATCTCCAGCACGCCGACGACACGCTCGATCACCAGATCGCGATCCGCAGCGGCCTCGTCTCCGATCTCGACGAGCCGACACCGGCGAAGAGCGCCGCGCCGTCACTGCCTGGAAGCGCTGCGCCTGCGCCTGCTGCCGATGACAAGAAGCCCGCGCTGGGGATGGACGCCTTCTACGCGCGATGGAAAGAGCGCGCGAGCAAGCACGACGACTTCCCCACGGGGTACTTCGCGACGGAAGACGGGACGATGCTCGGGCTCCGCATCGTGTCGCCCGGCACAGGCACAGGCGACAGCGGCGGCGACGTGCTGCTGGAGCGCGTGAAGGAGATCGTCGCCAAGGTCGCCCCGAGCTCGATCCATCCCGACATGAAGGTCGGGTATGCGGGCGACATCCCGAACGCGATCGAAGAGAAGGAGTCGCTCGTCAGCGACGCGGCGTGGGCCACCGGGTTCGCGTTCGTGCTCATCCTCGGCGGGATCGTCTTCTTCTTCCGATCGCCGTGGTCGCTCCCGGTCATCGCCATCCCGGCGTTCATCGGCGTCGGCTGCGCGTACACGTTCGCGATGGCGACGTACGGGTACGTCAACACCAGCGGCGCGTTCCTCGGCGCCATCATCCTGGGCAACGGCATCAACTACCCGATCGTGCTCCTCGCGCGGTACCGCGAGTTCCGCGCGCGTGGGCAGGCGCCCGATCAAGCGCGTCGCGGCGCGGTGTGGAACGCCTTCCGCGCGGAGCTCGTGGGCGCGTTCGTCGGGAGCATCGCCTACGGGTCGCTCGTCATCACGCGCTTCCGCGGGTTCAACCAGTTCGGGATCATCGGCTTCGTCGGGATGATCCTGGTGTGGTTCTCGATGATCCCGTGCGTCCCCGCGCTCATCGTGGTCTTCGAGCGAATCCAACTGAGCTTGCCGACGTGGATGCGCGACCCACCGCCGAAGGTCGCCAAGGACGGCAGCCACGGCCCGATCACGCGCCTCATCGCGATCTTCACGGAGCGCGCGCCGTGGGTCTTCTTGAGCGCCGCCGCGGTCATCACGGTCCTCGCGGCGTGGAAGCTCCCCGCGTACCTGCACGACCCATGGGAGTACGACTTCCACAACCTGGGATCGCGCGGCTCGCAACAAGGCGGCGCGGCGGCGTGGTCGAACAAGGCCGACAAGGTCTTCGGCGGGAAGATGAACGTGGCCGGCGCGCTGATGCTCGGCGACACGCCGGAGCAGGTGCCGCTCCTCAAGAAGCAGATCATCGCCAACGACGCCGCCGATCCGCAGGGGACGCTCGTCGCCGACGTGGCCACGGTCGACGATCTCCTCCCCGGCGGCCCGGCCGATCAGAAAGCAAAGCTCGAGGTGCTCGATCGCATTCGCGATCGCATGACGCCCGCGGTGCTCGCGTCGCTCGATCCGAAAGAGCGCGCGCGCGTCGAGGAGATGAGGCCGCCCGAAGACCTCCGACTCATCGCGCCGAAGGACATCCCTTCGCTGCTTCGTCGCCGCTTCGAAGAGAACAACGGCACGGTGGGGACGGTCTTCTACGTGAAGTACCGCAACGACATCTCGCTCTCCGACGGGCGCAACCTGCTCCGCATCGCGAAGTCGACCGACGACGTGAAGCTCCCCGACGGCACCGTCGTCCAGACCGCCAGCCGCTCGACGATCTTCGCCGAGATGATCCGCTCGATGGAGCGCGACGGACCGTTGGCCACGATGGCGTCGTTCGCCGGCGTCGTGGTGGTGGTGGCCGTGGCCACGGGGAGCCTGCGCGGGTTCATCGTCGTCATCTCCGTGCTCGTGATGGGCGTCCTGTGGACCATCGGTGGCGCGGCGTGGGACTCGATGAAGCTCAACTTCCTCAACTTCATCGCCCTGCCGATCACGTTCGGCATCGGGAGCGAGTACCCGTTCAACGTCTTCGATCGATCGCGCATCCTGCACGGCGACGTGACCGCGGCCGTGAAGAGGACCGGCGGCGCGGTGGCGCTCTGCAGCTACACGACCACCATCGGGTACGGCTCGCTCCTCTTCGCCGACAACCAGGCGCTCCAGTCGTTCGGCAAGCTGGCGATGAGCGGGGAGATCGCCTGCCTCATCGGCGCGCTCCTGGTGCTCCCCGCCCTCCTTCACGTGTGGAAGCGGCGTCAGGGGGAAGACGCGCCGCGCAGCTCCGAGCGAACGCGAAGAGCCGACGCCGACCTCGCGCCGCGCTCGGTGCGCCCGGCCGCGCACAAAGGCGACAGCGCGAGTCAGCCGCCGGCGTAGATCCGGCCGATCGTGAAAGGCAGCACGAACACGACGTGCAATACGGCGAGCACCAGCACGAAGGCGTTGAAGTCGCGCCAGGTGATCGTGCGTGAGAAGACCGTGACGCTCGGCGCGCGGTCGGCCCCTACGCGAAGCAGCGTGTAGAAGAGCGGCAAGAAGACCATGAGCGAAAAGCGCGCCCCTGCCGCGATGGGCGCGTAGAAGCCGAAGACCGCGAGGTAGAGGAGGGCGTAGAGGGCGGCGAACGTCGTCGGCGATCGCGGGTCCATCGCGCGAATCGATCGCAACGGGGCGCGCGTGAACCCGAACGCGACCGCCGCGAACGCCAGGTACAGCGCGAGGAACTCGAAGTAGCCGGTCCCGAGGATCAGGTTACCGACCACCTCGACGACGCCGAGCACCTCGCGCGTGAGGATCGCGAAGAGCGAGTGCGTGCGGAGGTAGATCCCCATCGACGGGAGCTGACCGACGGGGAGGTTCCCCCACGTCCACCATTTGCCGAGGCGCGCCTCGTACGCCAGGAAGTCGTCCCACGAGTCGCACCACATGACGTAGCGCGTGTTCACGTTGAAGAAGTACGAGCCGTACATCTCCTTGCTCTTCGCGAGGTACGGCGCGAGCGGCGCGAGGAAGCTCACGACCAGCACCGCGATCTCGACGACGCTCGCCACGAGCCCACGCCCTGCGAGCCTGCTCGCGCGATCGCGCCGCGCGGTCCACACGGCGCGCGCGAGGTACAGCGTCGCGAAGAGCGCGAGCCCCGGTTGCACCGAGCCCTTGCAGAGGAACGCCAGCGCTTCGAGGAGGCCGGCGAGCACGGCGACTCCGATCGACGGGCGCGTCCACAGCCGACACAGCGCGACGAACCCGAAGAACGAGACCGTGTAGAACATCAGCTCGGCCTGCACGTACGACGCGCGAAACACGAAGAGCGTGAACGCCGTCACCAGCATCGCCACGCGCGCCTCGACGCTCGGCAGCGTGCGCGCGAAGAAGACGCAAAGCGCGCCGACGAGGATCACGCTGAGCGCGATGCTCACCAGCTTCGCGTGCACGAAGACCTGTGCGTCGGTCACGTTCGACGGATAGAGCAGCGCTTGCAGATAGAGATACCCAGGCATCTGGCTGCGGTTGGTCGGCGCGTCGAAGTGCGTCTCGTGGAGCACGCGCGCGCACCAGAGGTAGGTGCCTTGATCGTGGCGCCCGACGTCGGTGTTCACCGTGTACGCGTGCACCAGCGCGAAGGCGACGTAGGCCACGACGCACAGCGCGGCGACCGCGGTGAGCGCGAACGCGCGGCGAGGGGAGGGCGCGCGGCTCACGCGGGTCACACGGCTCACACGAAAAGCGACTGCGCGCGCGGCACGTAGTCGCCCGCGCCCCACGCCAGGAGCTTCTTCAGCTCGCGGCGAAGGAGCGGAACGCGCATGTCCGCGGGGTGAATGGCGATGCGCGCGGGGACGACGGCGCGCGCGTACTTGGCCGTGCGGCACCAGACGACGGTCGAGAGCATCCGAAGGCGCGTCCGACTGGCGTAGTTGAGGACCACGCTGGCGCGGACGCGGTGGCTCGCGGGGTCGTAGACGCGCAGGTGATCCTCGGCGAAGCGGTAGCCGCGCTCGCCGAGCATCGGCACCAGCCACGGCGGCATCGCCCACGCCGGAGCGACGAAGCCGTCGATCGTGAGGCCCGCTTCCTTCAAGACGCGCTCGCCCCGATCGAGTCGCTCGATGGCCTCGCTCTTCGACACGTCACGGAACTCCGCTTCGCCCGCCGACACGACCTTCTGCGCGAAGTGCCAGGAAAGGCCGCGCGGTCGCCCGTCGTCTCTCGTTCCGGCTTCTTCGCGCGAGCGATGGAAGAACCCGTGAAGAAAGATCTCGTGCCCCGCGGCCTGCAGATCGCGAAGACGCGCGGTGAACGCCGGATGGTCGAGCAGCGGCCACTCGCCGTGGAAGTTCGGCACGACGAGGAGCGCGGGCTTGGCATCGACCTCGGCGCAGTACTCGAGCGCGAGGTCGACCTCCGCGGCCCACGCCGGCGACACGTCATGAAGCGACAGATGCACGGCCAAAGCGCGCCTCACGTAGCACGTCGCGCGCTCTGATGCTGCGCTTCGGGGAGCAGTGCACGGTAGGCGTCGAACGTCCTGGCGAACTGCTCGCGCACGTCGGGGAGCCGCGCGGCGGCGTCGAGCGCCCCCTCACGAAGCGCGCGTGCGTCGCGCGCGAGGAGGCGCGTGATCGCGCGGACGCAGTCGTCGACGTCGAGGCTGGCGTAGGTCTCGCCGCTGGCGTCGTCGACCATCTCGGCCGCGCCCCCTTCGTCGGGCACGACGACCGGGAGCCCGCAGCTCATCGCCTCGGCGATCGAAAGGCCGAACGTCTCGTACGGACACCCGTGCACCAGCGCGTCCGCGCTCGCCAGCGCTTCGGCGAGGCGCGCGCGATCGCGCTCGAAGCCGACGAACACGACGTCGTCGCGCCCTTTCACGAGCGCTTCCATCTTCGCCCTCTCCGGCCCGTCGCCGAACAAGACGAGCACGGCGTTCTTCGAGGCGCGCAGCTTCATGAACGCATCGATGACGACGTCCCAGCGCTTCTCCACCGCGAACCGCCCCACGCCCACCAGCAGCGACCACGTCTCGCGCCCCGCGCCGAGCAGCGCGCGCCTTCGCTCCTCGCTTCGTTTTACCTGATGGAAGATCCCGCGCTCGATCCCGAACGGCACCTGCACCACGCGCGCGATCCCGTGCGACGTCAGCTTCTCGGCCTGCCACCGTGACGCCACGAACGTCGCGTCGCACGCGCGCGCGATCCCGCGGACCATCGCCCAGAGCGGCTCCAGCGCCGTCGATGCCAGACGCGGGCTGGCGTGTCGCTCGAGCATCACGCGCAGGTACGTGTCGATGAAGTCGGAGTGCCAGGTGAAGACGCGCGCGCCGAAGTGAGCGCGCGGCACGCTGATCGCGGCGGCCGCGGCGACGTACGGCGAATGAATGCCGAGCACGTCCGGTCGTTCTTTCTTCACGAGGGCGCGGATCCGGTCGACCCGCCAGAGCAGGTGATAGGTGGGGTCGTAGGGCAGCGACGGACCCGCGAGTCGAACGAGCCGAGCCTGTCCGCGGTGCGTCGAAACGTTCACACCTGGAGGACTCTCCGCGACGCCTGACGGCGAGTCCGAGAGCAAAATGTCCTCATCGCGTGGTCCGGGCGCGACCACGATGTGCTCGTCCCCGAGTTGGCACGCCGCTTGAGACTTCTGGGAAAGATGGCTTCGAACACCGCCTCCCCGCTCGGAGTAAAACTCCGTGACGTCGAGAATCTTCATTCAGTGCCTTCAGACACGGGCAAGGTCGCGAGAATCACGCCCGCGCAGGCCTCTTCCGCGCTCGCAGGTATCGCCCCCTTTGCGGCTTTGGAGAAGCGGTACGGGAGGCCTCTGAAGGTCGCCATCCTTAGCGATTTCATCCGCATCCCTTACGCGAACGGTGCAGCGTTTCAGACACGCTTCCTGTATCAAGAATTGCGTCGGTGTGGTCACCAAGTCACACTCATCGGCCCACACGACCCCGACGCCAAGCCGGAAGAGATCCCCGAGGGGACCATCGCGCTCCCCAGCTTGCCGCTGAAGACGTACCCGGGCGTGAACATTCCGATGCCGCTGGCAAAGTGGGTCTTCGACCCGTCGCGCTGGGACTTCGACGTGTGCTTCGCGCAGACGACGTCGCTCCTCCTCGAGTTCGGCGTGTGGATGCGCAAGATGAAGGGCATCCCGCTTCTCTGCGTGAACACGACGCACCTCGTGGCGGCGTACGACGTCCTCTTGCCCGAGCGGCTGTCGAAGATCGAAGCGGTGCACACGGGGCTCGAGCTCACTTTGAAGCGCCCGTTCGAGAAGCTCTTCGCGGGCATCTACAACGAGAGCGACGGGCTCGTCGTCTTGAGCGAAGGGCTGCGCGACTACTGGCGCGAGCGCGGCGTGACCGTTCCGATTCACGTGATCCCGCGCGCAGTACAGCCGCAGATCTTCGACAAGCCGCTCGGCGCCGATCCGTACACGCACCTCGGCGACAAGATGTCGGGCCCGCGCCTCCTCTGCGCCGGTCGTCACACGCGCGAGAAGGCGCAAGACCGGGTCATCAAGATCTTCGCCGAGCGGGTCCTTCCCGCCGTCCCCGACGCGACGCTCACCGTCCTCGGCGACGGCCCGGACAACGAGTTCTACAAGCGCGTCGCGGTCGAGTGCGGCGTCGGCGATCGGGTGTTCTTCCCCGGCGAGGTGCCGTTCACGTCGATGCCGGACCTGTATGCGTATGCCGACGTGTTCGTGCACGCCTCGCTCAGTGAGACGTATGGGAACGTCATGGGCGAAGCGTTGTGGTGTGGCACTCCGACCGTCGCGTTCGCCGACGGCATGGGTGTCAGCTCGCAGATCACCGACGGCGTGAATGGAGTCTTGCTGTCACCGGGCGCGCGTACTTCGGGTGAAGAGTCGTTCGTGCAAGCCGACGTGGCGTTTGGTCGGAAGGTGATCGAGCTGCTCGGTGACCCGACGCTCCGCTCGCGCCTCGGACAGGCGGCGTCGAAACGGTCGCGCGAGCGCTGCTCCCCGCGGGCGATCGAGCAGAAGATCGCCGACGCGTTCGTTCACGCGCAGGAGCACGCCGCGGCGTGCGCACTTCGCCCGGCGGTCACGCGCCCCAAGGCGATGCAGTGGTACACGACGTTCAAGCACTTCCGTCCGTGGGCCACGTTCATGAGCGGCGTGTACCTCTTTGGTCATCTCCGTCCGGCCAAAGCGAAGAGCGAGACCTCTCCGGTTCACCCGCAAATCGGAAGCTGAGAGCCACCGCGGACATCGGTTGGGATGGCTTTGGTTGTCACTAAGAAAAGCCAACCCTGGCAACGATTTTCGAGACGCAGGGCCCAACTTGAGTATTCTGGCCCGCATGACAGCCAAGAAGACCGCAAAGCCCGTGAACAAGACCGCGTTCGTCAAGCACCTGCCGAAGTCGATGCCCGCCAAGGAAGTCGTCGCCAAGGCGAAGGCTGCCGGCATCACGCTCACCGAGATGTACGTCTATTCGATTCGCAGCAAGTCGAAGGCGCGCAAGAGCACGGGTGAGCCGAAGCGTGGTCCGGGTCGTCCGCGCAAGGACGCGGGGGCAGTGACGACGTTCGCGAGCGTCGCGCACTCGGTCGGCGGCTTGGTCTCGGAGATCGAGCACATCGTCGAGCGCAAGGTGAACGCGATTCTCCACGCGCGTTTCGGCGCTCTCTTCGGCCGCTAGGCGTCTCGCCACGACGGCGCTTGTCGGGTTGCCCGACTCGCACCTAGAGTCCGCGCATGGTCGAAATCACCATGCGCGGCGCCGCGAAGAATGCGCTGGGTAGCGAGATGTTGGCGTGGCTCGTCGCGCAGCTCGAGGCTGCGAACGGTGAGCCGGTGCTCCTCGCCGGAACGCGTGACGCATTCTCCGCGGGGCTGAATCTGAAAGAGCTCGCGTCGCTCGATGCGGGCGGGATGGATCGTTACCTGCGCCTGCTGGAGCGGTGCATGTCGGCGTTCTACCTGTATCCGGCGCCGCTCGTGGCTTGCATCGAAGGGCACGCCATCGCCGGCGGGAGCGTGCTCGCGGCGGCCTGCGATCATCGCGTGGCGACGACGGACGCGCGCGTTCGACTGGGGTTGAACGAGGTCGCGCTGGGCGTGCGTTTTCCGCCGCGCGTCCTCCGCATCGTGCGCGAGCGGATACCGCGCAGCGCGCACGAGCGCGTGCTCCTCGGCGCCGAGCTGTTCGCGCCGAGCGACGCGCTCGCGCTCGGCCTGGTCGATGAGATCGCGGACGACGCGCAGGCGCTGGCGCGAACGCGACTGGCGACGTTCGCCGCGCATCCGCGTGACGCGTATGCCGCCACCAAGCGCGTCTTGCGCGGAGCGGTCGACGCCGATCTCGCGTCCGACGACGCGGAAGAGCAATGGCTTCGCGACTCGGTGCCGGCGTGGACGTCGCCCGCAGTCAAAGAGCGGGTGCTCGCCGTCCTCAAGCGTTGAGAGCGCGCGCCGCGCTTCAGGCGAAGGCGAGTCGACCGCGATCGATCGTGAGCATCCCGTCGACCGTGATGCTGCTCCCGCTCTGACACGCGGCGAACGACGTACGCGCGCTCCAGCGCACGCCCGTCGCGCGCCCCGCGGGATCGCCGAGGAACAGGTGAAGCCCCGGCAGGTTCTGATCGACCGCGGCCTCGCCCGTCGGCGCGTCGACCCCTTCGTTCACACCGATGGCCACGAGCCCCACGCGATCCGAGTTCGGTCCGAACGCCAGCATCTGCCGTATCTCGGCCTCGAGCTCCGGCGCGGTCGGCGCTTCCACCTTCGCCACGCGCCCGGCCTCGAGCGTGAAGAACACCGGCTTCGTCGCCAGCAGCCCCTCGCGCGCGCCGAAGTATTCGCCGAGCGAGGCGTTGGCGACGAAGGTCCCCTCCGCGCTCTGCGGCGACGCGTAGATGGCGCCCGCCGGGAAGTTCACCCACTTGCCGGGAGCCAGGTTCCCCAACCGCGGCACCCATCGCGGATCGGGTCCCATCGTCAGATGCAGATCGGTCCCCGCGTCGCTCGAGGCGTAGACGTGGCTCGCGAATTCGAGCCTGCGAAACAGCGCGCGTCCCCACGCGCCGACGCGCTCGTAGTCGAGGCGCATCCCGGCGGCGAAGGCGCGCGGCGTGATCCCAGGCATGTGCGCGTGACGAACTCCGCACGCGCCGACGATGTGAAGGAGCTGCTCGCGCATCGACAGCTCGGGGTGCGGAGCGGTGGCGACGAAGGCGCTCGCCTGCGCGGCGAGCATCGCGCGTCGAATCATGTCGGGCAGGACCTTGTGCGGACGATCGCCGTTGTGACCTGTCGACACGCTCTTCAACTGATCGAGCCGCGCCAGCGTGACGATCGCGCCCAGCTTCGTCGCGCGTTCGGCGAGCGCTTCACCAACGGCCGCCGACTCGGCGTCGGCGACGACGACGAAGCGTTGTGCTTCACGCAGGCGGATGGCGCTGTGGAGCAGCACCTCCGACGCGTGCGCGAGCTCGGCGGGCGAGACGTCGGGCATCAGGTTCGTTAGATCCTAGCGCTCGAGACGCCGCGCGCGAGCAGCGTTCACGTCTCACGCGTTCGCTCTCGCCCTGTCACATGCCCCCTTCACCCATCCCCCGTCACCCCCCGTCACCCGTCGGGGTGACGTGAGTTGCTTCGGACGCGCTTCGTGCGATGTATGAGCGCGTGCGCAAAGTTGGCCATGACGACCGAACTGCGGCTCGATGGATGATCGTGCTCCCCGCTCTTCCTGCTTCGCTGGCGCCGTCGTCGTCTCCCTCGCTCCCGCCGTGGGCCTCTCATCTGGGGCAGCGGGTCGAGGAGTGCGCGCGTCCGTACATGCACGTCACGACCGTTTGGACCAAGCAGGCGCTCCACTGGGCGTCGTCGCACACCGGTTTGCCGATAGTCGTCATTGCAGTTCTGGCGAGCATCTTGGTACTGCGGGTGGTCCGGAGAACCTGGCTCGCGGTCTTCGAGGTGGCAGTCGCCTTCGCGCTCATCTTCGCGGCCACGCGGTTGGGGTGGATCCACTGGTGACGACGCGCGGGCCCTTGGAGTACACAGGGGCCCATGAAGCTCGAAACACTCAAAATCGTCGTCTCCGGCGCGGCCGGGGGCATGGGTCGTCACTTCGCACTTCGCCTCGCGGAAGCGGGGGCGCAGGTCGCGATTGGTGACGTGAACGAAGACGGACTCAAAGAGACCGTCGCGCAGGCCAAGGGTCCGGGGAAGGTCCACGCGCGAAAGCTGAACGTGGCCGACGAAGCCGACGTGGCGTCGTTCGTCATCTGGGCCGATCAGGCGATGGGCGGGCTCAATGGGCTCATCAACAACGCCGGCATCCTCCGCGACGGCCTCCTCGTGAAGAAGGACCGCGAGACGGGCGCCATCAAGACGCTCACCAAGGAGCAGTGGGACGCGGTCATCGCCGTGAACCTCACCGGCGCGACGCTCCTCGCGCGCGACTGCGTGAAGGCCATGGCCGAGAAGAACCAGGCAGTGCCGGCCGATGGCGGCTCGCGCGGCGTGGTCGTGAACATGTCGAGCATCGCGCGGCACGGCAACCGCGGGCAGTCGAACTACAGCGCGGCCAAAGCGGCGCTCGCGGCGAACACGAAGACGTGGTCGCTCGAGTTCGCGCCGTTCGGCATTCGCGTGGGAGCCGTGGCTCCCGGAATGGTCGAGACGCCGATGACCCAGGGCATGAACGCCAAGGCGCGCGAGGGGCTCATCAGCGCGATCCCGGTCGGCCGCGTCGGCGTGCCGGAAGACCTGTGGCTCGCGGTGAAGTTCGTCCTCGAGTGCGACTACTTCAACGGCCGCACGATCGACGTCGACGGCGGCCTGTCGATGTGACGCCTCAGGAAGCGGGCTGCTTCGGCGCGGCCCGCTCCACACCTGCAGCGGCGAGCTCCTTCGCGAGCTCGCCGTTCTGGTGCATCTCGGTCACGATGTCGCAGCCGCCGAGGAACTTCCCGCCCACGTAGAGCTGCGGGATCGTCGGCCAGCTCGAGAAATCTTTGATCCCCTGACGGATCTCCGGGTCGGCGAGGACGTTCACCGTCTCGAACGGGACCCCTTCGCGCTTCAGCACCTCGACCAGCGCGTTCGAGAAGCCGCACTGCGGGAACGACTTGGTCCCCTTCATGAAGAGGACGATCTTGTTCTTTTCGACCAGCTCGCGGATGCGCGTGTTCGCGTCACTCATTTCGATTCTCCGTTCGTCGTTTTCGTCGTCGTCGCGCCCCACGCTTCGGGCGTCATCGTCTTGAGCGCGAGGGCGTGAATCTCGCGGCCGACCACCTCGCCGAGCGCGCGATACACCAGCTGGTGCTGCGCGATCCGCGACGCCCCCGCAAACTGCGGCGCCACCACGAGCGCTTCGTAGTGGTCTTGCGTCCCCGTGAGGTCCGTCACCTCGACGTGGCTCCCGGGAAGCGCCGCCTGGATGCGCGCGCGCACCTCCTCTGGCGACAACACGGCAGCAGGCGCGGCGTTCATGGCGCCGGAACCTTAGCCGCACGCCCGCTCGTCGGCCAGCGAGGGCGTGAGCCCCTTCCCCGAGTCACGCGCCGGGCCATGCGTCGCGTCATGCGCGAGAAAACCTTTGCCGGTCGTGCGGATCCACGTTGCACGAGCTCGCTCTTTGGCGCATTTGTCCCTGTGGACCGAAGTGACGGTAAGGTGACGCGGGGATGGCAGTTGCGGAGCTAGTGCGGGAGGAGAGTCTCCCGCTTCTCGAGGTGCTGGATGAAGCGTCGAACGTCGATGCTCTCGTCCGCCTCGAGGTCCACGATGCCTCGCGGCTCGAATGGAGCATCTCCATCCCGCTCCCGGAGGGGAGCGCGCTCACGTACGCCATCGACGTCGAGCTCGAGATCCCGGCGAACGCCTTCGCCCGGCACACGCCGTGGGATCAACTGCAGTCGTTCACGCGCCTCGATGGTCCCGCCCTCGCGCCGGAGTCGACGCATGGCGTGTCGATCGACGGGCTGCGCCGGCGGGCCGTGGCCGTGGCGAACAAGCTGGCGCGGGCGAGCGACGCGTTCACGCGTCACTGCGTGCTGGCCGGCTCGCTCTTCGCGCCGGCGCCGCGCCGCGATCTGGCCGATGGGCTCCTCTTGTGGCTGGAGGCGGCCCGCCTGACCGTCGCCGAAGGGTCGCGCGGCGATCGATCGAGCATGGTCGACGACGAGGTCGGGATCGGGATTCAACGCGAGCGCGATCTGGTCGACGAGTACACGAGCGTGCGCTTCCTGGAGATGCTCGCCGCAGCGGAGCGCTCCCTGGCGACGCTGGCGGAGTCGAAGAGCCCCCACGTGACCGAGATGAAGGGGGCGATCGACGAAGCGGAGCAGCGCATCGCTTCGGCCCTGGGCGACGAGCTCACGCGCCGCGCGGCGCACGGCTGGATCTGCGCCGACGCCGATTCGCCCGAGGCGCTCGAGCAGTACCTCGATCGCGCGAGCCGCCTGAAGAAGCACTTCCAGGAGGTGCTGTTCCTCGAGCCGGAGACGTTCCACGTCGCCGAGCGGATTCACCACTGGGTGGCGGCGTTCGTGGCGCTCGTGGCCTCGACGTGGGCGTTCGCGTGGCAGATCTTCCTCACGAGCCGCGCGCCGACGACCGGGTCGCGCGTGGGATCGGGGATCATGCTCGTGGCCGTGATGGCCGGGCTCGTCTACGCCACGAAGGACCGCATCAAGGAGATGGGGCGGACGTGGATCTCCGGGAACGTGCACCGCTTCTACGCGCAGCGCGTGGCCCGCTACCGCGCTCCGGTGCGGAGGCTCAAGGGGCGTGACGTGATCGTCGCGGCGCGCGAGTCGTGCGATCAGCGCGTGACCTCGCACCCCGATCCGTTGAACCCGGAGAGCGGCGCGTGCGTGCCGGTGACGATGATCCGCTACGAGCATCGCGGTCAGGTGTTTCCGCAGGTGGAGCTCGCGCGGCAGGGCGTCCGGCGCATCAAGCACGTGTTCCGTTACGACCTTTCGCCGCTTTTCGCGCGCCTCGACGACGCCGTGAAGCCGGTGCCGGTGCTCGACGCGGGAACCAACCGCGTGCGATTCGCCGCGGCGCCGCGCTGCTACCGCGTGCCGGTTTGCGTGCGGGTGAAGTGCGGCGGCGCGTGGAAGAGCGAGAAGGCGACGCTGGTGCTCTCGAAGCGCGGGCTCGATCGGCTGGAGCGCGAAGGCGACCACGCGACGAACTCGCTCGACCTGTTCTGAGCCGGCGTGTAAAGCCCGCGGCATGGACCGCGCGCGCGTTTGGCCGGCGTTCGACGACGCGTGGGTGATCCACGAGGACGAGGATCTCATCGTCCTCGACAAGCCCGACGGCATCGCCTCGCAAGCGGCCGATCCGGAGAGGCCCGACGACGTGCTGGCGCGACTCCGCGAGGTGCGCGGGAAGGGGGCGTACTTCGGCGTGCACCAGCGGCTCGATCGCGACACGAGCGGCGTGCTGGTGCTCACGCGGAGGCGCGAGGCCAACGGCGCCATCGCCGCGCAGTTCGAGAAGCGCGCGGTGGAGAAGACGTACGTGGCGGCGGTCTCGGGCTGGCCGCGCGGGCGCGATCGCGCGGTGCTCCGCGATTTCCTGGCGCAAGGCGACGCGGGGCGGATGGAGGTCGCGTCATCGCGCACCAAGGACGCGCAAGAAGCCATCACGCGCGTGCGGGTGCTGGAGCGGGGAGGGGACCGGACGCTCCTCGAGCTTGTGCTCGAGACGGGGCGAACGCATCAGGCCCGCGTCCAGCTGGCGCACGCGCGCGCGCCGATCGCGGGTGACGCGCTGTACGGCGGCCCGCCGGCGCCGAGGCTGATGCTTCACGCGCGATCGCTGACTTTGGCGCACCCGTCGTCGCGAAAGCGCACGACGTGGGAAGCGCGCGTGCCGAGCGAGTTCGCCTCGTGGCTGAAGAGGGGGGATCTCGGCGAGGCGATCTACGACGACGAGGCGCTGCTCGGTCGCGCGATCGATCGCGCGGTCCGACGGCGGTACGCGCTGGGGCGCGCGTTCGAAGGGGAGCGCGCGACGACGTGCTTTCGACTCGTGAACGAAGGGGGCGACGCGCTGCCGAAGCTCGCGGTCGATCTGTACGGCGATCACCTGGTGGCGCAGCTCTATGGCGACGATGGGCCGTGGGCCGATCCGGCGCGGCGCGGGCGCGTGCTCGATCGTCTGTTGGCGATCGGCGTCGATGGCGTCTACTTGAAGGTGCGCCCCAAGCAGGCGAACACGCTGGTCGACACGCGGCGCGTCGACCTCGCGCCGAGCACGCCGGTTCGCGGTGTGGCCGCGGCCGATCCGTTGCTCGTGCATGAAGAGGGGGTGCCGCTCGTCGTGCGACTCGGCGACGGTCTGTCGACCGGGCTCTTCCTCGATCAACGCGCGAACCGGCGTCGCGTGCGCGAGATGTCGCGCGGGGCGAGCGTGGTGAATCTGTTCGCATACACCTGCGCGTTCAGCGCGGCGGCGGCGGCGGGGGGAGCGACGCGAACGATCAGCGTCGACGCCTCGGTCGCGGCGCTCGAACGCGGGCGAGAGAACCTTCGCGCCGGGGGGAAGCTCGACGATGCGGCCCACCGCTTCGTCGCCGAGGACGCCTTTGCCTGGCTCGCGACCGCGGCCAAGAAGAAGGAGAAGCACGATCTCGTGCTCCTCGATCCGCCGAGCTACTCGACGACCAAGAAGCGACGCTTCGTCGCCGACAGCGATTACGCCGAGCTCGCGGCCGCGGCGCTGGCGATCGTGAAGCCGGGTGGGAAGCTCCTGGCGTGCGTGAACCATCGCGGGATCTCGCCGACGAAGTTCCGTCGCGCGATGTTCGACGCCGCACGCACCGCGCGCGTGGAGCTGGCCCAGGTGAAGGACCTCCCGACGCCGAACGACTATCCCGTCGCGCCAGGGGAAACCTCCCACCTGAAGAGCGTGCTCGTGACCGTTCGGGGCTGACGCCACTCGAAATAGGCCGCGCGAAGAAAGCAAACGAGGACCTGTAAGGCGCCGCTCGCCCGCCCGTTCTTCCAAACGAGGAGGGCGAACATGAAGCTCGTAGGTTGCCTGGTCGGTGTCATCGCGTTGGGCCTGGTGTCGGGGTGCACGAGCGGCGAGGCGCTGCGCGGAGCGGCGGCACCGCCGGAGCCCGCGGCGCAAAGGTCGTCGGGTTGGAACGCTCCGGCCGAGTCGTATCAAGCGCCTGAGCCGTCTTCTCCCTCGGCGTATCCTCCGGCGGCCGGCGCCACGGCGGACATGTCGAAGAGCGCGGAGCCGTCGAGCACGCCGCGCGACCGAGCCGAGCGCGCACCGTCGGAGCGCCCGGGCCTCGGAACCGAGTGGGGCGAGACCCGGACGTCGCACGTGCACGACGTCGAGTTCGTCCGCGCCAGCGAGTCGCCGTACGCCGCCGCGTCGCTTCGCTATGACGATCGCGCGGGGGTCAACGCGCTGGCGTCGCGTCAGCATCACGAATGGGTGGCGTCGCGCAACGCGCGTGAAGTGACGACGGCGCGCGGGGCCATCGACGTGAGCCTCCGCGACGACCATGGATCGGCCATGGAGATGTGGCGCGTGGGGAGCCAGTCGTACGTCGTCGGGCACGCAGGCGAGCGGTACGCGATCGTGCTCCACAACCGGACCGGGCATCGCTTCGAGGTCGTCACCACTGTCGACGGGCTCGACGTGATCGACGGCAAGCCGGGATCGACCGGAAAGCGCGGCTACTTGATCGGCCCGTACGCCACGTTCGCGATCGAAGGGTTCCGTCAGAGCGAGGACGCGGTGGCGGCGTTCCGGTTCGGTCGCGTGGCCGACTCGTATGCGGCGCAGACCGGGAGCGCGCGCGACGTCGGCGTCATCGGCGCGGCGGTCTTTGCCGAGAGCGGTGACAGCTTCGGCGACGAGGAAGAAGCGCGCGAGCGCGACACGGCGACGCCGTTCCCGGGCGACACGCGCTATGCGCAGCCGCCGCGCTGAGTCGATGCGATCACGCGCGCTGCACGTCTTCCGGCGGCAGCGCGCGGGGACCTTTGAACTTCCCGCGCACGAACGCGAAGTACATCGCGGCGAGCAGGGCGATCACTCCCGCGATCATCGCGCCTGCGATCGCGTTCGGCGGGAGCGAGCAGACGACGAGCACGGCCAGCGACCAGGCGACGGCGCCCCACGCGACCCACGGGCCGAACGCGCCGAGGTGCCACGGCCCGGTCCGGGTCCACTTGCCGCGCGCGCGCGCGACGGCGCCGAGCAAGATGGGAACGGCGTACGAGGTGTAGAGCCCAGTCGTCGCCAGCGTCGCGATCGCGAGGAAGACCGCGTCGCCCAGCGGCGCCGACGCCGCCACGAGCACCAGCGAAGCGCCACACACCGCGAGGATCGCGACGTGCGGCGTCTTCCAGCGCGGGCTCACGCGACGAAGCTGCGCGTGCATCGGCAGCCCTTCGTCGCGCGCGAAGGCGAAGAGCATCCGCGACGCGCTCGTCACGGACGACAATCCGCAGAACCACATCGCCGCGATCGCGAGGCCCATGGCTGCGCGCCCGGCCATCTCGCCCAGCGCGCCGCGCATCACGAACAGCGCCGGCTGATCCGACGCGGCCGTCGCCGCGAGATCCGGCACGGCGAGCGTCAACGCGCAGACGAGCGCGTAGCCGGCGATGGCGCTCACGATCACCGCCGACACGATCCCCCACGGCGCCCGGCGGGCCGGGTCGTGCGTCTCCTCGCATACGTGCGCTGACGCATCGAAGCCGGTGAAGGTCCACATCCCGAGGATCAACGCGTTCGCGAAGCCGAGTCCGTAGACGCCGTCGGCGCGCGTCGTGAACCCCGTCTGCACGAGGAACGCGATCGGATGCCTCCGCCCGAGCGTGAAGAGGAGCGCGACCAGCGCGGCCACCCCGACGATGTGCACCGTCGCCGACAGATCGTTCAGCACGGCGACGACGCGCACAGAGAGCACGTTGAGGATCGCGTGCGACGCCACGACGGCCGCGAAGAGCGCCCAGCTCTGGGCGTGCGGCAATCCCAGCGTCGCCGCCAGCGTCTGCGCGCACCCGAGGTCGATCGCCGCCACGATCGCCAGCTGACCGACGAGGTTCATCATCGCCGTGAACCATCCCCACCCGGCGCCGCCCAGCCACGCCGACCAGTGGTAGAGCGCGCCCGCCGTCGGAAACGCGCTTGCCAGCTCCCCCATTGCCAGCGCCACCACGAGCGTCCCCACGCTCACGATCGGCCAGCCGATCCCCAGCGCCGCCGGGCCTCCGCCAGCGATCGCCGCTCCGTACGTCGTGACGACGCCGGTGAGCACGCTGATGATCGAGAACGAGAGCGCGAAGCTCGAGAAGCCCCCCATCGCGCGCAGGAGCTCCTGCGTGTAGCCGAGGCGCGAGAGATCGCGGGCGTCGTCGCGATCGGTCATGCGCGACTACGCCCGACTACGGAAGGTGACGACGTTCACGTCGCGGGGGCGTCGTCGGTGCGCAGGTGCGTCCGCTCTTTGTACATCGCCGCGAAGAGGATGAAGAGCACGCCGACCGCGGCCATCACCATCGCGAAGAAGTTGAAGTATTGCGGCCCGACGAGCTTGTACGTCGAGACCTTCGACGTGCTCGCGTCGAACTTGCCCGAGCTGGCGACCGGGCGGCGCTCGATGTTGTCCATCAGGCGAACGCGGTGGTTGGCGGCGTCGTTCTCGGCCACGAGGTACGTGCCGGAGAGCGGCTGCGACGTGCCGTCGGGCTTCACGATGGTGACGCCGGTGGTGCCGCCGAGATCGATCTTCTGACCGGTGACGAACCCGGTGGTGTCGTCGAGCGTGACCCACGTCTCGGCGCCGGTCTGCGCGCTCACGACGTTGAGCGGGCGGATCATCGCCTGGTTCACGCCGGCGGTCATCATGTTGCCCACGCTCGTCGAGAGCAGGAACATCGCCATGATGAAGCTCTTCATGCGGAGCGGCGCCTGCTTGTAGCTGAACTCGAGCGCCGTGATCGACACGAGCACCTCGGAGCCGCTCAGCACCATGTACGCGAGGATCTGCCACCACACGCTGACCGTCTGGCCGCTCTGAATCTTCGACTCGATCGAGGCGACGATGAGGAACGAGCTCGCCACCATGAAGAGGCCGATGCCGATCTTGCGGAGCGGGGTGACCTTGAAGAACTTCTGCATCAGCGGGTAGATGCCGAACGTGAAGATCGGGACCATCCCCAGGATGAAGAACCCGTTCACGACCTGGATCTGCGCCGGGAGCATCACCAGCCCGAAGCCGAGGTTCTTGTCCATCAGCGACGACTCGGCCTGGAGCGTCCACGTCTGGCCGTTCGACTGATCCCACAAGGCCCAGAAGCAGGCGACGAAGAGGTAGATGACCGACAGGTTGCCGATCGTCTTGAGGCCCTCCTTCGAGAACACGTCCTTCAGCCACGCCTTGCCGGCCGGCGGAACGACGGCGAACTTGTGGCGGCCGAGCCAGAACACGATCGTCGCCAGGAACATGGCGATGGCCGGCATGCCGAAGGCGAGGCGGGGGCCGTAGTTCTTGAGGAGGACCGGGCAGAAGAAGATCGAAATCGACGAGCCGGCGTTGATCGCGAGGTAGAAGTAGCTGAACGCGCGCTCGATGAGGTGCTGGTTCTTGCGGGTGAACTGATCGCCGACGTTCGTCGAGACGCACGGCTTGATGCCGCCGGTGCCGAACGCCACGAGCCCGAGGCCGGCCAGGAGCCCGAACGTGCCGGGGACGAGCGCCAGCACCGTGCAGCCGAGCGCGTAGGCGAGCGAGAACGTGATGATGGTGCGGAACTTCCCCCAGAAGACGTCCGACACGATCGCGCCGACGAGCGGGAAGAAGTACGCGCCCGACTTGAAGAGCGAGTGGAACGTCGTCGCCTCGGCGTCGCCCATGCGCAGGAACTGCGTCATGTAGATCGTGAGGACCGCGTTGATGCCGTAGTAGCAAAAGCGCTCGGCGAACTCGTTCGCGACGATGTACCAAATGCCCGGGGGCATGTTGTCGTCGCGCGCCTCGGGCGGCAGCGAGGTCTCGGCGGCGTCGGTCGCGGTCGTCGTCATCGTGGTCATCTCGTGGCTCTCCCCGGTTTCGCGCTGTCTCGCGAGCCCCTCACGCGTCGCACGCGCGGGCACGGCCGCGGGCGCTGGCGCCGGTGAATGGGCGCGCGGAAGCTAGCACGCGAGCGCCGGAGGGCGAGAGATCGAAAGGGGAAAACGCTGGCGCGGAGCGTTACGAGCGGCGCGGGCGCGGGAGCGCGGGCGTGCGCGGGATGTCCTCGGCCGAGGACCCCGAGCTGGGGGCCTGCGACGGCGGGCGGCTGGAGGTCGACGGTGGAATCTTCGAGGGCGGGCGGCTGGAGCTCGACGCCGGCATCTTCGACGGTGGCCGGCTCGATGTGCGGCCGGCGATGGTCGACGACGAACGCGGCGGCAGCGGGGGAGGGAGGGGGCGGCGCTCGGACTTTTCGGGAAGCGTCTTCGCCTGTGTGGCCGAAGGCGCTTCGTTGTCCGTCTTCTTCTTGTGATCGCGCCAGCACTCGGCGCAGCGCCACTCGACGATGAAGTCGCCGTTCTTGTCGCGACGGCGCGAGAGTCGCCATCCAAACTGCGCGCTGATGAGCGTGTAGTTCGTCTCAGTCTCCGGCGACTGTTTCCCGCAGTCGATGCAGGTCTGACGATCGCGCATCCGCACGTGGAGGATCGCACGCGCCGGGCGAACCGGCAAACTGATGGAGAAACGTGGCGAATGCCTGGGCGTTCAGCCCCCTTCACGAGGGCGAGCGTTCAGCCCTTCACGAGGGCGAGCCTGGGCCCGGCGCCGAACGCCACGAGGTGGCCGCTCTCTTCGGCGACGTACACGTCGCATCGCTCGTCCACGCGAAGAAGATCGGGGATCGCGTCGCACGGCGAGATGGCCCCCATGAGGGCGCCGTCGCTCGGGCGGAGCACGCGGACGTCGGAGTGGGGGACGAAGAGCGCGCCCGAGCGGAGCACCGGCTCCAGACGACGCGGGACGTCATGCTCGAGGACGTTGCCGAGCAGGTGGCGGTAGCGGACTTCGCCGGTGGTCGCTTCGATGGCGACGATCTCTCCGGTGGGGGTGTTGCCGATGAACAGATCGTCGACGGCGATCCACGACGTGCCTGACGGCGCGACGCGCGAGTCGCTCTCCCAGCGCGGCGTGCCGGTGTCGCGATCGAGCGCGACGAGCGTGAGCCCTTCGCGATCGCGAACGGGGAGGGCGATGACGTCGCCGGCGACGAGCGTCGCGCCCTCCACTGTGCACGACGACTGACCGCGAAGGACGCGCGACCAGCGCACGCGACCGGAGAAGGCATCGACGGCGTGGAGCTGCGCGGCAGAGTTGGCGCCGCCGGCGAGGGCGAAGAGGGCGTCGTGGTCGAGCGTGGGGGCGGTGCGGAAGCGGAGGCGATCGCGGATGCGCCACACGGCCGCGCCAGTGAGGACGTCGAGCGCGGTGAGCGCGCTGGTGCCGCTGGCGAAGTAGAGGAGCTTGCCGCCGCGCTTCATGCGCGGAGCGCCTTGTGCGCGCGGCGACGTGGTCTTCGATCGCGAGCCCCCCCAGGCGTGACGCCATCGCGGCTCGCCGCTGGTGAGATCGATCGCGACGAGATGGTGCTCGCCCTCGGTCACGATGAGCAGACGAGGCAACCCCTGCACATGCACCACTGCGCCCGACGCCGAGCCGGTCGTTCGCGGCGCGAGCCACGTGCGGAGCGTGATCTCTCCCGTGCCGAAGTCGTGCACGGCGAGGAGCCCGTCGGCGTGGATGCGCGCCAGGCCGCCGGGCGTGACCACCGATGCGGCGCGCGCGGTCGGCTCGCGCCAGATGACTTCACCGCTCGCGCGATCGAGGCAGAACGTCTCCGCCGCCGCGCCGACGACGAGCCGGTCGCCGCACAGGAACGTCGCGCGGAGATCGATCCCGGGGACGAGCGCGCGCCACCGCGCCGTGTAGCGGAGCTTGGTCCCCGCGGGCATCGGCGGATCGGCGGGGCGCACCGTGGCGCGCGCGATGGCGAAGGCGCGGTACGGCTCGGGGGTGGGGTTCACCTTCGAGTCCTTGCGGCACACTTCACGAAGGGCGTCGCCCGTCTCGCGGAGCGAGCGACGGAAGGCGGAGAGCCGAAGGTTGCTCCCTTGCGATCGATCGCGGCGCAGGATCGCGCGAACGAGCGCGGCGCCGAAGGTGAGCGCGGCGTCGACGAGGTCGACGACTTCGAGCGCCGGGAAGGTGTGGAGCTGGCGCGTCTTGGCGATCGAGTCGGGGGCCGAGCGCGCGGCTCGAAGCGAGAGGGCGAGCTCGCCGTGCGACGAGATGCGGACGCCGACGAGGATCCCCGCCGCTTCGCCGCGCACGTGCAGCGGCTGCCCGCGCTCCCACGTCTCGAGCGATTGGCGAGCGACCGACAGGAAACGCTCGGCGACGAGGAACGGGTGCCCCTCACCGAGGTCGACCGCGCGACCGCGAATCTCGGCGCGCACGCGCCCGCGGAAGAGGAGCGCATGGAGATCGCTCCGCTCGACGCTGGTCTCGCGTTGCTTCTCGCTGGCGGTGGCCTCGCGTGCAGGGCGGAGCGCGAGCTCGGCGCCGAAGGCGATCGTCGCGTCGCGATCGAGGTCGACCACGACCGAGCTCGACTCGGGGACGACGTCCGACGTCGACGGCGTGAGGTCGACCTTGGACAGCGCGTCTTCCAGCGCGCGCATCTCGATCACCATCGCGCGCGGCGCGTTTCCGCGCGCCAGCACCGTCGCGATCGCGGCGCGCGCGCTGGTGACCACGTCGACCCAGGGGACCGCGCGATCGAGCACCGCCACGTGCGGCTCGGTGCCGGCGCGGTAAACGCTGAGCGCGGCCACGCCGCCGAAGCGCTCGACGCAGAGCTCCCAGGCGTCGTCGTAGAAGCGAACGATGGCCTTGCCGTGCGGCTCGTCCGCGAGATCGGCCAGCGCGGCGGCGAGATCACGCAGGACGCACGCGGCATGCTTCTCGGCCACGCGCGCGGTGACGTTCGCGCCGTCGAGGAAGATGTCGAGCACCTCGCGCGCCGGGATCCTGTCGCGCGTCGCGCTGGAAGGCGCGGGCGGCTCGGGATCACGAGCGTCGAGAGAGCGGAAGTCGGGCTCGGGGGCGACGACGATTTCAAATCGCATTTTTTGGGGGGGACGGCCGGATCGCGAGTGCGATTCGCAGCGCGTGAACGCAATCGTAGGAAGCTGCGGCACGCGTCGCGTAGTTTTCGGATCACCTTGGCGCGCATTGGACAAGCCGACGACGCGCTGATAGCGACCCGCCCGCGTGACGTTCGGCGCGATCTGGTGTGGGGCGCGATCGCGATCGCCTCGACAATTCCCCTGTCGCTGTGGATGCGCGGGTTCACGATCGACGACGCGCTGATCAGTGTTCGCTACGCGCGACACCTCGCGGACAGTACTGGCTATCGGTTCAATGCCTCCGGAGCCTCGACCGACGGCGTGACGCCTCTCCCATGGCCGTTCGTGCTGGCGCCGTTCGCGCACGCGCCGGCGTTGGTCGTCCTCGCGCGAGCCAAGACGCTGGGGCTCTTCACGTGGCTGGCGGCGGCGGCGGGGTGGGGGGTCGCGATCGGGCGCGCGCGGGCCGAGCTGTGGGCGAAGATCGCGGCGCTCCTGCTCCTCGCGACGTGCGTGCCGGCGGCGGCGCATGCGGTGAGCGGGATGGAGACCGGCGTGGCGATGGCGCTGGCGACGGCGGCGTCGATCGCGGTGAACCCATGGGTGGCGTGCGGGTTCGCGGGGGTCGCGGCGTCATTTCGCCCGGAGATGATCGTGTGGAGCGTGGCGCTGGCGATCGGCGTGGGCCCGATTCGCCGTGCGACGCCGCGCGTCCTCGTCGCCGCTGCGCCGTTCGTCCTCTGCGCGTGCATTCGCGGGCTGGCGTTCGGACACGCGGCCCCTCTCGCGCTCCTGGCCAAGCCGAGCGATCTCGCGCACGGCCTCAACTACGCCGGTGCCGCGGCGCTCGTCGCGCTGGCGCCCGTCGTGCTGTTCGCACCGATGGCTCTCTCGCGCGCGCGCGGTCGAGCCGCGGCGCTCGCGATCGCGGGGCTCCTGCACTTCGCGGCCATCGCGCTGGCGGGGGGCGACTGGATGCCATACGCGCGCCTGGCCGCGCCGATCATCCCGTCGCTCCTGTACGCCTTCGTGATCGCGTCGCCGCACATGGCGCGCGCGTTCGCCGCCGTCCGCGTGGCCCTCGCGCTCGCCCTCGCGGTCTACGTCCTTCGCGTCGCTGCGCCGGCAGGTCGCCACGTCGGGGCCAACGTCGACTTGCTCGTCGCGCGTGCGCGCCCTCTGCTCGAAGGCGCACGAACGATCGCCGCGCTCGACATCGGTTGGCCGACGGCCGCGAGCGAAGCCACGATCGTCGATCTCGCGGGCCTCACCGATCCCGAGATCGCGTCACTCCCCGGCGGGCACACCTCGAAGCGCGTCGACGCCTCGTTCCTCCTCGCGCGCGCTCCCGACGTGATTCTTCTCTACGCCCGTCGTGTCATCGCCGACGACGAACCTTGCGACACGCTCTTCACCCGCGTCGTCGAAGCGCGCCTCGCGTCGTCCGATCTCATCCTGCAGAAATACGAAACCCGCGCCTTCCTCCCTTACGGTGAGGACGGCGCGGGCTACGTCGTCTTGGGACGACGCTGAGTCGCTAACGACTACCGGCGCGGACCGCGCGGACCGCCGCGATCGCCACCGCGGCCGCCGCCGCCCGGACGACCACCGCGATCGCCACCGGGGCGACCGCCGCCCTGCTCGCGTGCTGCGGCCATCCGCTCCTTCGCGCGCTCGCCCTCTTCGCCTTCCGGCAAGGGGAGGAGCTCACGACGCGAGAGGCGAACCTTGCCGTCGCGATCGACGCTCAGGACCTTCACCTCGACGATGTCGCCTTCCTTCATGACGTCGCTCACGTTCTCGACGCGCGTGTGCGCCATCTCCGAGATGTGAAGCAGGCCGTCGGTTCCGGGAAGCAGCTCGATGAACGCGCCGAAGTCCGTGATGCGCTGGACCGGGCCCTTGTACGTCGCGCCGACCTCGGGCTCCGNNGTGCCGTCGTCCTCGACGTCGATGGCGACGCCGGTCTGGTCGATGATCCCCTTGATCGTCTTGCCGCCCGGTCCGATGACGAGGCGAATCTGATCCGGCTTCACCTTGATGGTCGTGATGCGCGGCGCCCACTGCGAGAGCTCGGGGCGGTTCGTGGAGAGCGTCTCCATCATCTTGCCGAGGATGAACACGCGCCCTTCGCGCGCCTGCTCGAGCGCCTGGCTCATGATCTCGCGCGTGAGGCCGGCGATCTTGATGTCCATCTGGATCGCGGTGATGCCCTTCGACGTCCCGCAGACCTTGAAGTCCATGTCGCCGAGGTGATCTTCGTCGCCGAGGATGTCGCTCAGGATGGCCAGGCGGGTCTTCGGGTCGGTCAGGACGCCGTCCGAGATGAGCCCCATCGCGATGCCGGCCACCATCGACTTGATGGGGACGCCCGCGTCCATGAGCGAGAGGGTGCCGCCGCAGACGCTTGCCATCGAGGAGCTGCCGTTCGACTCGAAGATCTCGCTGACGACCCGGATCGTGTAGGGGAACTTGTCCTCGTCCGGGATCATCCGCAGGAGCGCGCGTTCGGCCAGGGCGCCGTGACCGATCTCGCGACGGCCCGGCCCCCGGAGCGGCTTGGTCTCGCCGGTCGAGTACGGGGGGAAGTTGTAGTGGAGCATGAAGCGCTTCCAGCGCTCGCCGATGAGGGCGTCGATCTTCTGCTCGTCGCTCGAGGTGCCGAGCGTCGCGGCGACGGCGGCCTGCGTCTCTCCGCGCTGGAACAGCGCCGACCCGTGGGTGCGCGGGAAAATGCCGACCTCGCACACGATGGGGCGGACGGTGTTCATGTCGCGCCCGTCGATGCGCTTGCGCTCGCTCAGCACGTACTCGCGGACCACGTTGTACTTGCGGTCCTCGAACTCCTCTTTCACCAGCTTCTCGATCGACGCGAACTTCTCGGGGCCGAGCTGCTGCGTCAGGGCCTCGGCCACCTTGGTCTTGGTGGCCTTGTAGGCGTCGTAGCGAGCCCGCTTGTCCTTGATCAGCGAGGCCTGCAGGATCTCCCTGTCGCTGATCTCCTTGATGCGACCGGCGACGCCCTCTGGCAGCGCCTTCTTCGCGAAGGTGCGCTTCGGCTTGCCGACCGCTGCGCGCATGCGCTCGATGAGCTCGATGATCGGCTGCGCGGTGCGGTGCGCGAACATCAGCGCGTCGATGATGTCGGCCTCGAGGGCTTCGGCCGCTCCGCCCTCCACCATGACGATCGCGTCCTTCGAGC
This sequence comes from Myxococcales bacterium, assembly GCA_003151595.1. The sequence goes on from PLXW01000067.1 coordinate 50,215, forward strand.
AGGCGACGACCAGATCGATGTCGCTCTGCGCGTGCACCTCGAAGGTCGGATAGGCGACGAGCTCGCCGTTGACGCGCACGACGCGGACGGCCGCGAGCGGACCGGCCCACGGGATCTCGGAGATGTGCAGCGCCGCGCTCGCCGCGGTCATGGCGAGGACGTCGGTGGGGTTCTCCTTGTCGCTGGAGAGGACGGTGGCGATGATCTGGGTGTCCTGCCGGAACCCCTCGGGGAACAGCGGGCGGCAAGGCCGGTCGATGAGGCGCGAGGTCAGGATCTCCTCGTCGCGCTGGCGGCCTTCGCGCTTGAAGAACCCGCCGGGGATCTTCCCGGCGGCGAACGTCTTCTCGACGTAGTCGCAGGTCAGGGGGAAGAAGTCGATCCCCGGGCGCTCGTCGCCGCACACGGCGGTGACGAGGACGACGCTCTCGCCGTACGTCACGAGGACGGCGCCGTGCGCCTGTTTCGCGAGCCGGCCCGTCTCGAAGACGAGTGGCTTGCCGTTTACGATGACGGATTCACGGACGAATGACGACATGGCAGCGTAAGCGCTCCTGGGCGCAATGCCGCGTACGTGCGGCGCGACGCCAAGCTCACCGCCCGCCTTTGATCCTCGGTTCGCGAACAACAACCGCCGGGGGCGACTGATGCGCGCGAATCGAAGAGCAAGGTCGTGCTCGGTAGGCTCGGAAACGATTGAATCGGACGGCAGTCTACATGCGCCGGCAAGAGGCCGCCATCCCGCGGCGCTTCGCACCCTCGCGGGCTACTTTCGGAGGTTCAGCGCGCCGACCACCTTGCGGTAGCGGTCGAGACTCGCCCGCTTGAGATAGTCGAGGAGGCGGCGGCGCTTGGACACCATGCGCAGCAGGCCCCGGCGCGAGTGGTGGTCCTTCACGTGCGTCTTGAAATGCTCGGTCAGGTACGTGATGCGTTCCGTGAGCAGCGCGATCTGCACCTCGGGCGAGCCGGTGTCGTGATCGTGCGTGCGAAACTGGGTGACTACTTCGGCCTTCTTGTCGGTGTGGAGGGGCATCGATTCTCTCGGACGGGAGCTCAGGGAGCGCGCGGCGGCGCGCAGTATAGGCATAGCGCCGGGTTCGTCAATCAGACCCGGAATTGAGCCCGCACCCTACTCCGTATCGGGCAGGGTTGGGAGCTGGTCGCGTCCGCTGCCCGGCGCTACCGAGCTGTACGGGCCGTTCTCGGCGCTCCCCGTGAGAAGGTCGAACAGGCTGGGGGCGAACGTCCCCGCGATGAGCTCCTCGACGGCCTCGGCCGTGTCGAGCGCGAGCGCCGCCTCGGCGGTCCGCTCGCAGTCGACGCTCGTCACGCGCCGCAGCGCCTCCTTGATCTCCGGGATCGCCGCCGCCTCCATGGACAGCTCGCGGAGCCCGAGCCCGACGAGCAGCACCGCGGCGAGCGGGTCGCTGGCCATCGCTCCGCAGAGGGCCACCGGGACCCCGTGCACAGCGGCCGCCCGGGACACCTGCTTGATCATCCGGAGGATGGCCGGGTGGAACGGCGAGGCGAGAGGAGCGAGCGAGCGGTTTCCCCGGTCGATGGCCAGCGTGTACTGGATGAGGTCGTTCGTACCGATGCTGAAGAACTCCGCCTCGCGCGCGAGCACGTCGGCCATGACGACGGCGCTGGGCACCTCGATCATGACGCCCAGGGGGATGTGCTTGGCTCGCGGGTGCCCGGCCAGGTCGACCTCTTCGATGGCCCGACTCAGGAGCTTGCGCACGGCGCGCAGCTCCTGCACGCTCGCGATCATCGGGACCATGATGCGCAGGTCGCCGTGGTGGCTGGCCCGGATCATCGCGCGCAGCTGCGTGAGGAACACGTCGGGTCGCGAGAGGGCCAGCCGCACGGCGCGCAAGCCCAGGGCCGGGTTCATCTCCGCAGGCAGCTGGAAGCTCGACGCGAACTTGTCGCCGCCGATGTCGAAGGTGCGCAGAGTCACCGGGCGCGGGGCGATCGCCTCGACGACGGCGCGGTACAGCTCGTACTGGTCGTCCTCGGTCGGCATCGTCTTGCGATCGATGTAGATGAACTCCGTCCGGTAGAGGCCGATGCCCTCCGCGCCGTGGTCGAGGGCGAGGATCGCCTCGGCGGGCAGCTCGACGTTGGCCTTGAGGCTCACCGGCTCGCCGTCGCGCGTCACGCACGGCTGGTTCCTCGCGCTCAGCAGACCCCGCGCGAAGGCCAGGTGGCGGGCCCCCCGGCCGCGGGCCTCTTCGAGGACCGTGTCGCTCGGGTTGACGATGACCTCGCCGCGAAGACCGTCGACGATGACGGTATCGCCGGAGCGGATGATGGAGAGTACGTCGGCGGCGCCGACGACCGCCGGGATCTCCAGCGCCCGCGCCATGATCGCCGTGTGGCTGGTGCGCGTGCCGATCTCGGTCACGAACGCGACGACCGGCTCGCGCACCATGCCGGCGGTGTCCGCCGGCGACAGGTCCCGCGCGATGACGACCATCGGCTGGTCGAGCCTCGGCAGGAGCTGCTTGGCGTCGCCCGTCAGCTCCCGCATGAGCCGGTCGCACACGAACTCGATGTCGTGGCGGCGCTCGGTGATGTAGGCGTCTCGCTCGCTCGCGTCGGCGGGCGCGAACATCTTGGCGATCTCGTCGCACGCCTGCGCGGCCGCCCACTCGGCGCACAGCCTGTCCTCCAGGATCTTCTTCTCGATCCGCTCGAGGAGCATCGGGTCACCGACCATCGCGAGGTAGGCGTCCAGGATGGCGTTGGTCTCGAGGGGGCCGGAGGGGAGGGTGGCGCTCACTTCCCGGATGTGGCCCTTCGCGTCCTCCACGGCTCGCCTGAGCCGCTCGACCTCGGCTGCGAGCTGCGCCGGCGGGACGTGCCGGCGGGCGTACGCCGCCCGTGTGTCGCCGACGACGAGGGCGGGGCCGACCGCCACGCCAGGGCTCCCCGCGATCCCTCGCAGCACCAGGCCGCGGGGCGTGCTCGCGTCCCCCGGGGGCACGCGCGACGAGCCCTGAGGGGGCTGCGGGGGAGGGGAGCTCCCGCTCACTTACCCTCCCCGAAGCGACCTGCGATGAGCTCTCCGATGGACTGAACGCACTCCTCGGCGTGCTCGCCTCGCGCTCGCACCTCGAGCACGGTGCCCTTCGAGCCGCAGAGGAGCAGGACTCCCATGACGCTCTTGGCGTTCGCGGTCTGATCGTCGCGCGCGAGCTCGACCTCGCACGGGAACTTGGACGCGAGCTGGACGAGCTTCGTGGCCGCCCGCGCGTGCAGGCCGAGCTGGTTGACGATCCTGAAGTGTCCGACGGCTTCGCTCACGAGCCCTCCCTGTGTCCCGCTCGCTCGGTGGGACCTGCGACCTTGCCGCGGTGCACGTCGCGATGCACCACGCTGATGGGCGTCCCGACGGACGCCGAAACGCCGCGAGCCAGCGCCTCGGCAATGACCACCGAGCGGTGGCGACCGCCGGTGCACCCGACGGCTATCGTCAGGTAGCTCTTCCCCTCGCGCTCGTACCGGGGCATCACGTACTCGAGGAGGGCGCGCGTGCGCTCGAGAAACTCCTCGGCCTCGGGCGCGGCCAGCACGTGACGCGCGACGGGCTCGTCGAGCCCGGACTGTTCTCGAAGGAGCGGGACGAAGTAGGGGTTGTCCAGGAACCTGACGTCGAGCACGACGTCGGCGTCGACGGGCGTGCCGTACTTGAAGCCGAACGAAACGACCCGCGTGATCATCCGTGTCGCCCGGCCCGACGCCGGGCCGAAGTGCGCCACGAGGATCCGTCGCAGATCGTGCACGCTCGTGCTCGTCGTGTCGATGATGCGCGTCGCCCGCGCGCGCAGCGGGGCGAGCCTCTCGCGCTCGACGCGCACTCCGTCGAGCACCGCCAGCGCCCCCTCCGATCCGCTGCCGCCGGCCTCCGCCGAGAGCGGGTGCGGGCGGCGGGTCTCGCTGAACCGGCGCAGCAGGATCTCGTCGCTCGCGTCGAGGAAGATGACGTGAAGGTCTCGCTGACCTCCGGCCTCCAGCAGCTGCAGCACATCTCCGACCTCGCCCAGGAAGGCGCGGACGCGCACGTCGATGCCCAGTGCCACGCGGGTCATGCCGCCGCTCTCGCAGAGCGCGACCGCCTGCGGCGCGAGCGCGGTGGGCAGGTTGTCGACGCAGAAGAAGCCGAGGTCCTCGAGAGCGTTGAGCGCCTGCGACTTGCCGGCGCCGGACAGCCCGCTCACCACGACCGCGGTCGGTCGCGCCGGGGAGCTTCCCTGGTTCGAGGGTGGCTGGGTCATTCGTCCTCTCGCTTGATGGGGCGCGTGACCGGGACCCAGGCGCTGCTCTCGGTCCCCCCCGCCTGCGGCATGAGCGTCGACCACGTCGGCGCGTGCGCCCGGTCTTCGCTGGCGGGCGGCGGCTGGACGGGCGGGGCGCCGAGCGTCTCGGGATCTCGCTCGATGGCGGGCCGCGGGACGAGCTGCCCCTCGAGGCGCTCGAGGAACTCGTTCGCGGTGTGGCGTCCGTCGCGGCGGAGCAGCTCGTTGCGCGCTGCCATCTCGATGATGCTGCCCATGTCGCGCCCGGGCCGGACCGGAACGCGCAGCTCGCGCAGCGGCGTCCCCAGGATCGTGTGATGGCGCTCCTCGACGCCCAGGCGATCGAACTCTTCCTTCTCGTTCCACTCGCAAAGGCGCACGACCAGGTCTATTCGCTTGCGGTCGCTGACGGCGGTCACCCCGAACAGCTCGCGGATGTCGAGCACGCCGAGGCCGCGTATCTCGATGTGATGGCGGAGGAGGGCCGCGGGTTGCCCGAAAACCATCCCGGGCGGACGCCAGTCGCACCGGACGACGTCGTCGGCGACGATGGGGTGCCCGCGCATCACCAGCTCGAGCGCGCACTCGCTCTTGCCGATGCCGCTCTTTCCGATGAGCAGGATGCCGACCCCGTAGACGTCGCAGAGCACGCCGTGAAGCTGCGTCTGCGGCGCGAGCCGGTCGTCCAGGACGGCGTGAAGGGCGTTGATGGTGCGGCTGGTGCGGGCGTCGGCCACGAACAGGGGCGTGCCGGTCGCTTCGGCGGCCGCGATGAACGTTCGCGGCGGCTCGCGGCCGCCCGTGATGATGACGCACGAGACTCCGAGCGAGAAGAACCCGCGCGCTGCGGAGCTGCGTGCGTCCAGGCCCAGCGCGTCGAGATACGAGAGCTCGGTCTCGCCCAGTACCTGCACGCGCGTCGGCACGACGCCGTGAAAGTGGCCCACGAGCGCGAGCCCGTTCTTCTGGACGCGCGGGTGCCGCAGCGGCCGGTCGAGGCCCGCCTCTCCCGCGAGCCGTCGCAACGTGATGGCGAGCTCCGGATCGTCCACCAGCTGGCCGACGGTCAACCTGGGGATCGTCTCGTTCGGCCCGCTCACTTCGTGGCTGTCTTCGGGCATCCCCTCTCCCCCTCGAGCCCCCATCCGTCCGGGCAGCGGCGACGACGGCTCATCGGGCCTCCCCCTCCTCCGAGAGAATCAAGTCGTGGGCGAACCAGGCGTCGTGCGCCGAGACGAGCCTGTCGCGAAAGGCCTTGTTGCGGAGCAGGCGAGACACGCGGGCCAGCGTCTTCAGGTGCTCGCCTGTGGCGCGCTTGGGGCCCACGACGGCGAAGAGGATGGTCACGGCCAGGCCGTCGATTGCGACGAAGTCGACGCCCTCCGGAACGATGAGCAGGCTCGCGTACTGCATCTCGAGGCGCGGCAGGGCGCCGTGAGGGATGGCGACTCCCTCGCCGATGCCGGTGGACTGGAGCTGCTCGCGCTCGGTCAGGACGCGCTCGACCTCGTCTCGGTCGATCCGCGTCCCCTGGGTGAGCATCAGCGCCAGCTGACCGAGCACGGCCGCCTTGTCGAGCGGCCGCGCGCTGTCGTTGTGAGCGATGGCCACCCGTTCGGGCGTGAGGAGGTCCGTGAGTCGCATGGGGAGGTCGACAAGATTCTAGATCGATATCGGCCCTCCCCGCACGGATCCTTTGCCTTTTCCGCCGCACGCGCTCGCTCGGGGCGGCGCGGGGGGCGGAGAGGTCACTCTTCGCCGGCGTCCGACGGGAGGTGGGCCGACGCCCGGTCCGCTCCCTTCTTCCTCGCCGTGACCGAGCCCTTCGCCGACATGATCTGGCGCTCGATCTTGTCGGCCACCTTGTCGATCGACGCGTACATGTCCTCGCTCGTCTCGTGCGCGTGGAAGTGGTCGTGGCCGGCGTGAACGTCGACCTCCACGGTGTGCAGTCGTTCCTGCTGGCAGCGAAGCGTGACGTGGCCCTTCATCGGCGTGCGGAAGAAACGCTGCATTTTGGCGACCTTCTCGGTCGCGTAGCCCTTTACGGCTTCGGTCGCCTCCATGTGACGAAACGTGATCGCGATGTTCATGAGGGCCTGCCTCCTGCGGCTGATGCGGTTGATATTCGCGCTACAGAGCCTCCTACGGACAAGCAGGGCGCGATGTTCCCGCGCCTGTCGCAAGAGTATCACCCGCCCGGCGCGGAAGCACCTGCTCAGCTGGGGGCTCGGCCCCGGTTTCAGAACAGTTTCTTGCGCTTGCTCGACGAGAGAATCCCAAGCATTTCCCTGTACTTGGCCACGGTGCGTCGGGCGATCTGGATGCCGTCGCGCTTGGCGAGGAGCTCGACGATCTGCTGGTCCGAGAGGGGGAGGCCCTTGTCCTCCTCCTCGATGATCTTCTTGATGGCTTGCTTGACGCTCTCGCTCGCGATGTCGTCGTCGGCCATCCGGCGAATCGATGAGTTGAAGAAATACTTGAGCTCGAAGAGCCCTTGCGGCGTGTGGACGTACTTGTTCGTCGTCACACGGCTGATGGTCGACTCGTGCATCCCGACGGTCTCGGCCACGTCCCGCAGGATCATGGGTTTGAGATACGCGACGCCCTTCTCGAAGAAGTCGCGCTGCTTGTCGACGATGCACTCGGTGACCCGGATGATGGTCTTCCTGCGCTGCTCGATGGCGCGGATCAGCCACTGTGCATTTCGCAGCTTCTCGCCGACGAAGTCCTTGGCCTGGGGGTCTCTCAGGAGCTGCTTGGTCAGCGCCTCGTTGATGTAGAGGCGCTGCACCCCGCGGTCGTTGTCGGTCACGACGAACTTGTCGCTGTCCTTGATGACGTAGACGTCCGGGGTGATGGCGATCGTCTTGTCGTCGGTGTTGGTGTAGTTGCGGGCGGGGCGACTCTCGAGCTTCTGGATCTGCTTCACCGCCTCGTACACCTCGTCGAGCGTGGCCTTCAGGTCGCGCGCGATCGCCGGGTAGTTGTGCTTTTCGAGGTTCTGCAGGTGCCTGTCGATGATCGCCAGCTCGAGGTCGTCGTATCCATAGACCTCGGCCTGGACGTGCAGGCACTCCTGGAGCGAGCGGGCACACACTCCCACGGGGTCCCACTCCTGCATCTCGCGCAGGACGCACTCGGCGTCCTCCGGATCGATGGGGATCTCGCGCGCGAAGTCCTCGATCGTGAGGTCGGGGGTCTTCTCGCCGCTCTCGCGCTCGGTGCCTTTGAGGTCGAGGAAGCCGTTGTCGTCGAGGTTGCCCAGGACGAGCTCCGCGAAGTTCTTCTCTTCGTCGGTGAAGTCGCTCATCTGCAGCTGCCAGCGCAGGTGGTCCACCAGCGACTGGCCCTTGGTGAGGTTCTGCTCGATGGGCGGGAGCTCCTCGAACCCCCCCCGGTTGCTCGGGAGCGGTTGCTGAAGGGTCCGGTTCTCGAGGAACTGCTCCCAATCGATCTCCTGGACGCGCTTCTCCTCGGTGCGCTTCTCGAGGTCGGCCACGGCGAGCTTCTCGGCGGCCAGGGCGGGCGCGTCGGGGGACGGGGGCTCCCGCGTCCGCTCGCCGCTCTTGGCATCACCGTTGCTGCGGGCGCGCGGGTCTATTTCCTCGTCCGCCAGGACCGGATTCGCGTCGAGCTCCTTGCGGATCTCGTCGATGAGCTCCAGCCGCGAGAGCTGCAGGAGGCGGATCGCCTGCTGCAGCTGCGGCGTCATGACGAGCTGCTGGCTGAGCTTGAGCTGTTGCTTGATCTCCATCGGGTCGGCCTGCGATGCGGAGTGGATGCCCCAGGCGTCCGCCCGCTACAACTAACACTGACAGCGTCCCCTCGCAGCCCGTTTCGGGCGACTTTCGTGCCAGCGGTTGAATTTGCCCGAGGGCCTCTGCGAGAATGTTATGTTTGAAGGTGTTAGGGTTCGCGGCCCGATGGCGGCGGCGCGAGTGATCGGTGCCATGTCCCGAGGTATCGGCCGCGCACCAGCGGGTGGTCGGCGAACTCTCCCGCGGGCGCAGACGCGGCGACGCTGCCGTCGAGGAGCAGCACCGCGTGGGTGCATATGCGCAGCGCCTCGGCGACGTGATGATCCGCGAGCATGACCGCTGCGCCGCCCGCGGCCACCTCGCGCAGTAGCTCCCCGAGCCGCTCGGCGCCGGCCGGGTCGACGCCCGAGAACGGCTCGTCGCACACCAGCACCTGCAGTGTGCGAGTCACGGCGCGCGCCACCTCGAGCCTCCGTCGCTCGCCCGCCGAGAGGCGCCCCGCCTGCACGTCGAGTCGGTCCTGCAGGCCCACCCGTGCGGCGGCAACGCGGGCGTCTGCGGACGGCAGGCCGGCGATCGCGCGGAACGACTCCAGGTTCTGCCCCACGGTGAGGTCCCAGAGGACGCTGGGGCTCTGCGGTACGTACCCCACGCCGGCCCTCGCCCTCCGCCACAGGGGCCAGCGGGTGACGTCTCGTCCGCCGAGGAGCACAGTGCCAGCGTCCGGGAGGCTCTCGCCGACGAGCGCGCGGAAGAGCGTCGACTTGCCCGCGCCGGATGGGCCGAGCACTCCCAGCACTTCCCCGGAGCGCGCCTCCAGGTCCACGCTGCGCAGGATCGCCCGCCCGCTTCGGACGACGTGCAGCCCGCGGCACGCGATGCTGGCCGCAGCATCCCCGGCCACGCTTCCCTCGCCCAAGACTACGGCCCCTTGGCGACCGGGATCGAGCCCTTCACCTGGAGCAGCGAGACCTTGGCTGTCGCGATCTCGATGCGGGCGCTGTCGGCGGTCAGCCACCCCTGGCCTCGCGTCAGCTTCACTCCGCCGCGAAGGTCGAGCACCTGCTTGCTGAGGTCCAGCTCGACCGAGGGGGCCTCCGCGTGCACGCCCCGCACGTCCGCCGTGACGCCCCCCGACCCGCGCACCCACGCGATGTGCGGCGCGTGGTCGAAACGCAGGTCGACGCGCGGACAGTTCACGGTGAGGTCTCCCCGCGACAGGGTCACCTTGCCCGTGAGCGTGGCTTCGCCCGTCATGATGTCTATGTCGAGGCGATCGGCCTCGAGGGCGATGGAGCCACCCTGAAGGATCTCGGCGCGGGCGACCGGAGCCGACGCGGCGACCAAGGCGACGACGAACGCGGCGAAGGGCGGGAGGCGCATCGAAGCTCCCGTACTCTAGCGCTACGGGCGGGGTGCACGCCGCAAATCACCTGGCGATCGGACCGGCCTTCTTCGCCCCTCGGCCGCAAGGTAAGCTCCACGGCGGAGCCGTCCGATGCGCATCGCCCTGCTGTACCCGCCGCCCTGGAAGATCCCGGCCCCGGGCGAGGCCGCGGCGAGCGACGGGCCGCCGGCCGAGTACATGGATGGAGATCTCGACGGAGACTTCTTCCAGACCCCGTACGGTCTCTTCGCGCTGGGGGCGGAAGCGCTGCGCGCCGGACACCAGGTCAAGGTCTACAACCTCTCCGGCTTCACCTGGAAGCGCGTCGAGGAGGTCCTGGGCGCGCTCCGCGCGGACGTGTACGGGCTGTCGTGCTGGACGGCGAACCGGCGCGGCGTGGCGCTCGTCGCGGCGGAGATCAAGCGCCTGTATCCGAGCGCGCACGTCGTCGTCGGCGGGCCGCACGCGACGCCGCTCGCCCGGGAGATGCTCGCGCACTACCCCGCGATCGACACGGTCACCGTCGGAGAGAGTGAGGCGACCTTCATCGAGCTGGTCGACCGCCTCCAGCGGGGCGAGGGCACGGCGGGCATCGCGGGCACGGCGTTCAGGGTGGATGGCCGCGTCGAGGTGCGCCCGGACCGCCCCGCGATCGAGGATCTGGACGCCCTCGCTTCGCCGCACGACTACTTCGACACGCACATCGTGATGACGTCGCGCGGGTGCCCCTGGAGGTGCACGTTCTGCGGCGCCGAGGCGAGCTGGGGGCGCGGCTACCGGGCGCAGTCTGTGCCCTACGTGCTCGACGCCCTCGAGCGGGCCGTGGCCCGGGCGCCCGTGAAGATGATCCAGATCAAGGACGACACGTTCACGACGAATCGAAAGCGCGTCATCGAGATCTGTCGCGGCATTCGCCAGAGGAAGGTCGGCTTCCTCTGGAGCTGCGACACGCGCGTCGATGTGCTCGGAGACGAGCTGCTGCGCGAGATGCGCCTCGCCGGGTGCGAGCGCCTGAGCCTGGGCGTCGAGTCCGGCTCGCAGAAGATCCTCGATGCCATCGACAAGAAGATCACACCTGACGAGATCGTCGAGTCGACCGAGCTCGCCAAGAGGTACGGCATCAAGCTGCGCTACTACATGATGATCGGCAACCGCGGAGAGACGCGCGAGACGTTCGACGAGACGCTTCGCTTCCTGGAGCGGGCCCGGCCCCACCAGAGCATCTTCGCGTGCCTGTCGGTGTATCCGGGGACGCGCGACTACGACGCGGCCGTCGAGGCGGGGTGGCTGGACGCAGAGCTCTACTTCGAGCGCGACTTCCAGGAGCTCAAGACGACCTTCGACGCGTCCGACGGCGACACGCAGTTCTTTCGCGAGTGGTTCCGGCAGAACAAGGGGCTCCGCGAAGGCTTCCGGGAGACGGTCGAGGACTACGAGGTCATCCTCGGCCGCCTCGGCGATCACCACGCCGCGCACATGGATCTGGGCGGCGCCCGATACGCCGAGGGGCAGCTCGACGACGCGCAGCGCCACGTGCGGCGCGCGCTCGAGCTGGGTTATCCCGCGCCCGGCCTCGCCCTCAATTACCTTGCCTGCATCGCCGCCCGGCGCGGTGACGGCGAGGAGATGATGCGCGCCTTCTCCGAGGCCATGCGGCGCGATCCGCAGCACGGGGTGCTGCTGCGCAACGCGAAGATCGTGCAGGCCTGGGCCGCGGCTGGCGGGGGCGGGGCGGCTGCCTCGCTGGACCTGGTTGCGAACCACGATTTCCAGCTCATGGAGCGCCCCGCGCAGCCGACGCTGCCCGGCCCCCTTCCGGCCGATTTCGCCGTGTGGGGTCCGCCGCCTCCGCCGCCGGTGCGCCCCGTCGGAGGAGCACGGCCCGTCGACGCCCGGAAGCTCCGCGTCCTCGCGACATGACGCAGGGAGGCGGCCTTTCCCTTTTCGGGGGACGATCGCCCATGACCCCGCTCGCGATGGCGCCGGCCGCCACCGCGAGCGACGGGTTCACTGCACGACCGAGGAACAGTACCCGTTGATGCACTGGAGCGACTTGTCGCAGCAGTCGGCGGCGGACGCGCACTTGTTGTTGGCCTGGACGCAGCCGGGCGGCGCCTTCTGGCAGATCTTGCTGCTGCACGAGCCTCCGCAGCAGTCGACCCCCGTCTCACACGACCCGTTGTCGGCCTTGCACGGGTTGAGCGTCGCGAACGGGCGGATGTTGCCGCTCGTGAGCTCCTGCCCGGGCAGGTAGAAGGCCGGGTGGCTCGGGTCCGTCCCCGGGGCCGCTCCGATGTTGATCGCGGTGACCCAGAGCTTCTTGGTCTCGGCGTTGAAGACAGGGTCCGGAACCGCCCCGGTGCTGTCCGCCATGGCGTTGCCGTACTGCCGACGGCTGGTGAAGAAGACCCAGAAGTAGCCGCCCGACGCCACCGGCATCACGGAGGGGTAGAAGTTGAGGTGCTCGTCGCGGCCCGGGAACGGCAAGTACGACGCGCCGTTCGCTTGGTCCAGGGCGTGCGCCTGGCCCGGGGCCGACAGGTTGACGAAGTAGAGGTCGCTCTGGGCCACGTCGGTGGCTGCCAGCTGTACGGGACCGAAGCCCGAGAAGCTGTTCTCCGGAATGCTCGAGAAGTTCGCCGAGCTGTCGAGGATGAAGACGACCTTCTGCGAGTCGGGCGTGAAGAACGGCCAGCCCGCGTATTTCCCGTTTGCGTCGTTGTAGATGGACACCGGATTCGAGAACGCGTTCTTCACCGGGTCGAAGTCCTGCACCATGAGCGAGTGGCCCTGGTGATTGTCGGTGTCGTTGAAGACGACCTTCTTCCCGTCGGGGGAAAACATCGGCATCATCGCGTGCTGTACCGCGAGACCAGTGAAGCTGATCGTCGTGCCCTTCTTCGTGTCGTACATGACGTTGAGCTTCGGCCCGATCATCCCGGGGTTGTCCCCGGCGCCGCACGGAAACAGAGCGGTCTTCGCCGTGCTGTCCGACGGCTCCGCGGCCGTGAGCAGGCGCGAGCCGTCGGGATACACGGCGCTGAATCCCCAGTCGTCGTTCATCGTGGTGGCGGTCGGGGTCGACGCCGGGGTGACCGTGACGCCTGCCGCGAGACTGAACGACTGGCTTCCCGGGGCCTGCAACCCCCCCGGATAGGCGTGCCTCTGCGCGACGATCATGGACCCGTCGGCCGAGAGCGAGTGACACGAGACGCAAGGTCCGGCGGGCACCGTCCCCCCGGGGACCGTCAGCAGCAAGCTCGGCTTCGCCGCGCCCGCGGGGATCACCATGACCGCGCCGTCCGCCGGGGAGGTCAGTTGCGACGAGTACGTGTTGTAGTAGACGGCGCCCTTCAAGCTCCCGAGCGCGAACGTCCACGTCTCGGTGATCTTGCTGCTCACCTTGCCGCCGCTGAGGGTGCTCAGCTCGACGGTGAGCGGATCGGCGGCTCCCAGGCTCTGCTGGAACGCGGCATTCCACGCGTTGGGAGGAAGAGGAAGCTGCCCCGGGTTCGATCCGGCGAAGCACCCCTGATAGTCGAACGTGTTCGAGTGCATGTGCAGGTAGACGCCGTCGGGCTTGGCGGATTGCGACCACTGGAGGAGGGGGGGAAGGATCCCTCCGGGGAAGACGGTCTTGTCGTACGGGT
>PLXW01000065.1 GCA_003151595.1 Myxococcales bacterium
CGCGCTTTCAGGCGACCGACAACACCTCGTGCCGGTGCTCTGGAGCACAGGCACGGGTGCCGACGTCATGAAACGGATCGCGGCGCCCATGGTGGGCGGGCTCGTGACGTCGTTCTTGCTCGAGCTTCTCGTTTACCCCGCGATCTTCGCGATCTGGAAAGGGCGACACCTGCCGCCCGCATTGCAGGCCTCGCCGTCCGAAGTCGCAAGCCTCGAGAACGCCGAGGTCGCGTCATGAGCAACACCGAAGCTGTGGGACACTGGTGCCGTCGTTGCGCTGCTCGGCGCCGTCGTCGACACTGCTTCAACCCTGCCTCTTACGACGAACCGCAAGACGAAGTCGCCCAAGACTGCCGCACGTGCCGCGGCGATCTTCCTCGGGAGTGCCGTCGTGCTCTTCCCGCGCGTGGTCCGCGCGGAGGATGGCGCAACTTCCGCGTTGCGACCTGATGACGCGAACGAGCACACGATCGTCGTGGGCGTTGGCGGGGCCGGGGAGCTCGAGCTTGGCGACCGCTCCCTGCATCTCGGTGGCAACGTGATGATCGAATGGGACGCGATCGAAGACTGGCTGGAGATCGAGGTGGGCGCATCGATGCTGGCGACGAAGGGCGGTCTCGATATTCCCGTCGATCTGCTCGTGAAGAAGCCATTCACGCTCACTCGCTGGGCCGAGGTCATGCTCGGCGTTGGCCCTGAAGTCGTGCACGTCACCGGGGCCACCAAGGGCACCTACCTCGGCGGCGAGGTCGCGCTCGATTTCATGTTCTGGCCGTGGGGTCGTCGCATCGGGCTTTGGACGGAGCCCGAATACGACGTCGTGTTTCACGACGGCGCATCAAGCGGGATCGGGCTCACCGGAGGGGTTCTCCTCGGCTGGTAGCTCGGCTCGACGCGGCTTCGCACCCCAGAGTCTCGACACGAGCAGCCAACGGTCTCGCTGGCGCTCAGCCGCGTTCACCGCTGGAGCGCGATCCCGATCGCGAACGCTCGCCGGCCCATAGCTTGCGCGTGTGAATGTCCGTGAGCTCCGTAGTCGTGCGTCATGGTCGCCTCTCTAGAAATGTGCCCAAGCATCGTCGTCACAACGATGCGCGTGCTGACGGTCGTGAGCCCCTCGCCCATGCCGCCAGGCCAGCGCACGACGTCGATCGTCTCGAAGACGCGGCGCGATTACGGCTCTCTTACCTCGCTTACGCGGCCGAGATTTCACAGACAGCGTCGAAGAATTCGGCGGCGACGATTCCACAGACGGCGTCGAAGAAATCCGGTCTCGCCTCGCTGGCCGCGCGTTTCCGCTCCCGCGTCGAAGGCGACATGATCAACCGCTACGACCGAGGCGCTCAGACGCTCGGCGATCTCGGCTACGGAGCCGTTCCCGTCGACCGCGGAAGCGATCCCCGAACTGATCGCGCCCACGGTCAGCGCAGCACTTCCCGTCGCCGAATCAGACGTTGCGTTGGCCACCGCGTTGGCCAATTCGTCTGACGAAGCGATCGAAAAGTGCGGCACCCCTACCGTCGAATCGCTCGACATCTCGGACACTTCCGCGAAGTCGACATCTGTCGGGGCGAGAGGATTTGAACCTCCGACTCCTCGGTCCCGAACCGAGTGCGCTACCAGGCTGCGCTACGCCCCGTTGCCGTAGAAACGGCACCGCGGCTTATGGCGGTCCGCGACGAGAACGTCAACGCCAAAGGCGCAGCTGTTGATCGTCTGCGGTGATTCAAGCGTGCTCGCGCGATCATTGAGCCCTTCACGCGCTCTTTCGGCGCGCCCGTTCGCACGACACGCGCACAGGCGCGACACAGTCCGGACGCGCGTCCAAAAATCGCAGCCCGGCCTTCCGACCCCCTCCCCGGCCCCCACAGCCCGCGCTCACGTCTCAAGACGTCTCCGCACACCCCAAAACCTGAGCAACGACGCCTTTTTCCGCCCCAAGTCGCGCATTGCGTCACGTCTGGACTGGATTCCACTCACCCCCTCCGCCGCGCGCCGAATTATCCAACGTGGTGAAATTATGTAAAAAAAGTGTTCCGCTTACCCTACACAACCCGGTATTCCTGGATTAAGCCCCACTGTAACGAGGGCCACATGAATACTGTAACGAGCAGCGCCACCGCAGCAGTCAGTCCCACCTCCGCCTCGTCAGCGCCCGCACCCGATTCCAAAAGGAGACGCACGATGCCGCCCGAGCTTCCCGCGGTTCGCATTCTCATCGTCGACGATGACAAAGCCATCAACGACTACATGCAGACGCTCCTCGAGCGCGACGGCTTCCACGTCAAGACGCTCAACGATCCCACGTTCGTCGAGGAAGAGGTCCGCACGGGCGGATACCACCTCGTCATTCTCGATCTGATGATGCCGAAGCTGGACGGCATCGAGGTGCTGCGGCGCGTGCGGAAGATCGACACCGACATCGCGGTCGTCATCTTCACGGGCTACCCGAACCTCGAGAGCGCGGTCGCCTCGATGAAGCTCGACGCGGTCGACTACATCAAGAAGCCGTTCAACGTGGACGAGTTCCGCGAGGTGCTCGCGCGCGTCATGCGCAAGAAGGGGCTCGCGCGGACGCCGGAAGAGCAGCTGCATCGCGTGATCGGCGACACGATCCGGAACCTTCGCAAGGAGAAGGATCTCACGCTGAAGCAGATGTCGCGGCGCACTGGGCTGAGCGTTTCGTTGCTCTCGCAGATCGAGCGGGCCGAGTCGTCGGCGTCGATTTCATCGCTGTACAAGATTGCGATCGCGCTCGAGTCGAGGATTCAGGATCTCTTCGGGGAGTTTTAGCTCACGCGTCTCGCCCACCCCCCTGCCCCCCTCCCGTCCGGGAGGGGGATTTAGGCGCCCGATTCAAAGCACCGACGGCCTCTTCGATCGAGAAGGGGCCGTTCGCGTTTTGTGCGTGCTAGCGACGCGCGGAACCGGTAGATACAGCGCCCTTGTTACTGCCGAAGTAGCTCAGTTGGTTAGAGCGGGCGTTTCATACGCGCTAGGTCGGGGGTTCGAATCCCTCCTTCGGCACCGAACTCGTTACTGGCAGGCGATCGGGTACGTCCCGCTCGGGTCCGAGCCGGTCGACGTGCCGCAGCCGTAGTACTTCTGCGAAGCGACCCAGCCGCAGACCTGGCCGCCGGTGCACTTCACCTCGTGAACGGCGTCGAGCTGGTTGCAGTAGTAGTTGTCGTTGCCGACGCAGCAGCCGACCCCTTGGTTCGTCTGAGAGCACGTGGTCGGAACAACCGAGACCGGCGAGCCGGAGTCGTGACCGGCGTCGACCGGCGGGGGCGGGGCGGAGTCGATGCCGGCGTCCTCGGCCGGGCTCCCCGAGTCGTCGCCGGCAGGGGCGCCGGTGTCGTCGCCGGAAGGGGCGCCGGTGTCATCGCCGGGCGGAACGCTCCCGGAGTCGGTCGAGAGGCGCGTGTTGTCGCTCCCGTCGGCGGTGACGTCGCCGGCGTCGAAGCCGGCTCCAGCCTCGATCGTCCCCGGCGCGCCCGGGCCGCCTGAGGTGTCGTTCGATCCCTGCGCGCAGGCTGCCGCGATCGCGAGAGCGCCGAGCGAGACCCAAGCAAAGAAGTTCCGTGTTCTCAAGGTCGGTGCGTCAGCTTACCAGACGTAACGGCGCGCGCAGCCCGGGGGCGAGGATCGTGCACCATCGCCCTACGCGCCCGCGTACCATGGGCCACGGTGTCCGATAGCGCGCCGGGAGTCTTCGAGAGTCCGCCGGCCTCCAGTCAGATGGAGGACACCGGGAGCTTCTTGCCCGGTGACTTCGAGCGGCAGTACGAGGACCTCTTCGCCGAAGCGCTGGCCGAAGGGGAGATCACGCAGCAAGAGCGGCATCGGCTCGACCTGGCGGCGAGGGCGCTGGGGCTCGATGCCGGTCGCGTTGGACGCCTGGAGCAAGCGCTCCTGAATGCGTACGAGGCGCACGCGGCGATCACGCTCGTCGATCGCGCGGATCCGAGCTCGCTGGCCGACGCCGAGCCGCACACGCGGCGGCCCGACTCGGGGCTCGAGATCGATGACGATCGGCCGACGCCGATCTCGTTCCTGGCGCCGCTGCCTGACGAGAACGCGATGCTGCACGACCGCTTCGCGCTGTGCGGAGAGGCCAAGGATCTCGACGGGCAGTTCTGCACGGCCGCCGTGCTCGTGCGCCGGAAGAAGGCGACGCGCGCCGAGACGAGCGTGTACGAGGCGCATCGCGCGCAGATTCCGTCGCGGCCGGCGCGATCGCTGACGACCGAAGCGTGGCAGCGGCTGTTCCATCCCGACGAAGAGCGGACGACGGGCGACGTGTTCGCGGTGATCGCGTCGGCGGCCCTGCTGGGGCGAATCTCGGCGATGCGGCGCGATCGATCGCTCCCGGTGCTCGACAACGACAAGAAGCAGGAGCCGCACTCGTCGACCATCAGCGCGGTGCGCGCGATCGCGTGGTCGGCCGCGACGCTCGGACTGCGTACGCCGCCGATCTACGTCGACGCCGCCGAGCCGCTGCCGTTCGAGATCGTCCCCGCGTTGCCGCCGGCGATCCGCGTGGGCGGCCCGATGCTGAGCGGGCAGAGCGCGACGCAGCTGGCGTTTCATTGCGGAAGGCAGCTCACGTGGCTCCGCGAAGAGCACTTCGTGTGCACGCTGGTGCCGTCGATCGCGTACCTCGAAGAGGTCTTCCTGGCCGCGATGTCGATCGGCGCGCCGCAGGTGGAGCTGCTCCCCGAGGTGCGCGCGCGTATCGCGCTCGTGGCCGAGGCGATCATGCCGGTGCTCGATGAGCCGCGCCTCGCACGATTGCAGCTGCACGTCGGGCGATTCATCGCGCAAGGGGGACGAACGAGCCTGCGACGGTGGGCGCAGGCCGCGGAGTGGACGGCGCTGCGCGCGGGGCTTCTCTTGTGCGGCGACTTGCAGACGGCGTGCGACGCGGTTCAAGGCGAAGCGAACGCGCAAGATCGCGTGCGCGAGCTCGAGCGATTCTGGGCCGGCGAGGACGCCACGTTCTTGCGGCGCGAGCTGGGCACGGCCGTCGGGATGTGAGCGGGTTGCGCCGGCTGTAAGCGGGCGCGAGACGCGCACCGTCGCCACGCGCGCACCATCCTGCCTCGGTGCCCGAGACGCACGCGAGCGGCATTCGCGCCGAAGGTCGAGCCGGCACATCGGGTGCACCGCTCGAGGACGATGCTCGCTTCACCTCTTGCCTGGAGCGCGGACGCTTCGACGGAGGTGCCGTTCCTCCACGGAGGTGACGTGCTCGGGGACAAGTATCTCCTTGTCGAGCCCATCGGTGCCGGCGGAATGGGCCAGGTGTGGCTCGCGCGCAACCTGGCGACGGGGGCCGAGGTCGCCGCCAAGGTCCTGCTCTCGTCGCGACTGACCTCCGCGCCCGGGATCGCGCGCTTTCGTCGCGAAGCTCACGCGACCGCGTCGCTCGCGCATCGGGCGATCGTTCGCATCTTCGACCTGGTGGAGCTCGACCCGTCGTGTGGGTCGCTGGTGATGGTGATGGAGCTGCTGCGCGGACGAACGCTCGCGCAGCGCATCGAGCACCAGGGGCCGCTCTCGCTCGACGAGACGCTCGCGATCGTTCTTCCGATCCTCTCGGCGCTCAGTCATGCGCACGCGCTCGGGATCGTCCATCGCGATCTCAAGCCCGACAACATCCTGCTCGCGCAGGATCCGGACGGACTCCTGATGCCCAAGATCCTCGACTTCGGGATCTCGAAGATGCTGCGCGAAGGTGAGCGGCAGATCACGGGCGCCAACGAGATCGTGGGCACGCTCAGCTACATGTCTCCCGAGCAGGCGCGCGGGTTGGCGATCGACGCGCGGAGCGACGTGTTCTCGATCGGCATCCTGCTCTACGAGTGCCTCACGGGCGTGAACCCGTTCGTCGGCGAGGCGCCCGTGAGCATCGACTCGATGCTAAACGCGCTCTTCAACTCCGTGGTCCAGCCCTCGCCACGGATCCCCGAGGCGATCTGGCCGGTGATTCAACGCGCGCTCGCCGTTCGCGCCGATGAACGCTTCGCCACTGCGGCGGCGGTCGCCGACGCGCTGAAGATCGCGGCGCCGTCGGCGTCGGCCTTCGATTGGCACCCGTCGCTGGCTCACGCGCGTGAGACAATCACGCTCCGTCCACCCCAGCTGCGTTCGCGCCCTCGGATCGCGGCAGCGGGGATCGCCGTCGCCCTCGTCGTGCTTGCGTGCGCCGCAGCGACGCGATCGACCCCGCGTGGGGCGGCGGCCGCGACCGAGCGCGCGGTCGCGGCGAAGCACGTCGCGCGAACGGTCGACGCGCTCGCGCTCGCGAGTCCCTCCGCCGCAGACTCTGCCCCCGCTCCGGCTCCGGCGACGCTTCGACCGAGGCGTCTGGACGACTTCAACGTCGCTCGGAAGCCCGGATTCTGATCATGCCGCGATCGATCGCCTGGCTCGTGCTCGTCGTCGCGTGTGCGGGATGCGAAGCGGTCCCCGAGCTGGATTTCGAGGAGCCGGACGGCGGAAGCGTCGCTTCGGGATCGACGACCGGGGCCGACTCGCGGAGCGACGGCGGAGTCGGTGCGCTCTTCGACGCCGAGGCGCACGACGCTCCGTCCATTCCCACCGCCGACAGCGGACCCGTCCACGCGGACTCGGGAGGCCCGCCCAAGGTCGACGCGGGATCGACGAGCTGCCCGTCGCACGTCCCTGCGGGCGCCGACGGTTGCTGCGGCGCGGTACCGTGCGTCGGCGACAAGTGCCAGACGCGGTGCATGCAGTGCGGGGCGTGTGCCGATTCGTTCTGTTGCGTGTCGAACGGAATGGGGCACGTGACGACCTGCGCGGCGAGCGCCGGCGCCTGCCCGAACTGACCGGCGCCTACTTCACCATCGGGTTCTGCGCGTCGAACGGCATGCGCACGTGGAGCTCGGTGACGCCGAGCACCGCCGGAATCGGATCGAACGGGGCGCCGCGCTGGATGGCCTCGTAGCAGTTGCGATCGAACTCGGGGATGCCGCTCGGGCGGAGCGGAGGCCAGGCGATGGTGACCGCGCCGTTGGCCGCGATCGTGACGTTGAAGATCACCGTCCCCTGGCGGAAGTCGAGCGCGGCGCGCAGCGGGAAAGCGTGCGCCCAGAGCGGGTCGATCTTCTGGTGGATGCGACGGAAGTAACCGACGAGACGCGCGTCGGTCGTATCCAGGTCCCACCACTCGGCGTCGCCGGGGCCGATGGGGCGCGCGCTCGTGCCCGCGCCGACGCGACCACCCGCGCCCGGGTCACCGCCGCCTGCCGTGCCGCCGGTCCCCTCGCCGACGACCCCGGCCGCGGTGCTGGCGTGGACGATCGAACGGAGCGTGCGGGCCACCTCTTGATCGCTGTCGATGTCATCGCGCGGTCGACCGCGGCGCGTGGCGGGGACGCTCACCGCGGCGAGGACGACGTCGGGCCGCGCGCGCATCACGTGCGCGCCGGAGCGGTGATCGACCCCCGTGCGTCCGTCGCGAACGCCGACTCCCGGCGCGCTCGCCGCGGATCCGTCGCGCGCCGATCCGGAGACGACGCGCGCGTCGCCGTCCCCTTGGACCTGCGCGGGGTCGCCGAGCACGCCGCCGCGAACGGAGGCCGCGTCGGAGCGAAGGCCGCCGCGACTGGGGTCGTACGGGCTCGGCGTGCGTCGCTCGGCGCGCGTGCCGTCGCCCGACGCGAGGAGCGCGAGCTCCATCGGCTCCTTCGACGAGCGGCGATCTTCGCGCGACGCCCGCTCCTTGCTGGTGCGGAGTCGCTGCTGTTGATCGTGATCGAGGCGGTCGAGGAGATCGGGCGTGAGGTGAACGCGCTCGTCGCGATCGCTGAGGTTCGTCGGACGGGCGATCGTGGTCGCCTCGCCGCCGCGACCGACCTTCGACTGATCGAGCTGCGCTTGCGACGAGCCGTACTTCGGCTCCGGCGGATCGCCCGTGGGATCAGGCCGGCGATCGGCGAGCAGCGTCCCTTCGGCGACACCGGGGAGATCGATGGCGATGGTGCCGTCCCCCTTCGCGCGCGGAAGAGTCGTCGCCGCGCCCTTCGCCACGGGATGGAGCGCGAGCCACCCGAACGCGCCGATGGCCACCACGTGCAGCCCGATTGACGCTGCCCACGTCCACCCGAGGACACTTCGCGCGCGCGCCTGCCTCACATTCCTCCGCCTCTATTCTGCGGTGGCGAAGGCGATTTGGCGAATCGGCGAGTCGCGATTGCCCGGGTCAGCCGCGCGGGAACGTTCGCGCGAAGCGGCGCTCGGCGTTGGCGGTCGTGGCCTCGGCGAGCGCGGCCGCTTCGATGCCGCGAAGCTCGGCGACGCGCGCCGCGGTGTAGGCGACGTACGCAGGCTCGCACGGCTTCCCCCGCATTGGCACCGGCGCGAGGTACGGGCTGTCGGTCTCGACCAGGATGCGATCGAGCGGCGCCCAGGCGGCGACCTCCTGAATCGCGCGCGCAGTCTTGAACGTCACGATGCCGGAGAACGACACGTCGAAGCCGAGGTCGAGCGCGCGCTCGGCGAACGGGCGGTCTTCGCTGAAGCAGTGGATGATGCCGCCGACGTCGCGCGCGTTCTCGGAGGCCAGGAGCGAGATCGTGTCCTCGGCGGCCTCGCGGGTGTGGACCACGATCGGCTTCTTCGCGGCACGGGCCAGGGCGATGAGGCGCGCGAAGACGGTGCGCTGAACGTCGCGCGGGGAGTGATCGTAGTGGTAGTCGAGGCCGATCTCGCCGACGGCGACGACGTGCGGGTCGGCGGCGAGCGACGCGAGCTCGGCGTACGCGGCGTCGTCGAGCGTGGAGGCGTCGTGCGGATGGATGCCGACCGTGGCGCTGATCCGATCGGCGTGGGTGCGCGCGAGCGCGACGGCGGCGCGGGCAGGCGCGAGGTCTTTGCCCACCCCGATGACGACGAAGCCGATGACGCCGACGGCGCGCGCGCGGGCGATCACGTCGTCGGGCCCGCTCGGGAGATAGTGGGGGTCGAGGTGGCAGTGCGAGTCGACGAGCGGCGGGAGAGTCACGGAGGGACATCGTAGTCGATGCGCTAGACTCGCGCGCGTGCGGGCGATCGACGAGGCCACCTTTCGCGAAGCGCTCGACGCGCACGGCGTCCTCCGCAAGGGCGCGCTCGCGTTCCCTACCCGCGCGGACGTGTTCACCGTCTTCGCGCAGCGCGACGACGCGCGGATCGTCATCGACGAATGGCGAAGGCACGCCGAGCGCTTCCACGCCACGCGCATCGGGCTGACGGTCGACAAGAAGTACGACGACGGTGCCGCGCCGCGCGTGGATGCCGCGCGCGTGGTCATCGCGCCCGCGAAGGGGGCGAGCGAGACGCGCGTCCTCTGGGGACGACCGCGCGACGACGACGACGTGCACGCCGCGGAGGACGTCGACGGCGGCGCGGGGCTGGCGATGCTCGCGAAGCGATGCGCGTACGTTTGGCTCGTCGAGTGCGAGCAAGCCGACGATCGCGCCGCGCTCAGGCTGGCGGCGATCGTGGCCGGCGTCGTTCTGGGTCCGATCCTCACGCCGGGCGGGACGGAGCTGATCGGACCGAAGACGGCGCGCGCGCGACTCGGCGGCTAACTCGACGAGTCGTTCACCATTCGTCGCTCGCGCTCTCGCCCCAGCCACACGAGCAACACCGTCCGCACGACCCAGTCGCACGTCGACCCGATCCAGACTCCCGTCAGCCCCAGCCCCATCGAGATCGCGAACAGCCAGGTGCACGAGATCCGCACGGCGAACGCGCTCACGGCGCTCACGCCGAGCACCGTTCGCGTCATCCCCGCGCCGCGCAGCGACTGCGCAAGCACGATGGCCGTGGCCATGAACGGCTGCGCGAGGACGAGCACCGGGACGGCCGCCATCCCGATGGCGACGACGCTCGCGTCGGTCGAGAAGAGCGGGAGCACAACGCCGCGCGCGGCGAGGAAGACGACGCCGAGCGTCGTGAGGAGCGTGACCGCATAGCGCATGGCGATCCGCGCGGCACGTGGCGCTTCGCGCGGAGCTCGCG
Organism: Myxococcales bacterium; assembly: GCA_003151595.1. The sequence goes on from PLXW01000065.1 coordinate 10,033, forward strand.
CGCCAAGGCGCTGCGCGACGAGCGCAGCGGCAGCGACGGCGAAGCCGTCGGCGGAGAGAAAGCAGATCGCCTCCACGCTGATGAGCGACTGATTCGCGGCCATCGCCGCGTCGCCCAGCCGACCGATGACGGCGACGAAGATCAGATAACCCGCGTGGTAGATGAGCCGCTCGGCGACAGCGGGGTTCGCGACGTGAAAGAGCCGGCGCGCTTCCTCGCGATGCTCGGCGCGGGTCGACGGGCGTTCGTCCGGATGCCGGCGAAGCGACACCGCGCGACTCCTCCGGCAGAGCGCGCCGATGAGGAGCAGCGCTTCGAGCGCGAACGTGATCGTCGTGCTGATCCCCGCGCCGCGCATCCCGAGCGCGGGGACGCCGAACGCGCCCAGGATGAGCACGCGGTTCAGCGCGACGTGGATCGCGTTGGCCACGACCCCCACGATGAGCGGCGTCTTCGTGTCCCCCGCCGCGGTCAGCGTCGCGATCCCGGTCGCCGAGGCGAACACGATCGGCGACGCGGTCAGCGTCCACGCCAGGTACGCGCGCGCGTCGCGCACGGCCGCTTCGGACGCGCTCGGGAACGCCAGGTCCAGGAGCGGCGACAACGCCGGCCCCAGCGCCGCGACCACGACGCCCGCCACCGCCGCGATCGCGAACGACAGCACCGCCGCGCGATGCGCGCTCGCCCGATCGCCCGCCCCCACGTGGCGCCCGACCCGCGCGATCGTCCCCACCTCGAACGCCATGAAGACGCTCCACACGCACCACTCGATCGGGCCGGCGACCTGCATCGCGGCCAGCGACGACTCCGCGTGGTGCCCGAGCATGATCCGGTCGACCACGAACACCATCGTCTGGAGCAGCGAGCTCCCGATGGCAGGCAGCGCGATCCGCCGCACCTCGCGCGCGAGCGCGGCGTCATCCATGCGCGCCCGGGTCGTCGTCACACGACGAGATCGTTGAACCGCTTCCGCACCAGCATGCTCACCGCGTCGCCGGCGCAGCTCCGGCAGTAGCCGAACCTCGCGATCATCCGCTCGATCACCGCCTCGGCGTCGCGCCTCCGATCCTTGTCCAGCCCCGAGCCCTCTTCGCGCAGGAGGATGACCACGTCGCGCGCGAGCATCGCCACCTGCGGGCGGCGATCGTTGAAGATCGCTTCACGCATGCGGCGAAGGTGCTGCGGGAACACCGTCGCGCCGTCGACCTTCAAGCCGGGGTGATCGATGGCCCACGCCGCGATCGCGCTGATGAGCCCCTTGCGCCAGTCGGAGACCTCGCCCTTCACGTCGAGCAGGCGCTCCACCGCGACCATCGTCTTCTCGTCGGGCTCTTCGTACTCGCCGGTGAGCTTGTTGCGAATGCGCTCCTTCTTCACCCACACGCTCACGTGCTGCACGTAGCGCTCGAACAGCTCGCCGTACTGCACGTCGTCGACGAGACCGCTCGACGCGTACAGCTCGACCTCCCAGCTCGTCAGCAGCCGGGCGCCGAGCGACTCACGGAACTGCCGCACGTCGTGGTAGCCGCCGCTGATCGCGTCTTGCTGGAGCCACTCGAACTCGTTCTTGCGCTCGCAGAGGACCTCGATCTCGTCGAGCACAGCCAGCGGCGAGAGACACGCGAACTGCGTCGACTGCGCGGCGTCGAGGATCACGGCGCGCATCTCGCGCGGGCTGGCGCCGATGCGCCCTTCGTAGATCGGGTACGTGTCGCTCTCCTCGTAGAGCTCGCGCACGTTCGCGCGCAGCAGCTTCTGCGCGTCGGGCTCGAAGCGCTCGGGCGGCCGCTCGCCGGCGTAGACGTCGGCCTTCTCGATCGCCGTCAGCGTCTGCAGCGGCGCGTTCAAGCCGCGCGGGTACTTGTCCGGGTTGGGCTTGCGCATGCGCGTGAGCACCGCGAACACCGCGGCCATCTCGGTCGCGTGCGGCGCCACGTGACGGCGAACCTGCGGCGCGACGTGCGCGTCGTAGATCGCTTTCTCCTCCTTGTAGTTCCGCAAGTACGGCACGCGGATCAGATCCAGCCGCCCGCGGAAGCTGGCGAACTCGGGGTGCTCGCGGAAGGCGTCGAGGTGGAGCTCGTTGGCGCTCCCGGTCATCACGCAATTGAGCTGCACGTTCTGCTGCGAGAGCGCGACCTCGCCCGTCTCGATCGAGAGCTGCAGGTACTTGAAGGCATCGAGCGGGCGCTTCAGAAGATCGCTGAACTCGAGCAACCCGCCGGCCGCTTCGACCAGCTCGCCCTTCGCTTCGTACAGCGTGATGGCCTGGAGCGACGCCGGGAGCGCGCTCAGCGATCGATCGGCCGTCACCTGACGCTCGCCGGCATCGACGCTCATCTGCGGACCGATCGTCACCGCGCCCACGCGGTACCGCTGCGAGATGAAGTACCGCTCCACCTGCACGTGCTTCATCACCTCGGTGAACGAGCCCTGGTAGCTCGCCAGGAGCGCCTCGAACACTTGCTGGCTCTTGTGCGAGAGCTGCCCGCGCAGGATCCAGTCGTTCGGCGGCTCGCCATTCTGGCCGAGGAGCTTCTCGAGGAGCGCGCGCCGCTCCGGCACCGGGAAGAGGAACAGTGGATGGTCACGCACCTCGACGAGGAGCTTGGCGTCGATCTGATCGTCGGCGAGGTGCGCGTACGTGTTCGTCGTCTGCGCGTTCGGGCTCCCCTGCCCTTGCCCGAAGCCGAGCGACCCGCGGATCGTCTTGGTCGACGGGAAGACCCAGTTGAAGCGGTACAGCGCCCCTTCGTCGAGCGACGAGTAGTGCTCGAGGCCGCGCATCAAGCAGCCGACGATCGTGCTCTTCGCCGAGCCGTTCGGCCCGTGAAGAAGCACGAGCCGATTGGGCCGCCCTTCGCGCACGAAGTTCGAGAGCGCGCGGTGGATCTCGGCCTGAACGTGCTCCTGCCCGATGAGCGATCCGCGCGGCGACTGCTTGCCGTTGATGCCGACCGGAGGGGTACCCGTCGTGGACTCTTCCCACGGCAGGTCGAACAGATTCCACCGCGTGAACTTCCCCCACGGGTACTCGACCTCGGTCGTCCCGTAGTGCTCGAACGCGTCGCGCAGGAAGCGACTCGCGTCGCGCGAGTAGCGCACGGGGTCGTCGGCGAAGAGCTCGAGGTACTCGCTGAACGAGAGCACGCGCCGGCCGCGCTGGAAGCGCTTCTCGACGGTCTCGGCGACTGACTTGATGTGCGCGGCGGCGACTTCTTTCCCGCGCGTCGGATCGCTCATGCGATGAAGTTTACGCTCACTTCACGGTGACGGCGATCGAGACGTCGATCGTCTGAGGCGAACAGATCTTCTCGCTGCAAACGCAGATCTTGTACTTGCCGGTGATCGTCGTCGGCCCCTTGTCGTGCGGCTTGAACTTCACGGTCATGACGCCGACGGTCTTCCCCTGCCGCTCGAAGTCGGTGGCGGTGAAAACGTTGCCGGCCGATCCGTGGAACTCGGCGGTGGGGTGGCTGGCGGTGAACTTGAACGGGTAGCTCTCGTTCACGTGGAACTCGCCCTTCGCGGAGATCGTGATCTTCGCGACGCACTCCGCGCCGGCCTTGCAGTCACCGACGACCTCGGTCTTCACGTCGTACGGTTGCGCTTCCTGAACCTGCGACGCGCCGTCGTGCGACGTCGCGGCCTGGGTCACCCTGGGAGCGGCGACGCCGGCGGCGAGCACGAGCGCGGCGCCGAGGAAAAGCTTCGAAACTGGGTGAATGCGGAGTCCTTCGTTCATCGTGGTCACCTTTCCCGTGGAGTTCGACGTACCGCCCAGACACTCGATTCATTCCGCACGTGCGATTTTTCTCACGGCTTCACGTACAGCTCGAGGCGCGGGCCCTGAATCGGCGGCGGTTCCACCGCGCCCTCCGCGCCCTCGGCCCCCGCGAAAACCGGAGGCGGACCGGGAGCATGGACAAGCAACGGAAGAGACGCATGGTCGCTCGACCCGTCGCCGTCCGCTAGAGCAAACGCCGTTCCCGTCGCGCTCGTACGGTCGGCCACGACGGCGATCCCCTGGTCTTCGGGCGCATGAAGTCGCCACGCGCGCACGAGCGGACGCACGTCGAGCCGCACTTCGTGACGGGCGTCGTCGATCGTCGTCGACGGCAGATGAACGTCGTCCAGCCGCGGCGCACGCCCCCAGGTGATGGATCGCGCGTCCCACAGGTCGGCGATGCGGACGGCGTGAAGCGTCACGGGCGTGGGATCGGAAGAGACCGCCGGCGCGCGATCGAGGACGACGTGCGCTTCGACGATCGTGGTCCCAGGTGGGAGATCGAGCGCGAACTTCAGAAGGAGGACCGCGCGCGCGTCACGGTCGCGCGCGAGGATCGCGATGCGCGGGATCGACCCCTGCGCGTCGCCGGGACCGAGGCGCGCGGCGTCGGTGGCGGCGAAGACGAGTCGACGCACCTGGGGATCGCCGAGGCGATCGCGCGCTTCGATGGCCGGGATGGCGTTCGGGCGGACGCACTCGTTCGCCGCGCATGCGAAGGGGGCATCGCACGCGCGAAGGCACGTGACGGGGCGCGGCGCGCAGCTCGCGAGCGCCATCGAGGTGAGCGTGAACGTGACGAGCGTCATGCTCGCGCGTGCGGTCGCCCCCCTTCGCGTCGTACCCCGCTCCATCGCGCGAATGATGGCACACGCCGCGCGCCGACCCGCGGTAAGGTTGCACGCGGTGACGGCCGCCACGCTCCTCTCCGTACGCGATCTGGTGACGACGTTCCGCGCGCACGACGCGACCGTCCGCGCCGTCGATGGTGTCTCGTTCGACGTGCCCGAAGGGGCGAGCATCGGACTGGTCGGCGAGTCGGGCTGCGGCAAGAGCGTGACGTCGCTCTCCATCTTGCGCCTCGTGCCCGATCCGCCGGGGCGCATCGAGTCGGGATCGATCCTGTTCCGCGATCGCGATCTGCTGGCGCTGCCGGAGCGCGAGATGCGCGCCGTGCGGGGCGATCAGATCTCGATGATCTTCCAGGAGCCGATGACGAGCCTGAACCCCGTCTACACGGTGGGCTCGCAGATCGTGGAAGCGATCCGTCTGCACCGGAGCGTCTCGCGGCGCGCGGCGCACGTGCGCGCCGTGGAGATGCTGCGCCTCGTGGGCGTCCCCTCGCCCGAAGAGAGCTCGCGCTCGTATCCGCACGAGCTCTCGGGCGGCATGCGGCAGCGCGTGATGATCGCCATGGCCCTCTCGTGCGAGCCGAAGCTGCTCATCGCCGACGAGCCGACGACCGCGCTCGACGTGACCATCCAGGCGCAGATCCTGGAGCTGCTCAGCAAGCTTCAGCGCGACCTCGGCATGAGCGTCCTCCTCATCACGCACGATCTCGGGATCGTCGCCGAGCACACCAGCCACGTGCTCGTCATGTACGCCGGCAAGATCGTGGAGAGCGCGCCGGTGGCCGATCTGTTCGCGCACCCGCGGCACCCGTACACGCGTGGGCTGCTGGAGAGCATTCCGCGCGCGCGCACGCAGGCCGCGCCGACCGCGAAGGGCGAGCCGAGGGCGCGCGTCCGGTTGAAGACGATCGAAGGGATGGTCCCCGATCTCACGCGCCTCCCGCCGGGGTGCCGCTTCGCCGATCGATGCCCGCTCGTCATCGACGAGTGCAAGCGCGTGGAGCCGGAGCTTCGTCCGCTCGATGGCGGCGTCCGCTCGTCGCGCTGCATTCGCGCGGAAGAAGTCTGAAGCGATGACCGCGCCCGCCACCACCAACCGCTCCACGTCACGCACGCTCGTCGCGACCGATCGCCTGACGAAGTACTTCGCGATGCGCCGCGGGCTCTTTCACAGCACCGCGAACATCGTGCGCGCCGTCGACGGCGTGACGATCAAGGTCCGACGGGGCGAGACGCTCGGGCTCGTCGGCGAGAGCGGCTGCGGCAAGAGCACGCTCGGTCGCCTGATGCTGCGGCTCATCGAGCCCGACTACGGGCGGATCGTCTACGACGGCCGCGACATCGTCCCGCTCACGCAAGCGCAGCTCCGGCCGCTGCGTCGCAAGATGCAGATCATCTTTCAGGACCCGTACGCCAGCCTGAATCCGCGCATGACGGTGCGCGACATCGTCGGCGAGGCGATCCGCATTCACAAGCTGGCCAACGGCAAGAGCGAAGAGGAGCAGCGCATCGCCGAGCTCCTCACGAAGGTGGGCCTACGCCCCGAAGCGATGAACCGTTACCCACACGAGTTCTCCGGCGGGCAGCGGCAGCGCATCGGGATCGCGCGAGCGCTCGCCGTGCAGCCCGAGTTCATCGTGTGCGACGAGCCCATCAGCGCGCTCGACGTCTCCATTCAGGCGCAGATCGTCAACCTGCTGCAAGACCTGCAGGACGAGCTGGGCGTCGCGTACCTCTTCATCTCGCACGACCTGAACATCGTCGAGCACGTCGCGCATCGCGTGGCAGTCATGTACCTCGGCAAGATCGTCGAGCAGGGGGACTCGGCGTCGCTGTATGCGCGCGCGCATCATCCGTACACGCGCGCGCTGCTCAGCGCGGTGCCGATCGCCGATCCGGCGAGGAAGCGGCTGCGCGTGCTGCTCGAAGGCGACGTCCCTTCGCCGATCGATCCGCCGGCGGGGTGCGCGTTCCATCCGCGCTGCCCGCGCGCCATCCCGGGCACGTGCAACAAGGAGACGCCGAACCTCGCCGAGATCGCGCTGGGGAGCGGTCACAAGGTGGCGTGCTGGAACCCGCACGTCGAAGAGGTCGTCGTAGAGCGCGACTCGCGGATGACGCCGGCGCCGTAGCGACGCCCTCGCAACGAACGCCGGGCGCCTCCGCGCGATCTCACTGCGGGCAGGCTTTGTGCGGCGCGAACCCGATCTGCCCCTTGGCCCGATCGAAGATCACGACGGCCGAGCGCAGGAACGGCGCGCCCATGATCGACGCCAGCGGGAAGCTGGTCCCCACCGCCTGCGACACCATCGAGTTGCACCACCCGAGCGTCGGGTACGGCATGAGGTACGTCTCGGTCGCCGGCGCCTGCACGGTGACGCCGGGGTTCGAGCCGAACGTCATCGTGACCGGCGGGAGCGTCGCGTCGAGCTCGGCCTTCGTCTGCGTGAGGTTCGCGCAGCCCGGGTTCGCCGAGCCCGAGGCGAAGAAGCCCGCGCCCGCGTCGGCGCCGAAGACCGACTTGAAGCCGGCGCTCTCGCCGATGGCCGCGGCGAGGGCGTCGTAGGCGGTCGTCCCGACGACGAAGGCGCTGGTGCCGGTGTCGAGGACCGTGTCGGTGTACGTGCCGCTCGGGATCGGAACGGTCACGCCGCCGACCGCGATCGTCGCGAGGTTGACCGTGTAATAGTACGTCGAGTCGATGTCGGTCGTGACCGGCGTGTACTGCGGCGCCGCGGTCGTGAAGCTCGAGTCGAAGCCACCGAGCCACAGCGTTCCGCCGTTGTCGCAGAGCTGCGTGGCGAAGACGTCCGGCACCCCCTTGCCGGATACGAACTGATCGAAGAAGGCGTTCGTCCCGGTCACGGCGGCCGACGCGCGGTCGAAGCCGATGAGCCCCTGGTACGGCTTGCCGCCGCACGTCGAGCCTTGCTGGAAGAACGACGTCTGCGACGTGATCGATACGAGCTTCACCGGCACGCTCGGATCGGACTCGAAGCCGACGGTGTCCTGGTAGACCTCGCCCGACCAGCTGCCGCTGCCGAACTGCGACGTCGCCGGCGTGTTCTCGTCCGTGGCGCCGGCGCCCGGCGTGTAGAGCGGCGTGACCCCGCAGTTCGTGCACCCTTTGCCCGCGACGCCGAGCGAGGTCGAGCCGGTGTCGACGATCAGCTGGAAGGTCTGCCCGCCACCGATGGCGACGTTCGCCGAGTAGACCGGCGGCACGCAGATGGAGAGCGGAACGGAGATGACACCGGAGACGGTCCCGGTGTCGCCGTTGTTGGCCGACCCGCCGTCGTCGCCGCCTTGCCCGTTGGCGTCGCCGTTTTGCGCCGAGCCGTCAGAGGGGTTCGTGCCTCCGCCATCGATGAAGCCGTTCTCCGACGTGCTGCTGCCGCACGCGGAGACCGCGAGGGCGAGACCGAGGGCAGCGAAATTTTCGAACGAAAGGCCGGCGCGGCCAGGGCAACGGGAAGAGGTCTTCATGATCGTTCCTAGGTAAAGACGGACGAGGGGCGAGGCGAAGAACGCACCTAGCACGACCGCGCGAGCCCATCGCGTGAAGAGGGGCTGTGAGGAGTGAGATGAGACGCGCGAGAGGCCGCACCGATCTGGAAGGATGCAGCGCTCCTAGATCAGAAGCGCTGATCAGAAGCCATAGGCGAGCGCGAACCGCCCGAGCAACCGGGGGGACGACTCGGAGAGCCCGAACGACGGACCCGCGACCATCGTCAAACGATCGCCGAGCAGCTGCAGCGACGCGGTCGGCCCGGCGAAGTGGCGCGCGCCCCCTTCCGCTCCGGCGTCGAACGCCTCTTCGAGATCTTGCCCCACGTACTCGACGCCCATGCGGAACCCGCCGGCGATGCGGTACGCGACGCCCGCTTGAACCATGACGTCGAGCGAGTCCTTGCCGCCGGCGAAGACGTGCTCTCCGTGGACCGTCGACGCCAGACGTACGCGCCCGACGTCGCCCGCGAACGCCGCCTGGAACCACGCGCCGTTGTCGCCGTGCGGCGCGCCCGGGTACCACCGCTTCGCGTCGCCGTCGTAGACGGGACCCGACCACGCTTCACGCAAGTAGCCCACGCTCGCCACGAGGTGCGTGTGCGTCCACGACGACGGCAAGAGTTGGAAGCGCACGCCGGCGATCGCCCCCGCGTTGGGGCTCGCCGCTTCGCCGCCGACGCCCATCTGGCCGACGGCCATCACCGACACGTGCGGCACGAGACCGACCTCGCCGCCGACGCCGATCATTCCGCCGGGCTGCGCGACGTTGGCGGCGAACGCGCTGTACGTGCTGGGGAACGGCGACGCGATCCGCGCCGGGCTGGCCCCGACGTCGGTGTACGAGACGTTCGTGAAGCCCACGACCGTGAGCGGCGCGGCGACGCGCGCGTCGTCGACGTAGAGCCAGGTGCGATCGATCGCGTGCTTGTCGGAGGGGTCGTCGGCCTTCGGTGCATCGGCCGCGGCGGGCTCGTCGGCGCGGGCGATCGGCGCGCGGACGGTGAATGCAAAGACGGCCAAGATCGCGGCGATTGCCCGACGCTTCATCCCGGCGGTCTTAGCATGACGAACGCGTGCTACAGAACGCCCGCGATGGATCTCCCGCCGGGCGCAGATGGCGAAGCGACGCACGCGAACCCGACGCGCATCGGCCGCTACGACGTCGTGCGGTTCCTTGGTCAAGGCGGAATGGGGCGGGTGCTCCTGGCGCGCGACTCGGTGCTCGGCCGCTACGTCGCGGTGAAGATCCTGCGCGACGATCTCGGTCTCCCGCCCGAGTCGCGCGAGGCGCTCTTCGCGCGCATGCGCCAGGAGGCGAAGGCCGCGGCGACGATCGCGCACCCGCACCTGGTCACGCTGCACGACATGGGCGAGGAAGCGCCGGTCGGTCTGTACCTCGTCTTCGAGTACGTGAGCGGTGCGACGCTGCGCGAGCGAATCGGAGAAGGCGCGATCGATCTCGTGATCGTCGGCAAGATGGCGCGCGAGCTGGGCGACGCGCTGACGACGGCGCACGACGCGGGCGTCATCCACCGCGACGTGAAGCCGGAGAACGTGATGCTGTCGCCGTTCGGCGCGAAGCTGACCGACTTCGGGATCGCGCGGCTCCCCGATTCGACGCTGACCTCGGCGGGCTCGGTCTTGGGCACGCCCGCGTACAGCGCGCCGGAGGCGCTGGCGCTGGCGCAGTTCAGCGCGAAGAGCGATCAGTTCTCGCTGGCGTGCACGCTGTTCGAAGCGGTGAGCGCGCGGCGCGCCTTCGCGGGAGACGACGCGCTGACGATCGCCTGGCGCATCGCCACCGAGCCGCCGCCGCCGTTGCCGTTCGTGGCCGCCGATCCGCGGCTGGTGTCGCGCCTGGACGCGGTGCTCGCCCGCGCGTTGGCCAAGGATCCGGCGAAGCGGTTCCCGTCGTGCCGTGCGTTCGGCGAAGCGTTCGGCGCCGCCATCGACGCGCGCGTCCTCGACACGCCGCGCATCTCGGAGACGCCAGGGCCGCGGTCGATCATCCCGCGCGCGACGCGACGGGTACACAACCTCGTGGCGGCGCTCGCGCTGCTCGTCATCATCGCGCTGGTCGTCATCGGTCGCCCGGCGAGCGAGGGGATCTCGCTCCGGCACGTCGCCGACGACTTCGCGTCGACTGCCGGCCCGCGCGCGAACGCCGCCGCCGCCGACCATCGCCGCCATCATCCCCCGCCCCCCGTCGCGAGCGACGTCGACGCCGGCGCCGCCGATCACCCGCTTCCGCCGCTGCACCTGGACGACGCGATCGTCGACGCATCGAGCGCGCCGCCGGCTGGCGAACAAGCGCCGGACGCGCGCTGATTTCGCGCGGGCTTTCCGCGAAATTCGCCGCGCCGTGGAGAGATGCTAGATCTCGGTGCGCGCGGCGGCGTTCGGGACGAGCGGGCGATGAGCGACTACCAGCCGAACAAGAACATCCCGGGCACCGTCTACCAGGTGATCCAGCTCCTCGGCCAAGGGGGGATGGGGACGGTCTACGAGGTCGAGGACACGACCGTCGGCAAGCGCTACGTGCTGAAGACGCTCCATGCGCAGCTGCGCGATCGGAAGGAGCTCGCGGCGCGTCTTCACAAGGAGGCGCGCACGCTCGCGCGCTTGTCGCATCCGAACATCGTCGAGGTGGTGACGGCGGGGATGACGACCGACTCGCTGAAGCTGCCGTACTTCGTGATGCAGAAGCTGAACGGGCACACGCTGCGCTCGGTGCTGAGCGCGAAGGGGTGCTTGCCGCTCGAGACCGCGTACAGCATCGCCATCGATCTGCTCGACGCGCTCGATCACGCGCACGCCATCGGCGTGATTCATCGCGACGTGAAGCCGGAGAACATCTTCCTGCATCGCGGGCCGAACGAAGCGCATCAGACCAAGCTCCTCGACTTCGGCGTGATGCGAATGCTGTCGAGCGAGCAGCCGCAGACCGGCGCGCGGTTCGTGGGCACGCTGCGCTACGCGCCGCCGGAGCAGCTTCGCGGAGGGCACGTCACGCCGCGCACGGATCTCTACGCCGCGGCGCTCGTGCTCTACGAGATGATCGCGGGGGGCGGACCGTTCGACGAAGAGACGACCGATCGCGGAATCGCCAACGCGCACCTGGAGAAGGCGGCGCCGCCCTTGGCGACGCGCGCGCAGGTTCCTCCAGCGCTCGATGCGCTGGTGATGTCGGCGCTGGCGAAGGATCCCGAAGCGCGCCCGCGCGACGCGTTCACGTTCGCCGCGCAGCTGCGCGTCCTGTCGCGCGAGGCCGCGCAGATCCGCGGCTCGTCGTCGGCGCACGGGACGGTCGACTGGGTGCTGGGCGCGATGGGTGGACCGCCATCGGCGACGAACCTGGACGACGTGACCGAGGTCGCCGGCAACCAATCGCGCCCGCGCGGAACGACGCTCGAGAACGCGGACCCGCCGACGCAAGTGCCGCAGACGACGCTGCGCATGGACCCGGTGCGCGAGTCGATCGATCGCAGCGCGCCGACGCGAACGGCCGCCCCGATGATCGATACGCGCTCCGATCCGTCGCGCGTGAACGCGACGACGACCGGTGCGATCGAATCGCACCTGAGCGAGATCCCGATGTCGCGCGGCCGACCGATCGTCGCGATCGCGATCGTGATGGTGACGATCGCGGCGATCGGCATCGGAGTGGGAACGCGCTGGATGAAGGGGCGAGCGCAAGCCACGCACGCGGCTCCGATCGCGACGGCGCCGGAAACCCCGGCCCCGACCCCGACCCCGGCCCCGACCGCGACCCCGACCGCGACCCCGGCCCCGGCCCCGACCGCGACCCCGACGCCGAC
>PLXW01000035.1 GCA_003151595.1 Myxococcales bacterium
GCGCGCCGTCGCGTGGGCCGGCGCTCTCCGCGCGTCGCTGGCGCGCGCGTGGATCCCGACGACCGGCCCGGCGCGCTGGGACCTCCTCCTCGCCCGCTTCGAGCTGCTGGCCCGCGCGCTCCACGATCTCGACGCCAGCGCGCGCCTCGCGTCGCTCTCGGCCGAGCGACGTCGCCCGCTCCGCGTCGCCGTGGTCGGGGAGTTCAACGCCGGCAAGAGCACGTTCATCAACGCCATGGTCGGCCAGGAGATCGCGCCCATGGGCGTCCTCCCCACGACGGCCACGCTCCACCATCTTCGCTACGCGCCCGATCCGATCGCGCGCATCCTCTTTCACGCCGGCCAGAACGGCGACGGCCCCCCGGAGCGCATCGTCCCCGTCGGCGATCTCCGCACGGTGCTGAAGGCGATCGACGCCGCCGACGTCCGCCGCGTCGAGATCCTGCTCCCCATCGTCTCGCTCACGCGCGTCGAGGTCCTCGACACCCCCGGCTTCAACGCCCCCGACGCGCGCCACACCGAAGCCGCGCGCCGCGCGTTCGACGAAGCCGACGCCGCCATCTGGCTCCTCGACGCCGCGCAGCCGATGAAGAAGAGCGAGCGCGAGGTGCTCGACGAAGCGCGCGCGGCGCGCCTGCCGGTGCAGGTGCTGGTGAACAAAGTGGATCGCCTGGCCGAGGCCGATCGCGCGCGCGTGATGGCCGCGGTGAACGAAGGGCTCGCCGAGAGCGGCCTCGCGTCGTGGACTCCGCCGCTGGCGTTCAGCGCGCGGCTGGCGCTCGCGGGGAAGCTCGGGAACGCCGACGCGCTGGCCGCCTCGGGGTGGCCCGAGGTGGAGGCGATGCTCGAGCGCGAGCTGATCGCGCGGAGCGACGAGCTGAAGGAGCGCGCGCTGCGAAGACGCGCGCTGGCGATCGTAGGCTCGATGGGGCACGCCGCGGCGCGCGAAGCTGACGAGGAGCGTGCGCGCGACGACGCGAGGCGCGCGCGAAGCGAAGCCGTTGCGCACGCCGCCGCGCGGATCGATCGCGACGCCGAGACGATCGCCGCGCGCATCGCCGAGGGGCTCACGCGCGTCGCCGCCGCGTGGCACGCCGACCTCGCGCTCGTCATCGCCGGACGCGACCCCGACTCACTCGCCGCCGACGCCTCGCTCGCCCGCTACCGCGTCGACCGCGCCCTCGCCCACCTCGCCCGCCCGCTGGCCCACGCCCTCGCCGGCGCGGCCGACGGCACCGGGATCACCCCGGCCGACCTCGCTCCGATCGCACGCGCAACGATCCGCGCCTTCGCCTCGGTCGCGCGCGACCCATCGTCACTCGTCCCGCTCGCGCGAAGCGCCGTCGCCTCCCTCGTCGAGCACCTCACGTCGGCCGCCGCCGTCCCCCCTCCCCCGCAACGCGCCTCGGGCCTCGTCGGCGAGCTGAGCGCGTTCGCGGAAGCCCTGGGCTGAATCGCGCCGCGGAGCACGCCCCTCCCACATGGACTAGAGTGAACCGCGTGATGCGCCGCACCCTCTGGATGGCCCTCGCGATCGCCGCTGTCACCGCGCCGCGCGCGTCGTTCGCCGATCCGCCGCCGCTCCTTCAAGTGGGCGACGGCGCGCTGGCGGTCCAGGCCGACAAGCTCGAGATCGACGTCGCGGGCGGCGGGGCGATCCTCACCGGCAACGTCACGCTCACCAAGGGCGACCTCAAAGTGAGCTGCCCGCGGATCGATCTGAAGTTCGACTCCACGCCGCACGTCATCTGGGCGCGCGGCTCCGGCGGCGTCACGGCGGACGTCCGCGGTGTGCACGCCGAAGGACCCGAAGCGGAGCTCGACTTGCCCAAGCAGGTGCTCGATCTCCGCGGCGGCGTGCGCCTCGCGCGGGGTCAGGGGTGGCTGCAAGCGGACCAGGCGCGCATCGACATCGCCACGGGCAAGGTGACCGCGACGCAAGTGAAGGGATCGATCCCGGTCCCGCCCCACAAGCCGTGACCAGCGCGACGACGGCGCGCACGCTTCTTCGAGGCGAGGCGATTCACGTCGTCCGCGGGGGGAAGGCGGTCGTGCGCGGCGTGACGATCGAAGCGCGCGCTCATGAAGTGCTCGCGGTGGTCGGCCCCTCGGGCGCCGGGAAGTCGACCCTGTTCCGCGCGCTCGTGGGCGAGCTCCCGATGGAGCGCGGGCGCGTGACGCTCGAAGGGGTCGACGTCACCGGCTGGCCGTTGTGGCGGCGCGCACGCAGCGGCGTCGGCTACGTCCCTCAGACGCCGAGCGTCCTCTTCGGCCTCACGGTCCGGGAGAACCTCGCCACGTTCCACCGCATCGTCCACGGCACCGACGGCGACCCCGAAGGGAAAGCCGCCCGCGTCGACCTCTCGGAGCGACTCGACGTCGCCGCCGGCGAGCTCTCGGCCGGCGAGCGCCGTCGGCTAGAGGTCGCCCGGGCCTTGGTCCGCACCCCGCGCGTCCTGATTTGCGACGAGCCCTTCGCCGGGGTCGACCCGGCAGGCTCCGCGCGAGTCGCCGCGCTCCTTCGCGACCTGGCCGCCACCGGCGTCGCCATCGTCCTCGCCGACCACCACGTCTCGGAGGCTCTCGCTCTCGCCACGCGCGCCGTCCTCCTGCTCGACGGCGAGGTGGCGACCGAGTCGGATCCGCAGTCCTTCAGGGATCATCCGCTCGTCCGGGACCGGTACCTCGGGAGCTGGAGTCTCGCGCCGCCGCCGCCCTAGCGCCCCTTCAGACTGGGGGTGAGCCTGGGGTCCCGCACAAACGCCGTGCGTTTCACCGCCCGGCCTGAGCGCTTGGCACGATTGTCGCTGCGCGGCCCTGACCGGCGTGTTACTTTCAGTAGAACCCCGGTGAAAACGCACTTTTCGGCAGGGTAATCGATGGAGATCAAGCAACAGCTACGCCTCAGTCAGCAGCTGGTGATGACACCCCAGTTGCAGCAGGCGATCCGCCTCTTGCAGCTTTCGCGCCTCGAGCTGATCGACGAGATCCGCAAAGAGCTCGACGCGAACCCGGTCCTCGCCGACGAAGAGGGGGACGGTCGTCCTCCCCAGGCCAAGACCCGTCAAGACGAAGCCCCGCCGCTCGTCGAGAACGGCGCCATGCTGTCCGACGAACGCCTCGGCCTGAGCGAGCGCCTCTCGGAGCGGACCCGGAGCGACGAGCTCCAGCGCGCCAAGGACGAGAAGACCGTCCAGGACATCGACTGGGAGAAGTTCCTCGAGAACCGCACCCTCCAGCAGCCCCTCCAGGCGAGCCGGGGCGGCTTCGAGGAGATGCCGCCGATCGAGCAAAACCTCACCAAGCAGCAAAGCCTCGTCGATCACTTGAAGTGGCAGCTCCAACTGTCCGATTTCAACGACTCCGAGCGCCGCTTCGCCGAGCTCGTCCTCGGCAACCTGGACGACCAGGGGTTTCTCGATCTCAAAGGCATGGAGCGCGAAGACGGCAGCCGCACGCCGGACCTCACGCTCGACGATCTCGCCGCGGAAGCCGAGCTCGACGCCGAAGACGCGCCCGAAGTGCTCCGCATGATGCAGGAGTGGGATCCGGTGGGCGCGTGCACTCGCGACCTGCGCGAGTGCCTCCGCGTTCAGGCCGAGGTGTTCGGCTGCGACGACCTCGAGCTCGCCATCATCGACAAGCACCTCCATAACCTCGAGAAGCACAACTACGCCGCCATCGCGCGCGACCTCAAGGTGCCGGTCGAGGAGATCTACGAAGCGGTCAAAGAGATCCAGAAGCTGGAGAGCCGCCCGGCCCGGAACTTCACCGAGACCGACGAGAAGACGATCGCCATCACCCCCGACGTCTACGTCGTGAAGGACGGCGACAAGTTCTCGGTCAGCGACAACGACCGCGGGGTCCAGCGCCTCTACATCAACGAGACGCTCACCAAGCAGCTCCTGAAGGACCCCAACGCCAAGGAGTTCATCGGCGAGAAGCTCCGCAACGCGCAGTGGCTCATTCGCGCCATCGAGCAGCGCCGAAAGACGATCATCCGCGTCACCGAGTGCATCGTCGAGAAGCAGCGCGACTTCTTCGAGAAGGGGGTCGCCTACTTGAAGCCGATGATCCTTCGCGACGTCGCCGAAGCGGTCGGCATGCACGAGTCGACGATCAGCCGCGTCACGACGAACAAGTACGTCCACACGCCGCAAGGGCTGTTCGAGCTGAAGTACTTCTTCAACTCGTCGATCCGCCGCGTGTCGGAAGAAGACATCGCGTCGGAGAGCGTGAAGCAGGCGATCAAGAAGATCATCGAGGTCGAGGACAAGTCGAACCCGCTCAGCGATCAGGCGATCGTCGAGATCCTCGCCAAGAACGACGGCATCCAGATCGCGCGCCGCACGGTCGCGAAGTACCGCGAGATGCTCGGCATCCTCGCGTCCAGCAAGCGCAAGAAGCTGTTCTAGGTCGCGCGAGCGGCGCGCCCCTCCGCGTGGGAGAGAGCGCGCCGCGGCGACGCTTTCGTCAGCGCTTCGTGGGGAGCGCGCGCACGAGATGGCGCGCGTGGCGGGACGCCGGACGCAACGACGGCGCGGTCGGGACCACCTGATTGCCGCCGCAGTTCGGCGCGCCGACCACGCAGCAGCTCGTGTAGAGCGCGTTGGCCGGGAAGACGAGCTCATCGTAGTCGTCGCACGCGAGGAGCTGGACGCCCCCTTCCCCGTCGAACGCGAACATCGAGGTCTGATCGCCGTCGATCGTGTACATCCACTCGCTCTGCTCGAGATCGATCGTGAGCACGTTGGTGGTCATCGGCACGTAGCCCCACGGGTCGGTCGGTCCCGGGAGCGTGCTGAAGCCGCCGTAGGGGGCGTCGCCGAGGGTCCACGGAGACGAGGACAGCGGGCGCACGACTTGACCCGTGATGATGACCGGTCCGCTGCTCACGGTCACCGTGATGGGCTGCGGATGAATCGCCGCGACGTGGACGAGGCGGAGCGCGGCATAGTTGTTCGCGTCGTACTCCACGTCTTCGATCACGACGACGCTGGTGGCGAGGGTGGTGAGCGAGGGGCTCGTGGGCTGCCGGCCGGCGTCGATCGTATCGCCTGCGTCGTCGGTGAAGACCGGCGGCGGACCGGCGTCGTACGGCGGGACGGCGCCGGCGTCGTCCGGAACCGCGGCGTACCCGGTGAGGAGGAGCGACGTGTATCCGCCGCCCGCGCCGGTGAACGCCTGATACGTCGTGTCGGGCGCGACGGCCGTCGCGCAATTCGCGGCGCCGGCGGCCACGAACCGGGCGTCGAACGTGAAGCCGCCGTGCAGATTGAAGTACGTGCTGATGAACTGCGCGGGGATCGCGGTTCCACCATCGATGCCGCTCTGCGCGAGCAGCGGGCCCGCGTAGCTGCCGTACGAGTGGTACTTCACGCAGACGTCGCGATCGAGGCCGTCGGCCGAGAAGTCGCCGAAGCGGGTGTATGACCCGCTCGAGTCGGCGACGACGTCGGAGTGCGCGCACTTCGTGAGCAGGGCGCTCGTCGTGCTCGGCTGGCCGTCGTAACACCACACGAGGACCGGCAGGCGACCGGCGCCCGGCTCGCTCGCATAGAACGCGGTGAGGATGCCGCCGGCCGGGAGCGTGAGAGAGTCGGTGGTGAACGGCGTGTACTGGGCTTCTTGTCCGCTCACGGTCGTGAGCGTCGAGTCGACGCCGGAGAGCGGGTCGATCTCGCGGTAGCCGTTCGTCGCCGCGGGATCGATCTGCGCGTGCGCCGTGACGTTCGTGAAGAGCGACGTGAGGAGGATGCCGCCGCCGATGCCGAAGTCGGCGCCGGTGAGTGTCACGCCGGCGTCGAAGGAGCCCACGTCGGCGTCGGACGGGGGACCCGCGTCGTTCGGCGTGACGACGTCGCTCTCGGAGACGTTCACGAAGCGGACCTTCGCCTTGCCGGCGGCGGTCGTCGTGTCGTCGGTGAACGCGAAGACGTCGGCGATCGATGCGGCGGGGTTGGCAGGGTCGACGAGCACCGCCGTCATCGCCGCGCCGGCGACGACGGGCGGCAACGACGTGAAGTCGCTCGACGGCGGAGCGCCCGCGTCGACTGCGCCCCCCTCACCGGCATCGTCGGCGCCGCTCGGCGCGCCGGCATCCGGCAGATCGCACATCGTGCTTCCGGCGGAGACGATGCGCGCGTCGTAGTGACCCGGCGCGACCTGGAAGTACTTCGTCACGTCGAACGGGTGCAGCCCTGCGGCGAACGAAGACTTCGCGAGGAGCGGCCCGACCCACGCGCCCGTGCCGTGCGGCGCGATGCAGACGTCGTACGCGCGCCCGCCTCCGTCGCCGAGGTCGAGAGGGATGGGCGGCAGGACCACGGCTCCCCCCTGGATGACCGGGGCCGCGCCCGTCCCGCCGACGAACCACGCGAAGCGCACCAGCGCCGGCGCCGGACCTGCGTCGGCATCCGGGACGCTCGCCTCTTCTTGCGGAGGAGAGCCGCCGTCGACCAGCTTCGTACCGCCATCGGTCCCCGGCACCGTCGCATCGAAGCCGGGGAGCGGCGTCGATGAGTCGGGCTGCGGCAGCGGCGCGCCGCCATCGGCCGTGGGAGCGGCGCTGTCATCGCTCACGCACGCGGGCATCACTGCACCGGCGGCGAGAGCTCCCAGCATCAAAGCGACGGCGATCTGCTCGCGTGCGAAGCGCATCGTTGCCTCCCTCGAGTCGGAAAAAAAACAGTCGGGAACGATCGCAGGAGAACATGCGTCGACGCCGTTGAGGAGATGGGCATCGCACGCACCGTGTCGGTGAGTGTGCTTGCCGCGAGCCGATATGAGCCGCGAGAACGCGCGCGCGCGACTGCTACCGTGTGCACCTCGCCATGAGCCCCGTCACGCTTGCTCTTCTCTTCCTCGCGGCGGCCGTCGGTGGCGCGCTCAACTCGGTGGCCGGAGGGGGGAGCTTCATCGCCTTCCCTGCCCTGCTCTTCGCCGGCGTCGCGCCCGTCGCGGCGAACGCCACGAACACCGTCGCGCTCTGGCCGGCGGGCCTGGCCAGCGCGTTCGCGTACCGGCGTGAGGTGCCGGGATCGCGAAAGGTCCTGGTGCTCCTCTCGATCGCCAGCCTCGTCGGCGGGACCGCGGGGGCGGTCCTTCTCTTGAAGACGAGCGAGTCGGCGTTCGTTCGATTGATCCCGTGGCTGCTCCTCGTCGCCACCTCGCTTTTCACGTTCGGCAAGCGCGTGACCTCGCGCTTCGCAAGCACGGGAGACGACGCTTCCCCGCGCACGCTGGTGATCGTGGCTGTCGTTCAGACCGTGATCGCGCTGTACGGCGGCTACTTCGGCGGCGGCATGGGCATACTCATGCTGGCCACGCTCTCGCTCATCGGCATGACGAACATCCACGCCATGAACGCGCTGAAGACGATCCTCGGCGCGATCATCAACGGCGCGGCGGTCGTCTTGTTCGTCATCGCGCGCGCCGTCGACTGGACGCCTGGCGTGGTGATGGTCGCCGGCGGGATCGTCGGAGGCTACGCCGGCGCGGCGCTCGCGCGGCGCGTCGACCCGAAGCGCGTACGCGGATTCGTGCTCGTCGTCGCCTGGGCGATGACGGCTTATTTTTTCGTGAAGACCTACGCGCTCTGAGGCGGCTCGGTGTCGCCCGCGAAGCCGTAGAAGCTCGCGTTCTCCAGATCCGGCAGCTCGGACTTCTGGACGAGCAGCGTGCGCACGGCCCACACGTCGCGAAACACGCGGTACTTCAGCGCCGTCGAGTCGAGGTAGTCGACGCCCGAGGATCCGCCGGTCCCGGTGCGTCGACCGATCACGCGCTCCACCATGCGCGCGTGGCGCTGGCGGAAGATCACGAATGCCTGCTCGAAGGCCACGATCGCGTCGATGACCTCGCGCGGCCACGCCAGGAGCGGCAGCTCGCGGTAGCTCTCGAGGAACACGAGCGCCGCGCGAATCCGTGACGCGCGCGTGCGCGCAGGCTCCCCCTCGACGTCCTCGGCCAGGAGGAACGCGCGCGCCCCCTGGATCTCCTTCGCGTAGCGCGCCTCGAGGCGTGTGCGATCGGCCTCCGTGAGCGCGCCCATCATCGCCAGGTCCTTCACGCGACCGAGCGCGCGCGCGTGCGTCGCGCAGTAGGCGTCGATGAACGCATGCACGCTCGCCGCGTCGCCCGGCAGACCGGGGAGCGAGCCCTGGATCGGCGTGCGGTGCAGCCACTCCAGGATCGCCTCGGCCAGCGACGGACGATCGGCCAGCCGCGCGCGCACGCGACGCGAGGCCGCGGTCTCCTTGCCGTCGTCCTTCAGCGCCTCGAAGTACGAGTGCTCGTGACCGAGCGGAATGCGCTCCCCTTCGTCGAGCCCGAGGAGGATCTCGATCTCGCGCAGCTGCGCCGATTGAAACCCGCTGGCCGGCGAGAGCTTGTCGCGGAACGCGAGGTAGTCGCGCGTGGTCATCGTCTCCATCAGCGCGAAGTGGCCGGCGACGAGGTGGAGCAGCGTCTCCATGCGGCGGATCCCGCGCACCGCCGAGGCCAGCGACTGCTCGGGCACGTGAGGCTGCGCGAAGAGGTTCCGCACGCTCACCATCTCGCGCACGATCAGCTTGAACCAGAGCTCGTCGATCTGGTGCACGACGATGAACATCACCTCGTCGTTCGTCAGCTCCGACTCCGACTTCGCCAGCCCCGCCTGAAGCGCGAGCATCTCCTCGACGCGGATGTAATCCCAGTACGCGGTCGGCTTTCGCGGCGTCGTGCTCATGTTCGCGCCCGCAAGGTGCCACGCTTCTTGCGTTTGCGCGACGACGGCGCGAGAACGGCGCGCGATGATCGACACGCCCCGCCGAACGCTCTACCCGGAGATCACGCCTTACCGCACCGGCCGCCTCCGCGTGTCCGACGTGCACGACCTCTACTTCGAAGAGTCGGGCAACCCCGAGGGGAAGCCGGTGGTCTTCTTCCACGGCGGCCCCGGCGGCGGCACCGAGCCGAAGCACCGCCGCTTCTTCGATCCGTCGCGCTACCGCATCGTGCTCTTCGATCAGCGCGGCTCGGGCAAGTCCACGCCGCACGCCTCGCTGGTCGACAACACGACGTGGCACCTCGTGGCCGACGCCGAAGCGCTCCGCACGCACTTGGGGATCGCCAGGTGGCAGGCGTTCGGCGGGTCGTGGGGATCGACGCTGGCCGTCGCCTACGCCGAGGAGCACCCCGATCGGGTGACCGAGCTCGTGCTGCGCGGGATCTTTCTCCTCCGCAAACAGGAGATCGACTGGTTCTACCAGCGCGGCGCCAGCGCCATCTTCCCCGACGCCTGGGAGATGTACGAGGCGGCGATCCCCGAAGAAGAGCGGGGCGACTTCGTTCGCGCCTACCACAAGCGACTCACCAGCGACGACCCGCGCGTCCGCGCCGACGCCGCGCGCGCGTGGAGCGTGTGGGAAGGAATGACGAGCTGCCTGGTCCCGAACGCGGAGCTCGTCGCGCGCTACGGAGGCGACGTGTTCGCCGAGGCGTTCGCGCGGATCGAGTGCCATTACTTCGTGAATGGCGGGTTCTGGGATCCCGATCGCGAGCCGCTCAATCCGGCGCGAATCGCCCGCATCCGTCACATCCCCGGCGTCATCGTTCAAGGGCGCTACGACGTCGTGTGCCCGATGGAGACCGCGTGGGCGCTTCATCGTGCGTGGCCCGAGGCAGACCTCCGCATCATCGGCGACTCGGGTCACTCGGCGACCGAGGCGGGGACGGTTCACGAGCTCGTGAGCGCGACGGATGGGTTCCGGGCATGAGCGCAACACACGGCGAGCGCGGCAATCGCGACATGGACGGGCGAATCGCGTTCATCACCGGCGGCACCTCGGGCATCGGAGAGGCGTGCGCGCGTCTCTTCGTGGCGCACGGCGCACGCGTCGTCGTCACCGGGCGGAGGCGCGAGAAGCTCGCGTCGATCGCGCGCGACCTCGGCGACGCCTGCCACACGCGCGCGCTCGACGTTCGCGACGCCGACGACGTGAAGCGCGCGTTCGAAACTCTCCCCCCCGACTTCGCGGCGCTCGACGTACTCGTGAACGGCGCTGGGGTGGCGGTCGGCCTCGCCAAGGCGCAGGAAGCCGACGTCCAGGACTGGGACGCGATGATCGCCACCAACGTGACCGGGTTGGTTCACGTCACGCGCGCCGCGCTCGCCGGAATGATCGCGCGCGGTCGCGGGCACGTCGTCAACATGGGCTCGGTCGCCGGCTCGTTCCCTTACCCCGGCGGAAATATCTACGGAGCGACCAAGGCGTTCGTCGAGCGCTTCTCGTCGAACCTGCGCGCCGATCTCCTCGGTCACCCCGTTCGTGTGACGAACATCGAGCCCGGAATGGTGGAGACCGAGTTCTCCGTCACCCGTTTCGGGGGCGATCGCGCCAAGGCCAGCTCGGTGTACGCCGGGATGAAACCGCTCGTCGCGGACGACATCGCCGACCTCGCGCTCTTCGCCGTCACGCGCCCCATGCACGTGAACGTGAATCGTATCGAGGTGATGCCGGTCGAGCAGGCGTTCGCGCCGTTCGCCGTCCACCGCGCCGCCGCGCCGACCGCTTTGCAGAAGCCCACGGCGCAAAAATAGACCTCGGCATTTCGAGGCTGCTTTCGCGCCTTGCACGGTTGAAAGACGCGCCGCCGATGGGCTCGCGCATTCCTCGACGAAACCGCGATTCGGCGCGTGGCACGCCGAGTGCTCTAGTCCCCTACGCAGCGTCTGTGGCCATCCCCCCCCCGGCCCGGACGCTGCTTTTTTTTGTCTTCGCGCCACCCGTGTTTGCGGGTGAGAGTGACGACGGATGAAGTCCGCATTCCTCGTCATGAGCGCCGCGCTCGTCGCCATGCTCGTCGCCCTCGCCTGTGGACAACCAAGGGTGCCCGAGACTCCGAGCGATGCCGACGCGGGCGAGCTCACGTGCGACGAGAGAGCGCGCGCTGGGGTGCTTTGTCGCGATGCTCTTCGCCAGCGATGCGCGTCGCAAGCGAACGAGTGCGAGATCGCGTGCGACGCGCGGAACCTCCCGGCGAACGATCGCAAACACCCGAGTCAGGCGCTCGAGTTCGACGCCACGCAATGCCGACAGAACTGCGGCCACGGACGCGACGGCTGCATGCAGACGATCGGCGATCGATGCCCCGTGCCGTGTCAGTGAATTACGCGTGAGCGGAAAGACGCCGAGACGCCGCAGAACTCTTCCACGATCGGTCCACGCGCGCTAGAGACGATCCCGCTCGCGCAGACGGCTCGGCAGCTCACACCGCGACAACGAAGGGACCGATGGCGACCAACGACCCCTTGCACCTCGTCGGCGTGACGCTCGCGCACAAATACGCGATCGAGAGCCTCGTGCGGATCGAAGCGGGGTCGGTCGTGTACCGCGCGACGAACCTGATCACGAATCGATCGATCGCGATCCGCGTCCTCGGCGCGCTCGGGCAGATCCCCGCGGGGAAGCGGCGCGCGCTGTACGAGCAGCTGGCGCGCGATCACGCGAAGCTCGACGAGCTCGCGGCGATCTTGCTGGCGGCGTATCCGATTCGCGACGTGGGGACGGTGGGGACGTCGCCGCGGGGGAAGGTGCCGTGGGTGGCGCTGGACTGGCCGCACGGCGTGACGCT
Organism: Myxococcales bacterium; assembly: GCA_003151595.1. The sequence continues at coordinate 11,620 of PLXW01000035.1, forward strand.
CGCGCAGATGCTGCAGCCGGGACACGACGCGGCGCTCCCTGAATCGATCGACGAAGTGGTCGGGCTGCTCGAGCCGATCGCCGTGGCGCTGGCGATCGCGCACGAGCACGGCGTGGTTCACGGCGGCATCACCGCCGATCGCGTGCTCCTCCGCGACGACGGGCTCGACGCGCGACGAAGGGCGACGCTGCTCGACTTCGGCACGGCGCGCGCGCTGTTCGCGGCCGACACGAAGCGAGACGCGACCCCCGCTGACGACGTGCGCGCGCTGGCGACGCTCGCCGCGCAGGTGCTGGCCCGCTCGTGCGGAGCCGACGCGGCGCATGCGAGCGACAAGACCCCGCGGTCGCGCGGCGTGGTGGTGAGCGACGAGGTGGAAGCTGTGTTCGCGCGCGCGGCGTCGCCCGAGTCGTACGGCGGCATCGGCGAGATGTGGGGCGCGCTCCGGCGCGCGCTTGGAATGGGGACGCTGCGAAGCCTGGAGCAGACGATCCCGCCGGAGTCGCCGTACTCGCCGCCGTCGGGAGGCTCGCGATCGCTCCGGCCGATGGCGCGCTCGACGCCGCCGCCGGCGAACGACGAGCTCTCGCGCGGGCGCCTCCAACCGATGTTCTACGCGGCGGCCGCGGTGGCCGTCCTCGCGCTGGGCGCCGTCACGTTCACGCGCGCGTCGCGCTCGGGCGCGGTATCGGCGGCGGCGATTCCGGCCTCGTGCCCCGCGGGGATGATCGCAGCGGGAGGCTCCAGCGTTCGACTCGGGGAAGCCGGCGACGCCGACGATCCGCCGCACGAAGTGACGCTTCGTGCATTCTGCATCGATCGCGATGCGGTGACGACCGGCGCCTACGAGGTCTGCGCCGCGCGCGGCGCCTGCACGAGCGCGTCGCGCACCAACGAGTGGGACGGCATCACGGCCGACGATCACGCCGCGCTCGACGCGCTCTGCACCGCGCGCGATCCCGACGTGCACGCCACGCGCCCGATCAACTGCGTGTCGTGGGCCATGGCCGCCGGCTACTGCGCCGATCGCAGCGCGCGGCTCCCCACGGAAGCCGAGTGGGAGCTCGCCTCGCGCACCACGTCCGCCGGCGCCGCCGAGTGGGCCTCCGACTGGCGAGGGCCGATCGCAGCGCCCGCCTCCGTCGATCCGGCGGGCCCCCCTTCAGGTGACGAGCGCGTCGTCCGCGGCGCGCACTCCGCCGGCTCGTCGCCCACGCGCTTCGGCGCGGCGCCCGACACGCGAAGCCACGCCATCGGCTTCCGCTGCGCCAGGTCGCTTTAGCCGCTCTGGCCTTCGAGCGTCAGTCCCTCACGCACGAATACGGCCCGATCAGGATCGCGGCGCGCGAACAGGTCACGCGGATCGTGCCGTCGGCCATCATGTACGTGACCGTCTCGGCGACCGGCGAGCGCTCGTAGGAGACCGACGTGGCCTTCGAGTGTCCGCGCGGGAACGCCACCGCCTCGGCGTCGGATCGAACCTTCGCGTCGTCGCCGTATACGTTGATCGCCGCGCAGATCGTGACGCCGATGGCCAGGATCCCGAACCCGAGTCGGACGACCTTCCGCATGTGGATCATCCTACGCCCACCCGCCCGGCAACAAATCACACGGATTGGCGTCAGCTTCGCGCTTGCGCGACGATAGGCTTGCGATCGCCGATGCAGCCCATCGACTTCTACAAACTCTCGCGCGTCGTCCAGGAGCGGTTCGTCGGCTCGGTGAACGGCGCCGGCCTCCCCGCTCCGATCCTCTCGGTGCGCTCGCAGCCGCGTGAGCCGCTGGTGTGGTTCGGCGCGACGGCGGCGTCGCTGCTGCTCGTGCTCGTCTTCTATCGCGCGGGGTACGGGGACCTGGCGAGCGGCGTCGCGATTCAGAGCGTCGTGTGGATGCTGGTCTACGTCGGCGTCGTGGCCTTCGCCGTCTTCGCGGCGCTGCGCGGCTTCGCCATCCTTCGCGACTACAAGCGGAGCCCGTTCCGCCGCGGCGTCTACGTGTTCCCCGTCGGGCTCATCGACGCGCGCACGCCGATGCTCCGACTCTTCCCGATCGAGGACCTGGCGAACGTCGTGGGTCCGGCCGGGCCGACGAACGCCTTCACGCTCGACTTCGGGTCGAAGTCGTTCGCCTTCCCGGCGGTCGACGGCGCGCACGCCGAGAGCGCGAAGAGCGCGCTGGCGAGCGCGCGCGGCAAGATCGAAGACGCGGGCGCGGCGCGCGAGAGCATTCGCCCGAAGGCGCTGGCGGCGCTCGATCCGCTGCAGGGGTACGCGAACCCGCTCGTCTCCTCGGAGCCGATGGTGCGCACCGCGCCGCCATGGGCCGCGTTCGGATGGGCCTTCGCGCTCGTCACCGGGCTCGTGCTCGGGATCTCGCTGTGGGCCGTGCGCAACGCGAAGAGCGACGACGCGATGTACGAGCAAGCGGCGGCGGCGAACGACAGCGCGAGCCTCCACGCCTACCTCGACAAGGCGTCGCGCCACAAAGCAGAGGTCTCGTCGCTGCTCCTTCCGCGCGCCGAGCTGAAGGACGCGCAGAAGACGGGGACGGTCGCGCCCGTCGAACAGTTCATCAAGGACCATCCGCAGACCGCGATCGGCCCGGAGATCGCGGCGGCGCTGAAGACCGCGATGACCAACGAGCTGAACGTCGCGGTCAGCGCGGGGACGCTCGCCGCCATCGACGACTTCACGCGCCGTCATCCGCAGAGCCACCTCGACACCGAAGTTAAGAGCGCGCGTCACGCCGTCTACCAGGCGGCGTTCGATCGCTACGCGGCGATGGCCCCGGCGAAGTCGGCGGCGGAGACAGCGTTCGTGCAGCGCCTGCTGGCGTGGGCCGAGATGAAAGGGCCGCCGGTCGAGATTCGCTTCCATCGGCAGCAGTCGAAGACGATGGATAAAGCCGACGGCGCGGTGCAGAAGCATCGGCTCTTCAAAGGAGTGGTCTCGCTCCCGTCGCGTTACTTCGACGCCGCCCACGACAAGTCGGCCGAAGACGCGCTGGCTAGCGCGGTCGTGCAGCGCTTCGCCGGCGCGTTCCCCACCGAGATCCTCGCGTTCGCCGTCGGCGAGCCGATCGCCGATCCGGCCGCCCCCCTCCCCGCGCAGATCGCCGTGCCCACGCTGTTCCTCGAGCACGGCACGGCGTGGAGCGGGTCGATCGCGGCGAGCCACGCGCCGAATGGCGTCTTCGTGGGGCTCGAGCTCCAGTTCAGCGCGCTCTTCCGGGTCCCCGACGACACCAAGCCGGTGAAGGTGAAGGTCGACGGATGGCACGCGCCGGACACCAGCGCGGCGAAGGACGACGATAAACCGGAAGACACGATCTACGGCAAGATGCACGACGAGGCCTTCGCGCAATTCCAGAAGAGGCTCCTCGGCGCCTTCTTCAAGAGCAGCAGCAAGTGAACCGCGACGTGAGAGCTCGCGCGATCGCGATCGGAGCATGCGTGATGGCGAGCGTGGCGTGCGATCGCGGAAGCGATCCCGCCGCGAAGCCCGCCAACGCTTCGACGTCGAGCAATCTCGTCTCCGCTCCCGCCGACGGCATTCGCTGGACGCAGTTCTCCGGCTCGGCCGACGTGGCGTCGACCGTGAAGACCGCGGTGGCCCAGGCGCACGCCGACGGCCGCACGCTGCTGGTCTACGTCGGCGCCAAGTGGTGCGAGCCGTGCCAGCGCTTTCATCACGCCGTCGAGCAGGGGGAGCTCGACGCCGCGTTCCCGCGCCTCTCGATCCTCGGCTTCGACGCCGACCGCGACGTCGAAGCGCTGGGCACCGCGGGCTACACGTCGCGCTTGATCCCGCTCTTCGCCCTGCCGCGCGACGACGGTCGCGCCTCGGGCAAACAGATCGAAGGCTCGGTCAAAGGCGAAGCCGCCGTGAGCGAGATCACTCCCCGCTTGCGGAACCTGGTCGCCAACGGAAGCTAGTCGGCCGGCGAGCGCGGTCGCTACATCGTCACGCCGAACACATCGCGGAGCCGACGCCACGGCTCGCGGTTCGGATCGATGTCGAGCAGACCGACGCGCATCGAGATCGTCTCGCCGTCGCCCCACGGCCACCACAGACCGAACGCCGTGATCCCGCCGGTGGGTCCGCCCGAGAGGAGCAGCTGACCCGCACGAAGACCGCCGGTGCGCGCCGCGAGATCGCGGAGCTCGTGAGGCGCGGTGTTGAGGTTCGTCGACGTGTACTCGTTCGGCAGCCCGTCGCCCGCCGACTTCCGAGCCTCGACTTCGTACGGCTGCGTAAAGGTCGAGGCCAAGCAGATGAAGCGACTGTCCCAGCTCCAGCCGCGGGCCGGCCAGGTCTGCTTCAGGCGTGCAAGGGCGTCGAAGAGAGGTTGAGACGCGTCGCCGATGGGCATAGGGCCCGAAGAGTACAAGGCTTCACGCGGGTAAGTGAAGCGGCGTGACGCGGATGAGGCGGATAGACGGCGCCAGGACCACATTTGCCGCCGAATCGAAGCCCGAATCGCAGGCGAACCGAAGCCCCGAACTCACGTTGTGGGAGGTAACAAAGACACGACGGGCAGGTGCCCTTTTGCCCAACCACGCTCATTTCGCGCGCTACTCTGAAAGATGGAACACCGAGCGACCCCGCGCGGTTTCTAGTGCATCGAATTGGAGGGAAGCCTCACATGAACATCGCGATCACGTTCCGTCAGATGGAAGCCACCGAAGCCGTGAAGCAGTACGCGACTGAAAAGGTCGCCCGGCTTCAAAAGTTCCTGCGGAGACCATTGAAGGCTCAGGTGACGGTGAGTTGCAAAGACGGCAATCGTAGCCATTGCGCCGAGGTGGAGCTCCACTCCGGCGACCACCACTTCAACGCGCACGAGACCAGCGAGGACATGTACGCGACGATCGACAAGGTGATCGACAAGCTCGAACGTCAGATCACGACGGCCAACGAGGCCGCGAAGAAGAAGGGCGCCGAGCGCGTCTCGTCGCACCTGCTCACCGACCCGGAAAGCGACTGAGAGCGGCGCGCCGCGTCCGTGCCAAACAGATCGTCGCCGATTCGGGTCGCGAGGTGCCACCACGTCGTCGCGCGGTGATACCGTCCGTGCACCGAGACTTCGCATGCAACTCACAGATCTTCTCAGCGCGGATCGCGTCGCCGTCCACCGTGTGAACGCCGCCGCATCCAACGACTTCACCAAAGCGCACGCGCTCACGCTCCTCTCACGGCTCCTGGCTTCGGGAACGAAGCTACCTGCCGACGCGATCGAGCACGTGCTGGCCGAGCGCGAGCACCTTCAGTCGACCGGCATCGGCGAGGGGGTCGCGATCCCACACGGCGCGCTGGCGCAGCTCGAGACGCAGTGCGCGGCGCTGCTCATCGTGCCCGACGGGCTCGATTTTCAAGCGATCGACGGCGAGAAGGTCACCCTTCTGTTCGCCGTCATCGGGCCCAAGCGCGCCACGGGCGAGCATCTGAAGACGCTCGCCCGCGTGTCGCGCCTCCTTCGCAACAAGGCGTTTCGCGATCGGCTCGTTCTCGCCCCGGACGCGCCCACCGCGTACGATTTGATCGCGACGGAAGAGGGGGGGGACAAGCGATGACGTCCGCGGACGAGGATCGCGTGCACGCCGCAGAAACGGCGTACGCGGGGCCCGAGTACGGAACGGAGCTGAACGTGGGCGCGCTGGCGAGCGACCCGCATCTGGGAATCACGCTGACGCGCCTGGCAGGCGAGGCCGGGCTCGAGCGCCCGATTCGCCATCCGCGCGTGCAGAAGAGCGGCCTGGCGCTGGCCGGACATTTCCACGGCGTCGTGCCGACGCGCGTGCAGGTGCTGGGCGAGACCGAGCTGGCCTACCTCGAAGCCATGAACGCCGACGCGCGCTCGAACGCGGCTCGCGGCTTCTTCTCCCTGGGGCTCTCGTGCGTCGTGGTCACCCACGCCGGCGAGACGCCGCGCGCGCTGGTGCAAGCCGCCGAGGCGACCGGCACTCCCCTCTTCGTCTCCAGCGAACGGTCGAGCAAGACGATCAACTCGATGCACGCGCTGCTCGACGATCGCCTCGCGCCGACGACGCAGCTTCACGGCGTGCTGGTCGACGTATTCGGCATCGGCCTCCTCTTGCTGGGCAAGAGCGGCATCGGAAAGAGCGAGTGCGCGCTGGAGCTCGTCCTTCGCGGGCACCGCCTGGTGGCCGACGACGTCGTGCGCTGCGAGTGGCGGCCGCCGGGGATGATCTTCGGCGGACCCGCGGACCTCCTTCGCCATCACATCGAAGTGCGCGGGCTCGGCGTCCTCAACATCAAGGACCTCTTCGGCGTCACCAGCGTCAACGAGCGGAAGCGAATCGACGTCGTCGTGCGGCTCGCCGAGTGGAGCGACAAGGACGAGTACGACCGCCTCGGCGTCGGCGATCAGACGCACACCATCCTGGGGCAAGCGATCCGCATGCTCACCGTCCCGGTGCGACCGGGGCGCGACATGGGGTCGATCCTGGAGATCGCCGCGCGCAACGAGCTGCTGCGGCGCGCGGGGAAAGACAGCGCGCGCGCCTTCATCGAGCGCGTGGAGGCCACGCTTCATCAGCGCATTCACCCGGCCGATCCGGAGTCGATGGCAGGTCCGGTCGACGATCTGATCGCGCCCCACAAATCGCCCCCGCTCGGCGCGCCGTCGCACGAGGCGAAGCACAAGGTGCCGACCACGACGTGGGTCTCGTCGGGTCACGACAAGTCGAGCGCGACGGAGAGCTCGGCGTGGATCCCCGCCGTGCGCCCGAAGCGAGACGAAGGATGACCGTCGCGCGCAAGCCCACCGTCGTCGTCGTCAGCGGCCTCTCCGGCGCGGGGAAGTCGACGGCGTTGCGCGCGCTCGAAGATCTCGGGTTCTTCTGCACCGACAACCTGCCGACGGTGCTCGCGCCGCAAGCGGTCGCTCTCTGCGAGCACGGCGGCATGACACGCGTGGCGCTCGGGATCGACGTGCGCGTGCGCGCGTTCCTGGGCGAGTTCGGCAACGTCATCGCCATGCTGGAGAACGGCGGGCAGCGCGACGTCCAGGTGATCTTCCTCGACGCCAGCGACGAGTCGCTCCTGCGACGCTTCAGCGAGACGCGCCGCCCTCACCCGCTCAACGCCGACGGCGGCGCCCCCGGTTCGCGCGAAGGGACGATCGCCGTCCTCGAAGGGGTCACGCTCGAACGCGAACGCCTCGCGCCTCTCCGCGCGCGGGCCACGCACATCATCGACACGACGCGCCTCTCGGTGCACGAGCTCCGTCGCACGATCATCCAGGCGTTCGGCCCCGCGTCAGGCGGCGCGCCGCGGATGGTCACGCGCATGGTGTCGTTCGGCTTCAAGTACGGGACGCCCATGGACGCCGACCTCGTGCTCGACGTCCGCTTCCTCGACAACCCGTACTTCGTCCCCGAGCTGAAGAACCTGCCGGGGACCGATCCCGCGGTCATCACGTACGTGCTCAGCCTCCCCGAGACGAAGGAGCTCCTCGTTCGCACGCGCGAGCTGCTGGCGTTCGTGATGCCGAAGTACGAGCGCGAGGGGAAGAGCTACCTCACGATCGCGATCGGCTGCACCGGCGGTCGGCATCGGTCGGTCGTCCTGGCCGACGTGCTGGCCAAGTCGCTGGAGCCGGTGGCGCAGCAGCCGATCGTCGTCGTGCACCGTGACGTGGAGCGCCGCGATCACGTGCAAGGCTCGGCCCCCGCGGCCACCGAGATCCGCGACGCCGAGCCGCCGGCCGAGCACTCGTCGGTCTCGATGATCGAGCGCGTGGGGGTCACGCAGCACACGCCCGCCTCGCAGCGAGGGTTGCGATGAGCGATCGCGCCGTCGGCAAGTTCATGATCGTCAACGCGCTCGGCCTCCACGCGCGCGCAGCGACGAAGCTCGTTCAGCTGGCGACGCGCTACCCGTGCGACGTCGAGGTCGCGCGGGAGGATCAGTCGGCGAACGGCAAGAGCGTGATGGGCGTGCTCCTTCTCTGTGGATCGAAGGGGACGGTCATCGAAGTGTCGGCGACGGGAGAGCGCGCGCAAGAGTGCGTCGATGCCATCGGTGAGCTCATCGCGAGCCGGTTCGGAGAGCCGTCGTGACGATGCCGCCGCCCAGTCGCAAGCCGCCGGCAAGCCGCAAAGAATCCGGCGTTCCTAGCTCCAATCCGCCCGTCTCGCACCAGCGCATTCCGACCCCCGCGCCGTCGTCGCGGCCGCCGCCGTCGAGCGACGCGCCGGGCGCGATGCAGCCGATCATCCTCAAAGGCATCGCCGGCTCTCCAGGGCTCGCGGTCGGACCGGCCGTCGTGCTCGACGACGTGCGCGAGGGGTACGCGCGGCGTCACATCCACGGCTATCAGGTCGAAGAAGAGATCACGCGTGTGCATCGCGCGGTCGAGGCGGCGAAAAAGAGCCTCATCGACGTCGCCGCGCGCCTCTCGACGACGGGGCCCGGGCGCGACAACGCGCCGATCCTCGAAGCGTACTTGCTCATGCTCAGCGATCCGATGCTCCACGAGCTGGTGGAGAAGAAGATCCGCGACGAGCGAAAGAACTCGGAGTGGGCCGTCGCCGCCTCGAGCGACGAGATCGCGAAGCTATTCGGCCCCGAAGAGCCGCTGCGCGGCGGCGACTCGTACATCCTCGAGCGACGCCACGACATCAAGTTCGTGAGCGATCGACTGCTGCGCGCGCTCTCGGGCGACGCTCACACGGCGATCCCGAGGCTCGAGCAGCCGGGCGTCGTCATCGCGCGCGATCTCTCGCCGGCCGACACGGCGGGCATGGTCCGCGAGCCGGCGATCGCGTTCGTGACCGAGATCGGAACGCGCACCAGCCACACGTCGATCATGGCCCGCGCGCTGGAGATCCCCGCGGTCGTCGGCGTGGCCGACGCGCTGCAAGCGGTGCGCAGCGGCGACATGGTCATCGTCGACGGCCTGCGCGGCGAGATGATCGTCCATCCCACCGACGCGATGATCGCCGACGCCCGCGAGCGCGCCGCGCGTCACCTCGCCTTCGCGCGCGGCCTCCTCACGGCGCGCGACCGCCCGTGCGTCACCGCCGACGGCGAGCCGGTGAGCCTCAAGGCGAACGTCGAGCTCCCGGCCGAAGCGATCCTCGCGCTCGATCACGGCGCCAACGGCATCGGCCTCTACCGCACCGAGTTCCTCTACATCGATCGCGCCACGCAGCCCGACGAGCAAGAGCAGTACGAGCTGTATCGCGCGGTCATCGAGGCCGTCGCGCCGCGCCCGGTCGTCCTTCGCACGTTCGACATCGGCGGCGACAAGTTCGCCAGCACGTTCCAGCTCCCCGCCGAGATGAACCCCGCGCTCGGCCTCCGCGCCGTCCGCCTCGCGCTCGAGCGCCCCGACGTCTTCCTCACGCAGCTCCGGGCAATGGTCCGCGCCAGCGCGCACGGCGATCTCCGCATCATGATCCCGATGATCGCGAGCATCTTCGAGCTGCGCGCGGTGCGAAAGCTCCTCGAGCGCGCCATCCGCGAGGTGGCCGATCGCGGGCAGCCGCACGCCGCGAAGATCCCGCTTGGCATGATGATCGAGGTCCCCTCGGCGGCGATCATGGCCGACGTCTTCGCGCGCGAGGCCGAGTTCTTCAGCATCGGGACGAACGATCTCGTCCAGTACTCGCTGGCCATCGATCGCGCGAGCCGCACGCTGGCGCGCCTGGCATCTCCGTTCGATCCGTCGATCCTCCGCTTGATCAAGGGCGTGGTGCGCGCGGCCGAAGAGCGCGGGATCGGCGTGTCGCTGTGCGGCGCGATGGCGTCCGATCCGCTGGCCGCGGCGATCCTGGTGGGCCTCGGCATGCGCGATCTCTCGATGGAGGCCGCCGCCATCCCCGAGATCAAAGAAGCCCTGCGACGCGTCACGGTCACCGAGTGCGAGGCGACGGCGGAGGCCGCGCTCGCCTGCGACAGCGCCGACGCGGTCGAAGAGCTCGTGGCCCGGCAATTCGCCCCGCGTTTCTATGACTTGCTCGAAGGCACGTACGCCGCCGACGCGCCGCCCGGCGCGTCGACCCCGACGTAGCCTGCGCTCCGAAGCCACGCTTCGTAGCCGCGCGATCCGAAGACAGTCCACAACGAGTCTCATCGCGTAGCGATCGTCTGCGCAGAAAAAGAATCTCGATCGCGGATCGAGACGCGCGTTCGTCACGCGACTCTCCCCCCACGATCGCACGGCGACCCACCACGACGCCCGTCACTCGTCGTGCGAGTTGGTGTAGGAGGTGTCTCCCCATGGGCCGTCTCTACAGGTCACGCCGCGATCCTCGCCAACGCGGCGGCGCGCTCCCCCGCATTCTCGCCGCCACGCTCGTCGTCGCAGGCGCAGCGCTCTTCGCTTCCAGCGCGGTCTCGAACACCGGCTGCAACACCGACGCGGGCACTGCGCCGACGCCGATCTGCCCCGAGGGGCAATCGACCTGCGAGGTCCATCTCACTCTCCTTCATACCTCCGACATTCACTCGCGACTCTTCGACTACAACCTCCTCATCGCGCAGACCGACGCCAACCTCGGCCTCGGCACCGTGGGCGAGACGAAGACCGTCGGCGGGATCGCGCGCATGGCCTACGTCATCAATCGCGAGCGGGCGCGGAGCAATCGCGTGCTCCACCTCGACTCGGGCGACGTGTGGCAGGGCGCGCCGATCTTCAACTTCTTCAAGGGCGAGCCCGAAGTCCGGGCGATGAGCCAGCTGTTCCCCGACGCCATGGTCATCGGGAACCACGAGTACGACACCGGCGCGCTCAACGTGGCCACGCAGTTCCAGCACTGGTCGGACTTCCCCATCCTGGCCTCGAACTATCAGTTCTACAAAGTCGGCAATCCGGCCGCGACGCGTATGAGCACGTTGCTGAAGCCGTTCGAGATCTTCACGCAGCAAGGTCTGCGCATCGCCGTCATCGGCATGGGGAACCTGTCGACGCTCGGCTCGCTCTTCAGTCAGCCGAACGGCCTTGGAATGGTGCCGCTCGACACCGCCGAGGTCGCGCAGACGTACATCGATCTCCTGCGCCCGTACGTCGACTTCGTCATCATTCTTTCGCACCTCGGGCTCGACGCCGACCAGAACATGGTCCGCTCGACGACCGGCGCGGACATCGTGCTCGGCGGTCACAATCACATCGTCATCAACCCGCCGCAGGTGCTGAACGACTGCACGGCAGACTCCGAGCACCCCGGGTACGTGTGGGCCGTTGATCCCAACGTCCCGTACGACCCGTCGCAGCTCCCGCCGCCGGTCGACAACACGGATCCGAAGCACCCCATCCCGCTCCCCGATCCGACGAACCACCCGTACGAGTTCCAGCGGCCGTGCGTCCCGCGTCGGGTCATCATCGAGCACTCCGGCGCGTTCTCGAAATACGTCGGCCGCGACGATCTGATCCTCTCGAACGATCCGAACGAGGCGACGACGAGCGGTCACGCCGCCGATTACGATCCGAACGACGGCTTCGAGATCATCTCGAACGAGTACCGCGTCTTCCCGATCGATCCGACCGTGCAGGAGGATCCGGCGATGGTGCAGCTCCTCCAGCCGTACAAGCAGGCGCTGGCCGAGACCGCCGACCTCGACATTCTCGTCGGCTTCGCGCCGGCCTCGGTGAGTCGCACCGCGCCCCAAGGCGGCGACGCCGCACTGGGGAACGTGGTGGCGACCGCGATGTGGCTGCGCCTCGGGGTGCAGACCGACTTCTCGCTCACGAACACCACCGGCATCCGCACCGACATGAACCCGGGGCCGATCACGCTGGAGGAGATGTTCAACATCTTCCCTTTCAACAACGCGATCACCAAGATGCAGCTGTCGGGGCTCGAGGTTCAGGAGCTTTTCGACTTCGTCGCGCGACGGAGCCAGGGTCGCGGGTGCGTGTCGCAGGCGCAGATCGCCGGCGCGCGCGTGCGGCTCGACTGCGCCGGATGCACGCGGCCCGACGCCGTCGGTCCGTGCGTGACCGACGACGACTGCGTCGGCGCCGCGCCCGGATCCTGTCAGCACGGCCAGTGCAACGTGCCGGCGTGCGCGGAACAGATCTTCATCGGACACCGCTCGTGCTCGGCCGACGCGGACTGCGGCATCGGGGTGCCCAAGGGGACCTGCATCCAGAACGACTTCGGCGGCACCTGTCAGTGCGCTCAAGACTCCGACTGCGGGAAGCCGCTCACGCCCGGAATCTGCGACAAGCCTTCGACCGGCGGAATCGGCGCGTGCGGCGCGCCGATCGCGCTCGAGAACAGCTACCAGCTGGCGACGAGCGACTACCTCGCCGCCGGCGGCTCGGGCATGGTGGTCCTCAAGCGCAACACGACGCAGCAGAACACGATGATCCAGCAGCGCGACGCGCTCACCGATTATCTCCACCAGGGGAAGCCGTGCGGCTACTCACCGACGGCCGACGGTCCGAACGGCCTCGCGTCGTGCACCACCGACAAGGACTGCAACCCGTCGCCGATCACCGGCTACGTCTGCGCCTGTCCCGCTCACTCGCACGCCACCTCGGCTCCGTGCGAGACGACGTCCGAAGGGTGCGCCGTCACCTGCCAGAGCGATGCGGCGTGCACCGGGAACTCGGGGCAGTGCGTGCTTCAGACGTGTCGTGATCAGGTGGCCGCGTTCCACGACGCCGTATGCGATCAGTCACCGAACCTCCAGGGGTGCCTGTCCGATCTCAACTCGTGCTCGCTCGCCGGCGAGGAGTGCAAATTCCTCTCGTGTGTCGACGCGACGATCGGCGCCTTGACTGACAACCGCGTGGAGATGGTCGGCCGATGAAGCGCGCGTTGGTTCTCTGCTCTTCGGCGCTCCTCGGCGCGATCCTCGTCGGCGACTCCGCGTGCGGCGGCTTCTTCGGCGACAACCCGTCGGCCGAGCAGATTCAGATCACGATCCAGCCCGGAACGCCGGTCGGGAGCACGACCGCGCGAATCCCGATCTCGTTCTCGACGCCGAACCCGTACACCATCAAGGTCGAGGCCATCAAAGACGGCAAGGTCGACACGACGTTCAACGGCTACGTGCGCCTCTCGTCCCAACCGGGATCGATCGAATCGGTGACCGGCCCGAACACGAACGGACGCAACGTGCAGCTCGTGAACGGCACCGCCGACGGCGTGCAGCTCGAGCTCCTCGCCGCCTACGGCGAGACGCGCCTCTGGGCCGAAGACCTCGGCTACGTGCCGGCCGATCCGGCGCGCAAGCCGCCGCCGCAGTGCTCGAACGGCAAAGACGACAACGGCGACGGCCTCATCGACTTCCCCGCCGATCCCGGCTGCGCGTTCGCGAACGACGACACCGAAGACGGCGGGACGTTCGCCGCCGGCGTGAGCACGCAGATCCACTACTACATCCCGCGCATCGCCGACGTGAACGGCGGCCCTGAAGGCGGAAGCAGCGGCACCCCGTTCCCCAACGAGCAGGTGAACATCGACACCGGCTACCGCGGCTCGGGCGCGTACGCCTTCAGCGTCGTCGTCACGCGCGTCTCGGCCAGCGGCTTCTACGTCAGCGACGTGAACGAGGACGGGCCGGGCGGCGGCGGCTTCGGCAGCATCTTCGCGTACAACTTCTCCGCGCCGCCGAACATGCGCCAGTGCGATCGCCTCCGCAGCTTCGGCGGCACGACGAGCGACTTCCACGGATTCAGCGAAGTGAACTACCCCACGTGGGAGCTCGAAGAGTGGGACCCGGCGTCGCGCGGATGCGGGATCCCCGATCCGCACATGCTGGGTGAGGACTGCACCGGCATCAACGTGGCGGCCGGGCTCGGCGTCTCGGACTGCTACGCGATCAGCGGCGGCACCTCGACGCTCCTCCGAGTGGCGGCGGCGCTGGTCCGCATCCAGACGTTCCCGCCGGTCATCGACACGACCAAGACTCCGCCGGTGCTCGTTCACGCCGGGTCGGCGGTTCACGTCGGGGGGCACTTCGGCGCGGGCCATCCCACGGCGCTCTCGGGGTACGCACCCACCGTCGACGCCACGAACTGCGACCTGAACGGCGACGGCAAGGTCGACTTCACCGCCGGCACCGCCGAAGACACCTGCGCCACCGCCTGCACGGCGGATCTCGAGTGCAGCGAGTACACGAACTACGCCTCGCAGAATCAATTCAACATGGTCGTCGAAGGGCTCGGCCTCCCCGACAAGACGGGCAAGCCCACGGTGCTCGGCCAGATCGACGTTCAAGGCGACGGCAGCACCGACGCGCAGTTCGACCCCACGCTGCTCAAGGGGCAACCGGTCGGCTCGTTCACCGGGACTCTCTATTACTTCTCGGGCGGCAGCCAGTTCACGATCCAGGCGCGCTGCTCCGACGACATCATCACCAACTTGAGCGCTTCGCCGATCCCCACCGACACCGCGTGCGTGCACGCGCGAACGATCCTCGACACCAGCGCCGGCTCGAACTGAATCCGACGCGGCCGAGCGTGGCCGATCGCGGCCAAGAACAAATGTGACCAGGGCTTCGGCCCGCCCGTATTCCCGATTCGAAAACAGGAACCATGATGCGCTCTTCGATCGCCATCGCCGTCGCTCTCCTCTCCTTCATGCCGCAGATCGCGCGCGCGCAACAAGCGCCCGCCGCGACTCCGCCCGCGGCGCCCACGCCGGCGCCCGCGCCCACGGCTCCGAGCGCACCCGCGGCGACCCCCGCGCCCGCCGCCCAGGCGCCAGTGCTCCCGTCCGCGAGCGGACAAGAAGGGGTGACGCGCACGCCGCAGTCGCAGTCCGCCGGAGGGCTCGCCCCGTCGCCCGACGCGACGATGATCCCCACGCAACCCACGCCGCCCGTGCCCCCGACGGACCAGCCGCCCCCCGCTCCCGGCTACGACGTGCTCGGCACGGCGGGCGCGCGCGCCGTGGGCATGGCGCCTCCGGGCTCGCACTACGGCAACTTCATGGACACGCGCCTGTCGTGGACCTTCGGCGACGACGATTTCCTCCACCCGACCGGGCAGCTCATTCCGCTGTCGCCCACGTTCTCGATCGGCGACCGCACGCAGTACCGCCTCTTCTTCGACAGCCTCAACTCGCAGTACGCCGGGCGCGAAAACCTCACGCACCTCGTGATGTACAAGCGGATGCCCGGCTTCATCGAGCACCTCACGACGGAAGCGGCGGTCGTCCTTCGCTTCGATCTCACGCAGCTCGCGGCGAACAACAACAACATCAACCAGGCGCTCTACGACGCCGGTTCGTACATTCGCCTCTTCTACAACACGAACACCAACGACGCGCGCGAGGGGTTGTCGGCGACGTTCTTCCCGCTCGACACCGACCGCTTTCGCCTCGGGTACCTCTACGACATCAGCTGGGGCGGCACGAACTCGAACCAGGGTCAGTCGATCTTCCCCGGCATCCAGGGGTCGTCGCCCGGTCTCAAGGTGCAGTACGACGCGAAGGACTTCTACGTCTTCGGCGGGTTCAAGACGGCGACGATCATTCAGCCGCAGCAGATCCTGAACCCCGGCAGCACGAACGACATCGAGGTCACGAACGTCGGCGAGACGAACTACGGCTTCCTCGGCGGCTTCGGCTACGACCCGCTGAAGAACCTGCGGTTCGACGGCGGCATCGGTTACTTCCAGCAAGGGAAGTTCAACCTCGACGACGTGCGCGGGCGGCCGGTCTACTCGTACGGCGCCTCGGGGCGCGTGGTCGTTCACCAGGACATGCCGGTGCCGCAGTCGGTCGACTTCCTCCTCTACAGGAACGACCCGAACGCTCCGATGATCATGTTCAAGCCGGAGAACTACTTCCCCGGCAAGGTCGCCTGGAGCGTGAGCGGCGAAATCGACGCGATCAACCAGCACCTCAAGAACTTCGACGTCACGGGCGACGTGAAGGATCAGACGGCGTACGCCGGCGCGCTCCAGGCCGTCGTGAAGGCCGGCTACCTGCGCCTCAGCGCCACCGGGATTCTGCGCAACCTGAACTACGTCGTGCGGAACGTCCCCGGGTTCATCCCGTTCTACACGCTGCCGCAGAACGCGAAGACCGATCCCGAGATGTTCGGCTCGCTCTCGGCGGACTACTACATCAAGTCGCTTCGCCTCACGCCCGGCCTCGGCGGCGGCATTCAGCTCCCGAGCACGTTCAAGAGCGAGTTCACCGAAGGGGGCGTCCCCGCGTCGCGAACGATCGTCGTGCGGTCGCAGGGCGACACGTCGATCATGCCGTACGACGACAACCGCACGCCGATTTACCAGATGCGTTTCAGCATGCGCTGGAACATCTCGGACGTGGTGAGCGTGGTGGGGTGGATCCAGTACGTTCGCGACAACAACGGCACGCTCGTCGTGCAAGATCCAACGAACGGCACCGCGTCGCTCCGCGTCTTCCAGAGCCCGAACCGCCTCGGCTCGGCGCTCTCGCTGCAAGCGCGCTTCTGAGAGAGAGCTTCGCGGATCTGTCCGCAGATCTTCTCCGCGTCTCTCGCGAACCCTCACCCCCGGCCCCTCTCCCGCAAGGGGAGAGGGGAGGAGAGATCACGCGTATGCTCCCCCTCTCCCCTTGCGGGAGAGGGGGTTGGGGGGTGAGGGAACGCGCGCTCAGACACGCGCGATTACGCCGCGCGTGAT
>PLXW01000157.1 GCA_003151595.1 Myxococcales bacterium
CCTCGCGAGGTCTCCGTGCGCCAACACGAGGGCGCGGCGGGACCAGACGAGGTCTCCGCGCGCCAACACGACGTTGAGGACTATCACGACAAGCTTGCCGTGATTCTCTTCAAGCTTGCCGTGATTCTCATGAAAGTTGGTGTCTGGCGAGTCGAGCGGGCAGCTCGGCACGCGAAGCCCGTGGTCGGCCGAGTCCGTTCGTGGGCTTTCGGAGCCGATCTCGAGGTCCCGCGAGCGGGTCTTCGATGGCGGCGAACCGCGCTCGCTTCGAGTCGAGTCGAACTCCGCTCGCGCGGCCTCACGTTCGGCTCTCGAGACCTCGAACGCTGCTCGCGGGACCTCGAGGGGGACGCTCCGGGCGTCGAAGTGGGCGATCGGGACCCCGAGCTTCCTTCGAATCACGGCAAGGTCGATGAGAAAGTCCTCAACGTCGGCTTCGGAGTCTCGAAGCTCCAGGAGAGAGCCGCGAGCGAGGCTCGCGTCTCTGCGGGCCCACTTGGAGAAGGCGTTAGCGTCAGATGGGCGTCCGCGGGTTCGGTACGGCTAGCCGATCAGGCCCCACCCAGACGATGCAACCTGGACTCGCGGCGGGCCTGCTCGTCGTGCAGGCGAGCTACGGCTCGATAGCGACCACCGTAATCCCGCCATCCGTTTCGCTGCACGGTCCGGTGCCGGTCGAATGCGCGCGCGGTCTCCGTACGAAGCGCGCTGGCCAGCGCGCGCTACTTCACCGGCGGAATGATCGGCGTAGGCGGCGGCGGCTGCGGCGCGGCGGTCACCGGAGTCACGCACGACGACAAGTCGAACAAGATGAACTCGATCGCGTCTTCATCCGGGAGCAGCTTGTTCGCCGCGCACGCCGTCGGCGTCGCGCCGCCGTTGCTCGAATAGATGCACTGGTTACTCGCGCTCTGCTGGCAGCCGTAATCCAGCTCGCCGGCGCCGACGTGCAAGTCGCTGAAGACGACGCGGCCGCAGTAGTTCGGCTGTCCCGCGTCGTTCAACGCGGCGTTGAACGGCATGTCCCACGAGAAGTACTGCGAGCTTGCGGGCGTCGCGCCGTTCGACTGCGCCCAGACGGTCCCGAGGTTTCCCGCGTTCACGAGCGCATCGTGCCGCGCGACCGTGATTGGGAGCACCGCGGTTCCGGCGTCGACGTTCCCCGTGAGCGCTCCCACTGTGTTCCCGAGCCAAGTGTAGAGCGCTTGCCCCTCGGGGAACGGGTTTCCGTTGGCGAGCGTGGTCTGGATCGAAGCGTTGATCGCGCCCGTGTAGCCGTCGTTGACGGTGTTCCACGTGGCGACGTTCGTGAATTCCGGCGCGTTGTTGAAGAACGCGTAGTGGTAGTGCGATCCGAAGACGCGCCCGCCCCCGTTCACGTAGTTGGCGAGCACCGTGGAGTTGGTCCCGGTGGTCTCCTGCCCTTCGCACGAGAGCAGCACGACGTCGTAGCGATTGATGTCGGGCGCCGAGTCCCAGAGGCCGCCTGCACCGGCGCTGCTCGGGCCAGCAGGGTTGGCGGTGTTCGGAACCGGAACCGGCGTCGTGATCCCGTCGTTCTTCTCGGTCCCCGCGAAGATGTGGATGTGCCCCGGCTGCCCGCCGTCGGGAAGCGCGCCCGGCGTGCCCGTGTACTCCGACTCCGCGATCCCCACGCGCTTGAGCAAACACTCCAGTGAGTCGGCGTTCCCGGTGGAGACCGCGATGTTCGGGATGTTCGAGAACTTCGTCTCGGTCTGCGTCTTCGGCAGGGTGAGCTTCGCCGGGAGCAACGTGTCGAGGTTGTTCTCCCCACACGCGACGGTCGGGATGACGAAGTAGTTTCGCCATTTGCCGATCTGAATCACGAGCGGGATGTTCGTCCCCACCGGCGCATTGGGAACGACGAACGCGCCGCTCGGATCGGTGATGCCGTCAGCGATCGGCGTGCCTGAGTACAGCGAACCGCACGAGCACGAGTCGGCGGTGATGCCGTCGACGATCGGCTCGGGGTCGGCGTTGGGTACGTACGCGACGACCTTGTAGAGCGGGTTGTTCCCCGCCGGATCGTAGATGTGACCTGTCAGCGTGGCCGACCCGCCGTCGCCGCACGTCGATTGCTGGCACTGGAGGTTCACGCAGACGGTTCCGCCGTCGCCCGCCGGCGGATTCGCGCTTCCGTCACCGGGACTGAGCGGAGGGACGTAGCCGCCGTCGTTGATCCCCCCTCCGCTGCCACCCCCGCTCCCGCTTCCGCCGCTCCCGCTGCTGCCGATGGGATTGAAACCGCTCCCGTTCGTGCTTCCGCACGCCGGCGCCAGCAAGAACGCCAGCCCCGCCGAGAGACACACTCCACCCGTCACGAGCGATTTCTTGTTCATGAATCGGCCCCTCTCCCTGAGGGTGCAAACGCGGCGAATGCGGCGAACGCGAATCGCTAGGTCACTTCACCGGCGGCTGCGGCGTCGGCGGCGGCTGCGGAATCCCGGTCACCGGAGTCACGCACGACGAGAGGTCGAAGAGGATGAACTCGATCGCGTCCTCGTCCGGCGCGAGCTTCTGCGGGTAGGAGCAACCCGCGGGGACCGTCGTGGGCTTGCCCTTGGGATAATCGTTCGACAGCGCGCCGACGTGGAGATCGCTGAACACGACTCGGCCGCAGTAGTTCGGCGTGCCCGCGTCGTTGAGCGGCGCGTTGAACGGCATGTCGAACGAGAAATACTGCGAGCTCACCGGGTCGCCTCCTTTGAGAGTCGTGGTGTCCGCCGTAGCCCACACCGTCGAGACGTTCGTCGGGCCGACGAGCCCGTCGTACCGGCCGTTCTGATCCGGGATACCGAGGTCAGTCGCCGGGATGTTGGGCAAGCCGAGGCCGTCGACGTTGCCGAGCGCACCGACGTTGCCGAGCCACGTAGCCAGCGCTTGCCCTTCGGGGAAGTTGGCGCCGCTGGAGAGCTTGGTCTGGATGGTCGCGCCGATCGCCGTCGAATAGTTGTCCGAACCCCCGTTCGCGGCTGCGTTTGCGAGCGACCAGTCGGCGACGTTCGGAAACTGCGTCGCGTTGGTGTTGGTCTGGTCGTTGAAGAAGAACGCGTAGTGGTAGTGCGACGCGAACACGCGCCCACCCCCGTTCACATAATCCGCGAGCACCTGCGACTCGGCGTTGCCGACCATGTTCCCGTTCGCGCCCGTCGTTTCGCTCCCTTCGCACGAGAGCATGACGACGTCGTACCGATTCATGTCCGGGCCGGTATCCCAGAGCCCGCCGGTGGCCGAGCTCTTGGTGGCCTGGGGGCTCGTGGTCGCCCCCTTCCGACCCTGGAAGATGTGAATGTGCTTCGTCGCGTCCGTCGGGTCACCGCCGTACTCGGTCGACGACACGCCGATGCGCTCCAGGATGCACTCCATCGTATCGGCGCCGCCGGTCGAGATTGCGATGTTCGGGATGTTCGAGAACTTCGTCTCGGTCTGCGTCTTCGGGAGCGTCAGCTTCGCGGGGAGGAGCGTGTCGACGTTGTTGTCACCGCAGTTCGTGACGGTGGGGATGGTGAAGTAGTTTCGCCACTTGCCGATCTGAATGACGATCGGGATGTCTTTCCCGTCGGGCGCGTTCTTGATCGTGAAGCTGCCGTCGGGCTGACTGATGCCGCTGGCGATCGGATTGCCGGTGTAGAGCGAGTCGCACGAGCACGAGTCGGGTGTGATGCCGTCGGTGATCGGAGAAGGATCGTTGTTGGGGACGTACGCCGCGACTTTGTAGAGAACGTTGGTCCCCGCGGGGTCGTAGATGTGACCGCTGATCGTGGTCCCATCGGGCTTCCCGGAGCAGGCGTGGATCTGACACTGGAGACCCAAGCACCCGCCGTCGGCTCCGAGCCCGCCGCCGGAGCTGCTCCCGCCGCTGCCGCCTCCGATGAGGTTCGGCGCGCCGGAGTCGTCGCCCCCTCCGCTCCCGCTTCCCCCGTTCGGATTGAACTGGCTGCCACTACCGCCACCGCAGGCCGGAGCCAGCATGAAGGCGAGAGCTGCGGCGGAACAGACGGCACTCGTGATTAAGGATCTCTTGTTCATGACTTCTCCGACTTCGGTGACGGTGCACTGAGCAAAGCGATGACTCTATTTGACAGGCGGCTGCGGCGTGGGAGGCGGCTGCGGGATCGCAGTCACCGGAGTCACGCAGGATGACAGATCGAACAACATGAATTCGAGCGCATCTTCATCGGGCTGAAGCGTGGCCGCGCTGCAACCGAGCGGAACGGTGCCCGGCCCCTCGCTGTTGTCGAGGCTGCCGCTGCCGCTTCCGCCGCTCACGTGGAGATCGCTGAAGACGACCCGCCCGCAATAGTTGGGAGCGCCGCCGTCCGCGCTCTTCACGCCGCCGATGGGCGTGTCGAACGAGAAGTACTGCGTGCTCGCCTTGCCACTGCCGAGGGTCGCCGGATCGGCCTGCGCCCACGGCGTCGAGATGTACGTCGTGCCGGTGACCGTCGCGTTGTAGCGACCGACCGAGATCGGGAGCTCATTGTTGACCTCGGCGTTCACGGTCGTGCTGAGCCACGTCTGAAGCGCCTCGCCCTTGGGGAACTTCGCGCCGCCGGGGAGCGTGGTCTGAATGATCGCGCTCACCGTGTTGGCGGCGTACTGATCGTTCGCTTTGCCGCCGGCGCCCGGCGTCTGCACGTTGAACCAATCGGCGATGTTGTCGTTGGCGAACACCGACTGCGGGTCGGAAAAGAACTCGTAATGGTAGTGCTCAGCGAACACGCGACCGCCGGCCGCCGTGTACGTCTGGAGCGCGGCGGTCGTCGCCGGCACGTCCGAGATCGTCGTCGGCGCTCCTTCGCACGACAGCAGCACGATGTCGTAGGGGCTCAATGTGGCCGACGACTTCCACAGATCCGAATCGCTCGACGTGCTCCCCACCATCGACGGCGCGGCTTTGCCGCCACCCGTGAAGATGTGGATGTGACCGGTGCCGCCGGCGCCCGGCGTGTACTCCAGCGGATCGACGCCGACGCGACGGAGCAGACACTCGAGCGTGTCGGCGCTCCCCGTGGAGATGGCGATGTTCGGAATGTTCTGCTCGAGCCCCTTGGTGAGACCCGACGCGCCGATGCCCGCGATGCTCGGGAGCTTGAGCTTCTCCGGAAGAAGGAGCGTGTCGAGATCGTTGGTGCCCGCCGAGCCGCCGCATAGCGTGACCGTCGGGATCTTGATCTGCGTGCGCCACTTCCCGATCTGCACGACGAGCGGAATGTCGGTCCCGTCGGGCACGTGCTTCACCGTGAACGATCCCGAGGCGTCCGTGATGCCCGCCGCGATCGGCTCGCCGGTGTAGAGCAGGTCGCACGAGCACGACGTCGCATCGACGCCGGGCGTGATCGGCGCGGGGGTCGAGTTCGGCACGTAGACGACGACGTCGTAGAGCGCATTGTTACCGGCTGGATCGTACACATGGCCGGTGAGCGTCGTTCCGTCAGGGTTGTTGGGGCACGCGTGGATCTGGCACTGAAGGCCGACGCACCCGCCGTCGCCCACGACCACGCCGCCACTTCCACTGCCGCCGACGCCGAGGATCGGCGTACTGCCATCCCCTTCGCCACCGCCGCTCCCGCCGCCGCTGCCACTCCCGTTGCCGGGGTTCGGATTGAACCCGCTGGGCGAACTGTTACCGCCGCACGCTACGGCGATCCCCAGGCCGAACGCGAACGCGCCGCACACGGCCCGGGTCCGAAGCAGAGGGTGCTTCATTCCACGAATGCTGGAGCGTCGACACACGGGTGCAACGTCTCTCGCGCATATCCAGCGGCGAATGCGCTATACGCGAAACGTTCCACCCCACGGTCTATTTATGATCCATGTGTGCGCTCAGGCGCGCACCTCAGCGCGGGATGATCGGCACCCCGGCGTCGGTCGTCGGCGCGATCGTGTCGGGAACGACGCACGAGGAGAGATCGAAGAGCATGAACTCGAGCGCCTTCTCCTGAGGTGAGAGCGGGTGGCCCGTGTCGCACCCGAGCGGGGGCGCCGCGATCGCGACGTGGCCCGTGTTGCAACCTTGCCCACCGCCACCGCCGCCCCCGCCGCCACCGGAGGTGCAGTTGACCGAGTCGAACGAAGCGCCGCCCACGTGGAGGCCGCTGAACACCGCGCGTCCGCAGTACTGCGGAGCGCCGCCGTCGGCCGACGGAGTGCCGTTCACCGGAGTGTCGAAGGAGAAGTAGAGCGTCGATGCGCCTGCACCGCTGGAGTCGGTCGCGGGGTCGAGCTCGATCCACGATTGCGAAGGCTTCTGCGAGGTGACGCTCGCGTTGTAGCGCGGCTCGGCGATCGGGAGCTCGGGGCTCGCTACCGTCGTGGTGCCGATCGTCGTCGAGAGCGCGCCTCGGTCCGAGAGCCACTGCGCGAGCGCGGCGCCCTTGGCGAAGTTGCCGCCGCCGGTGAGCGTTGACACGACCTTCCCGCCGACGGTGCTGCTGCCGCCACCGCCGCCGCCACCGCCCGGAGTCCAGCTGGCAAGGTTGCTCCCCCAATCGCTCGGCGCGCTGTAGCCGCCCAGGAGCGAGCCGTTGAACCACGAGTAGTGGAAGTGCGACGCGAACGCGCGACCTCCGACGTTCAAATAGTCTTCGAGGTTCTGAGGAACGGCGCTGTCGGTCTCGCCCCCTTCGCAAGAGAGGAGAACGATGTCGTTCTTCATCAGATCGCCCGTGCTGTCCCACAGCCCGCCGGCGCCCGTCGGCGCGCCCGCCATCGCGTTCTTCTCCGCACTGCCGGTGGCCCCGAGCCCGCCGCCGCCACCGCCGTTGAAGATGTGGATGTGACCCGGCTGAGTATAGCCCGGCACGTACTCCGCCGTGTCGAGGCCGATGCGCGCGAGGAGGCACTCGAGTGAATCGGCGCCGCCGGTCGAGACGGCGATGTCCGGGATGTTGTCGTACTTCCCGACCTTCATGTTCTTCGGGAGTTTGATGGTGCCCGCGTCGACCGGTCCGCACTTCGTCGTCGTGACCGTCGTCGTCGTGCGCCACTTGCCGACCTGAATGACGAGCGTCAGGTCCTTGCCGACGGGCGCGTTCTGGATGGTGAACTTCCCGTCGACGCCGGTCGTCGCGTAGACGAGCGGGTCGCCCTGGAAGAGCGCGCTGCACGAGCACTTGTCGGCGCCGGTGAGCACGCCCGAAGGGAGCGTGCCGAGCGCGGTCGTCGGGACGTACGCGACGATGTTGTAGAGCGGATCGGCGCCGGCCGGATCCATGACGAGGCCGGTGATCGACGTCGTGCCGTTGTTGGGGCACGAGACGTTGCACTCCCATCCCGTCGGGCATGCAGGACCGACGGGCTGCGTGGGGCCGCCGCTGCTGCTCCCGCTGCCGCTCGATCCGCCGAGGATCGGCGTGGAGCCGCTGCTGCTTCCGCTCCCTCCGCCGCTGCCGCTTGCGCCGCTGCTGCTCCCGCTGCCGCTGCCGCTCGAAGAGCCGAAGCCGCTGGTCGAGTTTCCACCGCTGCACGCCGGAGCGACCGCGCAGAGCGCGAACGCGGTCACGACGCACGACAGACCCGCGATGACTGACCTCGTATTCATCTCATCCTCCACGCTGGCTCCGCACGACTGCGAGATGGCGCGTGCGCATACTGGACGCAGAGGAAGCGTTCGCAAGGACTTGTCTACGTCTCGCGAGGTGCGTGCGTTGAGCACGAAAAAGTGAAGCTTCCCGAGGCCGTGTCGACCTCGCGACGCGTCGTGTACGATTCCGTGATGGCCGTGCTCACCCGTCGGAACTCGACGATCGCGTTCGTCGCCTGCGCCTTGGCTGCGTGTGGCGGAACGGCGTTCACCGCGGGGAGCGACGCGGGCTCGGCGGCACAGGGGAGTGATGGAGCGCCCGCCGCGTCGTGCGTGATTCCCCCGTTGGCGACGGGCGGCGAGGCCGCTTTCTGCGCGCTCGAGACCAAGCTGTTCGCGCAATGCAACCAGTGTCAGGCGTGCCGGCAGACCGACTTGAACAACTGCGTCGCGCTCGGTGATGCGCTGAGCGCGACGTTCAAGAGCGCGCTCGACGCGTGCTCCACGTCGATCGGCTGCGGCGACTACACGACGTACGCTGGCGACCCGTGCGTGCGCACGAGGCTGGCGAACGCTTCGCCCACCACCGCGCAGACGCTGGCCAAGACGAAGTACTGCTCGCAGTGCGCGACGAGCACGACCGACTGCCTCGACTACTTCAAGCCCGCCGCCTCCGACGGCGGCGCGCCGGGGATCGGATACATCGTTCTCCTCTCGAGCGACGACATCGCGACCTCGATCGCCACATCATGCAGCTCGAGCTGCGGCCCACTCGCATACCAAGCATGCGCCATCGGACAGTTCTGCGCCGGCCAGGCGAAGGACGCGTGCGGCACGGGCTACTGCGGAAAGTGATCGCGCGCGCGACTACGTGAGCTCGCGCAGCTTCCGGAAGAACGCGACCAGATCGTCTTCCCCGCCACTTGCGATGAACCGCAGCACGCGACCGAACGGCCACACGCGCTTGCCGGCGCCGTCGCGCGTGGGGAGCGACATCGCCCAGTAGCCGAGCTCCGTGGGCGCGATGTCGATCCACTCGGCGTCGAGGAGGCGCGCCAAGATCTCGCTGAGGAGCGCCCCGTGCAGCTCGGCTTCGCGCGCTTCTTCCGGGCTCGAGACGGTGCGCGACGGAAAGCGCTCGGCGAGGTGCCGCTGCATCATGCTGATGGCGCGGTTGTCGAGACGAAGCTCGGTGCCTTCATCGTGGCGATAGCGACGCGCGAGCTCGCGCGCGTCGATCGTGAACCGGATGCGCGCTTCGAGCGCGCTGCGCGGGATGACCTGCGTGTCGATCGCCGCCTCGCTCGCGCCGCGCGGAAGAGGGAGCGTCTCGACCAGATCGGGCTCGTCGATGTCGACGCGCGGAATGACCGCAGCGCGCGGCATCGGCGACTGACGCGGCGGCTCGGACGCGAGCGGAGGCATCGAGGCGCCGCGCATGAAGCGCTGCGACACGGTCCGGGGCGCGGCGGGCGTGTGCTCGATCTCTTCGGGGCGCACGTTCTCTTCGCGCGGGGCCCGCAGCTGCGACGGCCACGACAGCGCGGCCTGAACGATCCGCGCGCTCGGCCGGGTCGACGGCGGAAGCTCGCTGGGGCGCGCGGGGCGATCGGTCGGCGTGCGCGTGAACCCTTCGATCGACGGAAGGGGAATCGAAGGCGGCGGGACGCTCCCGCGCGACGAGATGCGCGGCGGGAGCGGCGAAGCGATCCGCTCGGGGGGCGTGAGGTAGCGACGCATGTCGCGCGACGGCACCGGCGTGCGGGGTACCGGCGGCGGAGTCAGGCTGCGCGGGCGGGGCGGCGGCTCGCTCTCGGCGCGCGGATCCTGGGACGGCGGCACCGGCGAGGCGACGGGCGGCGGTGGAACCGACTTGGCGTGCGGCGACGGAGAGCGCTCCGACGCCGCCGGCCGCGCCGGCATCTCGAGCGGCGCCATCGGCGTGTGCGATCGCGACGGCGCATGCGGCGGATGCGAGCCGTACGCCGGCGGATTCTGCGAGATGCGAGGCGTAGGCGGGAGCGTGGAGAGTCGCGGCGTCGGCGGCCCCGTGTCGAACGGAGGAGGAGGGCGCGACCCTCGCGGCGCCGACGCCGGAGGGACCGACGCGCGCACGAGCTCCCCGTCTTCCGACGCTTCGAACCCGCGCTCGCCGATGTCCTCGAGCGGCGCGCGCGGCGATCGGAGGATCGACTCCGCGGCGATGCGAAGCTCTTCGTGCACGCGCGGGTTCGAGATGAGATCGCGCGCGAACGGGATCGCGATGCGCGTCTCGCCGGCCGCGTTCCACGCTTGCGCCGCGAGGAGCTCCACGTCGGGGAAGTTCGACATCGAGAGCGCGAGCTCGCCGATGCGCTGCGCGATCAACCGAGGCGACTCGCTCCCGGCGATGAGCGCGGCGCGGGCGCGCAGGTAGATCGTCCCCGGGTCTCGCCCCGCGCGCGCTTCGCGGGCTTCGAGGCGAACGAGCGCGTCCGGCGCGCTCCCTTGCGCGAGCAAGCGATCGATCTCCCACAGCTCGGCCTCGGCCAGCGGCCCGTGCGTCGGGCGCGGTCGCTCGTTGAGGAGGCGCCCCAGGCGAAACACGTGCTCGCGCGCCTCTTCGTTCTCACACGTCTCGAGTCGTGACCGGAGCCGCGCTTCGATCGCGTCGCGCGTCGGCCCGTCGCCCACGTGCTGCGGACCGGGGACGTGCGACGACAGATGACGAAGCGCGCGCGGTACCGCCTCGACGCCGGCGATCGCATGGCGTCGCAGCGTGCGCTCGCCCAGGCGAAGCGACTCGGCCGAGCCCGTCGCCAGGAGCACCGGCGTGTCGCGCGCCACCTCGGTCAGCAGCGCCACGAGCGACATCGCGTGGAGCACGCCGGTCGCGCGCGCGATCCCCGCGTCGTTCGCGAGGAGCGGCAGGTCGAGCCACGCCCCTTCGTACCGGCGCAGCGTCGCGTCGTACGTCCCCCCTTCGAAGAGCTCCCCCGCTCCGAGCAGCGCGCCGAGCTTTCGCACCACCGGTCCACGCGCATACGCCTCGGCGATCCGCCCGCGCACGACCGACGCGCACTGCGCCGCGATCTCGACGGTGATCCCCGCCACCGCCAGCCGGTTCGCCGCTTCGCCCGCCGTCGTTCGGTACCCCGATTCGTGGAGCACGCCGCCGTCGCCCTGCGCGAGCTCTACGTCGCTCGAATCGAAGAGCGCGAACTCGGCCGCCGGCGGCCCCTCGTCCGACACGAGCACCCGGCGCGAACCGATGTGGAGCGTGCAGGCCGCCATCGCGCGAACACTATCATCATTCGCCGGTCTCCCCTTGCGCTAGAGGGAGCCCGCGCGCCGCGCTCAGAACTCGAACGCCAGCCCGAAGGCGAACGTGTTCGTCCCCACGTACAGCGGGTGGTCCTGACCGATGCCCGTGAGCTCGCTCAACATGAGCTCACCGAACAGGTACGTGTTGTTGATCCCGGTCGACTCGTCGAGCTGCTGCGCCGCGTGCGGATCGAGCACGCCGAGCGCGAACTGGACCCCCAGCGCGAACTGCGGCCCGAACGTGTGCCCTCTTCCAACGGTTCCGCCGGGCGAGACGGACGTCCCCGCGGTGTTCGACGCGCGCCACAGCGCCATGCCGAGGCCGGCCTTCGCGTACGGCACGAGCGGCACGCGCAGGTCGCGCATCAGCGCATCGACCCGCATCACGCCAACGGCGTAGAGCGGAAGGATCTCGAGCGTCGTCGTTTCTTCCGACTTGGGGAGCCCGCCGTCGACGCGCGGCGCGTTCCCGCTGATGCTCGTGTAGCCGATGGAGACGCCCGGACCGATCGTGCCGAAGTGCGGGATGCGCAGCGCTTGCCAGTCGAACTCGAGGGCCAGCTCGACGCGCGCGGACGAGCCGAACGAATCTTTGTACGGCGTCGCGCCGGGCGTCAGCGACGGATCGGAGTCGATCAGCGGTTGGTAGAGCGCGGCGCGCGCCTCGATCTCGAAGTTCTGAGCGCTCCGCCCCTTCTGCTGCCCGCGCGTCTCCAGCATCTCGCTCTGGTCGGCGCGCGCCTCTCGGGCGAAAGCCGACATCGCGAGCCCGATCACGCCGACCCCGATCCACGCGCTCTTCGCGCTTCTCACTTGCGCCTCCGCCGGCGAGCGATCGCCACCATCGATGCCACCATCAACGCTCCCACCGCGCCGCTCCCCGCGGGAGTCCCGACCCCTTCGGCGGAGCAGAAGGCGCCACCTGCGCGGCCGCCCGCTTCGTAATAGAGCTTCCAAAAATCATTCACGGGCACTGGCTCTCCACACGGCACGTTCGACAGCGGTCCCACGTTCCCAAGCGCATCGGTCGCGGCCACGGCGACGTTGTAATAGACGCCGTTCTTCAGGCCGAGCACGTTGATCTGCGTCGAGCTCACCGAGCCCGTGCCGCAGAGATATCCGGACGGAAGGATCTTCATCGTGCCGCCCTGGATGGCGGCGCCTCCCTCTTCGGAGAAGACGCTGGCCCCCCCTTCCTCGACGATTTCGTTGCCCGCTTCGTCGACGGTGGTGGTCACGAGTCCGCCGCCTCCGGGGACGAGCACGGACGACGTCGAGCAACCGCCCGGCGAAGGGATCCCCGCGTCGTTGACCGAAACGCCGCACACGTTGCCCCCGGCATCGTCGAGCACGACGGGAGCGGGTCCGCTATCGACGGCGGCCACGCCCGATTCATCGCCCGCGTCGCTCGCGTCGCCGTCGGCTTCGGCGTCGGTGCTCGTCGTGACGACCGTGCCCGCGCTGTCGGGGACGCACACCCCGCCGTTCGTCGCCGCATCGACGGGGATCGTCGAGACGACCGACTCTTTGCCGGGCGGCGGATCGCAGTAGACGTTCCACCCTTGCGTGTCGGTGTCGGTCGTCGGCGGGACGTTCACGATGAGGAGGGTCTCGCCGACGCCCACGGAGATCGATCCCTGAACATCGCCGGCGCGCATGTCGACCGTGACCGGGTACGGCTGGTTGTTGCCGACGGCGTTGCCCGCCGCGTCGGCGAAGAAGAAGTAGACCTGGATATTGGTCGCACCCGTCGTCGATTGAGCCTGGCAGACGGCGTCATTGCCGGAGGCCTTAGTGGGGGCCGCGACGTACGTGACCGTGTGCGTCGCCTGGAAGATCTGCGAGACGATGTCGCGCATCCGCACGTCGACCGTGTACGGATTCGCGTTCGCCTGCACCGGCACCTTGACGGGCCAGCACACCGCCGTCGCCGCCTGGCGGTTCGTGAGCTGCGAGCAGTCGGCCGTGCCTGCCCAGATGTTGAGGTTGTAGCCGCTGTTGAGCGACGAGATGAGGAGCGGGAACGAGTAAATGAGGTCCGACTCGCAGTCTTCGAAGTTGATGGCGTTCACGAGGACGCCGTTCGGGTGCGGGTCGGCGCCGGTGGAATCGGCGCTCGATCCGTTCGGCTCGAGGCGCGAAACGACGCCGGCGATGCCGCTCACCGACGGGCCGCTCAGCACCGGCGGCGTCTGCGCACGCGCCACGCGCGGCGCGAGGGCGAGGGCCCACGCAGCCAGGAGCGCAATGACGAAGACGAGCGGAGAGCGGACGCGCATCGAAGAGGGCGTTGAGCATACCGCATGCCACACGCCCGGCCGCGCGGCTCGTCGGGGAATCCCGGCGATTCGTCGCGCCGGCGCGCTCGAGGCTCGGTCAGACGCTCGGTCAAGCTGGCAGGGGCGCGCGTCGGCTTTCGTTCGGGCTGACAATCTGGCAGAACGCGCGGCAGCCATGGCCCACGTGATCCCGTCGCACCAGTCGCGTCCTTCGGACGATCCCATCTTCGCCTTGAACAAGGAAGCGACGCTCCGCCGCGAGCGTGGCGAGTCGATCGTGAACGCCACGGTCGGCGCGTTGCTCGACGACGACGGCAAGCTCGCGATCCTCCCGAGCGCCGCGCGCGCCGTGCACGAGGTGCCCGCAGTGGAGTGGGCGACGTACGCGCCGATCGCCGGGATGCCGACGTTCCTTCGCGCCGTGATGGATGACTTGCTGACGAGCGAGCCGGCGCTGCGCACGACGGCGATCGCCACGGCGACCCCGGGCGGCTCGGGCGCGCTTCGTCACGCCATCGCGAACTTCCTGGAGCCCGGGCAGTCGATGCTCACGACAAGCTATTACTGGGGCCCGTACCAGACGCTGTGCGACGAAGCGGATCGCAAGGTGACGACGTTCCGCATGTTCGCGGCCGACGGTTCGCTCGACGTCGACGCGCTCGATCGCGCCGTGGCCGCGCAGCTCGAGTCGCAGAAGCGCGTGCTCCTCTTCTTGAACGACCCGTGTCACAACCCGACGGGCTACTCGATGCGCGCGTCGGAGTGGCGCGCGGTGGTCGAGAAGCTGGTCGCGCGATCGTCGTCATCACACGGAGACGCCTCCATCACGTTGCTGGTCGACATGGCGTACGCCGCGTACGGCGCGAGCGATCCGCGCGCGCTCCTTCACGAGCTCACGCCGCTGCTCGGCAAGGTCGGGCTGCTGTTCGGATGGAGCGCGTCGAAGGCGTTCACGCATTACGGGCTCCGCGTGGGGGCGCTCGTGGCGTGCGTGGCCGACGAGAAGGAGCGCGCGCAGACGGAGAACGCGCTCAGCTATTCGTCGCGCGGCACGTGGTCGAACTGCGTGCGCGGCGGGCAGTCGGCGATCACGCGGTGCCTCACCGACCCGGCGCTGGCGAAGGCGTGCGACGCGGAGCGCGAGACGTTGAAGTCGCTCCTGCGTGCGCGCGTGGCGGCGTTCAACGCGCTCGCGCCCGGGCGCGGGCTTCGTTATCCGCGGTACGAAGGGGGCTTCTTCGTCACCGTGTTCCACGACGATCCGATCGCGAAGGCGGCGGCGATGAAGGAACTCGGCGTCTTCGTCGTTCCGCAGAAGGCGCCGGCCGGCGACGGCGGATCGGGCGCGCTTCGTGTCGCGTTGTGCTCGGTCGCGGAGCGAGACGTCGCGCGGTTGATCGACGCGCTGGCCTAGGTTCCGAACGCGCGCTTCACGAGCTCGCCCGCGCGGTCCAGCTGCGCGAGCTCGGCGTGACCGCCGACCGAGACGTCGTTGATGAAGATCTGCGGCACGGTCTTCTGACCGGTGGCCTTCACTAACCACGTGCGCTTCTCGGTGTCGTTCGACACATCGACCTCGTCGAACGCGATCCCACGCTTGGCGAGGATCGACTTGGCCATGAAGCAGTAGGCGCAAACCCTCGTCGTGTAGACCGTGACCTTTGCTTGCTGCGACGTCATCCCACTCATTCCCTGAAACGTAAGCATTCGATGCCGGATGCGGGAGGGGTCGCGCCGCCGCGCGCATCCGATCGCCGCCCCTGCGCATGCTAGGCTCCGCGGCGTTTAGATGGCCGCCGAGCAGACGATTCACCTCGAAAGATACGCACCCGATGCGAAGGCGCTCGTCGCCGGCGCGCAGGCCCTGGCCGATGAACGCAAGCACGCGCAGGTAGAGCCGATTCACTTGCTCGCGCGCGCGCTCGATCGCGACGCCGGCGTAGCCGAAGTGCTCAAGCGCGCGGGCGCGGCGCCGACCGACGTGGCGAGCGAAGCCGAGGCGGCGCTCGGTCGACTGGCGAAGACGGGGACGGGGCTGGCGTATCTGTCGGGGGCCATGCTCGCGCTACTGGCGCGCGCCGAGAAGGAAGCGGGCCCGAGCGGGACGGTGAACGTCGAGCATCTGCTCAACGCGCTCGTGCAAGAGCTCCGCGGTCCGGCAGCGACGGTGCTTCAGCAGTTCTCGATCGGGCCGGGCTCGCTCCGCAATCACATGGGGGCGCTTCGAAGCGTGCCGCGCGACGTGCAGGCGGGGCCGGCGTTCGATCGCGGATCGTTCACGACCGATCTCGTCGAGCGGGCGCGGCGCGGCGAGTTCGATCCGGTCATCGGGCGCGACGTCGAAGTGCGACGCCTGCTCCAGATCCTGGAGCGGCGTCACAAGCATCACCCGCTCCTCGTCGGCGAGCCCGGCGTGGGGAAGAGCGCGATCATCAACGCGCTCGCGCAGCGCATCGCCGCGGGCGACGTTCCTGAGAACCTGAGCAAGCTGGCGATCCTCGAGCTCGACACCGGCGCGCTCGTCGCGGGAGCGCGGTTGCGCGGCGAGATCGAAGAGCGATTGAAGGCGGTGGTCGCGTCCGTCGCCAAAGGCGGCAAGACCGATCGCGGATCGGACGCGCTCCTCTTCATTCGCGGCGTCGACTCGCTGCTCGGGCAAGGCGCGGCGGGGAGCGGCGTCGGCGATCTGTTGAAGCCGATCCTCGCGCGCGGCGACGTGCGCATGCTGGCGACGACGACGGCGGAAGGCATTCGCAAGATCCAGGAGAAGGACCCGATCCTGCTCCGCCGCTTCACGGTGCTCGGCATCGACGCGCCGACGCCCGACGAGACGATCGAGATCCTCCGCGGCATCGCCACGCGCTACGAGGCGCATCACAAGGTGCAGATCGGCGACCCGGCCGTCGTGAGCGCGGTGCGTCTCGCCAAGCGGTACTTGCAGGATCGCGCGCTCCCCGACTCGGCGATCGACCTGCTCGACGAATCGGCGGCGCGAAAGCGCGTGGAGATCGACGGCGTGCCGGCCGAGGTCGACGACGCGATTCGACGCCTCGCTTCGCTGAAGGCGCAGCGCGCATCGCTGGCCGACGACATCGACGCGATGAGCACCAAGACGCGCGAGCGGATCGACAAGGAGATCGCCGAGCTCGATCCGCAAGTGATCACGATGCGGCAGCGCATCGAGTCGAAGCGGAGCGTGCTCACGGCGCAGACGGCGCTCGCCCAGGAGCTCGCGCGCTTCGAGACGCAGCTCGCGGAGGCCCGTGAAAAGCAGGACTTCGCGCGCATCGGCGAGCTGGAGCACGTCGGCATTCCGGAGACGAAGAAGAAGCTCGAAGCGGCGAACGCCGAAGTGAAGAAGGTGCTCGGCGACGCGAAGGAGCCGCGCGAGAACAACGTCGTCACCGAAGAAGACGTCGCGGTCGTCATCGGCGAGTGGACCGGGATCCCCGTCGCCAAGATGCTCGAGACCGAGAGCGACAAGCTCCTCAAGATGGAAGACCGCCTGAGCGCGCGCGTCGTCGGCCAGAGCGAAGCGGTGCGCGCGGTGTCGCGTGCGGTGCGCCGCGGGCGCGTGGGGCTGCGCGATCCGGGCAAGCCCATCGGCTCGTTCCTCTTCCTCGGGCCGAGCGGCGTGGGGAAGACCGAGCTCGCGAAAGCGTTGGCCGAGTTCCTCTTCGACGACGAGCAGTCGATGACTCGCCTCGACATGAGCGAGTTCATGGAGAAGCACATGGCGCAGCGCCTCGTCGGCGCGCCGCCGGGGTACGTCGACAGCGAAGAGGGGGGCTTTCTCACCGAAGCCGTTCGTCGCAAGCCGTACAGCGTTCTGCTCTTCGACGAGGTCGAGAAGGCGCACGCCGACGTCTTCAACCTCCTCCTTCAAGTGCTCGACGACGGTCGCCTCACCGACGGCCGCGGGCGCACCGCCGACTTCTCGAACACCGTCGTCGTCATGACGAGCAACATCGGGTCGAAGCGAATCCTCGACACCGATCCGAAGATGTTCGAGAGCCCCGAAGGGCGCGAAGCGCTGGCCGACGTCCTGCGCGACGAGCTGAAGAACTTCATGCGCCCCGAGTTTCTGAACCGCATCGACGACGTGGTTCTCTTCCGGCCGCTGTCGAAGGTCGACCTCCGCGGGATCGTCGACATCCAGCTACGACGCCTGGAGAAGCTCCTGGCCGATCGCGAGCTGCGCCTCTCGCTCGACGACGCCGCGAAGAACGCGCTGGTCGATCTCGGCTACGAGCCGGCGTTCGGCGCGCGCCCATTGAAGCGCGCCATCTTGAAGAAGCTGCAAGACCCGCTGGCCGAGGAGATCCTCGCCGGCGGCTACCCCACGGGCGGAACGGTGAACGTCGGGCTCGACGGAGAGACCTTCACGTTCAAGAAGGCGTGAGCGCTCCCATGCACGTGCACCTCGTGGGCGTGTCGGGGACGGGGATGGGGTCGCTCGCGATCTTGCTGCGCGAGGCGGGGCACGACGTGAGCGGATCGGACGTGGCGTTCGATCCGCCGATCGGACCGGAGCTCGAAGCGGCGGGGGTGAAGTGCCTTCGTGGATGGGACGCGAAGAACCTGGAGCCGCGGCCGGATCTCGTCGTCGTGGGGAACGTGATTCGGAGAGACAACGCCGAGGCCGTCGCCGCCGAGTCGATGTCGCTCTCGCGAACGAGCATGTCGCGCGCGCTGCGCGATCAGTTTCTCGTCGGGCGAAAGCCGCTGATCGTCGCCGGCACGCACGGCAAGACGACGACCGCGACGATGTGCGCGCACGTCCTCCGCGCGGCCGACCGCGATCCGGGTTGGTTCATCGGCGGCGTGCCGCGCGGCCTGCCGGCGGGCGCGGCGATCGGGTCGACGAAACGCAAAGTGCTCGCCGGCAGCGCGCCCGCTTCTCCGTTCGTCATCGAAGGCGACGAGTACGACGACGTGTACTGGAGCAAGCGACCGAAGTTCCTCGACTACGTCGGCGTGGGCCCCGACGACGTGGCGATCGTGACGAGCGTCGAGCTCGATCACATCGACGTGTACGCGAACGAAGAAGCGTACGAAGCGGCGTTCCGCGCCTTCGTGCGCGCCGTCCCCGAGCGCGGGCTGGTGGTCGTCGATGCGCGCGCGGCTCGCGCGAGAGCGATAGCGCTCGAGGAAGCAAAAGCGCGCGTCGTGTTCTACGGGCTCGACGGCGACGACACGGGCGACGTGACGCCGACGTGGTCGGGCGCGATGGCGGCGAACGACGCGAACGGGAACGCGCAGTTCGATCTGTTCGCCGGCGGGGTGTCATGCGGCAGGTACGCGCTTCGCGTGCCGGGCGCGCACAACGTTCGGAACGCGATCGCGACGATCGCCGCGTGCGCCGAGGGGTTCGGCGTCGACGTGCGCGGAACGCGGAGCGCGCTGGCCACGTTCGAAGGAGTGAAGCGCAGGCAAGAGCTCCTCGGTGAGCCGGGCGGCGTGTACGTGTACGACGACTTCGCGCACCATCCGACGGCAGTCGACGAGACGCTTCGCGCGCTCCGCGGGCGCCATCCGAAGGGAGCGCTCTGGGCGATCTTCGAGCCGCGGAGCGCGACCGCGTGTCGCGCGCTTCATCAGCGCGAGTACGCGCGCGCATTCGAAGCGGCGGACCACGTGATCTTCGCGCCGCTCGGTCGCGCGAACATCCCCGAAGGGGAACGGCTCGACCTGGCCAAACTCGCGCACGAGCTGGGAGAGCGGAAGGCTTCGCTCGCGAGCGGCGTCGACGAGATCCTCGAGCGCGTCACGCGCGAGGCGCGCTCCGGCGACACCGTGGCCATCCTCTCCAACGGCACCTTCGGTGATCTCCACGCACGACTCGTCGCGTCGCTCGCCGCTCGAGGTGCGCCGTGACGCACGAGTCGCTCGCCACGCTCGAAGGGCGCGAGCACTTCCTCGGCATCGCGCTCTCGGCCGCGCGCGAGGCCGCAACGTTCGTGCACGCGGGGTGGCGCAACCATCCGCACGTCGAGCACAAGGGGCGGGTCGATCTCGTCACGCAGTTCGATCGCGACAGCGAGCGCATGCTCCGCGAGCACCTCACCCGCGAGACGCCGTTCCCCGTCGTCGGCGAAGAACAAGGGGGCGATCGCGCGACCGGCGAGCACGACGCCACCTGGTTCGTCGACCCCATCGACGGCACCACGAACTTCGTCCACGGCCACCCGTTCTATTGCGTGGCCATCGGGCTCCTGGCCGACGGGCTCCCGGTCGTCGGCGCGATCGTCGCGCCGGCGCTCGGCGTCGAATGGAGAGGCGTCGCCGGAGGTGAGGCAAAACGCAACGGCGCGTTGTGCCGCGTCAGCACAGTGGGCCGATTCACCGACGCGCTCCTGGCCACCGGCTTTCCGTACGACCGCTCGACGAGCGACGACAACAACTTCGACGCCTTCGTCACCATCAAGCGAAAGTGCCAGGCGGTGCGTCGTTGCGGTTCCGCCGCCCTGGATCTCTGCCTCGTCGCCGACGGCACGTACGACGGCTACTGGGAGAAGAAGCTCGCGCCGTGGGACTGCATCGCGGGCGCGGCGATCGTGCTCGCGGCGGGCGGGCGACTCTCCGACTACGCCGGCAACCAGGCCGACCTCTTGAGCGGCCAGCTCCTGGCGACGAACGGCGCGATCCACGACGCGCTCGTCGACGAGCTCCAGAAGGTGCCGTCCTCGCACTTTCCGCCCACGCCGCGCTACCGACGCTGACCGCGCGTGGCTCGCTTGTTGCGGAGTGATCGCGCACGGCCATGCGTGTCGCTCACTTGTCCGACGTCCACGTGCTCGAACGCCGACAGCCTGTCGGTGGTGGCGACGGCGAGGGCTACACGCTCCGCACGCGCCTCGTGAGCTACGCGCGTTCGTTTGCGCCCGAGGCGCGCGTGGAAAAGCTCCGCCGTTCGCTCGCCGCGGCGCGTGGGAGCGGCGCGTCACACATCGTCATCTCCGGTGACCTCACCGAGATCGGCAACGAGGCTCAGTTCGAAGTATTCGCCGAGACACTCCACGACTCGAAGATCACACCGAGCAGCGTCACGCTCGTGCCCGGCAATCACGACGCTTACACGTCGGAGTCGTCCTGGTCGCGCGCCATGTCGGGACCGCTCGCGCCGTTCGCAGAGAGCAGCGCGGGCGAAGCGGGCAAGGTGGTCGATCGTGGAGAGGTCGCGTTCATGCCGATCGACGCCTCGTGCTTCCAGTCGATCACGCGCGCCGGCGGAGAGATCACGCGCGTCGTCACCGACGCCGTCGAGGAGCGCCTTCGCGATCCGGCACTGCAGCGAAAGACGATCGTGCTCGTGCTCCACCATCCGCCGTTCGCGCCGCGCGGTCGCATGTCGTCGTGGGTCGATGGGCTTCGCGGGTCGACGCGCTTGCTCGAGATCGTGCAGAGGCACGCGAACGTGCAGGTGCTTCACGGTCATCTGCACAAGGCGGTCGATTGCTTCGCGGGAGGGTGTCGAATCTTCGGCGCGCCGGCGGTGGTGGACGATCGCGAGAGCGCGCGGGTGCGCGTCTACGAGTTGAAGAGCGGCGTGTTCGAAGCGGCGGCGTGAAGCCCGCTCAACTCGCGGTCGCTCGCAGCGCAGCCTCCGCGTCCTCCGCGGCCAGCTTGTTCCCCGCGTCCACTGCGATCGCCCGCAGCTTCTCGTACTCCACGCGCGCACCCGCCACGTCGCCACGACGCTGAAGCAGCTGCGCGAGGAGCGATCGTCCGCTGATGACGTCCCAGGTGAAGTCGTTCGCTTCCGCGTAGCGAATCCCCTGACCGAGCGTCTTCTCGGCGTCGGCGTCCCCCTTCAGCGCGTCGAGGAACGCGAGGAACATCCGATTGTGGCTCGCGAGGCGCTCGTACCCGGCCTCGTCGCACAGCGCGAGCGACTGCTGGATCGCACCGTACGCGCGCGCGAAGTCTTCGAGTCGCACGAGCAGATCGCCCAGGTTGTGCAGGTTCACCGCGACCTCGTACGTGAGCCCCAGCGCGCGGGCCTTGTCGATCGCGCGCTCGGTCGCCGCAGCCGAAGCGCGGAAGTCGCGGGCGAAATATTCGATGAGGCCGTGGAGCTTCTCGCGCTCGCACTGCGCGGTGGCGTCGTTCGGAAGAATCGCCTCGGCCTTCGCCAGGTACGAGAGGGCGACGCGACGATCGCCCATCGCCGCGTGCCCTTGCGCCAGGCCGATGTAGACCTTGTGCTCGTCGTTCTTGTCGCCGCCGGTCGTCGCCAGGTGCTGCAGCCGCTCGAGCGTCTCCAGGCTTCGCTTGAAGTCCCCTTGGCGGCTCGCTTGCTCCGAATACGAGACGAGCACCGCCTTCAGCTGCGCTTCATCGCCGTGGGCCAGCTTCTCCGCTTCGTCGAAGCGCGCGCGCGCCAGATCGAACCGGTGGAGCGCGCCCAGGATTCGCCCGGCGTCGACGCGCGCCTTCACGCGCGTCGCGACGTCCGCCGTCTCGTCGAGCCGCGCGATCAACCGATCGCACATCTCCTGCGCCTCGGGGAGCGAGCGTACGAGGCGCACGGCGGTCGCCAGCCCGTCGAGCCACGACGCCAGCGTCTTCGCGTCGCGGGTGGTGACGTTCGCGAGATCGATCCCTCGCGCATAGTCGCGCGCCGCCGCTTCCAGCTGCCCACTCTCCAGCCGACGCGCCGCGCTCATCGTGAAGAAAGTCGCCGCGCGATCGCGGTCGCCGGCTTCGTAATAGTGCGCGGCCAGGCGGTCCGACTGCTCGCCCATCTTGTCGCCGAGCACCACTTCGAGCGCGTGCGCCGCCGCCGCGTGCATCTCGCGCGACGCCTCCAAGGTGAGCGCATCGACGACGACCTCACGCACGATCGGCGACGTGAACCGCAGGCGCGATGGCCCCACGTGCGCCAGAAAATCACGCGCCTCGAGCGTCGCCAGTGATCGCTCGAGCGTCACCATCGGCTGCCCGACCATCTGCGCGAGCACGCCGGCGTCGACCGGATCGCCCAGCACAGCGGCCGCTTGAAGCGTCGCCTTGTCGTGCCCGGCGAGGCGCGACACCCGCGACGCCACGAGCCCTCGCAACGTCTTCGGCAGCGCGAGGTCTTGCCCAACGAGCTTCATTGTGACGACCTTCTTCTCGGCCACCGTCACCGCGCGCGCATCGACGAGCCCCTTCAACACCTCTTCGATGAACTGCGGATGCCCGCCCGCGCGCTCGCGCACGAACCTCACGAGATCGTCCGGCGCGCGCTCCACGCCGAGGCGCAGCGCGACGAGCCGCTCCACCGACTCGGCGTCGAGATCGCCCAGCTCGAGCCCCGAGTGCGACACGAGCTTCTCGAGCGGGTGCGTGAACCCCGCGCGCGCCGCGAAGGCCAGGACGACGCGTGCATTCTGCAAGCGCTGGAACACCGACTCGAGCACGAGGAAGCTGTCGGCATCCATCGCGTGCGCCGCGTCCCACGCGAAGAGGTGCGGGCGGTCGTCGCACAGGCTCACGATCATCCTCGCGAGCGCATTCCGGAGCGGCCCCTTCGCGTCCGTCGTTCGACGCGGCACGCTGGCGCCGAGCGCGGCAAGCACCGCGCCGACCTCCTCGTCGTGCAACCCGAGCGCGCGCAAGCGCGGCTGCACGGCGACGATTCGCTCGTTCGCGTCCCCTTCGGCCACGCCACACAGCGTCTGCAGCATCGCCGCGATCCCCGACTGCGGGAGCTCGCGTCCGCGCGGTGGGCAGGTGCACAGGTAGAAGCCGACGTTGTAGCTCCCCTTTCGAAGCCGGCGTTCGACCTCATAGAGGAGGCGCGTCTTGCCGACGCCGTGGTCGCCGCGGATCGTGAGCACGCGCCCTTGCCGTCGCGTGCTGGCGGCGAGCACCTCGCCGATGACGCGCAGCTCGTCTTTTCGTCCGACGAACCGCCCGAACGTCTCCGCCGGCCCGCGCACGTCTTTCACCAGCGCCGCCTGCATCGACGCTTCTTTGCCTTCGCCGATCGGCTCGAACGAGAAGAGGTTCTTCAGCGGACGGAGCGCCGTCGCCGAGACCGCGCACCGCCCTTCCCTCATTCGCGCCAGCTCGCGCGCCGTGGCGACGAGGCCGCTGAGACGCTCGTCGTCGGTCGGCTCGCCGTCGTTCGACACATGGATGCGCGCGGTGTGCACGCCCGCGCTGGCGAGGCGCGGCCCTTCGAGCGCACGCAACGCGACGAGCGCGCAGCGGGTCGCGATCTCCGTGTCGCGCCCGTCGGGATCGTCGAGGCCGAAGAGCGCCGTGAGCTGCTCGGGATCGCGCCGCATCACGCGACCGCCGTAGCGCCGCACGATCTCGTCCGCCTTGTTCCCCTGACCATCGGCGTCGCGCACCGGAAACTCGATCACCAGCGCCGTCACCTCGCGCCGCTCGCCCATCTCGGCCGCGCGATCGATGGCGACGTACCGCACCCCCGTCTCGATGCGCGACACGCTCGACGCGAACCGCGACGTCGGCACCTCCACCGGCGTCCGCTCGACGGAGGCCGGCGCGATGTCGCGATCCATCAGATTGGGCATCACCGGCGGCGACAGCGTGTCGTCGGTCGCCCGGAACCGCGCGACGAACTCGGCCAGGTCGTGCGCGCCGTAACGCCGCCCTTGCGCGTACAGGAACGCGACGAGCGCCTCGTACATCTTGCCGGCGTCCTGGAAGCGCTGCGCCGGATCCTTGGCCATCGCCGTGGCCATGATGGCCACGAGCTCGGCGGGCGCGTCGGGTCGCAGGAGCTCGGCGGGCGGGAACTCGCACGCTTGCACGCGGCGAAGCGTCTCGAACGTCGTCGGCGCGCTGAACGGGTTCACCCCCGCCACACATTCGTACAGGATGATCCCGAGCGAGAAGAGATCGCTCCGCGCGTCGACGACCTCACCACGCGCCTGCTCGGGGCTCATGTACCCGAACTTCCCCTGGAGCTTTCGCTGGTGCGTGTCGCCGGAGTCTTGCTGCTCGAGCGCGCCGCGCGCCTTGGCGATCCCGAAGTCGGTGACCTTCACCTCGCCTTCGAGCGAAAGGAGAACGTTCTGCGGGCTCACGTCGCGGTGCACGATGTTGAGCGCGCGGAGCTGCTCGTCGCGGCGGCGATGCGCGTGGTCGAGCCCCTTGGCGACCTCGGCGGCGATGAAGACGCACATGTCGATCGGCAACGGCACGTGGCTCTTGCGGACGCGCGAGAGGAGCGTCGCGAGATCGAACCCGTGCACGTACTCCATCGCCATGTAGTAGGCGCCGGCCTCGACGCTCTTGATGGCGTCGACGGGAGACGCCGACGGCTCGCCGACGGGCGCGATGCCGAGGTCGAACACCTGCACGATGTTCGCGTGCGAGAGGCGCACGGCGAGCTTGGCTTCGTGGACGAAGAGGTCGACGAACTCTTTGCTCTTCGCGAGCTCGGGAAGGATTCGTTTGATGACGACGACCTTCTCGAACCCTTCGACGCCGTAGCTCTTGGCCTTGAAGACCTCGGCCATGCCCCCTTGGCCGAGGCGCTCCAAGAGACGGTAACGACCGAACGAGGTCGTCACGAGTCGCTCATTTGCGTCGAATGAACCGTCGGCACGAACAAAACCCGCCCCCCGAACACACGGAAGAGACCCGCGAGACCTCGCGAAGATTCCCGCGAACACTACCAACAACCCCCCGCGGATTCCCGGGAAATCCTAGGGCGGTTGAGTGGTTTCGAGCGGACTCGACGTGCTCTTCGCACGCACAATGTAGATGGGGTTCGTGAACGCGCGCGGAGGGACGGGCATGAACGGGAGAACGTCGTCCATCGGACGAACGCCCCGCACGACGACGATGACGTAGGAGTTTGGCGTGAGCGGCACAGGGACCGACACGTCGGCGTCGTAGCGGACGGTGCGCGCTTCGACCTCCGCGCGGTCGCCGAGCTCGGGGCCGACGACGGATGGGCGAGTTGGAATTTTGATCGTCTCGATCGATTTCCCATCGACGACGATCTCCGCGCTGGCCACATCAATCCACGGAGCCGCGCGCACGCGAAGGTGCCCCTTGAGCACGGTGTCTTCGGTGACGAGCTCGTCGCCAGGGTGGGCGCCGGCGAGGTCGAGCTCGACGATGGGTCCGCTGGTCACGAACGAGTGCCCCTTGCGGAGAGCATTCACGACTGCGCCGGTGTCGATCGGCGCGCCGTGATCGGCCGCGGCGTCGTCGCCGACCACGGCCATCGTCCGCGGATAGCCGGCCCACTGGTACTGCACGCGGTGCGAGTCGCTGCTCCCCGTCGCGGCGTATCGGTGACCGAGGTCGAGCAGCGCGTACCAATCGTGGAGCACGACGTCGACGTCCTCCGGCGTTCGCGACTCGTAGCCGTTGTAGACCTCGAGCGTGTCGAAGTCGGTGCGCATGCCGAACGGGATCGGCTTCTTCGGATCGAAGCGGAAGACGTCGAAGTAGCCGATGCCTTTCTTGAGGCGCGGGTGGTTCACCTGGAGGATCGCGCTGGGCGCGAACTTGTGCGCGAAGCGGAAGACGGCGTTCACGTTGGTCGCGCGGTACGGCGGAATCTTGCCGCTCGTCGGATAGGGAAAGAGCCCGAAGTGGCCGAAGCGCGGGCCGAACGTGGTGATCTCGACGCCGGTCACGGTCGCGAGATCGCGCGTTAGATCGAGCGCGTCGAGCGCGGCTCCGTAGTCGCCGACGATGTTGTGCTCGGAGGGGACGGCGAAATCGATCCCCGCCGAGACGAGCGAGAGCACGCGGTCTTCGACGAGCACCGGTGAGTCGAAGCTCGGTCGCGCGTGGACGTGGAGGTCGCACGACACGACGCCGGGCGTGGGGACGACGTGACGAAGCGCGAGGTCGATGCTCTCGCTTCGACCGCTCGTGATCTCGACCGACTTGGCGTCGATGCTCCACTCGATCCCGCGCGTGGCCGACACCCGGTAGTGGCCGGTGGAGAGCGGCGTGGTGACCGCGCCGTGGAGCGTGTCGATGATCGGGCCCGCGCCCGACGCGCGGTAGTCGGGGCCGAAGCTGGGGTCGAGCGTGCCGTCGATCCCGTGAACCAGGAGGCGCGCGACGAGCGGTTGCCCCGTATCGGCATCGAAGACGCGCGCCGTGAGCTCGCCGCCCGGCGACACGTCGAGGCGCAGATCCCACGGCGTGCCGGGCGTGAACGTCACCGGGGTGCTGGTGCGCGCGGCGTCGATCGCGGCGTACCACTCGACGACCGACGAAGGGACTTGCAGCTCGAAGCGCCCGTTCGCGCCCACCTGTGCGCGCACACGCGGCAGCCCTTCGGCGTCGAGGCCGAAGACGCGCGCGCGCTCGTTCGTACCGGTGACGATGCCCGCGACGCGCGCCGTCGGCTCGCCCGAGATCTCGGACAGCGTGCGCCAGATGGCGGCGCTCGACTCGGCGAACGCGAAGCGAAGGCCCACCTGCGCCACGTGATCGCTCGTCGCCGCTTGCGACGACGTCGTGGTGGCCACGCGGAGAGGCGCGCCGGGATCGTTCGGTGAGTCGACGACGCCCGCGACCTCGATGGCGCCACTCGCGGGCGCGATGCCGATGGCGTACGGGTCGGCGTCGATCTCCACGGCGTGGGCCGGAGCGGGCGTCGTCGACCCGAGATCGGCCATCTCGCCGACGCCGCTGACGAAGGCGCTCCGGCCATCCGCGGGGACATCGAAGCGGAGCGCGAACTGATGCACGCCGGTGGCCTGATCGGGTTGCACGGCGAGGTCGACCGCGAGCGCGCCCGTGGCGTCGACGCGGAGCGCGACGAGCGCGTCGTACGTCTCTTCACCGATGGCGACGCCAAACGACGCGCCGAAGGCGTTGCGCTCGGTCGCGCGATCGGCCGCGCGCTCCAGCGTGAGCGGGCGCGATTCGCCGTCCACCACGAGCAAGAGATCCACGTCGCGCGCGACGACGCCGTCTCGCGTGCGGGCCACGACGCGGCCGGTGCCGGGATTGAAGACGTACGTCGCGTTCGGCCCGGCGAGACGAACCGCGGCGCCGCTCGCGCGAAGCGCACGCGCGTCGATCGGCTTCACGTGACGGAGCGAAGCGCGCGCGACCCCCCACGTGATGCCCGCGGCCACGGCACCCGCCGCGAGGACCTCTGCGAGCGAGCGCGCTGACACGTCTTCGATTCTTCGCTCAAATTCCGTCGAAAGACAAAACGCTCGCGCGTGCGCCGCCGATCTCGGCGCGGCGGTCGCGTTCGCCGTGGATCGTGAGGCGCACCACGATCGCCGGCGCGTCGCCGAGCGCGCGCATCGCGTCGTCGCCCCACTCGACGACGACCATGGCTCCCTCGGCGCGCCGCTCCCGCAGCCCGAGGCGCGCCACCTCGGCGTCGATCCCGGCGCGGCTGTCGAGCAAGCGATAGAGGTCCGCGTGCAACAGCTCGCCGCGCGGAGTCGCGTATTCCTGGAGCAGCGTGAACGTCGGGCTGGCCACGGCGACGCGCGCGTCGACGCCGAGCGCCCGCGCCAACGCTCGCGCGAGGAACGTCTTCCCTGCGCCGAGGTCGCCGCTGAGGAGCACGAGGTCGCCCGGCGCGAGCACCTGCGCGATCGCGCGCGCGAGCTTCACCGTGTCCCGACGTGAAGAGAGAGCTCTCTGCATCGCTCAGTGTCTCGCGTCGTAGGTCCTTCAGAACCGGATCACGACCCGCGCCCCGCCGCCCGCGAATCCGAGCGACGCGGTCCCTCCGGCGGCGTACGCGAGCTCCGGATACGCCTCGATTTGCACGCTGTTGGTGATCGCCCAGATCACCGGCAGCGCGCCACGCACGAGGAAGCGCGCGTCCTTGTCGCCGCCGAGCGCGAAGAAGGCGCCGAGGGCCACTTCGGGGCCGGCGTAGAGATGCGCGTCGCGCAGCAGCGCGAACGTGTAGCGGGCGCCGGCGTCGGCGCGGAACGACGTCGGTCCCACGGAGCCCACGCCGAGATCGACGACGACCTCGAGCCCGCGAACTGATTCGATCGCGTAGAGCGCGGTCGCCGTGAAGACGCCCGCGGTGGACGCGCCGCGCGCCTCGCTCGATCGCGCGAACGCCCCCAGCACCTCACCGCCGAGGCCGAGCGCGAAGGGGTGAGCGACGCCGTACGCTTCG
Source organism: Myxococcales bacterium (assembly GCA_003151595.1). The sequence goes on from PLXW01000157.1 coordinate 28,226, forward strand.
GTCTCGGGAGCGGGAGCTGCAGCGGGAGCGGGCGCGGGAGTCGGCGCCGGCGTCGGCGCGCTCGGCGCGGGCTTCGGCGTGACCGGTATCGCGTTCGGCGGGGGCTGATCCCACGGCGGCAACGCGTCGCCGACCCCTTGGGGCCGAAGAAGCAACGCCAGCATCTCGGCGATCTGCGGCGCGGCCTGTCGCGCGTCGATGTCGCGCGCCAGCGACTCCACACGCCCCGTCGCCACCTGGCACGCATCGATCTCGAGCCGGTACGTCCACCCGTGCGCGTCGACGTGACCGGCGATCGTCCACTGCGCGCCCGCGCTCTTCCCGGCGTCGCGATACTCGTCGCTCGTGTCGGGCGTACCGTCTTTCACTGCGGCCTCGGCGGCCTTCGACTCGGCATCGTTCGGCAGCACGTCGTGCACGAGTCCGACGGCGTCACGCGCCGCCGCGCGCGCAGCGTCGAGCTGCGTGCTCGTCGTCCCCCCGCCGCTCCCCATGAAGCGCAGCACCGCGACGCGATCCGCCGCCAGCGCGCTCGTCGCTACGAACGCCGACGTCGCGATCCCCGCGACGGCGACGAGGCGCGAATGCGATGACGTGTGTCGCACGCGCGCTTCTCTCGCTCAGCCCTGCGGCGCCGGCTTGCCCGTCGACTCGCCTTCGGATTCGGGCGCGGCTTCTTCCTCGCCGCTCACCCGCTCGCGCTTCTTCGGACGCGGCGCTTCGGCCTTGGTCACGGTGAGCGCAGCCTCGTCGTCGGTGTTGAACGGCTCGTCGTCTTCCGCGCGCTCTTCCTCGGCTTCGTCTTTCGCCTTCGCTACCTCGCCCGACTCCTTCGCCAGCTCGATCGCCGCGCCCGGCCCGAGCGTCTCCGCGCTCATCGCCGCCTTCGGCGCCCGGCGCGCCGCTTCCGAGAACTGCGCGTAGAAGAGCGACACGGCGAGCGCCGTGAGGAACCCGATCCACTGGCTCGTCGAGAGCTGCGTGCTCACGCTGGCGCCGAAGCTCTGCGGCTTCAGCATCACATACGCCACCACCGGCGGCACGATCGACGCGATGCGCGCCGCGAGCCGCGTGCTCTTGTTCGTGATGCCCAGCGAGATGCCGAACACGAACCCGAGCGACATCAGAAGGAGCGCGCCCGGAAGAAGCACGTGCTCGGGCATCGTCGGCCCGTACTCGCCGCGCTCGACGTCGTCGCGGAGCATCTCGAGCAGGAAGCGGAGGTAGCCGTAGCCGAAGACGAACGTGAAGAAGATCTGCCCGCGAAACCTCTGCGTGCGCCGCTGCGTGAGCAGAATCGCCAGCAGCGTGAGGCCGACGAGCGACTCGTAGATCTGCGTGGGGTGAACCGGGAGCGAGGCGTTCGTCTTGGTGAGCACCTCGCCGAGCGGCGTGCCTTTGTAGAGCTCCGTGTGGCGAATGAACGCGGGGGCGCCGTCGCCGTTCTCCACCGTGCCGCTCGCCCAGTGCGGGAACGTGCCGAGCGACTTCAACCAGCCCGGCGCGTCGTCGCCCAGCGGCTTCCCGAAATCGCAGCCGAACATGTAGCAACCGATGCGCGTGATCATGAGCCCCGAGGCGAGGCTCGGCACGGCGACGTCGGCCCACGGCATCAGGCGAATCTTCTTCGAGCTGAGGTACGCCCAGCTCCCCAGGTACCCGCCCAGGAACCCGCCGTACGCCACGAGTCCGCCGAGGCGCACCTTGAACATGTCGCCGAGCGAGTGAAACTCGTCGAGGTTCGTGACGACGTAGAGGACACGCGAGCCGAGGATGGCGGCGATCGCCGTGACGACGTAGCAGTTCGCCATCGACTCCTTGGGGAGACCGTCGCGCTCGGCGAGCGTGAGCGTGAGGTACCAGCCCACGACGAGCGAGAGCCCGAGCATCACGCCGTACGAGTAGAGCGGCAGCGCCGGCGACTCGAAGGTCACGCCCCGCCACAAGTACGAGCCGAGACCCGCCGCGAAGCCGATGATCGTGCCGGTGAGGGCGCCGCCTTTGTCCTTCGTGCGCTGCGCCCAGGCCGCGAAGCCGAAGGCGATGATCGCGATGGCCGTCAGCCCCCACCAGAGCTTCAGCGGGAACTGGGGGAGCGGGATGCGCAAGAGGATCGGATGCATGGCGGCCTTCTCATACACAAAACCCCGCATTCGCGCATCCCGAGCGGGCGAGCCAGCGTCCGGGCTGTGGTAAGAACCGAACCCGTGATGACCCGACAGAACCCCCTCGCCCTGCGACGCCCCGCCCTGCTCGCGTGCGGCGCGTTCGCTCTCGGCGCGCTCGTCGTGCACTCGTCCGCGTGCGTCCCTCCCGGCAACAGCACGCCGAGCGACGCGGGCGCGTCGCAGACTCCGGCCACACCGACGGCTCCCGTTTCGCGCCCGTCGATCAACGTCATGACCGCGCCCTTCGAAGACAACTTCGACCGCACCGGCGCCGCGGCGATCGACGCTGCAGCGTTGCTCCCGTCGCTCGAGTCGGGCACGGGCGAAGGCTCGGCGCCGCTCGCGACGTCGCTCCTCGGGCCGGCGTGGCAGCCCGCGGGGACGAACGTGTGGACCGTCGAGAACGGGAAGGTGTGCGGCTCGAAGGCGCACAACCACGGGCTCTGGCTTCAGCGCACGCTGCCGGTCAACGCGCGCATCGAGTTCGACGCCATCAGCAGCGACCAGGACGGCGACATCAAGGTCGAGGTGTGGGGCGACGGCCGCTCGGCCGCGACCGGCCTCTCGTATACGAACGCCACCAGCTACGTCGTCATCTTCGGCGGCTGGCACAACACGCTGCACGTCGTGGCGCGCTTGAACGAGCACGGCACCGATCGCAAAGAGATCAAGATCGACAAGAAGTCGGACGACCCCGCCGAGCAACCGGTGACGGCAGGGCAGACGTACCACTTCAAGATCGAGCGGACCGACGGCAAGACCGTCCGCTGGTCGGTCAACGGCACCGAAGAAATCGCGTACACCGATCCCGCGCCGCTCATCGGCGCCGGCCACGATCACTTCGGATTCAACGACTGGGAAGCGCCCGTGTGCTTCGACAACGTGAAGGTGACGCCGCTTTAGAAGCCGGTCCGTGGCGCGGTGTGCGTAGGGCGTGGTGACTCGCCGCGCGCGCTGTAGACTAGGGACGCGTGGAGCAGGCCGAGATCGAACCGCTTGTCAGCGAGCTGGAGTCGCGCGTCGACCGGCTGCGGTCGCTCTATGACCAGTACTTCATGGGCATCGAGCGCCTGGAGCCGCTCGTCCCGCGCAAAGACGTCGAGCGGCGCCTGGCGATGCTGCGGAAGGAGCAGATAAGGAACACGGGCGTTCGCTTCCGGTTCCAGATGATCATCCAGCGCTTCAACACGTACGTCACGTACTGGCAGCGCATCTCGCGGCAGATCGAGACCGGCACGTTCAAGCGACACGTGGCGCGCGCGACGGCGAGGTTCGGCGTCGACCCGACGAAGGAGCAAGCCGCTGAAGCGTCGCCCGCGGCCGAGGCGCAGACGGCGAAGAAGGAGGCCGAGTCCGAATCGCCGCCGTCGTCGGCGCCGCTGGTCGTGATTCCCGACGGCGAGATCGAAGAGATCTACGACCTCGTCGCGCTGCCCGATGAAGGGGATGGCTCAGGGGGCGACGACGATCCGTTCGGAACGATGGCGCCGATTCAGCCGGCTGCGCGCGTTCCGCCGGAGCGCTTCGCGAGCGCCGTGAAGTTCGAGCTCGACGACATCGCGGATCCGTTCGAAGAGGCCGATCCGTTCCCGAAGCCGGCGCAGAAGAAGCAGTCGACGCCGCAGCTGCGCGCCTCGCCGCGCGCGCAAGGAGCGCCGCCGCCCGAAGGGTCGCGCGATACGGAGCGGCGTATTCCCATCGCGCCGCCGTCGCGACCGACGATCTCGAAGCGACCGCCGCCGGACGCCGTGCGAAGCGAGTCACCGCCGATGCAGGTGATGTCGACGACGCCCGGTCTGGCACCACCGCCGCGCCTGATCGCACAGGTCGGACCGAACGCGCCGCGCGTCGAGGCAGCTCCGCGCCGCCCGGGGACGTTGCCGTCTGCCGGGGTTCCGGGGATTCGCGTGGCGCCGCCGGCTCCTGCAAGCGCCCCGAAAGTACAAGTGGCCGCCGCGCCGGCAAACTCGGGCGCGCCGCGTGCGCTCCCTCCGCTCACGCGCGCGTCACCGGCCGACGCGGCGAACGCAGCGCCGCCCGTCGCGAGACCCGCGCCGCCCTCCGTCGCAAAGCCCGCGGCGCCGTCGGTCGCGAGCCCGTCGACGTCGATGCTCAGTCCGGCAGCAGCGTCAGTCGCGCGGCCCGCGCCTGCATCCATCGCGAGGCCCGCGCCCTCCGTCGCGAAGCCCCCGCCCGCTTCTGCTCCGGCCGCGAGCGCAAAGCCCGCGCCTGCTTCACGCGTCGGCGATCTCACAGGCGATCGCTTCGGCGAGATCTATTCGAAGTACGTCGAGACGCGCCGCCAACACAACGAGCCCACGCACGCCATCACACGTGACGCGCTCGCCAAACAGCTCAGCGAGTCGACCGATCGTCTGAAGCAAAAACATGGCTCCAAGGCGATCGACTTCGAGGTCGTCGTCAAGGATGGCCGCACGATCTTGCGCCCCGTCGTGAAATAGATCCGGACCCCTTTTTCCGCCGAGCGGCTGTCGCAGTCGAGCTGGCGTAGACTTGGACTGTGAGCAGCTCGACGCATCCCGACGAGCGACTCGAGTGGGTGGTCGCGCTCCCGCATCCGCGAAGCGAGATCGCCGACGCGACGCACTTCCGCAGCACCTGGCTGACGGCGTCGCGCGCGACGCTGACCGAGCGCGGGTACGGCGCGAGGTACGATGCGAACCTCGACCCCACGCTGCGCGACGCCGTGCTCGGCGCGGTGCCCGGAACGTGGCTGCCGATGGACGTCGCCTTCGCGCACTATCAGGCGTGCGATCGCCTCGAGCTCGGGACTGACGAGCTGCTTGAGATCGGGCGCGCCGCAACTCGTCGCGCCAATCCGACGACGCTGTCGATCGCGTCGCGCGTCGCGCAGGGGGTGGGTGTGACGCCGTGGACGATGCTCGAGCAGCTGGATCGCCTGTTCGCTCGCACGAGCCAGGGCGGCGCGATCGGTGTCGCGCGACTCGGTCCGAAAGAGGCGCGCATCGAGGTGCACGGCTTCCCGCTGTGCGCCCTTCGCTACAACCGGGTCACGATGCGCGGGATTCTCAACGCGTTCGTGGAGCTCTTCTGCACGAAGTCGTACGCCAAAGAGGTCTCGTCGATCACGAGCGCGCGGCGCATCGCGTACCGGCTCTCGTGGGCGTGACGCTGGAGTGAAGGCGATCGATCACTCGGCGGTCCACGACGCGCCGACCGACGAGATGCACGCCAGCTCGAACGACTGCGCGCCCGACGCGCCGTAGAAGTACGTGAACAGCTCGCTGTGGCACGTCGCTTCGTACGTGCACTTCCCCACGCGCCCGGCGGTCGCACACGGCATCGCCGACAGCGCGCCTTCGCGGCCGTTGCACGCTTCGATGAACGCGCCCCAATCGCCGGCGCCCCCTTGCGTCCACTCGTCGCAGGCCGAGAGCGTCGCCGCGTCGCTGGCGACGACGTAGACGCAGCTCGATCGAAAGGTGAACGCGGACGTGTCGTACGGACCGAGGGCCGCGCAGAGGTCACCGGCATCGACCTCGACGCTCACCGAGGCGTCGCTCGCCGCGGGTGACGAAGGGGGGACCGCGTCCCCGCCACCGGAGCAACCGATGAGCCATGGCGGGGACAAGAATAGCGGGGACAAAACAGCGAGGAAACGCGCGAAATCCATTTTCCTGGCGGACATCGTAGCAGCGGCGAGCTTCGTCGGAGCCGACGCGCCCGGGCGCCATGCGACGCGCCCGCTAGGCGTGTGACGTGCCCGCTAGCCGTGTGTAGGATAGGAAGATGGCGTTGATTACGCCCGGCGGTGGAATGGGTCCTGACTCCGAAAACTTCGTCCCGGTTTCCCCCGGCGACGTCATCGCAGAGAAGTATCGCGTCGAGCGCGTGCTCGGTCGTGGAGGCATGGGCGTGGTCGTGGCCGCGACGCACCTGCATCTCGATCAGCCGGTCGCGCTGAAGTTCATCATCCCCGGCGTCGTCGGTCAGGACTCGCAAGCCGTCGAGCGCTTCATGCGCGAGGCGCGCGCGGCCGGGCGGCTTCGAAGCGAGCACGTCGCGAAGGTCTACGACGTCGGCATGCTGGCGGCGGGCGCGCCGTACATCGTGATGGAGTACCTCGAAGGACAAGACCTCTCCGCGGTCGTCGACCTCGAGGGCGCGCTCGATCCGGAGCGCGCCTGCGACTACGTGCTCCAAGCGTGCGAAGCGATGGCCGAGGCGCACTCGCTCGGGATCATTCACCGCGACATCAAGCCGCAGAACCTGTTCCTCACCAAAGGGGTCGGCGGCAAGCCGCTGGTGAAGGTGCTCGACTTCGGCGTGTCGAAGGTGCGCACGCCCGGCGTGGTCGACAAGGGACTCACCAGCACGGCGTCAGTGATGGGCTCGCCGATGTACATGGCGCCCGAACAGATGCGCTCGGCGAGAAGCGCCGACGCGCGCTCGGACATCTGGGCGCTCGGCGTCGTGCTCTACACGCTGCTCACCGGCGACGCGCCGTTCATCGCCGAGACGATGACCGAGCTGGCGTTGAAGGTGGTGCAGGACGCGCACCCGCCGGTGTCGCTGCGGCGGCCAAACATCGCAGCGGGGCTCGCGGCGGTCGTCGATCGCTGCCTCGAGAAGGATCCCGCGAATCGGTACGCCGACGTGTCGGATCTGGCGATGGCGCTGACGGAGTTCGCGCCGCCAGCCTCGCGCATTCTCGGCGAGCACACGCGTGCCATCTTGAAGCGAAAGACCGATCCTCCGCCGCGCGGTCCGTCGATGCCGTCGTATCCGTCGATGCAGGCCACGCCGCAGCCGGGGCTGCCGGATCGCACCGTCGTGTCGGCGGGCGATGCGTCGCCGATGGCGTCGACCTCGGCGGGGTGGTCGCACTCGTCGCGCGCGAAGCGCACGAAGGGGATCGTTGGAGGGATCGCGATCGCCGTGATCGCGCTCGGCGTCGTCGGCTTCGTCGCGCGTGGAAAGCGCGCGCCCGATGCAGACCCGGCGCCCGCGAAGATCGTGTCTACGCCGTCGCCGATCGCCGCCGATCCCTCGCCGCCTGCGCCCGCCGCGACACCGATTCCGGCGCCCGCGCCCGCCCCTCCGCCCCCCGCTGCCGCGATCGCGAGTGCGAGCGTGAGCGCAGTCGATGCCTCCGCTCCCGCCGCCCCCGCACCGCGCACGGGAAAACAAGGGGGAAACGGCGCGACCGGACCGGGTCGCCGCAGCTCGACGCCCGCCCCCGCGTCGACGCACGATGACGAGATTCCCGCGCTCCGCTAGACCTGTGGGTCCATGAGGGCGAGCACACGGTCGTGGGGGATGCGGTACGCGGCGGCAAGCATTGGGATCGGGATGGCGCTGGTGGCGTCGTCGCCGATGGCGCGCGCAGACGGCGCGAACGCCGCGGCGGCCGAGGCGCTCTTCTCGGAGGGGCGGCGCCTGATGAACGCGGGTGACTTCGCGAACGCTTGTCCGAAGTTCGCGGACAGCGAGCGGCTCGATCCGAGCGTCGCCACGCTGCTGAACCTCGGCGCTTGTTACGAGAAGGCGGGTCGCACGGCGTCGGCGTGGGCCACGTTCCGCGCGGCGGTCTCGGCGGCGCAGGCGGCGAAGCGCGACGACTACTTGTCCACCGCGCAGAAGCGCGCCTCGGCGCTCGAGCCCACGTTGTCGCGCGTGATCATCTCGGAGACGGACACGAGCGTTCAAGGGCTCGAGATCAAGCGCGACGGAGTCGCCGTCACGCAAGCCGAATGGGGCGTGCCTATCCCGGTCGACCCGGGCGCGCACGTGATCGAAGCCTCCGCGCCGACGAAGAAGCCGTGGCAGACGACGCTCACGATCGCCGCGGGCGCCGCGCCGACCACCGTCGAGATCCCGTTGCTCGAAGACGCGCCCGCTCCGCCGCCCGCGCCGGTGCCGATCGCGGCGCCGCCGCCGAGCCCTGCGGACAATCCCCCGGTCACGAGCGACGCGCCCGCACGCGACGCGAGCTCCGGAAGCTCGCAGAAGACGATTGCCGTCGTCGTCGGTGCGGTCGGCGTGATCGGGCTCGGCGTCGGCACCGCGTTCGTCTTCAGCGCGAAGTCGAGCTACGACGAGTCGCTCACGCACTGCCCGACCACGAAGAACGTGTGCGACGGCACCGGCGTCACGCAGCGCGACAGCGCGCTCAAGTCCGGCAACTTCGCGACCGTGGCTTACGGCGTGGGCGCTGCGGCGCTCGCGACCGGCGTCGTCTTGTGGCTCACGGCCCCGTCGTCGCACGCGCGCGTCGGGTTGGTCCCCGCTCCGGGTGGCGCGCTCATTCGAGGAGAGTTCTGATGTCCCGCTTTTCCCTCGCGTCTCTCGCTCCGCTCTCGTTCATCGCGGTGCTCGTCGCCGGCTGCAACGCCGTCCTCGGCTACGACTCGGCCACGCTCTCGACGGCCGACAGCGATCCGAACAGCTGCGCGTCGTACTGCACCAACATCCAGCAGGCGTGCACGGTCAACAACGCGGAGTACATCAACACTTTCGTCTGCATGCAGATGTGTCTGCACTTCGACACGGGCGTTCCCGGCGTCGAGTCGGGCAACAGCCTGGCGTGCCGCATCTGGCATACGACGGCGGCGAAGACCGACCCTTCGACGCACTGCCGTCACGCCGGCCCTCTCGGCGGCGGCGTCTGCGGCGATCAGCCGTGCAGCGAGTACTGCGCGCTCACCCAAGCGCTGTGCAGCACGCAACCGGCGCCGCCGTACACCAGCGAAGCGGCGTGCGACACGGCGTGCCCGTCATTCAAATACGATGAGGCCACCGACCAGGGGGACCTCGCCGAATCGACGGGCAACACACTCAACTGCCGCATCTACCACCTCGAATCGGCCTACGACACGCAGGACAACGCGGACGCGACGTCGTTTCACTGCCCGCACACGGCGGTGGTCAGCGCGACGTGCCAGTAGCCTAGAGGACGACTTCGAAGTCTTCGATCACCGGGTTGGCGAGCATCTCGTCGGCCATCTTGGCGAGGCGGCTCTTGAGCTCGTCTTTCGATTCGGCGTGGACCGCGTCGTCGATCTCGATCTCGATGATCTTGCCGACGCGAACCCCCTTCACGCCGTCGAAGCCGAGCTTGCCGAGCGCGCGCCTCACGGCGTCGCCCTGCGGATCGAGCACCTCGGTCTTCAAGCGGACCAGCACGGTGGCTTTCATTCGACGCTTCCTAGCCCAAGGACGTTGTTCGCGATGCGCCTGCGCGGCTCCTCGGAGTTCGCCGCGAAGGCTGAGCCGGTGATGCGCTCGTAAGCTTCGATGTAGCGCTTGGCCGCCCCGATGCGCACGGCGTCGGGGAGCGGCGGAGGGTCGCCGTCGCCGACGTAGCCGAGCTTCGTGTAGTGGCGCCGCACGAAATCTTTGTCGAGCGGCTCGGGGTCTTCGCCGCGCGCGAAGCGCTCCGCGTACGTGGAGACCTCCCAGAAGCGCGACGAGTCGGGCGTGTGAATCTCGTCGATGACGATGACGCGCCCGTCGTGGGTCTTCCCGAACTCGTACTTCGTGTCGACCAGGATGAGCCCGCGCTCGGCGCAGATGCGCGCGCCGGCGTCGAAGAGCTTCATGGCCATCGCCGCGCAGGCGTCGAAGTCTTCGGCGGTCACCTTGCCCGTCGCCAAGATCTCTTCGCGCGAGCCGCTCACGTCGTGCTCGCCCTTCGGCGCCTTCGTGGCCGGCGTGAGGATCGGCGCGGGGAGCTTCTGGTTCTTGTGGAGGCCGTCGGGCAAGCGGTGACCGCAGAAGACCCGCTCGCCGCGATCGTAGTGCGTCCAGATGCTCGTCGACGTCGAGCCGGTGACGTACGCGCGCACGACGAACTCGCACATGACCGGCGTGCACTCGATGCACTCGAGCACGTTCGGATCGGGGAGGCCGAGCATGTGGTTCGGCGCCACGTCGCGCGTGCGTTCGAACCACCACGCCGCGAGCTGCGTGAGCACCTGCCCTTTGAACGGGATGGTCCCCAGCACGCGATCGAACGCGCTGATGCGATCGGTCACGACGATGAAGCGGCGCGCCTCGCCGTTGCCCGCGCGCGACGACGTCGGCGTGTAGTTGTCGCGCACCTTGCCTTCGTACTTCGCGCCCAGGGCGTCGAAATCGGTGCGGTCGAGCGTGCGCGTGAGCGCGGCGGCTAGGAGTGTGTCGTCGATCATCGGCCGGCGGGCGTGGAGAACTAGCACACCCGGGCGAACGTTTCGACGCTGCGGCGCGGGGGCGAATCGCAGGGAAAAGAACGGGTCACTCGACGCGAACCCGGACGGGCACGCTCGTTTCCGCTCCGGCGAAGGCCACGATCTGGTGCGCGCCGGGGGTGAGCGGCCACGAGAGGACGTAGGGAGCGGCGAGGGTTGCCACGGATGCGCCGTCGATCCGGACTTCGACCGTGCGCGCCTCGTCGGGCGCCGCGATGCGGACGTCGATGGCCTGGAGGCGCGAGGGGCGGTCCGGATCGAGGAGAAATGAATCGCCATCGCGAGGGGCGTCGATACGGACGCGCGCGAGGGAGGCCGAGGCGGGCCCGGGGCAGAGCGGAGAGTAGGCGCGCGGCGGGCGCGGGCGAGAGGCGTGCTGCGCCCAGGCGTCGTACTCCTCGGGGAGCGACTCGAAGGCGATGTGACCGACGTGCGCCGGCGCGCATCCGGGTCCGGCGCGGAGTCCGTTGCGCCGGTCGATGTCGACGCGCACGTGCATCGTGCACGCTTCGAGCGAAGCCACGCGCGCGTGCGGGAGCCACTCGGCGATGCGGTGATGGCAATCGTGCCCGGCGCGCTCGCCGGAGAGCGCGCAGAGCTCGACGCGGTCGAAGTGTGCGAGAGCATCGGGTCGCGTGAGCGAGCGCGGCTCGCGCGTTCGCATCGCGGCCATCATCACGGCGTGCATGAGCGGACCGGCGCCCGTGATGCCGCTCACGTGACTCATCGGCGAGCCGTCGAAGTTGCCGACCCACACCGCGACCGTCACCGCGTCGCTGAAGCCGACGGCCCAGTTGTCGCGGTAGCCCTTCGAGGTTCCCGTCTTGGCTGCGACGTCGAACGGAAAGCGGAGCGCTTCGCCTTCGCCGAAGGAGGCGACGCGCGCGTGAGGGTCGGCGAGCACGTCGGTGATCTGCGCGACCGCGTCCTCGCTCATCACGCGATATCCTGCGTCGACGTCGAACGAGCGGCGCTCGCCTGTCGGGAGCGTGACCGCGCGGACGAAGCGGGGCGCGCGATGAAGGCCTCCGCGTGCGAGCGTGGCATAGGCGTTCGCCAGCTCGACGAGCGTGACCTCTCCGTCGCCGAGCGCGAGCGCGGTGCCGTAGTCTTCGGGCGCGCGCGCGAGCGACGCGAAGCCGAGCGCGTGCAATCGATCGAGGAACGGCGCGACGCCGACGTGGGCCAACGTCCATACCGCGGGGACGTTGAGCGAGCCGCCGAGCGCTTCGCGGAGACGCACGGGGCCGTGGAAGTGACCGTCGTAGTCGAGTGGAGCGAAGTCGTCGCCGTCGAGGCGAAGCTCGACGTCCGGCAGAACCGTGGCCGCGGTGAATCCGAGCCGCTCGACGGCGAGCACGTACAGAAATGGCTTGAGCGCGGAGCCGGGCTGACGAAGCGCGCGCGCACCGTCGTTGCCGCCGAGGCGAGCGGCGTCGAACGGGTCGGGCGAGCCGACGTACGCGAGGACGTCACCCGTGCCGTTGTCGAGGACGACGACGGCGCCGGCGGTGACGTGGCGATCGGCGAGCGCGTCGATCGTGGTGGCGGTGGCGTGCGCAGCTTCGCGCTGGAGATCGCCGTCGAGGGTCGTCTCGATGCGCGAGGCGCCTCGCGTGTCGACGAGCCCGCCATGGAGGAGAGCGTCGACGAAGTGCGGCGCGCCGAACGCGGCGTGATCGGGGTCGATGCCGATCGGCTCCTCGGTCGCGCGTCGCAGCTCGTCGTCGGTGATCCATCCATCATCCGCCATCCGCGCCAGCACGCGATCGCGCCGTACATGGACGAGCGCCGCGCGTTTCCCCAACGCGTAGACACTCGGTCCACGCGGCAACCCCGCGACCAAGGCCGCTTCCGCGAGCGACAGCGCGCGCGGAGGCTTTCCGAACATGGCCAGCGACGCCGCACCGACGCCGCGCACGTTCGGGCCGAAGTCGACCTCGTTCGCATACAGCTCGAAGACGCGCTTCTTCGGCAGCGTCCACTCGATGCGGAGCGCGAGCGCCATCTCGCGAAGCTTCCCGGCGAGCGTGCGCGGGTGCGGACGGACGGTTCGCGCCAGCTGCATCGTGAGCGTCGAGCCGCCCGAGACGATGCGTNNTGCCGATCGGATCGATGCCGGGATGATCGTAGAAGCGTCGATCTTCGGCGGCGAGGATCGCGTGCTCCAGCGTCTGGCCGATCTCGCTCTCGTCGAGAACGCGCGCACGCTTCCCGTCGCTCGCGCGCACCTCACGAAGGAGCGCGCCCGACGAGTCTTCGACGCGCACCGACGCCGACGGAATCTCCAGAAGCTCGCGCGGAAACGGCGTGAGCGCGGCGGCGACGATCAGGGCGACGACGGGCCCGATCACGGCGCCGACGACCAGCCACGCGACGCGCGCCCGCGTCAGGCGAACCGGGGAGATCATTTCTTCGCGACGACCTCGAACGTCGTCGCCTCCGTTCGCCCCGAGACCTCGGGCGAGTACATGCATTCGACGCGAGTAGGCGGCGTGACGAACGATCCGAGCGCGGTGGCGCGCGTGAGGTAGCGGAAGTGGTAGATGCCGGCCGGAAGATCCTCGATGAACGTGAGCACGCGGTCGTCGTGCATCTCACGGTGAAACGCCACGGATCCGAAGGCGGCCCCGATGCCGCTCATCGCACCCGGACGCTTGTCGCTCTCGTCGGCGACGCCGCTGTCGGCGGCGCCGGTCTGCGCTTGCGAGGTCGTCTCGAACGAAGCCTCGAGCGCTTCGAGCCCCGCGGGGAGCGGGTCGTCGATCACCACTTGCTTGCGCGGCTCGGCCGACTCGACGAGGAGGTCGACGAGCACGAGGTCGCCTGCGCCGACGTGAAGCGAGCTTCTGCGCGGGATCCACTTCACGGCATCGGCGATCCCCTCCGGGTCGACCGAGCGCGTGAGCTTCTGGACGAAGAAGCCGTCGTCGCGCGCTGTCGTCGGGAGCGTGCGCGGGGCTGCGCGAAGCTCCGCGGAGTAGAAGAGATGACCTGCGCCGCTCGTCGCGAACGTGAGCGCGCGCGTGCCGGCTTCGAGGAGCGACGACATGGGGACCGAAGCGCTCGCTTCCTGATCGCCGGACACGAACTTCGAGTGAAGGAGCTCGACGTCGCCGAGCGACACACGCGCATCGAGCGCGTCGTGCGCGGGGTCCGAAGCGGCGCGGTAGTCGGCCAGCGCCAACAGCGCCCAGGCGTTCTCTTGCGTCGACCGCCACGCGCCGTTCTCGCGCTCGTTGAGCAGCCCCCGCGCGAGGCGCGATGCGAGCGGGTGTGCGGGGTCCACCGCGAGCAACGCGCGCAATGCCAGCGCCGTGGCGCGCGCGTTCGAATCGAGCATCGACGCGAACGCATCGTCCGATTCGCCGTCAGCGTGCGCCTCGCTCGCCGATACGCGCAGCGACGACGCCACCTCGGCCGCCAACGTTCGAAGCTCCGCCTGCGGCATCGACGCGCGCGCCATCGCATGAAGAAGGAGAGCGCGCGCGAACAACGGCTCGCCGCTGCGCGCGTCGTACAGGCGGTTCAACGTGCCGGGCGTGACGCTCCCGGTGCCGGCGATCGCGTCGGCTGCGAAGGCCGCCGTCGCGAACTCGAGCGAGTGCTTCGGCGTCTTGGAGTCGTCGCCTTCGCTCTTCGCGGAGCCCGCATCTTCGTCTTCATCGTCGTCCCGCTTCGACGCCGCTCGCTGCAGCACGCGCTTCACGTACGCGACCGCTTCGTTCTGTGCATCGATCGGCACCGAGTACCCGCGGGTGCGCGCCGCTTCGATCGCGAACAGCGCGTACGCCGTGAGCCACGCCTCCGAGTCGGGCGAGTCTTCCCAGTAGCCGAACCCGCCGTCGTCGCGCTGATGCGACAGGATCTTGCCCAGCGCGTCTTCGACGATCGCGTGCACGTCGCGAACGCCTTGCGCGCCGACGTCCTTCGTCAGCGACTCGATGGCGAGGAGCGGGAGCGTGCGGCTCACGAGCTGCTCGGTGCATCCGTACGGGTAGTCGATCAACCGATCGAGGCTCGTCCCGATCCCCACGAGCGCGCTCGGCGCCACGCGCACTTCGAGGCTCCCGCGATCGCTTCGCACGTTCGTCAGATCACCGAGCGCGATCGCCCCCTCGCCGCGCGCTTCGCCGTACACCGCGGTCGTCTCGATCGTCGTCGCCAGCTCCACGTTTCGCTTCGCGATCACGCGATCCGACTTCCCCGCGCCCGACACGCGAAACTCGAACGACGCTTCGCCTGCTGCGGTCGCCTTCACGGGGAACCGAACTTCGACGCTGCCGCCCGCCGGAACTTGCGCGGTGCGCGTCGCCGGTCCGTCGAGCGCGATCCCTTTCGCGTCGAGCGTCACGCTCGCTTCGAACGCGCCCGTCTTCGCGCCCGCGCTCTTCGCCGACAGGATCACCGACGCCTCGAACGAGTCACCGACGCGCACGATGCGCGGGAGCGCGGGGCGCGCCATCAGCGGTCGACTCGTGACGATCGGCGCTTGTCCGTAGCCGAAGCGATCGTCCGTCGCGCTGGCGATGGCCATCAGGCGGAAGGTGGTGAGGTTGTCGGGGAGCTTGAACGTGTAGTGCGCTTTCCCGTCGCGGCTCGTCACGCGCCCCGCTTCGAAGAACGCGGTCGATCGGAAGTCCGCGCGCAGCGTGCTCCCGCCGTCGCCCCCTTCGTCTCCCTTCGACGAGCCGTCGGCCCGCGTGCTGGCGTATTCCCATCCGAGGATCGGCACGCGCTCGCCGTCCTTCATGGCGTGAATGCGCGCGAGCCCCTCGCGACTCTCGGCGGTGAAGACGGCGAGCTTGCGACGCTCGGTGAAGGGCGGGAGCGGATCGGGTGTCGTGTACCCGGTGAGCATCAGAACCCCTTCGTCGACCGCGTAGAACGTGATCTCGCTCTCGACCGGGTGTCCTTCGCGATCGTGGACCACGACGTCCCCGTCGAACGTGTCGCCGGGGCGGTACTCCTTCTTCGACGGCGCGATGTCGACGCGGAGGCGATGCGCGTCCGGATTGATCTTGAGCTCGGCGTACCCGACGCGAAAGTCGGGCGCGCCGAGATCGGGTCCGCTCGCGGGCTGAGCGGCGACGCGTCCGCGAACCAGGTGCACCGAGACGTACGCGTTCGGATACATCGCCGGCAGGATCGGCACGGTCACCACCGGCATCGGTCCGCTCACGTCGACCACGTTCCGCGAGAGCACGCCGTCGCGCTCCACGGTCACCAGCGCCTTCGCAGTCTTGAACGGGCTCTTCACCAGGACGCGCGCCACGTCCCCCACTTCGTACATCGGCGCGTTGGTCTCCATCGCGAGCGTGCGTCCGTCGTTGTCGGGCCAGGCGATCGACGGCGCGGGCGCGTTCCCCGGCGCGACCGCATAGACGCCGGTGCTCGCGTGCACGACGTGGCCGCGCGCATCGTTCGCCGTCGCCCGCACGAGGAAGTAACCGGCCTCGGGGAGCTTGAGGTCGCAGGCGACGGGCTTGTCGCGCGTCACGACGCCGCACACGCCGACGGTCTCGTCCTTCATCGCCCACGATCGGTGCGGAACGCCCGAGTGGTTCTCGATGAACGACGTCCACCGGCGCGCGATGAGCTCCAGGTTCACGGCCACGCCGGCGCGCGGTGCGCCCGAGGGATCGACGGCGATCACGTCGGGACGAAAGTGCGCGCCCGTGGTCGCGATCCGATCGCCCACCTTGATGCCGGCGTAGATCTCGGCCGGGTGCACCAGCACGCTCGCCCGCTGCGCGACCGTCTGCCGCGTGAGGTCGGTGACCTCGGCTTCGAACGTGACCATCTCGGGGTGCGTCTGCTTGGGATCGTCGATGCGCTGGCGCTCCTCGATACGCCCGTTCGCGTCGAGGACGACGTCGCGATCGCCGAGCGACGAAGCCTCGGTGTCGCTGGCGCGCGTTCCGTCGGTGAAGGCGTCGTCGTCGGTCGCCCACCCGTTCGTGCCGTGCGGCGCGAAGCGCGTCGTCGCGCGCGTGATCGACACATGTGTCGGCGCGTGCGGCATCGGCGCCCCGAAAAGGTAGCTCGCGTCGACGTGGAAGACCGCGTCGTCGCCGCGCACGAGCGCGGTGCGATCGGCGTCGACGTGCACCTCGAACTCGCGCGCCTTGTACGCCAGCAGCTTGAACGGCCGCGTGAACGTCGCGTCGTCTCCGGCGTGACGCACGCTCGCCGTCACGTTCGCATCGCCGAGGCGCGCGGTCTTCGGGAGCGGCACGTCGATGGCGAACCCGCCGAAGCGATCGAGCTTCGCCCGACCCTCGAAGATCGACGCGCCCGTTCCGTCGCTCACGGCGAGCCGCACGTCGCGCTCGATCGTCTTCAACCCCGCGGGATCGATCTCGCGCATGACCCCGGCGAGCTTCATCGTCTCGCCCGGCCGATAGACGCCGCGCTCGGTGAAGAGGAGCCCCGCCCATTTCGCACGATGCGCGAGGTCCTGAAACTCGCCCGCCGCGCGAGCATCGATCGACGCCTGCGTCACGCGCTCGAAGGTCCAGTCGTCTCCGGCGCGCACCACGATCGAGGCGTCACTGCGGATGCTCTCGTATCCGCCGCGCGACTCGTTCATGGGATTGAATCGCTCCGCCGAAATCGCGGCGACCCCTTGATCGTCGGTCTCCACCACCGCGCGCTCCTCTTGCCCGACGAACACGCTCACGCGCGCCCTCGCCACCGGCGCGCCGGTCGATAGCCGCGTGATCCACACGAGGCTCCCGTAGGCGCTGTAGCGCGCGCTGATCGCGAGGTCGGTGACGCTCACGAGCTCCTGCGCCGCGACTCCGCTTCCCGGAACCATGGCCAGAAACAGCGCGGCGCCGTGCCCGTTCGACGGCGCGAGCAGCGCGTCGAGATCGATGTCGCGCACCGACCGCACGTTCTCCGCCACACCGGGCTCGAGCCACTGCGGCGAGAGCGACTGCTTCGTGAGGAACGTCTCGGTCGGCGTGGCAAACCAGGAGCGCACTTGCGACTCGGTGAGCGCGGAGCTCACGAGCCCGAGCGTCGGAATGTTCACCGTCCCCAGCGGCACGCGATGCGTCCCGTCGCGCGACGCCGCTTCGAGCACGTGCCCCGTGAGACCGACCGACACGCGGTAATCGAGGATGGGCCGGCGCGGCGCGTAGTTGTCGGCGTCCGGCGCGGGACCTTCGGCGCTCTTTGCGTTCGCGTTCGGCACGAACCCTTTCGGGAGGACGAACGGCGCTTCGGTCTCGATCGCGATCGACGTGTCGCTCGCCAGCGTCTGTCCGAAGACGTCGCGCATGCCGGCGGTCAGCGTGATCGCGTAGCGCTTCCCGCGCGCTGGATCGACGCCCAGCAGATGGTCTGCGCGCGCGTCGAGCCGCGGCTTCGTCCCCGCAGGCACCTTCATCAGCGGCAAGTCGGGCATGCGCACGTGCGCGCGAAACTCTTCGGGCGCGACCGGGTTCGAAAGACGCACGGTGACGTCGCGATGGGCCACGCAGCGCCCTTTCTCGGCGATGCGATCGCACACCAGATCGACGAGGCGGAGCGGGCCGTACGTACGCGCTTCGTACGCGTACGGCGCGTTCATCGTTCGCGGCCCCTCGCCCCCGCGTAACGACGCCGGCAGCGTGAACGCGATCGCCCGGTCACGCGGCAACGGCGACGCCGGCTGAACGACGACGCTCTCGCTCGCCACGCGCTTCGTCTTCGGATCGGCGGGCTCGCGCCGCGTGTGATATGGGATCGCGGTCTTGGTCCCGTCGGGCGCGATCGACACGAGCTTCCCCGCGTGCGCGACCGCCTCGGGCTCGATCGCCTGATTGAACGTGAGGTGCAGCGCCGACTCGGGGCGAAGCAGATCGCTCGATTGCGGCGTGACGTCGATGACCGCCGGGCGCTCGGTGCGAAACTCGAAGCGATAGTCGTCGGCCAGGTGCGACCCGTCGAGGGCGCGCGTCTCCTTGGGGACGACGGCGACGAGATCGGTCGCGCCGGGGAGCGCGCGCTCGGGCGTGAAGAGCGCGCCGTGCGTCCCCACCCAGCGCCACGAGCCGACGATGGGCGTGCCGAGCGACGTCTGCACGCGGATCGCCGGGAGCCCTGCGTCGGGCGCGGTCTCCAGCGTCCGCATGGCGCGGCTCCAGAGCACGGTGACCGCCGCGGCATCGCGCTGCGAGACCTCGCCGCGCGGACCGGCATGAACGACGGCGAAGGGGGCGGCGACGCGCACCTTGGCGTCGGTGTCGCGAACCGACGGAGGCGAGAGGGTCGCCACCGGCGCCGGTGAATTGCCGCCATGAAAGCAGCTGACGAGGATGGTCAAAGCGACGAAGCCAAGCGTGTGCGTTCTCACAGCGAGGAAAACGCCGGCGAACGAAGCGCGATTCCGCGCGCGCGCCCGCTCACACGTCGTGCGATGGTAGGAGTCGCGCATGACGGTCGCGTTCGAGCCCCACGTCGATCCTGCGCGCCTCGGGCGCCGCGACGATCTCACCTACCGCGCGAACCTGAAGGCCGCGCGTTACGGGTGGCTCCGGCTCACGCCGGCGTACTCGGTGCATCTCGTGGCGCGGCTGCTGGACGAGCACGCGCGGCCGGGCTCACGCGTGCTCGATCCGTTTTGCGGCACGGGGACGACCGCGCTCGTGTGCGCGGAGCGCGGGCTGACCTGCGACACGACGGACATCAACCCGTTCCTGGTGTGGCTCGCGCGCGCCAAGACACGCAGGTACACGCCGGCCGAGATCGCCGCTTTCACTGGCGCGTCGCGCAAGATCGCGAGCGCGATGACGCGCGAGCGGACTGTGTCGTGGGTTCCCCCGATCCACAAGATCGAGCGCTGGTGGTCGGTACCGTCGCTCGCCGCGCTCGGTCGCGGACGCGCCGCGATTCTCCGCACGCGCGACGACGTTCCTCCCCACGCCGCCGATCTCCTCGACGTCGCCTTCTGCCGCGCGATGATCGAGAGCGCGAGCGTCAGCTTCGGTCATCAATCGATGTCGTTTCGAAAAGGGGATCACGCCCCTTCGAGCGTCGAAGAAGTCGCGGCGCGCTTCTCCTCCGCGGCGTCCGCGATCGCGCTCGCCGCGTCCTCGCCGATCCGCCGCGCCCCCTCGGCACACCTGATCGACGCGCGCGATCTCTCTTCCCTCCCGCGCGACTCGGTCGACTGCGTCCTCACGTCGCCGCCGTACCCCAATCGAATGAGCTACGTGCGCGAGCTTCGCCCGTACATGTACTGGCTCGGCTACCTCGAAGCGTCGCGCGACGCGGGCGAGCTCGACTGGCGCGCGATCGGCGGCACGTGGGGCTGCGCCACGAGCAACGTCGCCAAGTGGGCGGCTCCTGCGCGCGCCGTGGCCGTCCCGTTCGACGGCTTCGATGCCATCACCTCCGCCATCGCTGAACGGAGCGACGTGCTCGCGCGCTACGTCGCCAAATACTTCCACGACGCGACCTTGCACGTCGCCTCGGTGTTCGACGTCATGAAGCGCGGAGCCTCGGCGCACTACATCGTCGGCAACTCGAAGTTCTACGACGTGATGCTCCCTGTCGAAGCGATCTACGCGTCCATCTTCGAAGCGACCGGCTTCGCCAAAGCGCAGATCGCCACGATCCGAAAGCGCACCTCGAAGCGCGAGCTCTTCGAGTTCGTCGTGTCGGCGTCGAAGCCCTAGCTCGCGCCGCGGCGCGCCTCCGCTCGAAATCTCGCGGGGATGTTTCACGATCGCCCATGGGACGCCTTGCCGATGCGGTGAGCTGATGTTCCGTGGAGCAGAAGCATCCCGGGCTGCGGGTAGCAGCGGTCGCCCCCAAGCTGCGGGTAGCAGCGATCGCCAAAGCGACGGCGGCGATCGTCGCGGTCGCGGTCCTGGTGCGCACGCTATCGAACGCCGATCTCGCGCGGGCAGCGGCGCTGGTGGCGCGGTCGGGCGCGTGGGTCTTGGTGGGCCTCGTGCCCTACGCGCTCGCGCTGGCGTTCGACGGGCTCGCGTGGCGTACGCTCGTCGCGCCGATCGCGCGGCCGCCCGTAATGACGCTCGTTCGCGCGCGGCTTCGGTGCGATGCGCTCGGCGCGACGCTGCCGGGCGGCACGCTGGTGGGCGAGTCGATCGCGCCGGCGTGGCTACGGGAATGGATGCCGCTCGACGCGGGGGTCGCCGCGATCGCCGCGCGCAAGTGCATGGTCGGAGTCGCCGAAGGGGTCTATCTCGTGGCGAGCTTCGCCATCGGATACTCAGTGCTCGCGGGGCGCTCGGCCGCGATGCCGTGGATCGTGCTCGCGCTGGGCGTGCTCATGCTCGTGATGTTCGGAGGCATGAGCGTCGCGCTGGCCTCGGGCTCGATCGCGGCGCGCGTTCATCGATCGCTCGCATCGCTCCCGTTTCCCGGACTGCGCACGTGGATCGAATCGCGCGCGCGAGGGTTCACAGCGACGGACGCGCGCCTCACGTCGCTCTTCCGCGCACCCCCTTCGCGCCTCGCCGCCGCATGCGCGCTCTCGCTCGCGTCGTGGTCGGTGGAGACGCTCGAGACGTGGCTTCTCTTGGGCCTCGTCGATGTTCGCTTGCCGCTAACGACGGTGCTGGCGTTCGAAGCGAGCGTGTCGCTCTTGCGCTCGCTCGCTGCGTTTTCGCCTGGCGGGCTCGGCGTTCAGGACGTGGGCTACGTGGCGGCGCTCGGCGCGCTGGGCGTGCCCGACGCGGTGACCGCGGGGGCGGCGTTCGTGGTGTTGAAGCGCGCGAAGGAGCTCGCGTGGGCGCTCGTCGGCTACGCGTCGCTGCTCTCGTCGGATGCAAGCGCGGTGGGGGGACGCGAAGCGATGACGCGCGTATCGCTGCGCGAGGCGCGATCGTGAAGCGCGCGGTCGCAGCGGTGATCGCGATCGCGCTGGCGCTCCACACGTTTCCTGCGTTCCCCTCGAACGACGCCGCGGCGCTCCTCTTCTCGATCTCCAAATCGGAGAACCACAACTACGTGCAGTACTCCGTGCACCTCGACGCCGCGTGCGCGCCCGCGGGCAACGCGCCGGTGTTCGCGTACTGGCGAATGCTCGAGCACGGGCCGGACGCCACCGAGCCTCTCCTCTCGCGCGAGCAACCCGCGTACGGCGTCGCGTCGCAATCGGTGATCGCGCGCCGCGACGATCGTGGATCGGTCCGCGTGACGCTTCACGCGCTCCCCGAAGCGCCGCTTTTCGTCGAGTCGTGGCGCGACGCCGGCGGCGTGTGCAAGGCCGAGGTGCACACGCCCATCGCGGGCGTGGCGGCGCGTCTCTTCAACGTGCACGCGGTGCTTCGCTGGCCCTTCGGTGTCGCGCGTCTGCTCGTGTCGGGGTGGGCGCTCGCCGATGGCCACGTCGTTCGCGATTCGCGCTCGCCGTGAGCGCGAGGCTCACGCCCAGCCGAACGCGATCGGCGCGATCCGACGCGTCGTGATGCGACGGAGCAGCTCGGGCACGAGGGCGCACGTGGGCAGGAGCACGTTGTGCGGCGCGCTTCGAACGCGCGTGAACGAGCCTCCCGCGTCGAAGACGCCGATGACGAGCCCGCAGCCCGCGGCGGATCCTTGCTGGAGCTCCGACGTCGCGTTCGCCACGAAGGCGACGCGCGCCGATTCACGGACGCCCGCGCGGTCCATCGTCTCGTAGATCGCGTCCGCGAACGGCGCCCCGCGCTCGACCTCGTCGCTCGTCACGCACACGTCGAGGAGCCCGCGCTCGCGCCATCCGAGTCGATCGTGGAGCGCGCCCGCCGCCGACAACGAGAGCCCCGTCACGCTCGCGACCTTGATCCCGTGCTGCTTCAGCTGCCAGAACGCCTGCGGCGCGCCGACGACTTCGCGCACCGGCTGATCGCTCGCCGCGCGCGCGATCACGCGCCGCACGAAGTCATCGTGAATGCGCTCCACCTCGTCCGCGCTCCACGCCGCCGCCCCCGGTCGCATGTTCTCCAGCAACCAGTGAATCGCGTGCGGCGTCGCCCACCCGGCGACGTGCTCGATCGCTTCGTCCGTGGCCGACACGTCCGCGCCCGCGAGCGCATCGCCCAGCGCGCGCGCGACGATCGCGTCGTCGATCACCGTCGTCCCCACGAAGCCGAAGATGACCAGCTCGATTTCCATGGCGGAGCCCTCCTCCGCGCAGAAATACGCGCCGGCGGGGGCCCGCAGGTGATCTCGAGGTGAACGTTCGGAGACGAAACGGCGCGCGCCGGAGCCGAAGCTCAGTCGGCGGTCTGCTCGCGAACGCCGAGCGCCTCGCGCCCGGTGCGCTTCGCCGCGCGAGGAGCGCCGTCGAACTTGTAGTCGAGCGCGAACGACACGTCGGTCACCTGCACGTCGAACGCGCCGAGCTTCTTCGCCAGGTGCGCTTCGACGAGCGCCTGATCGAAGTCGCGGCACGAGTAGACGTCCATCACGAAGAACGGACGGAGCGGCCAGGTGTGAATCGAGCAGTGCGACGTCGAGAGCACGCACACGCCGGTGACTCCCCCTTCGTCCTCGAACGGCTCGACGCCGAGCTTCGCGATCTCGGTCTCGACTTCGTACATGTGAGGCTCGCCCAAGATGCGCATGCCGAGGATGTCGATCAGCTCGCGAAGCATCGTCTCGACGGTCTTCCCGTCTCCGAGAAGCGCCGCCGTTCCACGTCCGAGCACCTTGATATGACGACCCTGCGGCATCGACGAACCTCCATGGCGACGCGCGTGACGTCGGGAGGCGTGCACTACGGTGTGCGTCACACGAATTCAAGAAAAACTCCACGCGACCGTCACACGGATCCGTTTCGCACTGTTCACCTGATGCCCCACGGAACGCCGCTTCGGTCACGAAGCATCATCTTCCGTGAACCTCACGCTCGCGACGCTGGCTCCGACCGCGTTCTCCGCGCTCACGTACGCGACGATGATGACCGCGTGTGCGACCGAGGTGAGGCGCGCACGACGAAGACCTCGGCCGATGCCCGCGCTCGCGCCGCGCGTCACCATCTTCAAGCCGCTCGCCGGCGCAGACGACGATCTCGAGGAGAACCTCGCGTCGTTCGCGTCGCTCGATTACCCCGAGTACGAGATCTTGCTCGGCCTCGCGTCGGCCAACGATGCCGCGTTTCCGATCGCGCGTCGCTTCGCGCTGGCGCATCCGGGGCGCGCGCGGATCGTCTTCACGGATCGCGACAACGCCGTGAACCCGAAGGTCGCGCAGCTCATCGACATGGATCGCCGCGCGACAGGTGAGGTGGTCGTCGTCTCCGACTCGAACGTGCGCGTCGAGCGCGACTACCTCTGGTCGCTGGTGCGCGAGCTCGAGGCGCCCGGCGCGGGGCTCGTGACGTCGATCTTCGTGGGGAGCGGCGAGCAGACGATCGGCGCGGCGCTCGAGAACCTCCAGCTCGGCGCGATGAACGCGCCCGGGATCGTGGCCACCAACACGCTCACGCCGTGGCGGCTCACGATCGGCAAGTCGATGGCGATGCGCCGGCGCGATCTGGCGAGGCTCGGAGGGTTCGCGCGCTTCGGCAACGTGCTGGCCGAAGATCAGACGATGGGGCGCGCGTTCGTCGAGGCCGGGATGGGCGTGCGCACGTCGCTCGACGTCGTCCACAACCGCAACACGAGCTGCTCGCTCCGCCGCACGCTCGAGCGTCACACGCGATGGGCCAAGCTCCGTCGATCGCTCAACCCGGTCGGGTTCGCCTTCGAGCCGCTGCTCACGCCGCTCACGGTCTCGATCCTGGTCGCGCTCATCGCGCAGACCCGCCTGGCGATCGCGAGCGTCGCCGTGGTCGCCGTCGCGCAGACGATCGTCGCTCTATCGATGGTCGCGCTTCTCCGCGGCCGCGGCCTCGCGCTGAAGCACGCGCCGCTCGAGATCGTTCGCTCGGTGGTCGTGTTCGGCTGCTGGCTGGCCGCGTGCGTTTCGACGCGCATTCAGTGGCGCGGTCATCCATTTTTCCTGAGGCGCGGATCGGTCATCGTTCCGGCTCAGGCAGGGGTGTGGAGATCGCCGCTGCGTGATACTCGTGCGATCCATTGACGACAGTCAGCACCGGAACCATCGCCCCCCTCGATCGCGCCCTCGGCGGTTTTCTCAATGACCCACGCGACGTTCCGTTCGTCCGACTGATGGCTTCCGCGAGCCTCGTCGTGTTGCCCTTCGCGGCTCTGCTCTACGTGCCCGGCGTCTTCCGCTGGTGGCTCGGCCTCGCCTACCTGGCGACGAACTTCGCGGTGTTCCTCGACCGCTTCATCTTGATGCTCCACAACACGAGTCACCGCGCGCTCTTCAAGCCGCGGTGGCGCTGGCTCAACTCGTACATCCCGTGGGTGCTCGGGCCGTTCTTCGGTGAGACGCCCGAGACGTATTTCGCGCACCACCTCGGAATGCATCACCCCGAGAACAACCTCGCGGCCGACCTGAGCTCGACGATGGAGTTCCAGCGCGACCGCGCGAGCGACTTCGCGCGCTACTACGGCCGCTTCATGTACCGCGGGCTCGCCGACCTCGCGAAGTACCTGGCCTTCAAGAACCGCGGCCGCCTCCGAACGCGGATGCTCTTGGGCGAGGGGCTCTACCTGGCGATCACGCTGGCGCTCATGTTCGTGAGCTGGCGCGCGACGCTCGTGGTGTTCGTCATCCCGGTCGTCGTGGTCCGCTTCCTCATGATGGCGGGGAACTGGGGACAGCACGCCTTCGTCGACGCCGAGGCGCCCGAGAGCGCGTTCAAGAACAGCATCACGTGCCTGGCCGATCGCTACAACCGTCGCTGCTTCAACGACGGCTACCACATCGGTCATCACGTGAAGGCGAACCGCCACTGGACCGAGATGCCCGGCGACTTCGAGAGCAACCGAGCGCTCTACGCGCGCGAGGGGGCCATCGTGTTCGAGGGGATCGACTTCTTCGGCGTGTGGGGGCTCCTGATGCTGCAGCGGTACCGCAGCCTGGCGCGTCACTACGTTGCGCTCGAAGGGGCGGCGCCTCTCAGCGAAGACGAGATCATCACGCTGCTCCGCTCGCGCACGCAGGCGTTCGCGAAGGCCTGAGTCAGTCGACGCGGACGAGCGACAGGAGTCGCGTCTTCCCCGCGAGCACGATCTCGCACTCGTCGCCCGCGCGCTTGCCGAGGAGCGCGCGCCCGAGAGGAGACTTTGGCGTGACGACTTGCACCGAGTCGCTCGCGAGTCGATTGCCGCCGCCGTAAGGTGCCAACCACAGCGCGACCTCGGCCTCGTTCTCTTCGGCGATGACGAGCGCGCTGAGCGCCGCAGGATCGCCTTCGCGGAAGGCGCGCAACGTCATCGCGATCACGTCGGCCAGGCCCGCCTTCAGCTCTTCGATGCGCAGCGCCTCGCCGCGCGCCAGGTACGACTGTTCCAGCGCGCGCGTGTCCTTGTCGTTCTCGGGCTTGGCTTCCTCGTGCGTGGCCGCTTCGCGCGTGGCGCGGTAGGCCCGCTCGCGCGCGTCGAGATCGGCCGCGAGGATGCGCGTGAGCTCGTCTTTGAGGGCAACCTTCGTCGGCGGAGTCGGGGGCGCGGGCATGGGGCTCGGCAGTATAGTGTCGCCTAGATGCCGCCGCCTCCGCGCGATTGCGCCTGCCACTCCGGTCTTCGCTACGCGGCGTGCTGCGCGCCGGCGCATCGCTTCGAACCCGAAGCGGCGACGCCCGAAGCCCTGATGCGCTCGCGGTACGCGGCGTTCGCGCTCGGCCTCGGCGAATTTCTCTTGGACACGCTCGCGTCGGACCACACCGATCGCGCGCTGCCGCGCTCCGAGCACGTTCAGTCTCTGTCGCGCGCGCGCCAGACGCAGCGCTTCCTCGATCTTTGCGTTCTGCATACGTCGCAGGACGGTGATCGAGGCGAGGTGCTCTTCTACGCGCGCATCTTCGAGCGCGGCGTCGATCGTTCGTTCGCGGAGCTCTCTTCGTTTCGACGCGAGGGCACCGCGTGGCGCTACGTGAGCGGCGTCCTCGTGCCGGCCGAGCGCCTTCCCAAGGACGTACGCGCGCTCGATCGAACCGCGTTCCTCGCGCTCGAGGGGGCCGCGGAAGCGTGAGGCGGCAACGGTGCGTCAGTCCCAGGTGACGCGAATGGCGAGCGATGCGCCGTGGAGTCCGTGGGTTTCGCGCGCGACCTTCACGCCGCGCGACAGATGCACGATGTAGCGGAACGTCTCGGCCAGCGCGCGCCGGGCGATCGGCGACTCGCAGAACACGTGCTCGCTCAGCGTCCCCGCCGCGCTCTTCCCGTCGCTCCCCGTCGTCACCGCGAAGACGCCATGCGTGTGATCGTGTTTCCACAGCTCGCCCGCGCGCCGAGTCACCCCTTCCGGACCGACGAGACCGAGGAGCGCTTTTCGCACGCGACCAAATCCGAAGTCGAGGCGGCGATTGATCACGCGGCAGAGCGCGGCGTCGTCGCGGCGCGCGGGGCCGTCCCATACCGCTTCGTGCCACTCCACGAGGAAGCGCTCCGGCACCCACGCCAGCGGGGAGGCGGACGCGTCCACCGTCTGCGCGCACGTATCGGCCGAGACGCGAGGCGCGACTTCCGCCAGCCCCGCGTCGCCAAAGACATCGAGGACTGCGAGGCGCATCGCGTGAAGCACGATGCCCTTCGTCAGCTGCTCGTCGGGCATCGCTTCAGTGTACGCGAAAGGAGGGGTCTCCCGGGATAGCCGCCCGCTTGCTCGAGTGCCGCAATGGTGTAAGGTGCGCCGCCCGCAAGGGGAGCCGCCTGCGAAGGCGACTACGGAGAGGTGACCGAGTGGCCGAAGGTACCCGCTTGCTAAGCGGGCGTCGGGATAAAACCTGACCGCGGGTTCGAATCCCGCCCTCTCCGCTGGAAGCTACGCGCGCCCGAGGCGGGTATGCTTCTGTGATCGATGCAGGACCAGCAGTTCAAATGCGTGGATTGCGGCGAGATGTCGCCCCCGACCGAAGAGGGGGAGACCATCACGAAGCAACACGGCTGGCGCATCACGCGTCGAGTCGCCGACGGTAAGGTGCTCCTCGAGCCGCGCTGCGCGCACTGCTACGTGACGTACCGCGCGGCCACGCAAGCGACTCCGCCGAACGGCACGCGCGACAAGTAATCGCCCCTCGGGTCGTCGCGGCTCAGCGACGACGACGCGCGCCGACGATCGCGAGCGCGCCGAGCGCCACGAGCGCGCCCGTGCTCTCGAGCGGTGCCGACGAGCCCGGCGCGTTGCAACTGCAGCCCGCGGATGCCGTGGAGCCGAAACCGTTCCCGCCCGCGTCGGCGAGGATCGTGACGGGGCCGCCGTCGTCGAGCGCGCCCGCGTCGTCTCCCGCGCCGCTCCCCGCGTCGTCGGTCACGGGGTTGGCAGCGTTGTCGGTGCCGAGCGCCGCGAGCCTGGGTCCGTTGGGCGTGCCGAGCCCCGTCGGCCCGTCCCAGCCGGCGGCGGCGTTGCAGATGACGTCGCCGGTCGGGCACAGCGTCTGCGCGCCGATGCCGTCCGTGCCGCTCGTCACATCGTTGAACGCGGCGGCGTTCGTGTAGAGGAAGCCGAGGTCGTTCGAGACCGCGAGGGCGACGCCGAGGCGCACCAGCAGCGCCGCGACGATCGGTGCCGACGCGCTCGTCCCTTCGACCGGCACCCACGTGTTGATCGCGTCGTACTCCGAGATCCCGCCGCTCCCCGTCGCGCTAGGGAGATAGCTCGCGGCCGCGGAGACATCGGAAGACGCGCGCCTCGTGCACGACGGTCCGAACTTCGTCGCGCCGAACGCGGTCTGGTACGCAGGCCGCGCGAACTCGATGCTGCAACCGCTCCCTGCCGCTTCGGGCGCGTTGGGATCGTCGTTCCACACGACCTCGTTGAACGAGCCCGCGCCCATCTGTTGAAGCAGCGTCCCACCGACGCCGAGAACGTCGGGCGCGGACGCGGGATAGCTCGGCGAGGTGCCGCCACCTTGCACCCCTTCGAGCAAGTACCCCTGGTCGCCCGACGCGGCCACCACGAGGTGCCCGGGCTTCGTGTAGCCGATGGGATCGGGCCCGCTGATCTCCTCCGCGCCGCCGAAGCTGATGCTCGTCGCTTCGGCGCCGTGGAGCGCTGCGGCCCTGGTGCAGTCGAGGAAGTCTTGATCCGTCGGGCCGTTGATCTTGCTCGCGGCGGTCATCTGCACGAGCAGGATGCTGCAGTCGGGGCACGCCGCGCTGATCATCTCGATGTCGAGGCCCGTCTCCGGATCGGCGGCTTTGCAGTCGGAGATCGCCGTGGCGGTGAACGGTGCTCCGGTTTGATCGAGCGCGGCGAAGCACGGGATCTTTCCGTCGGGGAGACCGCCGTTGGTCGTGCACTGCGGGAGCGTGGGGAGACCGTATTGCGCGCGGTACGCCGTCAGATCGGTGAACGCCGTTGCGTCGGGCATGTCGACCACGGCGACGATCTTGCCGTGCGCGCCCGTGGTCGCCGGGATCGCGTATGCGGTCTGGATTTCGACCGGTCCCATCGTCCCCGCGTACGGCTTCGTCTGCGCCGGCGCGATCTGCTGGATCGAGCAGAACCCCGTGTCGAGCGGGGTTGCATGCGGCACGAAACCCTCGGGGAGCAGGCGCGACGAGTAGCAGTGCCGAGCCGCGTCGCGATCGCAGACGTCTTGAACGTAGCGACCGTTCCTCGCGAGGTGAATGCCGTGCGGAAGCGCGCCCCCCGCGGCGAAGGCCGGCCCGTCGGCGACGATCGCGATCGGAGCGAGAAGAACCGCGAGCCACCGTCCGCGAAGGAGAGTCATGGATGAGTTTCCGATGCTCAGTATGACGGAGGAACGAAGGGGCGTGCGTTCGATCGATCGCGCCCTACTGCTGAACGTAGAGCCGCGGTCCGGGCGGCGCGTTGGCGCCGGTGTTCCCGTCATAGTGACAGGTGTTGCACGAGACGCCGTTCAGCATGCCGATCGCTTTCCAGTCCGACGTACGCACGCCTGAGAACGCTGGGAGGGCGAGGTCGGTGTCGGCGCGATGCCAGAAGTTCCCGTCGACGTCGGAGTGAACGCTGTACGCGATGTCGTTGTTGTCGATGATCCGGATCTGCACGTCGGGCGCGCCGGTGGTGAGCGCGGGGTACTGATAGATCGTCCCGGCGAAGTCGAACTTCACGCACGTCGTCCCGTCGTGACAGGTGAGGCACGGCTTGCCGGTAACCGGACCGCCGGTCGCGTGTTGATCGTTCGCGCGAATCGTCGGCGGGTCGCTCGCGTAGCTGCCTGCGCCGCTGAAGGCGTCACTCGGATTGTTGACCGGCGTGCCGGGGACGATGGGATCGTTCACAGGCGGCGGGCCGGCATCGACGACCGGCGGAGGTTGGTTGGGGTTCGACGGAGCGGATGCGTCGTCGCCGCTCGAGTCGTCACCGCTGGGCTGCGACGTGGGCGGATTGCCCGAGTTCGGTGGGAGCAGCTGGGGGACCGACTGGGTCGACCCTTGCCCAGCTGGATCCTTGCCACCACAGGCAACGAGGACCGAAAGACCGAGAAAGCACAGGACGGTACGCATCTGCCGCGCGAGAGGAGCAACCCTCGTACCTCTCACGAATCGAAGCGGGTGCGCCGCTGAGCGGAAATTTATGGGGTTTCGCGCAGCGTGGCGAGCGAGGCCGAATGTCTACTCGCGCGTCATCTCCATCACGCGCTGCTCGAGCCCGCGCCCCTTGGCGACGCCGCTGATGCGCGCGCTCTTTGCCAGGAGCACCGACAGCGTCGCGGCGATCACAGTCTCGGCGTCAGCCGTGGTGCGCTCGAACGACACGACGAGCTCGCGACGATCGTCGTCGAACGTCGCGCGCGAGACCATCGACAGCTCGCGCACCTCGGCGATCGGAACGGGGCCCGGAGCGAGCGTGACGCGGATCTCTTCGGACGTCGCCGTGAGCTCGGCCATCGTCCCTTGGGCCACGACCTTGCCGCGATCGAGGATCGCCGCCGCGTCGCAGATCTGCTCGAGCTCCTGCAGGTTGTGGCTGGAGACGACGAGCGTGCACCGCCCTTTGCGCGAACGAACGATCTGGCGAACTTCGTAGGCGACGCGCGGATCGAGCCCCGCTGTCGGCTCGTCGAGGAGCACGACTTCGGGATCGCCGAGGAGCGCCTGCGCCAGCGCGACGCGCTTCGCCATGCCGTGCGAGAGCGCGCCGCACTTCGTCTTCCACCAGTCTTTGCCGTCGACCTCGGCCAGCGCCGCGCGCGCGAGCTCTTCGGCCTTCGCGCGCGGGACGTCTTGAAGTCGCGCGGCGTGCACCAGCATCTCGCCCACGCGATCGTTCGGCGGGAGGAGCGCGTCTTGCGGGAGCACGCCGATGCGCGCGCGCAGCGCGTCGGTGTTCGTCGGCGCGTAGTCGAGCACGCGGATTTCGCCGCTCGTGGGGAACAGATAACCGGCGAGCATCGAGAACGTCGTCGTCTTGCCGGCGCCGTTGGGGCCGATGAGCCCGTACACCGAGCCGCGTTCGACCGTGAGGCTGATGTCATCGACCGCGCGCGTGGGCCCGAACGTCTTCGAGACGTGCGACAGGCGCAGCACGACCTCGCGTTCGCGGCTCATACGTCCCTCCGCGCGAACGCGAACGCGCCGGCCGTCGTGACGATGGCGCCGAGGCCCAGGCACATGAGCGCGCCGAGCGCGGCCTTCTTCGGATCGTCGCCCATCATCCAGTCTTCGTAGAAATTCGGGTACAGGAACCCGAGCGCCTCGATGCGCATCGCGCGGCTCGCCACCCAGCTGATGAAGAGCGCGAAGAAGGTCGCCCACGTCATCATGAGCGCCAGCATCGGCGCGCGGAACTGCGAGCCGACGAGCGACGCGATCGCCGACCACGCCAGCGAGATCGGCAGCGACACGAGCCACAAGAGCGGCCCGATCTTGAGCACGTCTTCCGCCCCCTTCACGCCGGTGAGGAACACGAGCCACACCAGCGCATCCATGAAGAGCGTGACGATCGCGACGACGGCCCACAGGCCGATCACCTTGCCGACGTAGAACGACGCGCGGCGCGATCGAACCGTCCAGTAGCGAACACTGCGATGCTGAAGCTCGCCTGCGATCGCGTCGAAGCCGATGAGCGACACCAGCATCGGCGTCAGCCAGACGGTCGCCGCGAGGATCGCTTGCAGACCGAGCATCGCGATGAGCGCCGGCGCCATGTCGGTGACGGTCGTGCCGCTGAGGTCGAGCGGCTTCGGCTGCGCCTTGTGCGCGAAGAGGAGCGCCGTGAGTCCGCCGCCAAGCAGCGACAGGACGAGCAGCGCCACGCCCTTCGCGCTTCGCAGGTTCGTGCGGAGCTCGCGCTGCGCAACGAGGAGCGTCTCGGCCGCCGGGCTCATCGCGGCCTTCTTACCGCGCGCCCACGCGGCTCGTGCGAAGATTCGCTCGACTCCGGCCCGCCCGAGAGGTACGAACCGACTTCTTACGGCCTCGCCGACTCGGAAACGTGAACCCCGCCAGGCCCGAGAGGGAGCAACGGTAGCGTGGAAGGGTGTGGCGGGGCCTTCCTCTTTTGTCGGTTTTCAGCCGATTTCGCCGCCGTCTCGGGCCCATGATCGCGCCAACGCTGGCGCCCACGCCGACTTTCCGCTAAGCCGATCGGCAGGGCAGGCGCATTCGCGCTCACCCGAAGGTTTCGGATCGCGCCCTTTCACGGCTGTTCGGGGAATCGCGCGACCCTCTCTGTTTCAAAACGCGGGAGTGGCGCCCTCATCAAAGGCGCGCCCCGCATTCGCCTGAATCGCGCGCGATGCATTTCGCAGCCCACCTCCTCGACAGAATGACCGTCCCGCGTTCACGCGGCGCGCGGCTCGTCGAGGTTCGGGGAACGCGCGACGACGGCGGGAAAGCTCGCATCGTCCATGGCCAAGAACATCATCGTCATCTCTTCTGACCTCCGTGAAACCCGCGTCGCCCTCATCGAGGACGGAATCATCGCGGAGCTGCACATCGAGCGAAAGAGTCACCCCAGCGCCGGGAGCGTAGGGGACGTCGTGCTCGGAAAAGTCACGCGCGTCCTGCCCGGGTTGCAGGCGGCGTTCGTCGAGGTCGGGCAGGAGCGCGCGGCGTTCCTCCACGTCGAAGACCTGATTCGTCCCGACGACTTCGAGACGTACCTCGCCGGCGGCCGCAAGCACGCCATGAACGACGACGCGGGGCCGGCGGAAGACGACGTGAAGGACGACGATGCGGCGCCGGCGCCCGTGCTCAGCGCCGCGAGCGAGGCGATCGCCGACGCGACGCCGGGCGATCGCCCGAGCATCGGCGACGTGCAGGCCGAAGCCGAAGCGCTCGCCGACGCCGACGTGCAGAGCGAAGGCGAAGCTCTCGCGGAGGCCGAAGACGACGACGCAGGCGACGACAACGCCAGCGAGAACACGACCGTCGCGATCGCGACCGCCGCTTCGGTGCCCGAGCCCGAAGGGAGCATGGTCCCCGAGCCTGAGTACGCCGAGGCGCCGATCGCCAACGGATCGTCGACGCACGTGATCGACCAGACGCGCGCCAGCCAGGGGAGCGGCGTGGACGAAGACGAGGTCGACGCGATCGACGGCGAGTGGGACGAGGAAGCGGAGTCCGAGATCGTCGAGCGCCCGGCTTCGTCGCAGGTCGACGTGGGCGAGGTGGCCGCGGCGTCGCAGGTCACGCAGACCCCGGCCGCGCGCGGGCGCACGCGAACGATCGACACGGAGGATCTCGGCCTGAGCGACGATCTCCCCGGCTTCACGATCAGCGAGCCGGGCGAGCCCGTTCCACGCGCTCCCGTCGCGCCGCGCGCGCAGGGTCCGGGCGGTCGCGGGCGTCGTCGTGGACGCGGGCGCGGTAGCGATAGTCGCGGACCGCGCGCCGACGTGCGTGGGCCGAACGATCGCGGACCGAGCGATCGCGGACCGAGCGATCGCGGACCGAACGATCGCGGACCGCGCGGCGGTGGTGGCGGCGGTGATCGCGGTGGACGCGGCGGCGGTCGCGACGGACGCAGCAGCTCGCGCAACACGAACGGCGCGGTCCCAAACCGCATCTCCAAGTCGACGCCGATCCGCGACGTCGTCCGTGAAGGCCAGGAGATCATCGTCCAGATCTCGAAGGATCCGATCGGCACCAAGGGCGCGCGCTGCACGAGTCACATCTCGCTGCCCGGTCGTTACGTCGTGTACCTGCCGACGGTCGATCACATCGGCGTGAGCAAGCGCATCGGCTCGGAGCGCGAGCGTGCTCGCCTGCGCGAGACGATCGAAGGGATGAAGCCGCCGAGCGGCGGGCTGATCGTGCG
Organism: Myxococcales bacterium; assembly: GCA_003151595.1. The sequence goes on from PLXW01000157.1 coordinate 61,875, forward strand.
TACCGTCGCCGAAGGGCTCACGAAGAAGCAGCTCAAGGCCGACGTCGGCTACCTCGTTCGCCTGTGGGGCGAGATCGCGAAGAAGCGCGAAGGGGCGCACTCGCCGACGCAGCTCTGGAGCGAGCTCGATCTCGTCCTCAAGACCGCGCGCGATCTGTTCACCGACGAGATCGACGAGATGGTCGTCGACGACAAGGTCCAGTACGAGCGCCTCTGTCGCTTCGTCGAGATGTTCGCCCCCGAGCGCGTGAAGGACATCACGTACTACAGCGAGGCCGAGCCGATCTTCGACGAGTACGGGATCGAAGACGAGATCGGCCGCGCGCTCTCGCGCAAGGTTCCGCTGCCGTCGGGCGGCCACCTCGTCATCGACCAGGCCGAAGCGCTCACGGCGATCGACGTGAACACCGGGCGCTACGTCGGCAAGGGCGCCAAGGACATGGAGGAGACGATCCTCAAGACGAACCTCGAGGCCGTCCACGAGATCGCCTACCAGCTCCGCTTCCGGAACATCGGCGGGCTCATCATCCTCGACTTGATCGACATGGAGAACCGCAAGAACCGCGAGACGGTTCGGCACACGCTCGAAGAGCTGCTCCAGAAAGACAAAGCGAAGACCACGCTCAACCGCATCAGCGAGCTCGGTCTCATCGAGATGACGCGGAAGCGCACGCGCGAGAGCCTCGGGCGTCTGCTCCACGAGCCGTGCTTCTATTGCGACGGCACCGGGCAGCTTCAGAGCAAGGAGACCGTGGCGTACGAGATCCTGCGCGAGATTCGCAGGAAGCGCGCCGATCTCCCCGGCTACGTCGTCATCGTGAACGTGCACCCGGCCGTCGCCGACCTGCTCACCGGGCCCGAGAAGGCCGCGGTGGCCGAGGCCGAGAACAAGTACATGCGCAAGATCACCGTCGTGCCGCGCAAGGACTACCACCTCGAGCAGTTCGACCTGAACGGCAAGTGACCGTGAGCGAAGCCATGAGCGACGACGACAAGCGCCTCGGTGAACGGCTCACGATCAACAAAGAGTTCGAGTCGTTCGACGCCTTCATCCAGGAGTACGTCACGAACATCTCGCGCACCGGCGTGTTCATCAAGTCGAGCACTCCGCTCACCGTCGGCACGCGCGTGAACCTCCGGTTCACGGTCATCATGGATGACATCGAGACGATCGAGGGCGTGGGCGAGGTCGTGCGCGTGGAGAAAGACCCGCCGGGGATGGGGGTCGTGTTCCGCGAGCTCTCGTCGTACTCGAAGGGGCTCATCGACAAGCTGCTCACGCAGCGGATGGCGTGAGAGGGGCACCGTCGTGGCCACGAGCGAGGTCAAGGGCCTCTGGTTCGTGGTCGCGCGGCGCTATTTGATCGATCACCACGATCCGGATCTGCCGCGTCGCATGGCGGAGCTCGTCGACCCGGCGCTCACCGCGGCGATCCTCGATCCGATGCGATCGAACTGGTACCCCGAGGCGTGCCTTCAGCAGTTCATGCAGGCGTTCGACGAGCTGGTCACGCACGGCGACCGCAAACGACTCACGGCGACGTTCGAAGAGTGCACTCTGCAAGGGGTGCATCGCTTCTTCCAGGCGCTCCTGCGCCTCACGTCGCCCGATTTCCTGCTGAAGAAGACCCCGACGCTCTGGAACTACGTGCGACGAGGCGCGGGCTACGTCACCGTGGAGGCCGACGAAGCACGCGCCATCGTTCGCTACCGCGACTTCCCGTACTTCGAGGACAGGAACTACCACCTGCTCGCGCTCGGCACGCTTCGCCCGCTCGCCACGCTCTGCGGCGGAACGAACCCGCGTGCCGACGCCCTCGACTACGGCAAGGACTGGCTCGACGTGGAAGTGCGCTTCCACGGAGCCGCGGGAGTCAGCTCTTCTTCAGGTTTGCGAGCGCGAAGTCCCAATTCACGAGACTCTTGAGGAACGTCTCGATGAACTTCGGCCGCGCGTTGCGGTGGTCGATGTAATAGGCGTGCTCCCACACGTCGAGCGTGAGGAGCGCCTTCTGGTTGTGCTTCATCGGGAGGTCGGCGTTGCTCGTCTTGGTGACGACGAGCTTGCCGCCATCGACGGCCAGCCACGCCCAGCCCGAGCCGAACTGCGTCGTCGCCGCGGCGGTGAACTGCTCGGTGAACTTCTCGAACGAGCCGAAGTCGCGGTTGATGGCATCGGCGAGATCGCCGGTCGGCGCGCCGCCGCCCTTGGGCGAGAGGGAGTTCCAGAAGAACGTGTGGTTCCAGATCTGCGCCGCGTTGTTGAAGACGGGGCCTTCGCTCGTCTTGATGATGTCTTCGAGGCTCTTGTCGGCCTCGGGCTTCCCTTCGAGGAGCTTGTTGAGGTTCACGACGTAAGCGTTGTGATGCTTGTCGTGGTGGTACTCGAGGGTCTCGGCGCTCATGTGCGGAGCGAGCGCGTTCTTGTCGTAGGGGAGCGCGGGAAGCGTGAAGGCCATGTCGAGTCTCCTTGTGAGTGGGCGCGGAGCCTAAGCCGAAACCGCGGCGGGATCGAGCGCGACCCTTGTCGGTCTGGCCCCTCTCGCGTTGGGCCTCAGCCGGTGTGCGAGGGCTTGAAGCAGTAGAGCTGCATGGCGTCGCGCTTGCCGCTGGTCTTCTTCACGCGCGGGCGGGTGACCGGCTCCACGAGGCCGCGCGTGACGAGGCGGGCGCGGAAGCTCCGCATGTCGATCTTGTGTCCCAGGACCGCTTCGTAGACGCGCTGAAGCTCGGTGAGCGTGAAGCGCGCGGGGACGATCTCGAACGGCGACTGGCGCGTGGGATCGACGAGCCGCTCCTGGAGCCGGCCGCGCGCGACGTCGATGATGCGTGCGTGATCGAAGGCGAGCTTCACGTGATGGCGCGCCGGCGGCTTCTCGCCCCACGACGAGAGCGGGAGCTCGCGAACCGAGACCCACTTCGCGTCGGCGGCGTCGTCGGCCGCGACCGGCTGCGTGTCGGCCACCAGGAACGAATAGAAGGCGACGGTGATCGTGTGCCCGCGCGGGTCTCTCCCCGGGTCGCCGAACGCGCCGAGCTGCTCGAGGCGAACACCGGTCACGCCGGTCTCTTCCTGGAGCTCGCGCGCCGCGGCGCGATCGAGCGACTCGTCGCGATCGACGAAGCCGCCGGGGAGGGCCCACGCGCCTCGATACGGCGCGTTCTTCCGCTGAACGAGGAGCACCGCGAGGTCTTCGGCGCGCATCGCGAAGATCGCGCAGTCGACCGTGACCGCCGGACGGGGGAACTCGTACGTGTACGGCACGGACGCGAGGCTACTACACCCGCTTGGAGAGCTCGCGAATCGCCGCCAGGTTCGCCGCATCCTCGAAAAGAAGCGGCAAGAACGACGGCGCGATGGGGAGCTCCTTCGAGAGGCGCGCGAGGCTCTCGGCCTGCACACGCTCGCGCGTCGCCCGGTCGCGCCCGGAGCACAGGGCCGCCTCGCCCAGCGAGTCGCCGCGCACCTGAAGCGCTTCCAGCGTCGCCCGCTCCTCGCGCGAGAACAGCGGGGGCAGCACCGCGTTCACCACGATCTTCCCGATGGGCAGCTTCAGCTCGTTCCGAAGCGCGCGCGCCAGCTCGATGGTCTCGCTCGTCGGCATCTCTTCGGGGAGCGTCACCAGCACGACGCCGCACATCGCCGGATCCTGGAACATCGTCCACGCGCGCTCGGCGTCGCGCCGCAAGATCCCGGCCGGCACGACGTCGACGATCACCTTCGGCACGCGCAGCATGTCGAGCCCGTGGCCCGTCGCCGGCGCATCGAGAATCACGACGTCGAAGCGCGCGCGGCCGCTCTCGTCTTTCTCGGTCGTGTGCCACCACGCCTTGCCGAGCATCGACCACTCCTGCATGCCGGGCACCGCGCGGAAGAACGTGCGCACGTACTTGTTGTCGAACAGCAGCTTGAAGAGCGCGCGCGACTTCAAGATCATCGCGCCGTACTCCTCGAGCGCGACCTCGGGGTCCATATTCACGGCCCACACGTTCGGCGCGACGCTCTTCACCTCGCTGCCGATCAAGTCGGAGCCGAGCATCACCGAGAGGCGCTCCTTCGCATTGCACATCGCGATGAGGACGCGCTTCCCCTTCGCTGCCAGCGCCAGCGCCTCGGCGGCGCAGACCGTGGTCTTCCCGACGCCGCCCTTGCCCGTGACGATGATGAAGCGTTTCCCTTCGAGAGCGGCCATTCCGGTCATTTTCACATAGGGGACGAGGCGCGGGTTGTCATCCCCGTCGGGCAAAGAGCGCGCGTGGTAAGGGAACGCCCGTGACCAGCGCTGTACAAGTGATCCCGCTCGGTGGGCTCGGGGAGATCGGGATGAACGCCCTGGCGCTCGTCTCGGACGGCGAGGCGATCGTCATCGACTGCGGCGTCACGTTCGACGATCGGGGCCTCGGCGTCGACGTCGTGCACCCCGATTTTTCGGCGCTGGATACGCTCCACGTGCGCGCGGTTGTGCTCACGCACGGGCACGAGGATCACATCGGCGCGCTGCCGTACTTCTTGCGGCGGTTCGACGTGCCGGTGTGGGGGCCGCCTTACGCGCTGGGCCTGGTGCGCGAGCGCCTCGCGGAGCACGAGGTGTTGAAGTGGGCGAAGCTGCACGAGACGACGCCGCGCGCGCCGTACGACGTGGGGCCTTTCACGATCGAGCCGGTGCGCGTGACTCACTCGATCGCCGACGCGACCGCGCTGGCCATCAAGACGGGCGCAGGGATGGTCGTGCACACCGGCGACTTCAAGTTCGACGAAGACCCGGTCGACGGCGAAGCGTTCGACGAAGAGCGGCTCCGCGCGATCGGCGACGAAGGGGTCGCGCTCCTGATGAGCGACTCGACGAACGTCGATGCACGCGGCGACGCGGCCGGCGGCGAGCGCGGCGTGGGCGACGCGATGCGCGAGATCGTGGAGACCGCGACCGGCGTCGTGGTGGTGGCGATGTTCGCGTCGAACGTGCACCGCTTGAAGATGCTCGGCGAGATCGCGCGGGCGACGAACCGGCGCATCGTCGTGCTCGGTCGAAGCGTGCAGACGCACGCCAAAGTGGCGCACGCCACCGGTTACCTCGATTGGCCGGGCGACATCACGTGGCCCGCCGATCGCGTCGGCGAGCTCCCGCGCGATCGCATCCTGGGCGTCGCCACCGGCACGCAGGGCGAGGCGCGCGCCGCTCTCGCGCGACTCGCGCATGGCGAGCACTCGGCGATCGCGCTCGGCCCGGGCGACACGGTCATCCTCTCGAGCCGCGTGATCCCGGGCCACGAGCACGAGGTGTATGCGCTCATGGGCGATCTCCTCCGGCGCGGCATCAACCTTCGCACTTGGATCTCGGATCGCGCGGTGCACGTCAGCGGCCACGCGCACGCCGGTGAGCAGCGGCGCATGATCGATCTCGTTCGCCCGCGCGCGTTCATGCCTCTCCACGGCACGCTTCACCACCTGCATCGCCACGCCGAGCTCGCGCGCACGAGCGGCATCGCCAGCGTGACGATCCTCGAAGACGGCGACATCGGCGTCCTCGACGAGCACGGCTTCCGCAAAGACGGGCGCGTGCATACGGGGCGCGTCCATCGCTGGGCCGGGCGCGAGGTCGCGACGTCGGTGCTGAAAGAGCGGACGGTGATCGCCCAAGAAGGGGTGGCGATGGTCGTCGTGCCGGTCGATGCGCACGGCGAGCTCGTCGGCGAGATGGCGATCGCGACGCGCGGCGTGATCGACGGCGAAGCGAGCGAAGCGCTGTACGCGAGCGCACGGAAAGACGCGGTCGAGGCCATCCGCACGCTCCCGAAATCGGCGGGCGTTCGAGCCAGCGACAGCGCGATCGCCGAGGCCGTGCGGCTCGCAGTGCGGCGTGTCTTGTCGCGCGCGCTGGGCTTCAAGCCGATGACTGTCGTGCAGGTCGTTCGCGTGGCAGGCTAGGGACCCCATGGAGGGCACCGTTCGTTCGCCGTTGCGCCGCGGTCCGTCGGCGAGCTCGCTCCTCGTGCGCAAAGTGCGCGAGGTCGATCGTGAGCTGGCGGCCGCCATCCCGCGCGTGATCAAAGGGGGCGACGACGAGGCCATCCACGACATGCGCGTGGCCATCCGCCGCTTGCGCACGCTGTTGAAGCTCGCGCGCGGCGTGTTCGGGCGCTTCCACGCCGACGCCGTGCGCGCCGCATTCACCGCGGTTCATCGCGCGACCGGGACGCTGCGCGACGAAGAGGTGCTCGACGAGACGCTCGACGAAGTGACGTGCGACGCGCCGCCGTTCGTCGCCTGGAAAGCCCGACGACGCGCCCGCGAGCGATCGCTGCGCCGCGCCGTGGTCGCACGTCTTCGCGCGGGTGACCTGACGCGCGCCCGCCACCTCTTGCGAGCGCTCATCACGCTCCCCGTTCGCCCGTCGCGCGATCGACCTGCGGCCAAGCTCGCGCGACGCGCGATCGACCGCGCCCGCCGCGGCGTCGAGCAGCGTCGCGACGCGCCCACCGACGACGGCGTCGCGCTCCACGATCTCCGCATCGCCTACAAGGAGCTCCGCTACGCCGCCGAGATCCTGGGCGACGCGCTCCCCGCCGATCTCGCCGCCATGCGCGAGCCCGCGAGCAAGTTCCAGAAGCGCCTCGGCGAGATCCACGACGCGGACATGGCGATCCTCGCCGTCAAACGCGCGCGCGGCCTCGACGAGGTCACACGCGCGCTGGTCCTCGGGTCGCTCGATGCGCTGCGCGCGAAGCGGGTTGGGAAGTACGTCGCGGAGATGGCGCCGACCGCGAGCGAACCGGAGATTCCCGGTGCGCCCGCGTCGGAGACTCAGATGCGCGCGATGCGCATCAAGCCGTCGGCGGCGTCTCGCTCCGGAAAATCTCCAGCTTCTTGAGGACGATCTCGGTCACCGGACGATCGCCCGCGCCGGTCTGCGAGTGGGTGATCTTCTTGATGATGTCGGCGCCGACCACGGCCTTGCCGAAGACGCTGTGCTTGTTGTCGAGCCACGGCGTGGGCTTCTCGCACAGGAAGAACTGCGAGCCGTTCGTCCCCGGTCCCGAGTTCGCCATCGAGAGGACGCCGGGCACGTCGTGCCGGAGCTCGGGGTGGAACTCGTCGGCGAAGCGGTAGCCCGGTCCGCCGGTTCCCTTGCCCATGGGGTCGCCACCCTGGGCCATGAAGTCGGGGATCACGCGGTGGAAGATCGTCCCGTCGTAGTAGGGGACGCCCTTCTTCGCTTCGCCGGTCTTCGGATCCTTCCACTCCTGCGCGCCGGTCGCGAGGCCGACGAAGTTCTTCACCGTGTTCGGCGTCTTCTCTTCCTCGAGCTTGATGATGACGTTGCCGAGCGTGGTGACGAAGCGCGCGTAGAGCGCCCCTTTGCCGGGGATTTGAATCGGCGGAAATGTGGCTTCAGGCATGGGCGAGACCTCCAGGGCGCCTACCGTACATGAACGCACGCGCGACGTGGCGACGGTGGTACGCTCCCGGCTTCTTCATGAGAAGCGCGCGGCTCGGAGGCCCAAGGTGATCACCTGCCCGAAGTGCTCGAAGGACAACCAGGACCATTACAAGTTTTGCCTCGGATGCGGCGCGGAGCTCCCGCGTGACGTCGCGCCGAAGCCCTTCGCGCCGACGACGCCGGCGCAAGGAATGAAGGCCGCTGCCGCCGCTGCGCCGGCCGCGCCTGCGCCTGTGCCTCAAGCTCCGCCCATGGCGACGGCCGCGGTCCCGGCACCGCCGCCGTCCGCGTTCCGTCCGCAAGCGCCCGCCGCTCCGGCGCCTGCGCCGATCGCCGCGCCTTCTCCACCGCCGCCCGCTGCCGCACCTGCCGCCGCGGCAGCGCCTGCAGGTGGCACGGTCATCTGCCCGCAGTGCAGTCACGTGAACGGCCCCACGAACGTGTTCTGCGGCTCGTGCGGCTTCCGCCTCGGCGGTCAGCCCGTTCGTCCCGCCGCGGCACCGGCTGCGGCTGCGCCGGCGGCCGACATCGGGGGCTCGATCGTCCTCACCGCGCTTCGCGCCGACGGCAGCGAAGCGGGCACGTACAACCTGCCAGGCGGCACGCAGGTCCTCGGTCGCGACACCGGGAACATCTTCGCCGGCGACAGCTACCTCTCGCCGCGCCACGCCACGTTCAAGCAAGCGGGCGGTCGCCTCACGGTGAAGGACGAAGCGTCGCTCAACGGCGTCTACAAGAAGCTCGCGCGCGACACGCCGATGGAGCTGAAGCCCAACGACGTGTTCCGCATCGGCCAGGAGATCATCCGCTTCGAGCCGCTCGTTCCGCAGGGCCCCGCGCCCGACGGCGTCGAGCGACTCGGCGCCCCCGCCAAGGGGTACGTCGCGCGCATCGCGCTCATCATCGGCCGCGACACGACGGGCAACGCTTTCCCCGTTCCGGAAGCGGGCATCCACATGGGGCGAGAGCGCGGCGACGTGCTGTTCCCCGAAGACGGCTACGTGTCGGGCCTCCACTGCCGGCTCGCATGGGAAGCGGGCAAGGCCACGCTCACGGATCTCGGGAGCTCGAACGGCACGTTCATCCGTTTGAAGGAAGAGACCGAAGTGCGCACCGGCGATGTCCTCCTGATGGGACAGCAGCTTTTCCGCATCACGATGTGATCGCGAGCGCCTTGATGCGAACGCGCGAGGAAATCCTGTGAACCGCACCATTCGCGTGGTGGCGGCCGTCCTGGAGAAGGACGGTCGTTACTTGATCACGCAGCGGCGCCCGTCGGCGGTGCTCCCTTTGTTGTGGGAGTTCCCCGGCGGTCGCGTCGAGCCCGGCGAGACCGACGGGCAAGCGTTGAAGCGCGAAGTGATGCACCGCCTCGGCGCGGAGATCGACGTGGGCAAGCTCATCTCGTTCGTGAGCCACCCGTACGAACACTACGTCGTCGACTTGTTCCTCTACGAGTGCCGCCTGCTCGGCGAGCACATGGAGACGCGCAACGTGAGCGCGTACCGCTGGGTCGCGAGCGCGGAGTTCGATCAGTATCCGTTCACGCCGGCGGATGAAGCGTCGATGAACACGTTGCTCGGAGTGTGAGCGCGCTCCGACTGTCACCCGTTTTGGGGACGTGATTCCTGGAACGGAGTTCGCCTAGGTTGCCCGCCTCGAAGGAGAGGGGATCATGGCGAAGGCGAAGAAGAAGAACGGAAACGGATCGAACGCGAGCTCGTTCGAGGCGCAAGTGGCCAGTGTGCTCACGAGCGTCAACGCGCTCATGACGACAGTGCAAGGGTTGGGGCTGCCGGCGCTCACCGACGAAGAGCGAGCTCACACCATGGGCAAGCTCCGGGTCGGCGAGGACGCGGCGATGACCTGCATCTTCGACACGATCGACGGCTACCCGGCTATCTTCGAGTCGCTCGCGAACCGTGACGGTGGGAGCGACCCGAACGTCGTCGAGACGCAGCCGTCGCGCAACGCGCTCGCGCGCTCCGAGACGCTGGCGCCGCTCGCGATCGCGATCGACAAGCTCGCGCAGATCGTCGGCGACGGGATCATCGGCGAGGCCAACACCGCGAAGGAGCTGAGCGTCCCCGCGTACGCGATCGGCAAGGCGCTCGCGGCGACCAACGCCAAGCTGCGGACGACGTTCGCGCTGGCGCTCACGTTCTACGGGTCGAAGGCGCGGAAGACCGTCGCGGTGAAGAAGCGCGCAGCGAACGCGGTGACGCGAGCGGCGAAGAGCGCGAAGAAGGCGGGCGCGGCCACGGCGTGATTTCGTGATTTGCCGCGAATGAGTGCTCTTTTGGCACCCGTGGTGCTCTTCGGAGCACCGCGGGTGGTCGGAAGACGCTGGCGTGTGCTCTTTCGGCACGTGACGCCGTCGGTCGGCCACGTCGCGTGCTGTTCTTGCTGGTGGAGTGCGCGACAGACATCCTGAAGGGGATGCCTCGCATGCACGTGACGCGATCGTTTCTCGGCCTCATGGGATTGGCCGTCTTCGGCAGCGCGTCGGCGCTCGGCTGCGGGGGCCTCCTCGCGGGGAGTGATTCCGGCGACGAGCCAGGGGCGACGATCACGATCGGCGACGACGGGGGTCCCCCGGCCTCCGGCTCAGGCGGCTCGAACGCGGATGCGAGCTCGAAGGTAGACGCGATCCTCGCGACCGGGTTGATCACGCCGCGGTCGCTCGTGGTCGTGGGCGATCGCCTTTTCTGGACCGAACAAGCCGATGGCGATCTCGGTGTGATCGGGAGCATCAAGAGCGTCGGCGTGGGGGGCGGGACTCCGACGACGGTGCAGACGTCACCAGGTCTCAACACGAACCTGACCTCGGATGGGAAATCGCTCTACTTCACGAGCGGCGGCAGCGTGCCTTTTTCTGGGACGACACTCTTCAGGTGTGGCCTCGACGGCGCGAACCTCACGACGTTCGGCGCGGCGCCTATCAATGCTTGGCCCGGGCCGGACAGCCAGATCTTCTTCGCCAATGGAGGGCTCTTCATGGGGAGCGGTGGCGAGCCGGCGGAGATCCGAGAGAATGGCAGCGTCGTGCCCTTCGGGCCGATGTCGACGCCCTCGATGGGCACGCTCTACGGGACCGATGGCACCAATCTCTTTTTCAGGGAGGGACCGCAGTTCCAGATCTGGTCTGTCGGCGGGGGCGCCGCGATCGACTTCTTCGACCAGCCGAGCAGTCAGGACGCTTCGAACGACGCGCTGGCCGTTGTGAGCGGCGACGTCTACCTCATGACCACCGGCGACTCGACGGCGATCTCGAAGATCCACGCGGCGGCCGGCAACGTCGATGGCCCAGTGCAGCTGACCTCCCTTACCGACTGGTTCTCACGCGCCATGGCCGCTGACGCCAACGGCTTGTACGTCACCCAAAGCGTGACGACGAACGCGCCCGGGATCTACTCGGTCTCGACGACGACCGGCGCCACGACGCTCGTCAAAGAAGACCCGAGCGGGTCCGCCTATGACCTCACGCTCGACGCGAAGAACGTCTACTGGTTCGAGAGCCCGGACGTCGACCACGCGCACGCAGACCTTCACGCCAGGTCGCGCTGACCCTCACCGCCCGATCGCGTCCGCCTCCGCCGACCACGCCAGCACCCGCTCCCTCGCGTCTCCCGTGAGCGCCATCGTCACGTCGGCTCCGGCGATCCGCGTCACCAGCGCCAGCGCCTCCCGCGCCACCTCGGACTTCGGATCCAGCGGCGGGCCCGCGTCGCGGCCGCCGCGCACGACCATCGGTTCCAGCTTCTTCGCGCGCGACGCGGGCATCGTCTTCGCGGCGAGCTCGCGCGCGCGGTCGCATGCGGCGTCGAAGCCACCGAGCACGTCGACGAGCCCCTCGCGCGCGCCATCGATCCCTGACCACACGCGCCCTTGCGCCACGCGCTCGATGTCCTCGAACGAGCGCTTGCGGCCGCGGGCGACGATTCCCACGAACGCGCGGTACGTGCCGTCGAGCTCCTTCTCGAAGGCCGCGCGCTCTTCGTCGGTGGCGTGGCGGGAGGCGCGGTGCGAGTCGGCGTGGAGGCCGCGCTTCACGACGCTGGTCGCGATCCCGAGCTTCTCCAGCAGCGGCTCGAGGACGATGCGCGCGGCGATGACGCCGATGGAGCCCGTGATCGTGGTGGGCTGCGCGACGATCGCGTGCGCGCACGCCGCCACGTAGTACCCGCCGCTGGCGGCAACGTCGGCGAAGCAGGCGACGAGCGGCTTCTCGGCGGCGAGTCGCTCGATCTCGTGGTGCATGCGATCGGAGGCGAGCGCGCTTCCGCCAGGCGAATCGACATGGAGCACGACGGCGCGGACGCGCGGGTCTTTGCGGGCGGCGCGCACGGCGGCGATGACGTGCTCGTCGACGGCACCCGGTTGCGCGAACGACGCCTCGGACGAAATCGCTCCGTGCACCGTGATGACGCCGATGCACGCGCGCACGCGCAGCGGGCGAAAGCGCGCGGCGCGAATCACGCGCAGGTAGCGGCTCGCTTCGACGATCCGCGCGCGCTTCCCCTCGGTCCCCAGAACCGTGGCCACTTCGTCTTCGTATGCCGCGCCATCGACCAGCCCCGCGGCCACCGCTTCTTCTGCGCGGTACGGCGCGCCGTCGATGAGCGCGCGCACCTGCGCCGGCTCCAGCTTTCGCCCCTTGGCGATCCCCGCGACGAGCTCGCCGTAGAACGCATCGAGGATCGCATCGAGCTGCTCCTTCTGCGCCTCGCCCATCGACTCGCGCACGAGCTGCTCGCCCGCGCTCTTGAACTTCCCCTTGGCGTACACCTCGGGCTCGACGCCGGCGCGATCGAGCGCGCGCTTCACGTACGCGACCGACATCGCGAACCCGATGGGCGCCACGTGCGCCTGCTGCCCGACGAGCACGCGCGTCCCGGCCGACGCCACGTAGAGCTCCTTCGTGTCCGCGCCGAGCGGCAAGCACACGACGAGCTCACGCTTCGCATCCACGAGGCGCGCGAGCACGGCACGCAGCGACGTCGCGCTCGCCATCCCTCCGCGAAAGCTTCGCAGCGTCACCACGAGACCGCGCGCGCGATCGTCGCGCACGATCTCGTCGACCAGCTTTCCGATCTCGACGAGCGACGCCTTCTTCCTCGGCCGCCACCGCTCCCACAGCCGCGGCGCGCGCACGATGTCCGCGACAGCGCCGTCGATCGTCAGATGCACGAACGCGCCGCGTGGCAGCACGCGCGCGCGTCGCACGAGGAGCAGCGGAAAGAAGAGAAACCGAAAGAAATTCCCGAACAGCCGAAGGAGCATGCCTGACCTGTCATCCTGAGCGCAGCGAAGGATCTCAGCGGGGCCCGCGGAGATCCTTCGTCGCTTCGCGCCTCAGGATGACAGTGATGGGCCTGGGTCGCCTCTCACTTCTTGATTGGCGCCGGGGACGGCTCGCGTCGCCTCTCAGTTCTTCACCTGGCTCTGCGGGATCAAGATGAGCCCGGTCTGCGCCTTGATGTTCCCGATGCGGAGCTGCGCGCTGGCGTCGGTCGTGTACGTCGTGAGCTTCGGGTCGAGCACGTCGACGAGCGTCGTGTTCGGCGGGAGGCTCGACACCAGCACGGTCGTTCCGTCGGCCGTGTCGCTCATCTTGAAGGCGTTCGTGTTGAGCACGATCATCGCGTACGCCGTCGTCCCCGCATCGCCGCCGGAGCGCTCGAAGGCGAAGATGCCGGCGTCCTCTTCCGTCCCGATGTGCGGGCTCGCCCAGCGAACCGTCGTGTCGCCGCGCCGGAGCGCCGGGTACGTCTTGCGAATGCGCGCGAGCTTGGCGATGTGCGTGAACGTGTCGTTCGTCGTGTCGAACCCGCTGTTCCACAAGACTTCGCGGTTCGCCGGATCGTTGCCGCCGTTGAAGTTCTGCTCGGTGCCGTAATAGAGGTCGGGGATCCCGTCCTCCGTATAGAGGAGCGTGAGCGCGTTCTTCAGCGCCGCCGTGTCTCCCGACTGGAAGAGGAACCGCGACACGTCGTGGTTGTCGATGAAGTTCACGAGCGCCTTGTACGGCGGGAGCCCGATGCCGCCCGGCTGCGCCACCGTTCCGTAGTTCTTCATCTTCGCCGCCCACAGGGTCTGGATCTGGTCCGTCCCTTTCTGCTGCGTGCGGTCGTAGGCGTATTCGAAGACGTCTCGGTACACCTGATAGTGCTGCGAGAAGTAGAAGACGCTGTCGAGCTCACCGGGCGACGTGTAGCTGCCGAGCAGGACGTCGTCGCCGTCGAACGCTTCGCCGAACATGAAGAAGTCGTTCTTCCCCTGCGCGCCGAGTCGCTTGCGAATGGCCGGCGTGAACACGTCCCAGAAGCTCTTTTCGACGTGCTTGATGGTGTCGATGCGGAAGCCGTCGAAGTCGACCGACTCGACCCACTTCGCATACGAGTCGACCAGCGTCGCGCGCACGTCGTCCCGCTCGGTGGCGAGGTCCTTCAGCCCGCCGGCGAAGTCGCCGTACACGACCTGCGCCGGGTCGGTGTAATCGAGGATGTGCCCCATCCCGTGATAGGCGGCGACCGTCCCCAGGACGCCGGGCTGCGGCGGCTCGCGATCGATCGTCGGGTCGTGAATGAACAGGATCGGTGCGCGCCCCACGGGCCCGTTGGGGCTGTTCCCCTGCACGCCGGCCGGGTTCCAATCGGGATCGAACTCGTTCAGCTGCCCGATCGGAGAGCCGGGCTGACCGCTCCCCAAGACGTAATCATCGGGCTGGCCGTTGTGATTCTGGTCGTAGAAGAAGACCTGCCCCATGTGATTGCACACGATGTCGAGGACGACCTTCATCCCCACGTCGTGCGCCGCCGCGACCATCGATCGCAGCGCGACGAGATCGCCGAAGTGCTTGTTGGGCTTGGTGAGGTCCGTGGCCCAGTACCCGTGGTAGCCGTCGATCCCGGCGTCGGTGTCCACGTTCACGATCACAGGTGAGATCCACAGCGTCGTCACGCCGAGCGCTTGCAGGTAATCGAGGTGATCCTCGATCCCCTTCCAATCGCCCCCCTGGTAGCGCCCGAGGAAGCCCGGCTGGATCTTGTCGTCGTTGTTCACGTCGCCGTCGGCGAAGCGGTCGACGAGCACCTGATAGATGACCTCGTCGCGCCAGTCTTGAACGTGGGTCGCCAGCACGGGCACTTGGCCCGCCGCCGGAACCGACACGCAGGCCGGTGACGCGAGGACGAGCGTGGCCGCCGAAGCGCAAGCGAGGAGGAGGGGGGTACGCATGGTCTGTCTGTCTCGGGCCGGAGCCATCACGGGTAAGAGCTCGAGTTGAACCACCACTCGGCGCCGAGGCCGATGAAGTGCTCGACCTTCCGCTGCGCGAACACGTCGTCGGGCGCGTAGAGCTCGCGCGCGCCGGCGTTGCGATCGGTGATCGCGTAGATCAATCGGAGCTGCGGGCGCGTGTACGAGCCGCGGCCGGCGGGAGAGAAGTACGGGATGACTCCGCCGCGCCACTCGGACGCCGAGAGCGCGGAGTTGGTGGTCGGGTCCAGGTACGCATAGCGGCGCTGCTGGTAGCTCCCTTCGACCGCCACTCCCCAGTGCTCGCCGATGAACACCTGCGGGCGAACGACGAACGTCCCTTCGTCGAACTTGTTCATCGACGTCGCCGACGGATCGCCGTCGCGGAAGCTCCGGACGTACGCGCCGACGAGCGCGCCGAACATCCCTTGCTCCCAGTTGCCGCCGAGCGCGATCAGCGAATCGGTCGAGCCCGCGGTCGTCTTGGTGTTCGCGCTGGTCGTGGGAACTTGCAGCGGGTCGTACGCCGCGAGCCCGCGCGCGTGACGCGCGAAGACCTGCACGAACGTGTTCCGCTCGCCGGTCCAGTACGCGAGCTCACCGCCCACGAGAAACCCCGAGTCCGCCGGCGCAGGCTCGCGCAGCTGCGTGAGCGGGTCCTGGTACACGCCGGCCGCGAGCTCGTGGGCCTCGCCGTAAAGGATGACCTTGAAGCCGGCGTTGTCCGACTGGAGCAGATGGTGATGCGCGTTGTTCCGGAAGAACTGCGTGATCTTCAGCGACTCGACGATGCGCGGGCGATCGAGGAGCGTCACGTTCGTCGCGCCGAAGCCGAACGGCGAGACGTCCTGAATCTGTTGGTACTGATAGATGTTGTCGAGGCGAACCATCCCCGTGTGGAACGCGACGGTCGTGTCGCTGGGGAGCTTCACGCCGACGCCGCCGCCGACCGTGTTCAGGTTGTCGAGCGGCCACCAGTCGAGCAGGTAGATGTCGTCGCCGCGGTACATGCGCGAGCCGACCCACAGGGTCCAATCGCCGTACGACGCTTGCGTGTACAGGTTGCGGACGGCGATCTGCGTGGCCGCGAGATCGCCCGTGTAGTGAAAGAGCGGCGGGAAGATCGCGAGCGTGGCGACGACCTTCGTATGGATGTCGTCGCTCCACGTGTCTTCGCGCCGGAGCTCGAGCTCGACGTACGGATCTTGATCGATGCGCGTGCCGTGCGAGACGACGTTCGCCGGACGCCCTTCGCCTCCGCGCCCATCGCTGGCGATGGAGATGCGGCCGTAGGAGCCGAACTCGAAGCGCCCGCTGTCCGGCGGCGGGTGAGCGCTCGCGGCGGTCGCCGCCGTGGTCCCGTTGGGCGTGGGAGACTTATCGCTCACCTGAGGATCGGGGACGATGTCAGGAGCCGCGCCGGGAGCGACGGGCGCCGCCGGCTTGGGTGCCGCCGTGCTCGCAGGCGCGGGCGGACCTTGCGTCGACGTCGGATCATCCGCGCGCGCCACGAGCGAGACCGTGCTCAGCGTGATCGCGAGCCCGAGCCCGTACAACGAAGCCCTCCGCCTATGCATTCACTTGCTCTCGTTCACGGGGTGATCGCGCAGCGCGCGAAGGTCAGGGGGCGAGGACTGCAGCGCCGCGCGGCGCGAGGTTCAGGGTGACCGCGCCGTTCGTCACCGTGACGTCGGGGCCACCGAGCGAATCGTGGAGGGTCGTCCCCTCGGCGAGCGGCAGCGTGACGGGCAACGTAGCGGTTATCGACTGCGCCGTCGTCGCCCGCGTGATGCCCACGAGCGCGATCTGACCGGAGTCGGTCTGTCGCGCGAACAGGAGGACGTTCTGGTTCGACGTGATCGGTTTGTACGCGCCGCGCCGGAGCGCGACGACGTTCCTCCGCGCCGTCCCCAGCTTCCGAACGAGAGCGAGCGTCGCTTGTTCGTTGGTGCTCAGGCCCGCGGCGTTTCCGCCACGCCACATGAGCCGGTTGTTCGGATCGGCGCTCCCGTACTGACCGATCTCGTCCCCGTAGTAGATCATGGGCGCGCCCGGCGTCGTGAGCAGCCACTCCATCGCCATGCCCATCCGCCCGTATGCGTCGCCGTTCGTCGGCGCGCTGGCGATGTTCGACCACTGATTGCCCGCCAGCGAATTCCCGCCGCTCGTATCGGCCTCGGTCACGAAGCGCGGCGTGTCCTGGCTGCCGATGTACGACGACATGATCGACCCCTGCGGGTATTCCCACTGGCTCGCCTGCGTCCAGTAGTCGGCCTGCCCCATCCCCTGGTTGTCGTTCATGAAGACTTGCGACGGGACGGCGTAATAGAGAACGAAGTCGAAGCTCCCATCGAGCCCGTGCGGTCCGATGTACTCGCTGATGATCCCGTAGTTGTCCTCGTTGCCGGGGCAATCGGGCGGCGTGCAGGCGTTCCAGCCCATGGCCGTCTCGCCGGTCATGAAGAACTTGAGGCCCGACGCTTCGAACTCGTTTCGCACGGCCCACGACACGTTGGTGATCGCGTCGTCTTGCACCTGCTTCACGGCGTCGATGCGGAAGCCGTCGAGGTCGAAGGTATCGACCCACCAGATCGCGTCCGACTGCCACTGCGCACTCACGTCCGGGTTCGTCCAGTCGACGCGCGGCAGGTACGTGGAGAAGACGCAGTCGAGTCGGTGGACGGTCCAGTCACAGTTATTCGTTCCGCAGACGCAGCCGTTGACGAACCAATCGGGGTGCGCGGCCACGTACTCGTGCTCCTGGTGCACGTCGCCGACCATGAAGTCCTGGATCACGCGAATGCCGTGCGCGTGCGCCGCGGTGACCATCGTGTGCAGCGCCGCGTCGCCGCCGATGCGCGCATCGACCTCGCGCGCCTTGGTGGCCCAGTAGCCGTGGTAGCCCATCGTCTCGTGCGCGCCGTCGGAGGCGAGCCACGGATCGGGCGGGTTGGTGTTGAACGGCGAGAGCCACAACGCGCGCACGCCGAGCTGGTCGAACGTGCCGTCGTTGATCCGCGCGGTGACGCCGGTGAGGTCTCCCCCTTGGTAGTCGACGCGAACGTCGACGCCGTTCGTGGGCGCGGGGTTGTTCGTGGGGTCGCCGTCCTGGAAGCGATCGGTCATCGCCATGTAGATGAGCGCGTCGCGCCAGTCGAAGACCTCGGGCTCGACCCAGAAGACGAGACGGAGGGGCTTGGCCGCGTTGCCGAGGAGGTCCTTGGCGTTGACGAAGATCGTGTACTTGCCGTCGGCGAGACCCTTCACGTCGACCGCGACGAGCGACGAGGCGGCGTCGAACGCGGGCGCGGGCAAGCTGGTGTCGGTGCCGTCCTTGCGGAGCGAGGCGGTGATCGACTTGGGATCGACCGGAGGCGAGGCCTGCCCGTCGTTGAAGCGCACGTGACCGAAGAACTCGCCGGCGCCCGCGGACGCGCGGGTGATCGTCTTGTCGGCGAGGCTCAACGTCGGCGCGCGGCAGTCGACGGCCATGACCGCGCTGTTCTCGACGCCGCCGACGAACTTCCGCTCCCACGCCGCAGGGTCCATCACGAACGTGCCGTCGATGAGGAGCTTGTAGCCGACGAGCCCCGGCGGGAGCTGCACGCTCGCCGTGTACGCATTGTTCTTGTCGGGCCCGTTCATCGTGACGCCCGGCGTGGCGAAGGCGTTCCATTCACCGCTGACCGCGACGGTCTGCACCGCTTGTCCGGCAGGCGGCACGTATGTGAACGTCGTCATGCACGGCCCGGCATCGGGGAGCGAGCTCGCATCGAAACCGGGCGAGGTCGCGTCGAGGTTCGGCGGGCCCGCTTCGCCGCCGTTGCCGATCGGACCGAGCGAGCCGTCGACGCCAGCGTCCGGTCCGCCGAGCCCCGGCGGTTGGTAGGCGCCGTTGTCGTCGCCCGATCCACAGGCGAGGACCGACGACGCGGCGATCGAGAGCGCGAAGAAGAAGCGCGCGCGGTTCATGGGCAATCGTCCTTCCACGATCCGACCGTGTCCGACACGCTCGTCGTTCCGTTCGCGCCCCACGAGGCGACGATCTCGCGGTTGCCGATGTCGGCGCACGCGCCGTCCCCTTCGACGCTCGTCCACGCGCCGCGCGTGAGCTTGTACTTCACGAGCGTCCCCTCGGTGACCGTGATGGTCCCCGTCGCCGTCGTGCCCGACACGGTGAGCGCCGTGCCGTTCGGGGTCCACCCGACCGCGCTCGACGCGATGTAGACCGTCGGGTTCGCAGGGGTCTTCGCCGGAAGCGTGACATTGAAGGCGACGTTCACCTGCCGCGGCTGCGCGAGGTCCGACGGCGCGTTGACGACGATCGACTGCGCGGCGGTGAAGTCGGCGATCGGAATCGTGAGCACGCGCGTCGAGTCCGACCACGTCGCCCCCGCGACGCTCGCGCCGTTCAACGTCACCGCGGTCGGCTGCGCAGTCACGCCGTGCACGCGCACGTCGACCGATTGCGGCGTCGGCGGCGCGTAGCCTGCGCTCCGCGCGCCGATCGTCAGCGCGAGCCCCGTCGCGTTCACGTCGAGCGCGAGCGCCGTCGTCGACGTCGCCCCCTTGGCGTACTCCATCGTCTCGCCATCATCTTCGTGCAGCGTGAGAGACGTCGAGGTCCCCGCCGCGCCCGGGTAGACATCGAAGTGCCGCGGCACGTCGGGAACTTCGCCGACGTAATCGACGACGTTCTGCTCCGGCACGATGCTCCCGGCCTTCACCAGCACCGGGATGCGCCCGAGCGGCGCGTTCATCGTGACCGTCGCCGGCCCGGTGTACGAAGCACCCGTGTAGAAGTCGTAGAAGACGCCCGCCGGCAAGTAGACCGGTCGCGTCGCGACGCCCGCAGCGAGCGCCGGCGCGACGAGGATCGACGCTCCGACGAAGTACTCGTCTTCGTGGTTCTGCGCTTCGGCGTCGCTCGGGTAGTCGAACCACAGCGGCCGGACGAGCGGTGTGCCTGTCGTGCTCGTGGCGACGAAGCTCTCGTACCAGTACGGCAGGAGCGCGTAGCGGACGGCGAGCATGCGCTGCGCGAGATCGAGGATCTCGGGACCGAAGGCCCACGGCTCCTGGTTCGCAGAGCCGGTCTGACTGTGCGTGCGGAAGAACGGCGAGAACGCGCCGACCTCGAACCAGCGTCCATAGAGCTCCGCGCTCGGCCCGCCGGTGAAGCCTCCGACGTCGGAGCCGACGAACGGAATGCCGCTCACGTTCATCCCCTGGAACATCGACGGCTGCATCGCGAGGAAGTCCCACGTGCTCTGCGCGTCGCCTGTCCACACCGCCGCGTACCGCTGCGAGCCGGCGAACCCCGCGCGCGTGAGCACGAACGGCCGGCGGTTCGGCGCGACGGCGAGCTGTCCTTCGCGCGTCGCCTTGGCCATGAGCATCGCGTAGACGTTCTTCACTTCGTCGAACGTCGCCGCTTGCCCGTCGCCGTTCACCGTCGCGCCGAGCGGGAAGCCGGACTTCTGGAAGACCGCCGGCTCGTTCATGTCGATCCACAGGCCTTGCACGCCCGCGCCCATGAACGTGCCGATCTGATTCCCCCACCACGTCCGCACCGACGGATTGGTGAAGTCGGGGAACACGGCGGCGCCCGGCCAGCACGGCGCTTGAACGGGCGCGCCTCCGACGTCGGGGATGAAGACGTTCCCTGCGAGCCCGCCGTTGTACGAAGCGTACGTACCACCCGGGTCGTACTTCACGCCGGGGTCGACGATCGTCGTGAGCTTGAAGCCGTTGTTCGCCAGCGTGGCGATCATCCCCGCGGGGTCGGCGAAGTTCGTCGGGTCCCAGGTGAAGTCGCGGAAGCCGTTCATGTAGTCGATGTCGAGCCACATGCCGTCGGCCGGCAGATTGTTCTGACGGAACTGGAGCGCGACCTGCTGCACGCGCGCCTGCGGCGTGTAGGTCCAGCGCGACTGGTGATACCCGAGCGTCCACAGCGGCGGGAGCGGCGCGCGGCCGGTGAGTCGCGAGTAGCTGGCGACGACCTTGTCAGGCGTGGGGCCGTCGAAGAAGAAGAGATCCGCGTCGCCCGCGGCGGCCGTCACGGCGAGCGTGTTGGGATCGGCGACGCCCACGTCGAAGCCGGTCTGGTGCGTGTTGTGAAGGAACGCGCCGATGGCGTGACCCGACGTGGGGAGCGACAGGAAGAACGGATGCGACTGGTAGATCGGGTCGGACGTCGTCTGGTACGCGCCCGACGGATCGCTCCACGCCGGGTCCGAGTTCCACATCGTGAACGCGCGACCGCGCCGGTTCGCTTTGCCGGTCTTCTCACCGAGCCCGAAGATCGCTTCGCCCGTGGCCAGCGTCTTGGCGAACGAGACACCCGTGCTCGCTCCGCCGTCGACGCTCGCGCCGTACGAAAACGGCGCCGCCTCGGCCCACAGCGCCTCGCCGGTGGGGACGCTCGTGATCGCGATCGCGCACGTCGCGCCGGTGACGTTCACGTCGATGGCCGACGTGCGTACGTGCAACCCCGTCGCCGAGTCGGCGACGAGCGGAGCGTGAGCGCCGAGGAACTGCGTGAGGTCGGCGACCCACCCGCGATCGATCTGCGCGGCGCCGTTGACCACGTAGTGGAAGCGCACGACGCCGTCGTCGAGGACGGCGACCTTCAGGTGGAGCGCGCTCGAACAGACGTGATCGACTTCGACGACTTGCGGCGGCGGCCCCGCGTCGATGCTGGCGTCATCGCCCGTGGCGCTGCCGTCTTGCGGGAGTGAGCCGTCTTGCCCGCCGCCGATCGATCCGTCGGGCGACCCTTTGCCGCCGTCGTCATCCGTGACCGGCGCGTTGCCGTTGCCCGTCGAGCCCGCGCAGGCGACGCACGCGACCGTGCACGCGATCGCGCACACGAGTGACCGATTCGTCGGGAGCGCCCACTCCATCTGATGACCGCTCCACATCTCGGGCGACGCACCCAAAGCGTCAGCCACCGAACACCGAGCTAGCACCGCAGATTCGGGCTCGCCATTCAAAAGTGACTCATACGTGCGTGACGGTTCGCTTGACGCATGGAGTCTCGACGCGTCGAGAAACCTCGCGCGCGATGGATGCTAATTTCCGGGCGTGATCATTCGTCCCGCGCTCGTCGCCATGCCGCTGCTTCTCCTCGTTGCCTGCGCGAAGGATCCTCCGCCGCGCGTCGATCCGCCGACGCCGACGACTCCTGTCGCCGCCGCGCCGACGCACGCACCGCTGCAACTCGGTGAGCCGATCCCCGCGCAGGCCGTGGCTCTCAGGCTCGACGACATCGCGTCGCACGCCGCCGACTACAAGGGCAAGACGATCGAGACGGCCGGCGTCGTCACCGCGGTCTGTCAGGAGATGGGCTGCTGGATGGAGATCAAAGACGAGAAGAGCGCCGCGCACATTCGGATGCACGGCCACTCGTTCTTCGTTCCGAAGACCGCCGCGGGGCACCACGCGCGCGTGCAGGCGACGCTCGTCGCGGCCGACGACAAGACGGAGTGCGACGACGAAGGGGGCGACGCGGGAAAGCCGACGACGACCGCGAAGCTGGAGCTCGACGCGACGGGGATCGAGCTGGATTGAACCGCGTGGATCCTTCGCTGCGCTCAGGATGACAACGTTGGTCAGTGCGCGTCGGGACCGGCGTCGACGAGATCGCTCGGGCTGCTCGAGAAGATGCGGGTCTGGCGGGCGGGGATGCTCGTCGTGGCCGACGACGTCGTGCTCGTCAGGAGCTCGGGGATGCCGGTGGGGATCGCCGTCGTCGTGCGATCGGTGTCGCTGCGGTTGATGGCGACGTAGACCGTGTCGCCCGCGATCGACATCGAATAGACCCACAGGTCCGCGTCGACGTAGAGCGTCTCCTGCGCGCCGCGACGGAGCGCGCCGTGCGCCGCGCGAATCCCGGTGAGCGCCTTGATGCGCGCGTAGAGCCCCTGCTGGTTCGTTGTGAGGCCGGTCCACTGCATCATGCGGCGGTTGTCGGGATCGCCCGCGCCGGGGAGGCCGATCTCGTCGCCGTAGTAGATGAGCGGCGCCCCCTTGTTGGTGAGGATCACGGCGAAGGCGTTGGCGAGTCGCTCGTACGCGTTCGGATTCGTGGAGAGCGACGGCTGGCCGCTCCACGCGATCGCCTTGCCGTCGTCGGCCGAGTTGCTCCACAGCGGAGTGTCTTCGGCGTAGTGGATCGATCGCGGCAAGTCGTGGTTGCCGATGAACGTGCTCATCACCGACGTCACGCCGTAGTAGTCGATGTTCGATTGATAGAACTGCGCCAGCCCGGTCATCCCCGCCGGCGCGTTGCGCGACCAGTTGAGATCGTCGGGCGTCAGCAGCCCCTGCGTGCTGCGCATCAGGACCGCTTCGATGAGCCGGATGCGGAGCGGGAAATCGAACTGCCCGTCGAGCTGCGTGCTCGGGTCGACCATGCTCTTGATGAGGCCGCGATTCTGGAAGTCGTACGTCTCGCCGACCATGTAGAAGCGCTGCGGCGGCGTCTGTTTGGCGAGGATCTGCGAGGCGATCGCGGGGCGCAGCGCGGCGAGCCAGCTCGGGTCGACCTGCTTGATGGCGTCGAGGCGGAAGGCGTCGTTGCCCGTGTTCGTCACGAGCTGGATGGCGGCGTTGATCGAGAAGTTTCGCGCGTCGGGATTCGTGTAGTCGTAGTGCGCGAGGTACGGCGCGAACCAGCACGTCGTGTTGAACGGACAGCTGTTCGACGACCCGCAGATGCAGCCGGCGTTGCCCGTCGTGAACCAGCCGTTGTTCTGGTTCGTCGTGTAGACCGAGCTGCTCGTGTGGACGTGCACCATCGCGTAGTCGAAGAGCACCTTGAGGTTCTTCGCGTGCGCCGCGGTCACGAGCCCCTGGAGCTCGGCTTCGCTTCCGAAGCACGACTCGGTCTGAGTGGGGTCGGCGGGCCAGTAGCCGTGGTACGCGGAGTACTGGTGCGTGTCGCCGTTCGTCCCCTGGCCGAGGACGTTGTCGGCGTTCTTGATCGGCACCGTGATCCACAGCGTGTTCACGCCGAGGTCGTTGAAGTACCCGGCGTTGATCTTCTGCGTGACGCCGGCCCAATCGCCGCCGAGGTAGTTCGTCGATGACGTGGAGTTGGCCGACGTGCCGGCGACGTTGCAGTTGTTCGACGACTCGCCGTCGAAGAAGCGATCGATGAACACGAAGTAGATGACCGCGTCGCGCCAGTCAAAGACACCCGCGGGCGGAACCGGCGGCTCGTCGCACGTGAACGAGTTGGGGCAGGTGATCGGCGTCTTGACGTTGTTCGTGTCGTTGGTGGCGTCGGTGATCGTCGGCGCGCCCGGGTCGATGGCCCACGTCGTGCCGTTGACGAAGAGCTTGTACTGAACGGCCTGGTTCCACGGGACGGGCACGCTGACGGTCCACACGTTGCCGACGTGCGTCATCGGATCGCCCACGGTCCACGCCGTCGCGGCGTAGCTGCCGCGCAGGACGACGCTGGTCTCGCCGTTGAACGGGTAGGTGAACGTCTCGGCGCACAGCTTGAGCGTGTCGGGGCACTGGGGAGGGCCGGCGTCGAACGGCGTCGTGCCGCCGCTGCTGCTCCCGCCGCTGCTGCCGTTGTTCGCGCCAGAGCCGTAGCCACTGCCGTTGCCGCCGTTGCCGGGATCGAAGACGCCGCCGTCGGGGGCGGTGCCGTAGTTCGGGTTCTGCGCTTGATCGTTTCCGCAACCGACGGCGATGCCGGTGACGACGAGCGCGATGGAGCCGAAGAGAGCTGCGGCGTGGCGACGGATCATGTGGACGGTGCCCTCGCGACTACTGCGCGGAGGTCGCGCAGGCGCTCCCTTCCGGGAAAAGGAGCTGGAGCGACAATGGCGCGCCCACGGCGTTTGTCAACTCAGGTGAGAGTGACGCTGCGCGTCCGGAGAGGGCATCGACCCACGCGCCGGCCGCGATCCCGGGGAAAGACGCGGAGAGAGTGGTCGCGTGGCGGAAAAGTAGAACCACGGCGGTGTCGGCGCCGTCGAGCTCGCGGGCGAAGGCGAGGTGCTCGGTGTCGGCGAAGAGCAAACGGTACGTGCCGCGACGAAGAGAGGCGGAGCACGCGCGGGCTTTGGAGAGGGCGGTGACCGACGTGCGCGTCGCGAGCTGCGCGGCGTTGAGCGCGGAGTCACCGGGCATCACGCGACGCGAGTCGGGATCGCTGTGACCCACGAGCGCGACCTCGTCGCCGTAGTAGACGACGGGCGCGCCGGGGAGCGTGAAGACCGCGCCGAGCGCGAGCGCTTGCTTCGCGTACACGTCGCTGTCGATCGGCGGTTGAATCGCCGCGGTCCACCCATCGACGGCACCATCGCCGGCGCTCTCGGTCGCGAAACGATCGACGTCGTGGTTGCCGATCATCGTAGACATGACCGCGCCGGAGCCGGCCCAGTCGACGATGCCACCTTGGACGGCGTCGTCGATGTCGCTCATCGGCTCGCTCTCGTCGGCGATCGCGCCGCGCAGCGCCCACATGAGCGGGAAGTCGA
The DNA here is from genome assembly GCA_003151595.1 of Myxococcales bacterium. The sequence continues at coordinate 87,079 of PLXW01000157.1, forward strand.
ACTCGCTGTCGAGGCCCGAGGGGCCGAGCTGGTACTTGAGGAGATCGAAGTCGCTCTGGCCGACGAAGTTCTCGCCGAGCAGGAACATCGAGTGCGCCGGGTGGTCGTATTTTCCGCGGATCGCGGCGGCGATTCGCCTCGTCGCGGCGCGCGGCATCATGGGGACGGCATCGATGCGGATGCCGTCGGCGTCGAAACGATCGATCCACCAGAGGACGTCGCCCGTCACTTGATCGGCCACCGCCGTGTTTCGCCAGTCGAGGTCCGGCAGGTAGTCGATGAACCAGCAGTCGAGGATGTGCGTGGTCCAATCGCAGGTCGACGACCCGCAGATGCACGAGCCGTCGGGATGATTGAACCAGCCGGTCTCGAGGTGCGCCTTGGCGTACGGGTGCTGTGCGTGGACGTGATTGGGGACGACGTCGAAGAGGACGCGGAGGCCGTGGGCGTGGGCGCTGGAGATGAGCGCGTCGACGTCCGACTCGGCGCCGAGGGCGGGCTCGATCGCGCGCGGGTCGATCGGCCAGTAGCCGTGGTAGCTCGAATACGAACGGCCATCGGTGCCGGCGAACCAGCCGTCGGGGTTCGCGTAGAGCGGCTGGATCCAGAGCGTGGTCACGCCGAGGCGCGCGAAGTCGCCCGCTTCGATCGCGGCGCGCACGCCGCTGATCGTGCCGCCGGCGCGCGCGCTGGGGACCGACGGCGTGGCGAGCGGCGCGTCGTTGGGGCCGCGGTAGCGATCGGGCATGAGCTGGTAGATGACTTGATCGCGCGGATCGAACGGCGTCGGTTCGATCCACGCGGTGGCCCACGCAGGATCGGCAGCGCGCCCTTTGGTGTCGTTCGCGCGGAGCATGAGTGTGTGCTTGCCGGCGGTGAGACCGCTGAACGCGATCGTGATCGCGCCGTTCGCGCCCGTGGTGATCGAGGAAGGCGCGACTTTCGAGCCGTCGTGCGCGGTGACGGCGAGGGACGACGGATCGATCGGATCGCGTGTGGATGCAGAGACGAACGACGCCTCGATCGTCGCGTGGCCGTCGGCGGAGCCCGTGGCGTCAGAGACCTGGAGGCCCGGCGTCGCGCAGTCCGCGAGATCGATCCACGTGACCTCTTGATCGCCGAAGTAACCCGTCGTCGAGACGTTCGCGTCGGTGAGCCACGTGCCGTCTTCGATGATCGCGTAGAGGTGCTCGCCCGGCGTCATGGGGACCGCCAAAGCCAGCCAGCCCGGCGAGCTCGTGGTGCTCATCGACAGGCCGGGACGCGCCCATGCGTTCCAGTCGCCGACGACTTCGACGTGCGCCGACGCGCTCTGCGGGTGATGCCAGACGACGACGCTGCATGATCGCGCCGGCACCGACGCGCTCGCAGGCTCGCTCGACGCGCGGCACGAGGCGAGGGCGCCGAACGCGCTCGCCGTGAGCATCGTCGCGATCACGGCCATCGCTCCCACCCGCATCGCGCTCGATCTACCCGCGCGCACAGCGTCTCGCAAACGGCGTGAGCGCGGCGCTTCGCGTCAGAGCGTCAGGCGGGGAACGATGCCCCGGCGCTCCACAGCGCACCAATCACTGCCCACGCCATCGCCAACAGGAGGAGAAAGACCGCGATGACGATCCACTCCATCCGCTTCAACGCCGCCTGCGACGAGACCAGGCCCCACCCCGTCGCCGCGGTTTGAAGCCCGTTCGCCAGGTGAAACGCGACGCCGAGCGTGCCCAGCAAGTAGACAACGAGCGTGGGCGGGTTGAACCGCATCTCGTGCGCGATGTCGGCAAACGCTTCGCCGCGGCCGGTCGTGAGGCGCGGGTGAATCATCGCCAGCCACAGGTGCGCGCCGAGGAAGAAGAAGACGCCGATGCCCGCCAGGCGCTGGAGCAGGTACTTGAGGTTGGCGTACGCGCCGTAGTGTGTGTTGTTCGGCTGCGACGTGAACAACCGCGCGACGCCCCAGATGGCGTGGAGCACGAGCGGCACCAGGACGACGCACCCGGTGATCAGCTGCGCGACGGGGCTCGAGTACGTCGTGACCGAGGCTTCCCAGGCGGACGCCCCGGCGAACGCGGCCAGGTTGTTCCACAGGTGGAAGAAGAGCCACACACCGAGAGGCACCACGGCCGCGAACGACGCCAGGCGCGCGCGGAGGAAGGCGCCATGCGCGGATGCGGTCGCGGTCGAGGTCTTCGCAGCCGGGGACACGCGAAAGACGTAGGAACAGGGCGCCGGCTGGCAAGCCGGGAGCGGCGCGAACGCGGGATCGATCAGGCGTCGGGGGGGACGACGTCGGCTTCGGGCTCCGGCTCCGGGCCGTCGCCGGGACTTCGGTGTCCCGCAGTGAGGCCGTTGAGCAGCAGGAGAAGACCGGCGGCGAGTGTGAGGACGAAGCGGGGGTCGATCACGGTGGGCGCCTTCTTGAAGTGAGATGCGTGGAGCGAGCGACGAGAGCTTTGGCGCGCCGGTTCGCCGAGCGGCGACGCTCCCGGCACGCTAGCTTCATCCGGTGCACGCGACGGGCCAACGCTACGGAGCTTCGACGCGGGCGATCGCGATCGTCGTCGCGGGGCTCGCTACGGCCGCCGCGCGTGAGGCTCGGGCCGACGACGCGACGCTCGAAGCGCGCGACGGCGTGCGCGGGCGAGAGATCGGCGACGTCGAGATCGACGGGGAAAAGACCGCGTGGAGCGCGATCGAAGCGCCGCACACGACCGGGAATGTGGAGCTGCGCTGGCGAGTTCAAGTTGCGCCGGGGGAGAACGCGATCGAGCTGCCGACGTGCGGCGGGCGGAGTGCGCTCGCCGTCGATGGGGTGGCTGCGTCCGCGCGCGACGCCGGACCGGCGGTGCTTGGGCTGTCGGTTGGCGAGCATGTGGTGTCGGCGCGCGTGACGGTGAGCGGGTACGAGAAACGGATCGCGTGCGGAGCGGAGGCGCGTGTGGGCGCGGTCGAGTCAGTGCGCGATGGGCTGTTGCGACTCACCTTCGCGAGCCCGCACGCGAGCGCGGGAGGAGGACACGCCGTCGCCTTCGTGCCGCCGGGGCACGACGTGTCGAAGGCGGGCGCGATGCTCGTGCTCGTTCATCCGTGGAACGGCTCGGTGTGGACGTACGCGGCGTACGCGGAGCTTCTCGACGAAGCGGCGAAGCGCGACGTGGTGCTCCTCTTCCCCAGCGGTCTGGGCAATTCGCTCTACACAGCGCCGGCCGAAGACGAAGTGATGCGCGCGATCGCGGCGATGGAGTCGCGCGTGGCGATCGATGGGGCGCGCGTCTCGATCGCGGGGGCGTCGATGGGGGGCGCGGGGGCGACGACGATCGGGTTTCATCGGCCGGACAGGTTCGCGTCGATCACGAGCTTCTTCGGCGACTCGAAGTNNCGTGACGAGCTTCTTCGGCGACTCGAAGTACGACCTGGCGACGTACGTGCGCCCGATCCTTCACGACGAAGCCGGGGCGCACGCGGTGAACGCGGCCGACGTGGCCGACAACGCGCGCAACGTGCCGGTGTGGGTGGTGCACGGAGAGGACGATCGCGTCTCGCCGATCGCGCAGAGCGAGATCCTGGCGCGAGCGCTTACGGCGCGCGGGATCGCGGTGCGGTTCGATCGCGTCGCCGGGATGGGGCATGCGGGGGCGCTGTTCGCGCGGTTCGCGCGTGAGCTGGTGGCGCGCGCGAGCGAGGCGCGCGCGGTGGTGCATCCGGCGCGCGTGACGTTTCGGACGGTGCGCGCGGGCGACAGGTGCGCGTACGGCGTCTGCCTCGAGCGGGCGCACGCGGGCGATGCGTTCGTCGATGTGGAGCGAAAGAGCGACGGGAGCGTGCACGTGAACCGCGCCGAGAACGCGCGCGCGATCGTTTGGGACGGGCAACCCGTGGACGTCGCGGCGCGGTAGGCTCAGCGCGTGGCGGCGGGAACAGGGCAGCGCTTCGCCATCGTCGTGACGCCGATCCTGGCGATCGCGACGATCGCCGTGGGGCTTCACGTCGGCGGGCGCTGGACGATTCACGCCGCGGTGGTCCGCGCGGCGCCGCACGCGCGCGGGTCGAGCACGTATGCGTGGCAGGTGACGACGCTGATCGAGGATCGCGGCGTGCGCGAGACCGAAGCGCGCACGGGGATCACCGTGCACGCCCGCGCCGCGAACGGGCGCGAGGCGACGTGGACCGGCGACACGAACGACGACGGCGTGGCCGAAGCGCGGCTCGACCTGCCGGGCGTGGAGCGGGGCGACGCGGTCGAGGTGGACGTGACGGTGAACGGCGTCGAAGAGCCGCTCGCGCGCGGGCGGGTCGCGTGGACCGACGCGGCGTGGATGAACGCGGCGCCGGGGCCGTTCGTGCGGGCGTCGAAGCGCGAAGGGGTGATGGGGATCGACGTGGCGATCCTCGGCGAGCGACTCGTGGCGCGCGTGGCGACGCCGCTCTACGTGCGCCTGACCTCGCGCGACGACGGACACCCGATCGCCGGCGCGACGATCGAGGCCGAGCCGGAGCCGGGGCTCGACGTTCCCACACCGCAAGCGACGACGTGCGCGAACGGCTGGGCGAAGCTCAGCGCGTCGCCGGTGATGTTCAACGCCGCGCTGTCATTGCACGCGCGAAGCGCGGACGGTCGTGGAGGGGAGTGGTTCGGTGAGCTTCCCGTGGCGTCGGGTGCGATGGATGTGCGGATCGGAGACGCGAAGAGCGGAGCACCGGTGCACGTCGACGTGCACGCGCCGTCGGAGCGAACGGCGTACGTCGAGGTCGACGACGAGGTAGGGCGCGTGTTCGCGCTGGCCACGACGCTTCGCGCGGGCGAGTCGGGCGCGCGCGCGAGCTTCGACGTTCCTTCGCTCGCGCCGGGGCTCGCGTGGATCGTGACCGCGAGCGAGCCGCGCGGCGCGGAGACGCTCGGCGGCGCGACGCTGGTGCGTCCGTTTCTCGTGACGGGCGACCCGATGCCGCCGGGCGCGCCGAACCCGAGCGATGCGTGCGCGATCGGCGCGGCCCTCGCGCTCCACCCCGCCGGCGGCTTCCACAGCTGGGTCGCGCTCGACGGCTTCCCCGCGCGCGAAGCGGTGAACACCGCGCGTCGCAAGCGCGGGCTCGGGATCGCGCTGTCGTCGCTCGCCGTCGCCTCGGTCCTCGAGGTGCTTCTCCTGATCCAGGCGTCGCGTCGCGGTCAGGTCGGCGTGGCGCGCGCGCGCGACGTGGCGAACGTGGTCATCGTGATTCTGCTGGGCGTCCTCGGGTTCGGACTGCTCGCCGCGCTCTTGCTCTCGCGCGCGTAGTCGCGCCCGGCGCTCAGCGATACGCCGTCGTCGCCTGATCCGCCTCGACGCGCACCGCCGTCCCGTACGCGAGCACCTCGGTCACCCCCTGCATGATCTCCGTCGCGTCGTACCGCATGGCGATGACCGCGTTCGCTCCGAGCACGCGCGCGTGATCGACCATGATCCGAAACGCGTCTTGCCGCGCCTGCTCGCACAGCTCGGAATAGATCGTGATGTTCCCGCCGAAGAAGATCTGGAACGACGCCATCACGTTCCCCACGACCGATCGCGAGCGCACGACGATCCCGCGCACCACGCCGAGCGTCTGCACCACGTGGAAGCCGTCGAGCACGTTCGCCGTGGTCACCATGGTGGCGCTCGTGTCGTGGGCGGTCGCGAGCGCGTACGGCTGACCGGGGCCGGTCGTCATCAGGTTCGACATGGGCCGCAGCGTAGCGTCAGACGAGCGGATCGTCGCTGGCGAGCGCGCGCGCTTCGGCGAGCGTGTCTTCGTCGCCGATGAGGTCCACGCCGTTGCGCGCGAGCCGATGCGCGGCGGCGAGCGGACGGCGATCGCTCTGCGTGAGCGACCACGTCGCATGATCGACCAGCAGCGCGAGCTCGATCGCGCGTCCCAGCGTCAACGCGAACCGACGCGCGCCCGCTTCCGTCCCTTCGAGCCCTCGCGTCGGCGTCGCCGCGAGCCACGCCTCGGCGTGCGCGATCGCTCGTCGCGCGGCCTCCGCCGGACCCGCAAGCTGCGCATCGCACCTGTCCGTGCGCGTCTTCACTTCGCGCGCGATCGCCTCGAGCGACCCCACGCGCGAGAGCGCGCGCAGGACGTCGAGCGCCAGCACGTTCGTCGTCCCTTCCCAGATCGGCAGCACCTGCGCGTCGCGCAAGATCCGCGGGAGCCCGGTGTCCTCGATGTACCCCGCGCCGCCGAACGCCTCGAGTGTCTCGCTGGCGATGGCCACCGCCTGCTTGCCCGTCGTGAGCTTCGCGATCGGGGTGATGAGCCGGAGCAGCTGCGTCTCGTCGTCCGTGATCTCGCGCGCCTCTTCGCGCCCGAGGAGCTCGACGGCGCGGAACGTCAGGTGAAACGCCCCCTCGAACTCGGCCTGCATCCCGGCCAGCGTGTCGGCGTGCAGCGGCTTGTCGCGCAGCGGAGAGCCGAACGCGACGCGCCGGTTCGCGAAGTCGCGCGCCAACGCGATGGCGTGACGCATCCCGCTGACGGCGCACACCGCGTTCCACGTGCGCGTGATGGCGAGCATCGGCGTGATGTTCTTGATGCCGTTGGTCGTGCCGGCGACGGCGATCGCACGCGCGCCGTCGAGCGTGAGCTCGGCGGTGGGGACCATCCGCGTGCCGAGCTTGTCCTTCAAGCGATTGACGGCGATGCCGTTCATCGAGCCGTCGTCGTTCCGCACTTCGACGTAGAAGAGCGCGAGCCCAGAGCCGCCGGACGCGTTCGGCGGTTCGACCTGCGGGCGCGCGAGCGTGAGCGCCATCTGCGACGTGACCGCGCTGGTGAACCACTTGGTGCCGAAGAGTCGATACGTGTCGCCGTGGTCGGGCCTGGCGATCGCCTCGCTGATGGCGACGTCCGATCCGCCGGTGCGCTCGGTCATCCACTGCCCGCTCGTCCATGCGAGCTGCGGGTCGCGGCTGGTGAGGCGCGTGACGGCGCGATCGATGAGCGCGCGGTTCCCGGTCGACGTGAGCGTCTTGGCAGCGCCATCGGTCATCGCCAGCGGGCACGAGTAGACGCCGGTGGTCGCGTTGAGCAGGTAGACGAGCGCGAACTGATGCGCGCGAGAGAGCGCTCCGCTCTTTCGTTCGTACGCGGTGGCCACGAGCCCTTCTTCCGCGGCGATCGTGTGCATCTCTTTCCACAGCGGCGTGAGCTCGATGCGATCGACGCGATTCCCCCAAGCGTCCCACTGCGTGAGCTCGGGCTCGGCGTTGAGATCGCCGAGGAGCATCTCCCAGAGCGGCCCCGACGCCAGCGCACCGCACCGCGCGAGCTGCGGCTCGATGGCAAGGAGCGCGTCTTTCGGCATCGTGCGCGCGAGGTAGCCCCGGAGCACGCGGTCGGAGGTGTAGCCATGCGGGAGCGTCGGAGGGGTCTGGAAGAACGGCATCGGTCGCAAGTGTAGACCGGGTAGACCACGCCCGCGACGGCGCTTCCGCGGAATTCGCGCTACGTTCCGCGCGTGAAAGCGCGAACGAGCAACGGCGATCCGGGGGCCACGCTCTTCACGGCGGCGGCGCGTCGCGACGCCGTGCGCGACGGATCGATCCCGCTCGCCGAGCGCGTACGACCGACGACCGTGGCGCAGTTCGTCGGCCAGGCGCACCTCTTCGGACCGAACAAGCTTCTGGCGCGTGCGATCGCGAGCGACCGCATCCCGTCGATGATCCTCTGGGGCCCGCCCGGCGTCGGGAAGACGACGCTGGGGCGCGTGCTCGCGGCGCAGACCAAGCACCGGTTCGTGCCGTTCAGCGCAGTGCTCGGGTCGGTGGCGGAGCTGCGCGTGATCGTGGGCGAGGCGAAGGAGAAGCTGGCGTACGCGGGCGAGCGGACGATCGTGTTCGTCGACGAGATCCACCGCTTCAACAAGTCGCAGCAGGACGCGTTTCTCCCGCACGTCGAGAACGGCACGATCACGATCATCGGCGCGACCACCGAGAACCCGTCGTTCGCGGTGAACGCGGCGCTTCTCTCGCGCTGCAAAGTGTTCCGCCTCGAAGCGCTCGGCGACGCGGACCTCGTGACGCTCCTGGCGCGCGCGCTGGCCGATGAAACCAACGGCCTCGGCGCGATGAAGCTCACGGCCGACGACGACGTCCTCGCCGCGATCGCGCACCTCGCGCGCGGCGACGCGCGGCGCGCTCTGACGACGCTGGAGATCGCGGCCGACTTCTCGAAGGCCACGGGCGCGACGGCGATCACGCGCGACACGGTGGCCGCTTCACAAGAGGAGAAGACGCTCCTCTACGACAAGGCCGGCGAGGAGCACTACAACGTCGTCAGCGCGTTCATCAAATCGATGCGCGGCTCGGACCCCGACGCCGCCGTCTACTGGATGATGCGCATGCTCGAGGCGGGCGACGATCCGCTCTTCGTCCTTCGCCGCATGCTCATCTTCGCGAGCGAGGACATCGGCAACGCCGACCCGCGCGCGCTGCTCATCGCGAACGCCGCGGACCAGTCGTTCCGCCGCATGGGGATGCCCGAGGGGCTGTACCCGCTGGCGCACGCGGCGGTCTATTTGGCATCGGCGCCGAAATCGAACGCGGTGAACAAGGCGTGGCATCGGGCGAAGGCGCTCGTCGAGGAGCACGGGGCGCTGCCGGTGCCGAAGAAGCTTCGGAACGCGGTGACGAAGCTGATGAAGGAAGAGGGGTACGGCGAGGGGTACAAGTACGCGCACGATTTCGAGGAGGGGGTCGTGCCGGGGGAGACGTATCTGCCGGACGAGATCGCGGGCGAGGTGCTGTACGAGCCGACGGAGCGGGGGGAAGAGGCGCGGATCAAGGCGCGGCTGGAGGCGATCCGGGCGAGCGCGCGGAAAGGGGGCGAGGGGTAGGGGGGGGCGCCTGCGCCCGCGTCTGCACCCGCGTCTGCGTCTGCGTCTGCGTCCGCGTCTGCGTCTGCGTCCGCGTCCGCGTCTGCGTCTGCGCCCGCGTCCGCGTCCGCGTCCGCGTCTGCGTCTGCGTCTGCGTCTGCGTGGGGGCCAACTGGGTCCTCCTCTCGAAGAGGACCAGCTTGCCCGCGTGCTCGGGCGGTTATCGAGTAGGCGCCCCGGTCACC
>PLXW01000015.1:0-4574 GCA_003151595.1 Myxococcales bacterium
AGAGTCGACGCGCCCGGTAGCGCGGCGTGAGCCGGAATCGCGCTCACGGGCAAGGCGATCGACGCGGAGAAGGTGCCCACGATCCGGGCATGATCTGTCCGCCCCTAGCCCTGGAACGCGCGGAATTTCACCGGATCCGCCGCCTACGTGCTACTCAGAAGACGCACGTGCGACCAGTCGATCTCGCACTCACTCTGAATCCGAAGAAGCTCTCCAGGGACGAGCCTCTCGACTGCTGGTACCCGTACTACGCTGGGTTCTCGCTTCAGTTCGCGCGTCGGATCATTTCGCAAGCAACAATACCCCGCGGCGGACTGATCCTGGACCCGTGGGTCGGAAGCGGGACCACCGCTTGTGCCGCATCCCTCTCGGGTCATCGAAGCATCGGGATCGATCTAAACCCGTTTGCGATCCTTCTCACCCGGGCGAAGCTGACTTCGCGGCACCGTGGACCGATCTTGGTTGGGCGTGCAGCTGAAATCACTCGCCGGGCCGAGCGCTGCCAGGTCACGCCGGACAACGACGACTGTCTTTCCGACTGGCTCACGGCAGCCGCGGCCAATGCATTTCGCGCCGTCCGCGAAGAGATCGTTGGCTCCGAACAGCGCCATCACCTGCAAGACATCGACGCAGAAACCTCGTTCTTGCTGGTGGCGCTGATCGATGCGCTACGGGGGCTCGTTGCACGCGACAGGGTGTCGAACCCGACGTGGACCAAGGTTGGCGTCCGCCCCGGCGTCCGTCGGAAGGCTGTCTTCGAAGCGTTCCGAACTTGCGTTGCCAAGCTCGCAAGCCAGCTCGAACTCAACGAGGGCGATGGAGACGCGCACCAAATAATCCTGGGCGACTCACGCAATCTCCCCGTCCGCGACAAGAGTATCAACTTGGTACTCGGGTCGCCGCCTTACTGCACGCGAATCGACTACGCCGTCACAACGCGCTTGGAACTGGCCTTGCTCGTCAAGGACTCTGCCGAATTCGCGCACTTGCGACAAACCATGATGGGGACGACGACCATTCGCGCTCCGTGGACAACAACAATTCCCGCCGCTTGGCCGGACAGCCTCGGTTCAGTGCTTCGCAAGATACAAGTTCATCCTTCACATCGCTCCGAAGGCTACTACTTCCGTAATCTCCTCCAGTATTTCTCTGATGCGACGGCGTCGATAGCAGAACTGGCTCGCGTGCTCAAAGCACCGGGCCACGCGTACCTCGTACTCCAAACGTCTTATTACAAAGACGTGCTAATCGATCTACCTGAATTGTTTTGCGAGATCGCACGAAGCGTAGGGCTTGACGCGCGTACATTCTGTTCCGTGCCCGTCGGCCGTGTCATGGCGACGGTTAATAGCCGCGCTCGTCGATACGTAGACACAAGAACATATCACGAGTCAGTCATTCTGCTCTCGACGAGATAGTCGATTAGCGCTTTACGCGCTTGCGGCGCGGTGCACGCCGCCCTCAAGGCACTCATGCAAGAAGAACTGAACATGGTGCATGAGGGCATAGACAAATTCCTGCATCCGATTCCACGTGGCAGAGTCCAGCGGACCGAGCACGTTGCCGTGCGCGATGTCGTTGCGCTTGTCGACTAGATCCTTCAGCTCCGGATACAGTTCGAGCTGGGATTCAAGAAGGAGTTCCTTCAGACGTTCTGGATTCAGGCCGAGATTGCGGCAATTTTTCTCCAAGACTTCGTAACGTACGTTCGAGTCGGTCTCAATCCAATCAGTGGGATCTGGAAAAGAGACGATGGTGCGGCACAGAGTCTCGATGTTCGCCAGCTCTGCAGAAGCTGAGAGGAACTCAGGACCTGACGTCCTAACGTCGCGATCCACGATGCGTAAGAGATGGTCTCGGTGCGATGTTCGCAGTTGGAGCACGTCGCGCCGAATGCGAAGGCGGGCGAGGGGGGTGCTGACGCTCGCCAAATCGAGTCTTGCGAGCGAAACGGATCGCAGAAACTCGCCAAACGTCATTCGGAAAAAGCGCTCCCAATAAGCGTAGATCGCGGGCACGAGAGCTGCGCGTGCGTTCCCCGCGAGTGAAGAGGGGGACGACACAATAATCCGAGTGAGCATCGCAAGGCCCCCCGTGCACTCCTCAAAGATCGGGTTTGTCGCGCCCAGAAATTCTTCAGCGACGGTCATAGGTCGCTCAGGAACTCGCGCGCACGCTGCACACGGCCGAGAGTCTTCTTCTTCGAATTGCTACCCGGGCCTGTCAAGGCATCGTTCTTTGCGGTTTGAACAAACAGCTCCAACTTTTCGAGCAACACATTCGCCTCAAGTGCCTCGGCCTTGTCGATATTGAAGGCGACACCTAGCCCTACGAGTTCAAAGACCGTCGGTGCAAACATGCCGCCTCGCTTTGGCCGAAAAATCTTGCCGTCTGCGGTGGCCTTTTGAATTTGTGTCCACGTGCGCGCGAACAGCGCCTTCTCAGAGTCAAAGTCGAACGGAATGCTCCCAGAGGACACTTGCTTCATGTACTCCGTCAGCAACTCGCGCACGTCGTGCGTAAACTTGCTGTGATGATTTTTCATCGTCAAGAAACGCAGTGCGAGTTCGTCCGCGCGCGCTTCACGCACCTCGTCATCGTCGAGCTGGAGCGCGCCCAAGAACGCCACATGCTTTCCGAGCTCCTGCAAGAAGTCGGGGAAGCGATCGTTGATCAGACGAGTCGCCGCATTTCGAATCTCTTGATCGGCCAGCTGTGCGCCGGCGGTATTGAGGCGCTTGAATACTTCGTACTTATAGGACGGGTGAGTCTCCCGCTTAAGTACGTATATCTGCACGCGCGAACGCTTCAGGTTGAGTTGAAGTGATGTCGGAAGCCTTACGAAGGTAAAGCCATCCAGCTCGCTCAGGTAGTCGGTCCCCACGAGCTGGAGCGGAACGTCGATGGTATTTCTGGTTTCTTCGTGCCATTCGTTCTCGTTGTTGGCGGTCCCGAGATACGGTTGCTCAACGTCCTGCTCAGTACCCATGAATTTCAGCACGGTCGAGAGGCGCTGGAGCCCGTCCAGTAGTTCCCACTTACCGTCCTTGTCTTCGTAGAAGAAAAGGGGCGGAATGGGAATTTCGAGGATAAGAGATTCGATGAATAGGCTCTGTTGATCGCGATTCCAGCGAAAGAGTCGTTGATACTCGGGTTGTATCTTGATGTCACCGGAGCGGTGCATCGTGATCAGCTCCGACAGGCCGTAGGTGATTACCTCGTGCTTTATCTCTTTGCGGTGTCGTGAGACTTGATCGAGCAGCGTTTTCGACATTGTTCATCCGTTTCGTCTGGTGGCGCCTCGGCGATCATACGCGCGTGTGCAGGCGTGCGTGAGAGGGTCGTCTCATTCGCCGCGCGCCGCGCGAACGGCTTGGAGCGGGTGATCCAACGGGGTCGGGCCATCTCCGGGTCGGCAGTTCGCACAGAGCTCCCGGAGCAGTCTTCGGAGCCGCAGTACTCGGAGGCGTCACGCTCCCCCACGTGACGACGACTCGTAGAACCACTCGTCGAATGACTTCTCCTCGAGCGGCCAGTCGCGCCATACGCCGTGCGCGAAAAACGTGACCAGCTCGTCGCGAATTACCGAGAGTAGAGCAAAGCTCCGCGTGTCTTGCGGATCAAGCGCGAGAACTTTTCCTATCGCCAGTTTGAAGATGTCTGGCACGACACCCGACGTGATCGCGAGGGCATGGCGCCTCGCCTGCTCCTCATCCAGGCCCCTCAGTCGCGGGATCCTGCCCGTGAGGTACTCGCGTTCGACGGCGAAGCGATGATAGCGATCGTCCTCCATCGCGGATCGACGCTGAGCCCACTGGCCGAGGTGCTAGGCCGCTACGCCTCGATAGTCGTCCGCGAGACGTCCGGCGACGTGGCTCTGGAACGGGGGTGCGCGTACGTCGCTCCGCCCGATCGACACCTTGTGATCGCGGGGGATGGTCTGCGCGTTGTCGAGGGGCCGAAGCGTCACTCGACGCGCCCCGCGATCGATCCGCTCTTCGAGTCGGCCGCGCATCTCGGTCGGCGCGTCGTGGGCGTGGTGCTCTCGGGCGCTGGCGAGGATGGAGCCGCAGGAGCAGTGGCGATAAGGCGGGTCGGTGGCATCGTGCTCGTGCAGGACCCACTCGAAGCAGGGATGCCCTTTATGCCTCGCGCGGCGCTCGTCGAGGACGATCCCGCGTCGCTCGTCGACGAGATCGCCAAGGCGCTCGATGCGATGGCGCGGGGGTTGGCCCACGAAACTTCGGGCGGTGTGCCGAGAGAGCGATCAGGCTCGCGAACGTGAACGGACATGGACCCCAGCGAGGGCCGCGGGGATCGCCGGCGAGCTCGCCGGGGCCCCCCTGCGAACCTTCCAGCCCCCGTCTCTACGTCTCCTGATAGTNNGGCGATGGAGTCGCGGCACGAGCACCTCACGGTCGATGGGCTTGGCGATGAGGTCATCGACTCCCAGGCTCCGCGCATGCTCCCTGGCTTTGTGATCTGCCATCGCGGTCACGATGAAGATCGGAATGTTCTTGGTCGCGGAGTCGCCCTTGAGCCTCGCCGCGACCTCGAAGCCATCCATGCCGGGC
>PLXW01000015.1:4629-64345 GCA_003151595.1 Myxococcales bacterium
GCTACCGCTTGCGCGGAAGCTCGTCCCGACTCCGGCTGAGCCAGTCGGAACTTAAGACGCGCCTCGCGTCTTTTGGCGAAAGGTCGCGCGTCCCCCGAGGGCGTCTATCGCTACCTCCCTCCGCACGCGGAAGCGATTCGGCGTAGAGGCTTGAACTGGCGCGCGGTGCCGAGAGGCGTTACACCAATGTTCGTACATTCGTGCATCGAGGTCGCCCATGATCAAGAAGCTCTCCGCCGNNCGCTCATCATTCGGCCGGCGAAGCTGACCAAGAAGGCCCGCATTCGCGCCTCGACGAAGAAGATGATCGCCGCTCACGACGAGACTCTGCGGAAGCTGGCGAAGTGAGCCTGGAGGATCTGCTGTTCCTCGACGTCGATGACGTCCTCGAGATCCATGCGACCCAGCTCGAGACCTACGGCGGCTCGGCGGGGCTTCGCGATCGCGGGCTCTTGGAGTCAGCCCTCGCGCAGCCGCAGGCCTCGTTCGGTGGCCAACTCGTCCACGACGGGCTGTTCGCGATGGCGGCGGCCTACCTGTTCCACGTCGTCAGCAACCACCCTTTCGTCGACGGGAACAAGCGCACCGGGATGCTCGCGGCGATCGTCTTCCTCGACGTGAACGGCATCGCCATCGATCATCCGTCTGAGGATCTCTACGAGCTCACCATGGGGGTGGCGGAGGGGCGCATCGAGAAGAGCGCCGTCGCCGCCGAGCTCGAACGGATCGCGAAGTCGAAGACGTAGAGCGCCCCCATCGGGCGTCCAGAAGTGTTCGTCGCGGGGTAACGCCGGGGTAACGCCTGAGCTACCTCCGGGGCAACGGCGGGGTAACGGTGACGCTCGATCTCGTTACCCCAACGACCGCCGGTTCTTCGGACCGCAGGTCAACGCTTCGGGGCGACGAAACTGCGGGTCACGGGGTAACGAAACCGCAGGTCACGGGGCAGCGACCCGTCGGTCCCGTTGCCCAAAGACCGCAGGTCAGCCCGTTACCTCACTGTTACCCCAACTATGATCCCGTGGCCGATCTTGAAGGGTCGTGCCGTGTTCTCGCCGAGGCGCGAACGACCCCCCACGGTTCGCAGAAGCGCACGTCGTTAATGGGCTTTTTCGTAGGGGATTCGTCCGCGATCCTCGATGAAAACGAGTGACGTGATCCGGCTCTGATCTACGGTCCGGTTACCCCAGCTTTTGGCCTCCGGAGCCGTAGGTCAGAGGTTCGAATCCTCTGTGGCGCGCCAGACGGAACCCCGAGAATCCAAGTGGATTCGAACGATGATGGCTCCGCGCTTGGGATCCCCCGTTCGCGCGTCAGCCACGAATCCGAATGTGCATCGCGTACGTCCCCCAGCTCTCCCCTCCCCGGTCCTCCCGGTCGACGACGAGCTGGTCGACGACTGGAGCCGTTGACGTCGAGCCCTACTGAGGCTCGATCGCTCGTGGAGCTCGCGAAGTGATCGTGTCGGCGACTCGGCTACGCGCGGACGCCGCCGCCACTGCTCCCGTGAACGCATCCGCTCCCGGGCCCGCGCCGCTCATCGACAGGCGAGCCTGCGCGCATGCGCTTGGCGTCAGCCCCGCAACCATCAACCGGCTGGTACGTGCTGGCCGTCTGCCGTGCCGCATCGTGGGCAACTCCACGCACTTCGACCTCGCCGCCGTGATCGCGGCGCTGCGCAACGACGACGCGGCGAGCTCGTCGATGGCGACGAAGGCCGAAGAGTTCGTTCAGGCGGCCGACGCGTGGATGGGCGCGCAAGGCATCGAACGACCCTCGCGCATGGTGGATGTGTTCGCGCCTTGGTTTCCGCGTCGCGGCGACGAGCGGGCGCTCCTGTCCGGGTGAGCGCGGCTTGACGTGGTCGCTCCGCTGCCGCGACACTTGCGGGAATATGGACAAGGCCCGAAGTACGAACCCGCCCCTGCTGGGTCGCAGGTTGGGCGAGTTCGAGCTTAGGGAGAAGATAGGCGAGGGGGGCTTCGGAGCGATCTACCGCGCCGAGCAGGTCGGGCTTCAGCGTCAGGCGGTCGTGAAGATCCTCCGTTCGCGGTTCGCGGCGGACGAGACGACGCAGCTCCGCTTCCTCCGCGAAGCGCGCCTGGCCTCGACGCTCGATCACCCGTACGCGGCGCACGTATATGCGTTCGGCGCCGAGCCCGACGGCGTGCTGTGGATCGCCATGGAGCTCGTGCGAGGAAAGCCCCTCAGCGAGATGCTGCGGGCCGAGCCGATGCCGCTCCGGACGTTCGTCCCCTTCCTCGAGCGGCTCTGTGAAGTGGTGCAGACGGCGCACGAGCACGGGATCGTGCATCGCGACATCAAACCGCAGAACGTGATGGTGATCACGCGCGCGGGCGCGCTGCTCCCGAAGCTGCTCGACCTCGGCATCGCCAAGGATGCGGCCACGCCGATCTCGGCGCCGGACAGCGCGTCATGGGACGCCCAGGTGCTCTCGACGGTGAGGCGTTCGACGAAGAACGAGGGCCCCTCTTCGACGACGGGAGCCGCCACGTTCGCCGAGGGCTCTCGCAACGCAATGGGTGACCAAGCGACCCCTTCGCGTGCGCCGAAGACGCCCCAGTCGTTGACCGGAGCGGGGGACATGATGGGCTCGCCGGCATACATGGCACCCGAGCAGTGGACGAGCGCCGATCTGGTCGACCTTCGGTGCGACATCTACGCGCTCGGGGTGCTCGCGTACGAAGCGATTGCGGGCCACCGTCCCTTCTCGGGAACCCTGAAGGAGCTCGCCGAGCAGCACCTGCTCGCGTCCGTGCCCCCGCTGCCGGAGGACGTTCCGAGCGAGCTCCACGTCGTTCTTGCGCGAGCGATGGCGAAAGAGCCCGCCGACCGCCCGGCGAGCGCGCTGGACTTCGCGCGGGACTTTCGGCGGGCGTCAGGCATCGCCGCCGACGCGCTGGACCTGCCGACGCTCGCGCGTGACGTAGCCGATGTCGCGCTCAAAGATTACCCGCAGCCCTTGGCGGAGGCGGTGGCGGAGCTCGACGGAGCGCGCGGCGCGTACCAGGCGCTGGACGCCGCCACACGGCTCGCGCGCGTCGCGGTGCGATTGCTTGCGGTGATCGCGCTCGCGGGCTGGCAGCTACGCAGCGGGGGGCAGCCCCTCTCGCCGGTCGCGGGCGAGCTCCTTTCGGCACTGCGCAAGCGGCGCCTCAGCGACGAGGAGTGGCTCGAGCTCGTTCGGGGGGTCGTGGCGCCGTTTGCCTCGCACGCCGAGGGCCACCCGGTGCCCGAGCTCGTGCGCTTGCTGCACGACGACTCGCCGGCCGCCGGGACGCTCGCCGCGCTCCTCCGCCTGCACGCCGAGCGCGCCGTAAGCACGTTGCCGACCGAGCGCGCGGCAGCCGACGAGCTGGCGATCGTGCTCACCATGACGGCCGACGTCCTGCGCGCGCTGTCGTTCCTCACCGACTACCCTCTCGCCGTCGTCGACGCCGACGCCCTCGGCGAGCTCTGGACGGGCGTGCGCCGCAAGCACCGCGTGGTCCGACCGCTCGGACCCGGCGTGCACCTCGAGCCTGGCGATCCGGTCCTCCTCGGCGAGGGCGATAGGGTCGTGCCTCTGGCACCCCTCGGCCTCGCGCGAAAGCCGAGCCCCAACGCCGAGGCGGAGCTATTTCTGCTCGAAGGGCGAGGTCGCCACGGAGTGCTCCTCGTCGCGCTCCCGGGCGGCTTCGAGCAGACCAGCGAGGCCGCGCTCGCGTGGCTGAATCGGATCTCCGCCGTCTCGGATGACGTCGAATCGAATCTGCTCACGCTCGATGTCCCCTATCGAGGGCTCGCGCCGCTGACCGCGGCCGACGCCGACGTGTTCTTCGGTCGGGAGCGCGAGATCGAAGCGTTTCTCAACCGCCTTCGGACCGAGCCCTTGCTCGTCGTCGTCGGCCCCTCGGGCGCCGGCAAGAGCTCGTTCGTCCGCGCCGGCGTCGTGCCCGCGCTGAGCGAGGCGCTCCACGCGATCGTGTTTCGCCCTGGCGCCACGCCTCTGGCGACGCTTCGAACGAAGCTCGCGCACCTCGGGGTACGGACCGAGGGGATCTCCAAAGAGACCGACGCGGACGAGCTCACCGCGCGCGTGCACGCCGCGGCGCGCGCTCGCGACGAGACGCTCGTTCTTATCGTCGACCAGTTCGAGGAGACCTTCACGCTCGCCTGCGACGCGGCCGAGCGCGCCGTGTTCTGCGCCTGGCTCGCGCGCATGGCCACGAGCGCCTCCGACCCCGTGCGGGTCGTGCTCACGCTGCGCGACGACTTCCTCGCCAAGGCCCAGCAAGAGCGCGCGTTCGAGCAGCGCCTCGCGCCCGGGCTGGAGCTCCTCGCGACGCCGGGGGGGCCGGCGCTGCGCCGCATCCTGATCGAGCCGGCGCGGCGCGCGGGCTTCACGTTCGAGAGCGACGCGCTCGTCGACGAGATGGTGCTCGCGGTCGAGGGGCGCCCTGGCGCGCTGGCGCTCCTCTCCTTCGCCGCCTCCAAGCTCTGGGAGCAGCGCAACGTGGACGCTCACACGCTCGGCGTCGCGGCGTACCAGGCGATGGGGGGCGTCACCGGTGCGCTCGCGCGGCACGGCGAGGCGGTCCTCGAGCGGATGACGCCCAAGCAGCGCGCGCTCGTGCGTGAGGCATTCCGGCGGCTCGTGACGGCCGAGGGGACGCGCGCCACCACGCGGCACGACGATCTCCTCGCCGTCCTCGGCGGCGACGAGTCCGCCCGCGTTGTCGTCGAGCGGCTCGTCGCTGCGCGCCTGCTCGTCGTCGCCGAAGGGGACGACGGCGCCGAGCACGTCGAGGTCATTCACGAGGCGCTGCTCTCGGCCTGGCCGCGCATCGTCGAGTGGCAGCGCGAGGACGCCGCAGGCAATCGCTTCCGTGACCAGATCCGCGCCGCGGCGCAGCAGTGGGAGGCGCGCAGGCGGCCGCGCGGCCTGCTCTGGCGCGACGAGCTCGTCGAGGACTACCGGCGATGGCGTCTGCAACATCCCAGCGGCCTCACCGCGAGCGAGGAGGCGTTCGGCAAGGCCAGCCTCGCCGAGCGAAACCGCGGGCGGCGGCTGCGCGCCGCCGTGATCGCGCTCCTCGCGATGGCGGCCGTGGTCACCTCGTACGTGGCGTGGCAGCAAAGCCTCGCGCGAAGAGCCGCCCAGCACGCGACCCTGGAAGCCCAGCACGCGAACCAGCTCGCGGAGCAGTCGGCCGTCCGCGCGCGTGAGTCGACCTTCCGGGCACGCGACGCGGCGCGCCTCGCGGCGGCGCGTCTCCACGCGGAGGACCCGACTACCCAGCTCGCCCTCCTGCGCGATCTCGAAGCGAGCGAGCCTCTACCCGAGTGGGCTCCCGAAGCGAGGGCAGTCCTGCACTCGGGCGTGGCCTCCATCGTCTACACGCCGCACACGGGGGCGATCTGGTCGGTTGCCTTCAGTCCGGATGGGCGCCACATCGCGTTCGCTTCTCAGGACGCGACGGCGCGCGTCTGGAACGCCGACGGCACCGGCGAGGCCTTCGCCCTCCGCGGCCACTCCGCCCCCGTCTACGGCGTGGCCTTCAGCCCGGACGGCCGCCGCATCGCGACCGCGTCCGGGGACAGGACCGCGCGCGTCTGGAATGCCGACGGGTCAGGGGAGCCTCTCGTTCTCGTCGGGCACACCAACCGCGTCAACGCCGTGACCTTCAGCGCGGACGGCCGCCGCATCGCGACGGCCTCGGGGGACAAGACCGTGCGCGTCTGGAGCGCCGACGGATCAGGCGAGCCGCTCGTCCTCGGCGGCCACACCGAACGCGCGGTCACCGTGTCCTTCAGCCCCGACGGCCACCGCCTGGCGTCCGGCTCCAACGACGGAACGGTACGCGTCTGGAGCGCCGACGGCCCAGGCCAATCGCTCGTCCTCCGCGGCCACACGGACCACGTCACCGGCGTCGACTTCAGTCCGGACGGCCGCCACATCGCCTCCGCCTCGGAGGACAAGACGGTGCGCGTGTGGAACGCGGACGGCTCCGGCGAGCCCCTCGTTCTCCGCGGCCACACCGAGCGCGTCTTCGGCGTGGCCTTCAGCCCTGACGGCCACCTCCTCGCGTCCGTCTCCAGCGATTTGACCGTGCGCATCTGGAACGCCGACGGCTCGGGCGAGCCGCGCATCCTTCGCGGTCATCCGGACGTCGCGCGGAGTGTTGCCTTCAGCCGGGACGGCCGCCACCTCCTGACGAGTGACATGGCGGGGACGGTACGGAGCTGGAGAGTCGACACCGCGAACGATCCGCTCGTCCTCGCGCACCCCCAGATCGTCGACGGCCTCGCGGTCAGCCCGGACGGTCGTCGGATCGCGTCAGCGTGCAGCGACCACGCGGTGCGCGTGTGGAGCGCCGACGGCTCTGGCGGGCCGGTCCTCCTTCGCGGACACACGAACCGCGTCTACAGCGTCTCCTTCAGCCCGGACAGTCGGCGCATCGCGTCCGCTTCCGAGGACGAGACGGTGCGCGTGTGGAACGCCGATGGCTCGGGCCGGCCCCTGATTCTTCGAGGCCGCGGCGGCGTGGTCAACGGCGTCTCCTTCAGCGCGGACGGCCGCCACATCGCGTGCGCTTCGAACGACGGAGCGGTGCGCGTGTGGACCGCAGACGCGTCCGGCGAGCCCGTCGTCCTTCGAGGACACACCGGCCCCGTCTACGGCGTGTCCTTCAGTCCGAGCGGCGCGCGCATCGCGTCCGCGTCGGAGGACAAGACGGTGCGCGTGTGGAGCGCCGACGGCTCCGGCGAAGCGCTCGTTCTTCGCGGCCACACCGACCGCGTTTACGGCGTGTCGTTCCGTCCGGACGGCCAGCGCATCGCGTCCGCGTCCAACGACGGCACGGTCCTCGTGTGGAGCGCCGACGGCGCGGGTGAGCCTCTCGTCCTTCGCGGCCACTCGACCACCGTGAACGCGGTGGCCTTCAGCCCCGACGGACGGCGGATCGCCTCGGCCTCGACGGATGACACGATCCGGATCTGGAGCGCGGACGGCCTCGGCGATCCGGTCGTCCTCCAGGGGCACGTCGAATCCGTCAACGCCGTCGCGTTCAGCCCCGACGGGCGACGCCTCTTCTCGGCCTCGAACGACAAGACGCTCCGCATCTGGAGCGACCTGGCCCCTCTCCTGCCGACCGACCCGCGCCTGTGGCAAGCCTCGAGCTACTGTCTCCCCGTCGAGCTCCTCACGAAGCTCCTCGGCGTCGACGGCGACCTCGCGCAGGCGCTCCACGGTCGCTGCCTCGAGCGGGTCGACGCGTCGAGGTAACGGGCACGTGCCAGCCGTGCAATCGCTCTATTTGGCGGCGTGAGCGGGACACGCGCCAACGAGGACATCGCCCTCCGCGGCGGCGTTCGCCGGGAAGGTCCACCCTTTCGGAGCGATGACTTCGTGCTTCCCGCCCTCCTTTTCCTCCAGCACCGCGTCCTGCGGCTTCGTGCCTCGTGCTTGAAGGGGTCGTCGCCGCGCCCCCCGCTCATGTGATCTTCGAGATCCCGCGCGTCCGCTCTCTCGATGAATTCGGGGGCGCGCCGGTGCGCGCCCGTGAAGCGTGAAGGAAGGGGGCGCCCCCACAGAGGCTTGACCTTGCGCCCGGCGCCGACGGGCGTTACAACAACGTTCGTACATTCGTACATCGAGGCACCCATGATCAAGAAGCTCTCCGCCGTCGGTAACAGCCTTGGCCTCATCATCGATCGTCCCATCCTCGAGCTGCTCGACATCGACAAAGACACCGAGCTCGAGGTCAAGACCGACGGCGAGGCGCTCATCATTCGGCCGGCGAAGCTCACAAAGAAGGCCCGCATTCGCGCCTCGACGAAGAAGATGATGGCCGTTCACGACGAGACTCTGCGGAAGCTGGCGAAGTGAGCCTGGAGGATCCGCTGTTCCTCGACGTCGACGACGTCCTCGAGATCCACGCGACCCAGCTCGAGACCTACGGCGGCTCGGCGGGGCTTCGCGATCGCGGGCTCTTGGAGTCAGCCCTCGCGCAGCCGCAAGCTTCGTTCGGTGGCCAGCTCGTACACGACGGGCTGTTCGCGATGGCGGCGGCCTACCTTTTCCACATCGTCAGCAACCATCCGTTCGTCGACGGGAACAAGCGCACCGGGATGCTCGCAGCGATCGTCTTCCTCGACGTGAACGGCATCGCCATCGATCATCCCTCTCAGGATCTCTACGAGCTCACCATGGGGGTGGCGGAGGGGCGCATCGAGAAGAGCGCCGTTGCCGCCGAGCTCGAACGGATCGCGAAGTCGAAGACATAGAGCGCCCACATCGGGCGTCCTGGAGCGTTCGTCGCGGGTAACGGCGGGGCAACAGTTCGTTACCCCAACGACCGCCGGTTCTTCGGACCGCAGGTCAACGCCTCGGGGCAACGAAACCGCAGGTCACGGGGTAACGAACCTCCGGTCCCGTTGCCCACGGACCGCAGGTCAGAGCGTTGCCTCACTGTTACCCCAACTATGATCCTGTGACCGATCCTCAAGGGTCGTGCCGTGTTCTCGCGCGAGGCGCGAACGACCCCCCACGGTTCGCAGAAGCGCACGTCGTTAATGGGCTTTTTCGTAGGGGATTCGTCCGCGATCCTCGATGAAAACGAGCGACGTGATTTGGCTCTGATCTACGGTCCGGTTGCCCCAAATTTTGGCCTCCGGAGCCGTAGGTCAGAGGTTCGAATCCTCTGTGGCGCGCCAGACCTACCAGACGACGGGAACGATACCGCTCTCGGTGATCCGAGCGTCTTTCGACACGAGCTTCGCACCCTCGACCATCGCGGTCGCGACGATGAGCCTGTCCCCCGGATCGCCGTCCAACGCGCCGCGGAGCTGATGAGCCGTCACGACGACCGCTGGCGTCAGGGGAAGAAGCTCGAGACGCGGGTCGCCGAGCGCGTCCTGAATCCAAGGTAGAAGATCGCGGTCGAGCGACAGGCGTCTCTTCTCCACGAGCATGGCGAGCTCCCAGAGGCTGACGGCGGCGACTCCGATCCGCTCGGCCTTCGCGATCGCGCGCCGTGCCCCTTGCCCCAATCGCTTCGGGTCGTCAGCCAGAAAGATCCAGGCGTGCGTATCGAGCACGATCATTCGTCGACGGACCACTCGTCGCCGAGCGGTTCGATGATGTCGGCGAGGTACTTGACGCTACCGCGAACGGATCGCGGCTTGGCAGCTTCGATCGGAACGACCTTCGCGACGGGTCGCCCCCGCTTCGTCACGATGTAGGCGCTCCCCTCGCGCGCGACGCGGTCGAGCACTTCGAGGCACTTCGCCTTGAACTCTCCGGCGGGCATGGTTCGTATCGCCTTCATGGTCATGAGCATATGACCAGAAACACCCACACGCAACGAAGCGGGCGGAGTCGTCGTGGGGATACCAAACGGCGAAGGGGCCGAGCGCGAAGCCCGGCCCCTCCTGGGAATGTCACTCGCCTTCTCGCGAGTGACAGCGACGCTCAGGCCTCTTGGTACCCCACCACGGCCTTGGTCTCGAGGAACTCCTCGAGCCCCTTCGCGCCCCACTCCCGGCCGTTGCCGGACTGGCGGTACCCGCCGAAGGGCGCGGTGAAGTCGATGCCCGCGCCGTTGAGGTGGACCATGCCCGTGCGAAGGCGCGCGGCGACGCGGCGCGCGTCCGCGATGGTGCGGCCGGAGACGTAGCCGGAGAGACCGTAGGGCGTGTCGTTCGCGATGCGAACGGCCTCCTCTTCGGTCTCGTACGGGATCATGACGAGCACCGGGCCGAAGATCTCTTCGCGCGCGATCAGCGCGCGGCGATACCGGCGCGCGGACCGGCGTCGGGGCTCGTCAACGTCCCGTCGGACGCCTATTCTTGCAGGCCTTCCTGGGGCAGCGTACGGTTGTCCGTTGGTCGACCTTGGGAGCGACGTCGATACGGCAGCGACACGACACAATGAGGATCTGTCTCTTCGGTGTGACTGACTCCGTGCCGGCGGGCGCGCAGGGGAAGGGAACACGATGAGGGCGATTCTTCCGGTCGCGATGCTCCTCGCGGCGCTCACAGCGTGCGACGGCGACCGCCCCTCGGGCCGCGCAAGCGCGGGCGCGTCGGTCACCTCGGCGGCGCCATCGCCTTCGCCCGCGCCGGCATCTTCGCGAACGCTCTACACGTTCGATGGGATCGGGAGAGCGCTGACAGGGCGCCTCGACATTGTGGTTCGATCGCCCTCGGGCCAGGTGCTTCGAACGGAATCGATCACGCTCCCCGAGGGGCCGGCGAACACGCCGAACACGATCTTCCTCCACACGCTGACGGCGTCGTGGCAAGGGGTGTGCGGCGCGCTGACGTTGTGCGGGCAGGTTACGGCGACGAACGACTACGCGCAGGCAGTGACAGGCCTTCAGGTCATCATCGACAACACGACGCCGTCGAGCGTGACGGCGGTGGGGGCGCCTTGGGTGTACGGCGACTTGGCTACGGGGGCGACGTCCGCGGCGGTAACGTGGGTGTTCAGCGATCCGACGAGCACGGATTTCGTGTTTCGGGGACATGTGGCGGGGACGGTGGGGGGCGCGGGAGATGCGGGCGTTCCAAGCGACGCGGGCTGCACGCCGTGCGTGCTTGGCGCGGCGGCCGTCGGGTCCTGTTGCACCCAGTAGTTGCCAGCTTCAAAGGAGGGTCGAATATGAAGCTCAGGTTCGTCATCGTAGATCTCGAGATCGCGCCTCACATCAAGCGGCGCTTGGTCCGCGCGGGGATCGCCGCCGGCGTCCTCACGTTCGGCGTGGTCGCGTTCGCGGCGACGCCGCTTCACACCTGGAGCAACGGGGACACTCTCCAGGCGACCGATCTCAACGGCAATTTCGCGAATCTACAGTCGCAGATTCTGAGCCCCTCCTTCTTCTACGCGCAGCAAACTGGCGGGGTCGGCGTCGCGTCGGGGACCGGTGTGCCCTTCAACTTCCCGACGCTGGCAGCGGGCTTCGCCAACGCGGGCGGAACAGCGTTCACGATCCCCGCCACGGGCGTCTATGTCGTCGACTTCATGTTCATGGAGTCCGGCGGCGGCCCGAGCCCGACGCTGGTCGAGGGCACCATCAACGGCACGGCGATGCCGGCGCTCCTGTTCCAGTTCAACCCGCCGACCGGCGCCGTCGATGCCCCGACGACCGGGCATTTCGTCTACCAGTTCACCGCGGGCGACAGCCTGTCCCTCACCAACGGGGGGGCCACGATGTTCTTCTACGGCATTCACTCCGCTGCAAACGCCACGATGCCGACGTCGACCATCTCCATCGTTCGCATCCAGTGACGGCGCGCCTGGCCTACCGCGCGCGCACGCCGGAGAAGTCGTAGCCACCGGCGAAGACCGCCATGCGGCGGAGCAGGCGGCGGAATCGCCGAAGTCCGCCAGCGCCGGGTACAGCTCCGGTTACAGACGCGACGCCGACCGCGAAAAACAAGCCTCTCCGTGCATGTACATGCGCTCCGGAGCCGTAGGTCAGAGGTTCGAATCCTCTGTGGCGCGCTGAACGCCCCTCATCGCGCGGCGATACCGGCGCGCTGCCGGCGTCGGACTCCGTCGCGGTACGGTCGTACCGCTCCCTCGTCCTCCTGGGCAGCGCTTGGTCTCGCCACGCGCTGAGGAGCGTTCACTCCTTCATGCAGCTCAGCGAGAATCTACTGCGCGGAAGACGATCGCGTAACGTAGTGAAGATGCCTCCCGGGCTCAGGGAGTGCAGGCCGTGCTCGCGAAATCGGAGCAGCTCACGGTCGGGGGGGCACCCGACGAATCATAGTAGCAGGTCGTCACGCCGGAACCCGTGCAGCAGAGGCTCACGTTCGCCGTCGGGCACCTTGGGACCAACGTTCCAGACCCGTTGCCCCCGTTGCATAGGTTCAGATCCGAGTTCTGACACTCTTGCCCATCCGCCTTGAGGCAGAAGCCGTTTGCGGAGCCATCCGCGAGCGTGGACGCAGGGCACTGCGGAACGGCGCCGCCGGAGCTGCTTCCACTCGAGCTCCCCGAGCTGCTTCCACTCGAGCTCCCCGAGCTGCTTCCACTCGAGCTCCCCGAGCTGCTGCCGCTCCCGCTTCCACCCCCATCGCCGCCTCCGCTGGGCGTGTTTGACGACGACGAGCAAGCGACGCCCGCCGCGACCGCGGCGACGATGCACCCGAGACCCAAGACCGACTTTGTTCGCATTTGGCTCTTTCCTCCCAGATGGATTCGGCAAAGGCGCCGCCGAGGCCGTGCGGGAGAGCACGCCTCACTCGTCGACACGCGCGCGCGCGCTTCGTCTCAACGAATCGACACGGGCGCACGCAACGGCTCGAGCAGCGCGGCGAGGCTGATCTCGAGCTTGCTGCGCACGACCGCGAGGAGGCTCTCCAGCTCCGTCGGGGTCGCGCGCAGGCGATCGCCGAGGAGGCGCAGCGTCTCTTCGAGGAGCCGCTCGCGCGCGCGGATCATCCGGCGCCCCACGGTCGCGCGAGAGAGGCCGAGCGCGTCGCCGATGCGGTCGAGATTCAACCCGTCGACGAAGAATAGGCGCATGACGCTCCGCTCCTCGGGCGTGAGGGCGTCGAAGGCGTCGCGAAACGCGGAGCTGAAAGTGTTGCCGTAGCGGCGCTGAATCACGGAGAGCTCGGGGTCGATCGCCGGGAGCGAAGCGGGAGGCACGGCTTCGTGCACCGCCGCGCGTGTCGCCTCGTCGCGCCGCAGGTTCTGCGCGGTGCGCGTCGCGGCGACGTGGAGCCACCCGCCGAGCGGGCCTCGACCGCCGTACTCGGCGATCTTGGTGCGCTTGCCGTCGTCCGCGACGAAGAGGCGCCGTCGGATGGCCTGCACGGCTTCGTCGGCGATGGTGTACTCGACGCCGCATCGCGCGAGGACGGAGACCAGGTCGCCGAGGTGATGGCGCTCCAACGCCGCGATCGCCTTGTCGTCGCCCGCCGCGCACGCACACGCGAGGTACAGGTCGGCGGCGTGAAGATCCGAGAGCCGTGACGCGGGGCCGCTCGGCGCCCGCTCGGCGACGTAGCGCACGTACGCTTCGGCGGGCACTACGAGGTCCGGCCATGCGGCGCGCCCCTCGGCCAGCATGCGCGGAAGGGCGCCCTCGGCGTCGTCCGACAGCGATGCGTTCCCGCGCGCCGCAGCGAAGATCTTCGCGAGATCGCGTCCCCCGTGCACGCCGGAACTCTAACCCAAAGCGTGGTAGGCGTGAGACGGACGCGGCGCAGTGAAGCGCGGTGGGTGCGGGGGATGAACGACTGCCTTGACGACGACGCCATCGCCAACCTGAGGGCGGGCGTGCTCGACGACGACGAACGCGCGGCGGTGACCGCGCATCTCGACGGCTGCGGGGCGTGCCACGCGCTCGTCGCCGACGCGGCGCGCGCGCGTCCGCCCATCGTCGCGGAGCTGCCGGCGCCGCGGATACCGGGGGCCGCGCTCGGCCGCTATCTCATTCTCGAGACGGTGGGAGCGGGCGCAATGGGGGTCGTCTACGCGGCATACGATCCGGAGCTGCGGCGCAAGGTCGCGCTCAAGCTGCTGCGCAACGATCCGTTCGCGAAAGGCTCGTCCAGCGCGCAGCGCCCGCGGCTCCTGCGTGAAGCGCAGTCGCTCGCGAAGCTCTCCCATCCGAACGTCATCACGCTCTTCGACGTCGGCGTCATCGACGACGAGGTGTTCCTGGCGATGGAGCTCGTCGAAGAGGGGACGCTCGGCGACTGGCTTCGAGCGTCGAAGCGAACGTGGCGCGCCGTCCTCGAGATGATGCGACAGGCGGGCGAGGGGCTCGCGGCG
Source organism: Myxococcales bacterium (assembly GCA_003151595.1). Next base: position 18,425 of record PLXW01000015.1, read on the forward strand.
GCGCACGCGGCGGGGCTCGTGCACCGCGACTTCAAACCGGAGAACGTCCTCGTCGGGGCGGACGGTCGCGCGAAGGTCACCGACTTCGGGCTGGCGCGCGAGCACGCGCTCGCAGGGAACGACGTTGCGCCTTCCGTCGACACCGTGGGGTCGCTCGACGCGGTGACGGGAGAGTCGAAGCTGACGCTCACCGGGGCGGTCCTCGGGACGCCGGCGTACATGGCTCCGGAGCTCGGTCGAGGAGGCGTCGCCGACGCGCGGTCCGATCAGTTCGCGTTCTGCGCGACGCTGTACGAAGCGCTGTACGGCGAGCGCCCGTTCGCCGGAACCGATGCAGCGTCGCTCGCGTCGGACATCGCGCGCCACGCCGTGCGCAGCGCACCTTCGAGCATGCGCGTCCCCGCGTGGATCCGGACGCTCGTCACGCGCGGCCTCCGCGCCGATCCCGACGAGCGCTTCCCCTCGATGCGCGCGCTCCTCGACGCGCTGGCGAAGGGACCGCTCCTCTCACCGCGCCGCGTGGGCGTTGCGATCGTCGCGTGCACCTTGCTCGGTCTCGGCGGCGCGCTCGCGTCGGCTCGGTTGCAAGCTCCGGCCGCGTGCACCGGCGACGACGCGGCGTGGGGCGACGTCTTCAGCGCGGCCGACCTAGAGGCGATCCATCGCGTGTTCACCGCGACGCATCTGCCGTCGGCCGACGAGTCGTTCGCGTCGGCGCAGCGTGACCTCGACGCACGGAGGAGCGCGTGGACGGCGATGCGCCATGAGGCGTGCATGGGGCGCGTGCAAGGAACCCAGTCGGAGGCGATGCTCGACCTTCGCATGGTGTGCTTCGAGTCGCGCCGCAGGGAGACCGCGGTGCTGGTCGCGGTTCTCTCGACGGCCGACGCGAAGACCGTGACGAGCGCGCGGGCGGCGATCGACGCGCTGCCGTCCGTCGCATCGTGCGCAGAGACGCAGGAGCTGACGGCGATGGATCCGCCGCCGAAGGATCCTGCGAAGCGCGCCGAGCTCACGCGCCTCGAAGGCGAGGTGACGCGCGTCGTCGCGCTCGAGACGGCGTCGCGCTGGACGGAGGCGACCGCGGTGCTCGACGCGCTCCTCCCCGCGGCGCAGGCCCTCGACTATCGCCCGATGCAAGCGCGCGCCGCGTACGCGCGCGGCATGAGCCGCGTCCACACCGTCGCCGGCAAAGAGGACCTCAACGAAGCGAGCCTCCTCGCGCTGAACGCGCACGACGACGCGACGCTCGCCGATGCCTGGATCGCGCTCGCGCGCACCTGTTACCCGATCGCGCCGAAGGAAGGCGTCATGTGGACGCGCTACGCCGAGGCGGCGCTCGCGCGCCTGGGTGGAGACGAATCGCGCGAGGTGCATCGGCTGAAATGGCTCGCGATGAACCTCGAGATCGACGGGCGGCTCGAAGAGGCCGAGGTGTACGCGCGGCGAGACGTCGCGCTCGCGACGAAGCTCTACGGTCCCGACGACCCGCGCGTCATCACGCCCAACGAGGTCGTCGACAACGTCCTCGTGGCGGAGGATCACCTGGACGAAGCGCTCCTCGTCGAGCGCCGTGTCCTCGCCGGGCGCGCGCGAGTCGACGGCCCCGAGAGCCCCAGCCTGCTCGTGAGCTCGCTGAACGAGGGGGAGATTCTCGATCTCATGGCTCGCCCCGACGAGGCGCTCGCGATCTACCGCCGCGTGCTCGCCAAGTGGGAGGCAGGCCCCTACGGAAGCTGGGCGCACGCCATCGTCGGAGCTGCGCTCCGGCACCGGGGCCTCTATGGCGAGGCGCTCGCCGAGGACCAGCACGCGCTCGAGTTGGCGAAGAAGGAGGACGCGAGCAACAAGGACCTGACGTCGCGTCCCTTCACGGGCATCGGGCTCGACGAGCTCGCGCTTGGACGTCCACGGGAAGCGTTGCCGTCGCTCGAGGCGGCGGTGGCGACTGCCTACGGGGACGAAGACTTCACCGAGGAGGCCCTACTGGGTCTCGCGCAGGCGGTCTGGGATTCGGGCGGCGACAAGGCTCGCGCGCACCAGACCGCTGCGATCGCACGGGAGAAGGTGCGGGAGCGGGCCGAGAAGTTCGGCGGGCGTTTCAGGCGGCAGCTGGATGCGGTCGATGCGTGGGCGGAGCGGCACCCCAGCTCCCCCGTCACGGGAGCACCGGCCTCCACGACAGCGCGGAAACTGGTTGCTCAGGCTCCCCAGTAAGAACCATCGCCCGCCCCCCGTGGAGAAGGGGGCGCTTTCCAGGGCGAGCTCGTTCGACTCTAGGACGAACGGTCACGCGATGTGCCGCCCCACTCGATCGGCGCCACGCGAGGGATGATCAGACCCCACGCCACCGTGCCCATCAAGGCCACGGCCGCTGCGACCAGGAACGGCCAGAAAAACTGTCCCGTGCGATCGACGACGTATCCGGTCACGATCGGAGCGATGACCCCGGCGAGATTGGCGACGCAGTTCTGCACGCCCATCCACTTGCCTGCGGCGCGCGGGCCCGCGAGCGTCTGGCCGACGGCATAGAGGTTCGGGCTCCCCAAACCAAAGCCCACGGCTGTGCAGAACAAACACGCGACGGCCACCGAGGTACTCCCAATCGCGGCCACGGCGAGGCTAGAGGACACGATGACCGAGCCGGCGATGAGCGCGGTCTTGCGTACCCGGGTGATGCTCGCACCTGCACGAATGGAGCGATCGCTCACGATTCCGGTCACGAAGGAGATCACCGCGAGAGCACGTAGATCAGCCCGCCGAGGGTCGCCATGCGCGACATCGTCAAGCCGCGCGACTTCACGAGGTAGAGCGGCAGCCAGGAGATGACGAAGTAGAACCCGTAGCTGCTGCAAAAAATGGCCGAGGCTCGCGCCTAGCGCTTCGCGGCGGCGCAGGATCGTGAAGAACGACGGCGCGTCGCCCGCGGACTGCGATCGAGCGCGAGATGAAGCGTCCTTCGTCGCCGTCCACCAGGGGACGAGCCAGAGGAACGACGCGAGCCCGAACGCGAGGAACGCACTCCGCCAACCACCCCGATCGCGGAAAAGCTCCTGCAGCGTTCGACTCGCGGACGCGAAGACGCGCGCTCCCTCAGGGCGATCGCGCCGGACACAAAATGGCAAGCCGCTGCCCGGTCGAGCAAGGGCTCGTGCCCACGATTGAGACGGTGAGCCATTGTCCGTCGGTCGTCAGCGACCCGCCGTTGACGGAGACCGGCCACGCGGGTGGGCTCCACAGATCGCCCCCGGGGGTGCAGGAATCGGAGGGCGAGCTCCCCTGTTTGCCGAGCGATTGTCCGCCTGAAATCGTCGCCGTCGCGGCGCTGGTCGGCGTGAGGTCGAGGGTGCCGGAGGCGACGGGGTTGGGCCCCCCTCCGAGCGTCATCGTGAGCTTGCCGTTCTGCTCCGCGAGCGTGACGGTCGTGTCGCCGCCCTCCGCTCCTCCTCCCGAGGTTCCGACGTCGTTGAGATAGGTCGAGCACCCCGTGTAGACGCCGGGCGGAGGGGTCGCCGTGGAGCCGCACGAGCAGACATCGCCCGCTGAGCAGGTGCAGTCGGTGGGAGCCTTCCCCGCAGCGGTGCATTCGAACACGGCGGCGATGGTGCCGGGGCCCTCGGATCCTTCGAGCGACATCTCGAGCGAGAGGAAGAAGCTGTCACCCGAGAAGGTGATCGATCCCCCTTCGACCGGCAGCGTCGCGTTCTCCTCGGGCGAGCTCGGCGCCGAGGCGGTGATCGTGGACGTGGGTACCGTCAACGTCTGGCCCGCCACGACCGTGGCCGACGCGCCGGAGATCGCGGTGAACTTGACGGGCGCGAGGGGGGACGTGGTGCCGTTGACCGTGGCTGTGATGACGCCACCGCTCGAAGTCAATGTGACGGTGGGGGAGGCAGCGATGGACACCAGGTCGAGCGATGCCTCGAGCTTCGGACTGAGCTGCATCAGGGCCGCGTTGCAGGAGGTCTCGACGCCGACGGGGAAGGAAAGCGCGGAGCTCAGGCTCTGGTTTGAAGTGGTCCTGGCGGTCCCCCCGCAGGCGGAGACGAGGAGGGAGAAACAGGGGAGGGCGAGGAAGGAAGTGCGAGGCCAAAGGCGAGTCATGCCGTCCACCACAGCACGTGGCGCGCCAGGCGATTGACGGGGAATCTCGGCGAAAAACATCGGAGAGAACGTGCCAAGTTGCGCCGAGACGGGACGGGGGATCGCGCGCCGCTCTCGCCTCGGCGAGCGCCCTCTTGCTCACCGGCCCACGGAGCCCGTCGCGCCGGTGGTTGGCCTCACCGCCCGGCTCACGGCCGGTCGTCCACTACCCAGGTCACGCTTCCGTTGATGGCACCGTTGTTCCCGTTGCCCGATGAGTCGGACACCGTCGCCCCGCTTCCTTCGTCGAAATGCAGGAGGAGCGTGGTGTTGGCATCGTTGACGAATCGCTTCTGCGGAGTGAACGCGCTCGCGTAACGCACGACGTTCGACATCCGGATCTCGGCGAGCTTTCCGGTCAGGCCCCACTGGCCGCCGTCCGCGATGCCCAGCGTGACCCGGTCGCCCGTGATGCCGCTCCCCGGGTCCTGACAGCTCCCCGTCCCCACCTCCGTTCCATCGACCCAGGTGGTCGACGCGCCGCTGTTGCACGTCGCCGCGAAGTGATGCCACGCGGCTTGAGCCATGGTGTGGCCGTATTGCTGATCGACCTGCGCGCCGAGGTCGACCCACGGATCGAGCGCCGCCGCCGGAGTGATGAGGAACCGGACGGTGCAGCACGAGGTGAAATTTCCGCTGGCGGGAGCCTGCGCGAGAAGCGCCTCGTACATCGACGAGGCGTTCGTGTCCTCCTCGATCCAGCCTTCGATGGTGTAGAGCGTCCGGTTGTTCATGCTGGTGCCGCCCGGAATGGTGACCCAGCTGGCGGCCGAGTTGTTCGCGAAGTGAAGCACATGGCCCGGGCAGGCGCCGTGCGTCTCGCAGCCGTTCGTGTGATTGCCATCACAGTCGGAATAGCCGCTCTCGCAACCCGCGTATGCGCACGCGCCGGAGGCGCACGAGGGGCCATAGCTATTTTGCTCGGACGTCGCGCAGTTGACGACGCTGCCGCCGCACCACGAGCCGCAGTCATAGGTGTTCGTCGTCGGATTCGAGCAGCATGCGCCCACGTCGAGAAGTACCGAGACGCTGCCGCTTCCAGTGTTGGCTACCGCGAGATCGGGAGTCCCATTGGTGTCGAAGTCTCCGACGGCCACGAATTCAGGCGACGCTCCCACCGTGAGAGTACCCTGCGTCGCGAAGGTCCCCGTTCCTGAGCCGAGTAGAATCGTGACGTCGTTATCCACGGTGTTCGCGACTGCGAGGTCCGCCTTGCCATCCCCGTTGAAATCTCCGACGGCCAGCGACTGCGGATCCGATCCCACCGGGGGGGTGCTCTGCGTCGCGAAGGTCCCCGTTCCCGAGCCGAGTAGGACGGTGACTGTGTTACCGGCACTCGCGACGGCGAGGTCCGACTTGCCGTCCCCGTTGAAGTCTCCGACGGCCACCGAGTTCGGGTTCCCTCCCCCCAACGCTGCGGTACTGTGTACGGCAAAGGTCCCGGATCCAGAACCGATGAGAATGGTCACGTTGGGAGTAAGTGTCGAGACGGCGAGGTCTGGCACGCGGTCCCCGTTGAAGTCTCCGACCACGACGAAGTTCGGGAATCCTGCTACGGCGGGATTGCTAGAAAAAGCGAAGGTGCCTGTTCCGGACCCGAGGAGGATATAGACGCCGTTATTGGTCGCCGCGACGGCGATGTCCAGCTTGCCGTCCCCGTTGAAGTCGCCAAGGGCCAGCCACATCAACGGCCCTCCCGGCAGTGAGATGTCGGGATTCGGCTTCGTGAAGGTTCCCGTTCCGGACCCCAGGAGGATGCTGATGCTGGCACTGCCCTCGTTCAATACGGCGAGGTCCGGCTTGCCGTCCCCATTCAAGTCTCCGGCGGCTAGCGACTGAGGACCCGATCCCACCGCGGGGGTACTCTGCGTCGCGAAGGTACCCGTTCCCGACCCGAGCAGGACGCTGACGGTGCCAGCCGACGCGTTCGCGACGCCGAGGTCCGGCTTGCCGTCTCCATTGAAGTCTGCGACGGCCACCGGGATCGGAGCGGTCCCCGTGGGGAAGGGATGTTGCGTTCCAAACGCGCACGGCGTGGCCACGCAGGCCATGCTCACATGGGCGTCTTGCCCGCCGATCGCCTGGTTCGTTGCCGGGTTCGGGGTACAGGTCAGGCCGCCGCCCGACGTAGGAGCGATCTGATAGTGATCGGTCGCCGCAAACGCTCGCGGCATCGGCGCGATCCCGTTCGCCGAAAAGATCGCCGTGTCACCAGCATTGACGGAGTCCGTGACGGTCATCGCTCCAAAGTTCGCAGGGTAACCGGTGACCTGCACGACCGCCGTGTAGGTCGCCGAGAACGGCGCTCCCGCGGCCTGGAACTCCGTGATGCGACCGGCCTGGTCCCCAGCGAAGAGGACATAGGCGGAGCTCATGATGTCCACGGACGGGTTTGCAGCGGTGGTGCTGGTGGACGCGCTGAAGAAGCGCTCCTGGTACCCGTTGCACGCCGTGCCATCGGTCTTCTGAGTCGGGCCGACAGGAATGGCGACGAGGCTCCCTTCCGTCGTCGCGGTGTAGGCGACCCCGCCGACTTCGAAGGGTGTGCCGGTCACGCTGTTGCCCGTGGCCGGCTTGTAGACGCACCTGGCGCCGCCCGCGGGTGTCGAGACCTGGAGCTGGCCGAGGCCGTCGTTGACGAGGAACCGATCGGCTCCCGTGTTCGCGGCGCCCCGGGCGACCGAGAACTGGATGGGTGCGGTGTACGGACCGGAGTAGGACTCGGCGATGGTGCACGGCGTGGAGGCGATGGTGCCGCACGTGGTGGGGTCGACCGAGATGGATCGAATCGAGCCATTTCCGTTGTCCGCGATGTAGCTCGCGCCGCACACCGTGCCGTCGTATTGAGGCTCGAAGCCGCTGGCTGGGTGGCTACTGGCGCCGAGACTGACGCCGCCCGCACCGTTCAGCAGCGCCCCCGTCATGCTGTCGAGGATGAAGGTGTTGCCGGTCTTGTCCGCAAACACCACGTGGTTCCGTGTGACGGCGGGGGTGCACGTAGGATCGGCGAAGACGTCGGGGCGGACGCCGTATTCGATGTTGTTGACCGTCGTCCCGAAGGCTCCGTTGAACGTCCACACCACGGCGCCAGTGGTCGCGTTGAGCGCGTACACGCGGTTCTGTCCCGCCGCGCAGGCGCCGTCGTTGGTCGCGACGTAGACGAGCGAGGCGGCGACGTTGACGGCGATCGTGCCGGTCACCTGATCGTTGCACCCCGGGCGCGCGGTGCTCACGATATTCTGGGTCCAGACCGAGCCTCCAAGGAGGCCGTCGTTCGCGTGAACGACGCCGTCCGTCGTGGCGAAGAAGACGGTGGTGGACGTCATGTTCCACCAGATCGGCGTCAACTGGGTCGCGATCGTCGATCCAAAGACGACGTCGCCGCCGGCGAACACCGACGCTCCCGTCGACTCGTTGATCGCGACGAGGTTCGGCCCCGCGCCGACGTAGACATTGTTCAGCGAATAGCCGCCGAGCCCCACCGGCGTCGTGGTGTATGCGGCGCCCGCGCCCGCGTCATCCACGCACCACTTCGTATCGGTTCCGCACGTGCCCGCGTAGCTGGCGCGGTTCGACGCCACCAACGCAAGCCCGCAGACGGAGGACGCGAGCGCGATTCGTCGGGCGCGTCTCATTGCGCGACTCCTTTCACGAGCGTGACGGTCGTGCGCGCGATCGGCTGCTGCGTCCCCAGGTGACCCAGGATCAGCGGGAACGTCCCCGTCTGGGCGCTCTTGCCCACGGCGGTGCCGCCGAGCTTCACGACGAACTGGGCCTCACCATGGGAGACGACCGAGACGTAGCCGGCGAGCACTCCGCCGGACGGGGACTGAAAGTTGAGTCCCAACGATTGCCCCTCGTACGCGGGACCCACCTTCGCCACGACGAAGAGGTCGTCGGTCCGGAGCACGTCGAAGGACGTCGCGGTCTGACCCGCCTGAAGCGCCGCCCACGAGGACGCCACTGCAATCGACGCGGAGGCCGGAATGGGAATCGGAATCAAGCCGCCGCTACTCGAGCCGCCGCTGGCGCTCGCGCCCGAGTCGCTTCCGGAACTCCCGCCGGAGCCGCTGCTGCCGGAGCTCGTGGACGTCGCCCCGCCCGCAGCCGCAGGCGGCTCACCCGGCATGGAGCCCGGCCCCGCGTTCTCGTTGCACCCCGAGACGACCAGGAAGCCGAGGACGTGTGCCCCCACGAAGCACAGGCAGCGATGCATGGTCCTCTTGACCGCCTTGGCCGTTGGCGACGCACGGACGGTTTCTCGAACCGTAGCTTCCGGCCGACCCACGGGGAGGGCCTTCGAGGGAGGCATCTTCAAATGTGTGGGGGACCTACCGACGTTGGGCGCCGGACGTGGCTAAGATCGAATCCTCCGTGGCGCGCTGAACGCCCCAATCGCGTGGCGCGGCGATAGAGGCCCTTCACCGCATCGATAGCTCCGGGTTCCCCTCGATGACCCGCTGCTCGAGCCTCGGCCGATCCCCCGCCTTCCACATCGGGGCGAGGTGGGCGACCCGATAAAGGAGAGGCCCGCCGTCCTCGCGCTCGCTCCGCTCGATCGGCCGCGGGATACACACGAACTCGCACTCGAACGCGTCGCTCGACACCCGCGCGACGGCGTAGCCGTGCCCTCCCATGTCGAGGAACGAGAGGTGCGGAGCGAGATCGGGGTTCGACACCTCCTTCGCGCGGGAGAGGTCTCCGGATCGCTCGTACTCGAGGCAGCTCCGGACGCCGCGGCGCATGAGGAGGTTGATCGCGGGCTCGACGACGGAGCGCCCCGGCGGCTGCGCGAGATAGAGCGCGCGGAGCGGGTGATCCTTCGGGAAGCTGTGCTCGAGCGACTCGACGGCTCCGGGGGCCGAGATCGAGCCGGTGATGAACGCGACGCCGATCGGCTCGAAGGGGAGAGGAGGCAGCCCCTTGGCCGCGAGACCGGCCCAGAAGCTATGGCGGTCGCCCGAGACGGTGGCAAAGCCGGTGATGCCATGACGAGCGACGTGATCGTAGATCTCGGCGCGCTCTTGGTATGCGGTCGCGTAGTCACCGGCACCGAAGCTCGCGTACCCCGCACCGGGCCAGGGCTTGGTGATCCCGGAGGGGAGGTTCTGCGGATCAACACGGCCGTCGAGCGTGCCCTGCGAGTTCGCCCAGACCTTCCATGTCGCGGAGGACGACCGGAGGCGCTCGAGGAACCACGCCTTCTGCCGCTCTCCGAGGAGGGTCTGCGCGGGCTGGTCGCGGCGGAAGTTCGGCACTCGGATCTCGCCAAACGGGATGTCCTTGGGGGGCTTTCCGCCGCCGAAGTCGCGCCCGGCGTCGAGGATCGCGATCACCTCCTCGGCGATGAGATCGGGGAAGTCGTTCGTCGTCAGAGGGTCGGTCTCTGCGCTGTTGCCCGGATCCTCCGAGCGGTAGCTGTGCTGATCGGTGATGACGAGCTCGACGTGGCGCCCCCAGCGCAGAGCGCGGTACCCGGTGAGGCTCTCGATCGCGGCGAGGTTGTTCGGCTCCTGCCCGAGCCCGTGGGCGTCGAACGTGGTGACGGGAGCATCGACGACCTTCGGCGGATCGAACTCGTCGAGCGACGCGCTCTTCGGCATCCGTACGCGCGCCGGCTGGTACTCGAACCAGGCCTGATTCGCGGCGACCTTGCGGGTCTGCGCCGGGCGCGTCTTGCCGTCGAAGACCTGGACCCCCTGCCAGCCCTGCCAGGAGTACTCGTGGTTGTCCCACATCGCGACGAACGGCCAGCGCGCGCGCGCGTCCTGCAGATCCGGATCGTGCAGGTATCCCCGGTAGACCGCGCGGTAGTCGTCGACCGTCGTGGGGATGTGAAAATCGGAGATCTTCTCGCCGCTCGGGTACCGCGCGACCTCGCGCAGCCGGCGATCGTACATCCCCTTCGGTCGGTCCTCGGGGTACCAGAGGATCTCGTAGATGAAGTCACCGAGGTGCAGGACGAAGTCGATCCGATCCCCTTCGGCGGCGCGCTCGTCTTCGAAGATCATTCGACGGTAGGCGTTCTGCGCCCCCTGGTTGACGTTCTGGCAGCTCACGAACGTGAACCGAACCGCTCGGGGATCGTCGTGCTCCGGTGCCGTGCGCGTGCGCCCGACACGACTGGCGAAGCCCTCCTCGTCGGTGAAGCGGTACCAGTACGTCCGCGCCGGCGCGAGCCCGCCGACGAGCACGCGGCAGGTCCAGTCCGAAGCGGCCGAGACCCGCGCCGGCGCGGAGGCGATCACGCGCTGGAAGGTGCTGTCTTCCGACACCTCCACGACCAGTCGTGCGCCGCGCCGTCCATCCGAGTACGGGCGCCGCGTCCAGAGCAGCACGCTGTCGGCCTCCGGATCTCCGGAGGCGACCCCCTGCGGATACAGATCGCGGCGCTCGCGCGACGCGATCTGCGTCGCTCGTGGGCTCACGTGGCACGCGGCGAACGACGCGCCGAGTGCGACGGCGGACGCGACGAAGCGACGCCTGCTCATTTCGCTCATCGGCATTCGGGTCAGAACACCGAGCGGCCCGAAAGGTTCGTTCAGGACCCGCGTAGCGCTAATTCGAAACCGACCACGCCGTGAGGCGGAGCGTTCCATCCTGCGGCAACGGCGGCGCCGTGGGCGGACCGGCGGTTTCGACGATGCCGATCGGCGACGTCGGCGCGAGCGCGGACGCGACCTGACGGAGGTCGCGGTAGTCCGTGAGGAACGTCGCGTCCATGAACTCGACGACCGGCGAATACGCGAACGTCGCGTCCGGAGACGGCGCCCACGCCGCCGCGCTCGCAGGCAGCTCCGGCGCGCGGAACGACGTCGTCGACGGAGGAAGCACGAAGGTCCACGACGCGGTGACCGGCGTTCCGTTCACCGTGCCGCTCCATTGCAGGAGCGCGAACGCGCCGTCGGTCGACGCGAGCGAGTCGCTCGACGTGATGGCGATCGACGGACGCGGATCGACGCCGCCATCGGCACCTGCGTCGGCTCCGCTCAATTGCGAGGCCGTGATCTCCGGCAAGAGCTGCGAGAAGTCGATGGCGAACGCTTGCGCGCTCGTCGGCGAGTCTGCGCGCGTCGCGATCGCCTGCACAGCCGAGACGTAATTCGTACCCGTGGACGTCGGCACTCGTTCGTGTGCCATCTCGTATTGCACGAAGTCCGCGTACCCGACGTGACTGGTCACGGCGATCGAGCCCACGCCGCCGTCGAACGGGGCGTAGCCGGGCCACACGTTGAGCTCCGTGTAGACCGGCGCGCCGGACGCGTATTCGCTGAAGACGAGCTGCTCGCGGAGTAGGTCCGCGGGCTCGGCCACGTTCGTCGCCGTGACCGTGTGCTGCACGACGTTGGTCGACCACGGAGCCGCAGCGAGATCGACGACGTAGTCACCGACGTCGTCCATTCCGCCGTCCGGATCCGCGACCTTCTCGAACGTGAAGCCGATCTGCGTCCCGCCGTCGTCCAGCGCCTCGACCAAGATCGGGAACTTCGCGGGAGACGGTTGGCAATAGGGGTCGTTGATGTAGCTCGTGAAGCCGAGGCCGGCGGCGGCGCCGCACCGCCCGATCTGCGCGGAGTAGCTCGCCGTGCCGGCGGGCGGGTTCGGCGGATAGGTTGGGACGACGGCCCGATTGCTCCCGAACTGGTACGCCGTCGTGTCGATCGCCTGGAGGACGTCGCCGGGCTCGATGCCGACGATCGTGACCGCCGCGTACAGGTCTCCGCCGACGACCGCGCCGGGCGTCACGAAGAGCGCGGTCACCGACGTCGCGGGCGAGATCCACGACGCGTGCCCGGTGGCATCGGTCGTCTGCGTGCCGACCACTGCGCCGTTCGCGTCGTGGAGCACGAGCGTGACGTTCGCCACCGGATCGCCGGCGCGCGTGACCGTCGTCATCGTGACCGGCGCGCTCGCGTCGAGGCCAGTGTCGACCGACCCGGCGTCGACCGAGCCGGTGTCGCCCACCGCGTCCGGGGCCCCGCTCCCGGCCTCGGGGCTCGGGGAGCCGCCGTCGGTCGCGGGAGAATGCACCGCGTCGTCGCCGCTGCACGCGACGACCGTGAGGGTGCCCAGCGAGAGCGCGGAGGCGAGAAGAACGAGATGTCTAAGCATGGGAGTGTTGATGAGCGCCGGACGAGAGGAATTCAGACTCCTCACCTGGACGATGGGGCTCTTCGAGCGCGCGCGCATGTCACCCAAATGCGGACGATACTCGCCGACGATCAGGGTGATTCGATCGCGCGCGAGGGTCGCGCGGCGACCACCCTCGGCACCAGGCGAAACCATCGCCGCGAGCCTGTCAGCGCTAGTGCCGCGCGTCGACGAACGAGGAATGCCTCGCCAGTGAGTCAACAGCGTCTGCAATCCACTGTGGAAGTGGGCCGTACACCTTGCGAAGCGCCCCTTCGCTCGTTCTGACGAGCAACGCCGCGTCGGCATCGTCGACCGAGTTGTCGAAGACGTAGACTCTGTCCGCGAGTCGTATTGCTGCGGACAAGTTCGCCATCGACTTCGTGTAGCGAGAAACGATCTTCTCGAGAGGAACGCTGTGCCCTCCGGCCATGATCCGCCCCGCGACCCGTGCCGCGTTGATTCTCGGATCGCTCGTGCCGACGAAGAAGACGCGGACGAAGTATCCGGCTTGGAGCGCCCGCCTGACGAAGTCGATCTTGTCGGGCGCCGAGAACACGGTCTCGAACGCGATCCCCTTGCGCTCCTTGAGCAGCTCCTCTCGCCGCGTCTGAGCCCAGTCGGCCGCCTGCCTTACGGCCGCCGGCTCGTTCCAGTCACCGAATCGGTCGCGTGCGATCTCGTCGGGGTTGAGGTACTCGACCCCCTCGCTCCAGTGTTCGGCCCGGAGCCGCGTCGTGATCGTCGTCTTGCCGGCTCCGTTTGGCCCCGCGATCACGAGAAGGGCAGGCTTCACCGGCCGGAGCCGCTTGCGAGTCGCGCCAGCGCCTCTTCGCGCGCATGCGCAATGTCGCTCCGGAGTCTCTCCAGCCGCACCCGCTCCGCGTCCTTCAAGCCCGCGAACGCTCGCTTCATGAGCCCAGTGAGCTGCTCGTCGGACGGCTCGTAGTCCGGATCGGCGAGGTTCGGTTGCGGCTCGTTCACGACAGAAGCGTATCGTATTCCTCGATCGGTGCCACTCGCGCGCGCCCCCGGGCATCCAGGCTCTCACTCGTCGCGCCTCTCGCTCCTCCACCTGCTCCGTTCCGTACTCCATCGGGGTCGGAGCACGCGCGAACGGTTCGCGTTCGTCCAGCACGCTCACGTTGAGGACGCCGCGCGAGCGTCCTTCGATCTCCATGACCGCCGCCACGTACGTGCCTCAGGTGGAGCAAGTCAGGAAGTCGGTGATCCCGAGGGCGAACCTGTACCGCTGAAGTCCTTCGGGCTGCTGGACCTCGACGACGAGCTGACCTGCCGCATCGGACGCGCCGAGCTGCTCCCGCGCGCGGCCGAACATCGCGCGAACCTTGGCGTCGTGAGTGTCTCCGCGGGCCGCGGGGATCCCGGACACGACGACGAGGCGGCCGACGCCCGTGACCGGCGCATCCAGGCGTCAGAGATCGCTCGCCGACCCCGGCTTCGCGCGCGCTCTCACGGCCAACGCTTCGCGCGTCCCCGCCATCGTCGCCCCCAGGTCCTCGCACGCCGCCAGCGTGCGCCCGAGCGCTGCGCGGAGATCGTTGGCCGGCACGTTCATCGTGTCGGCCGCGTCGCGCACGATGGCGTCGACCACCGCACGAAGCGCTTCGAGCGAAGGTTGCGGGCGCATCGGCACGGCCGCCGGCGGGGCCGTCACCTCTTCGCGCCCCGGCTCCTCGTCCGGTTCCAGGAGCGCGTCTCGAAACGGCCGCAAGAGCGGCGCGAGCGCCGGGTCCACGCTCACTCCAAGGCCATCCGCGATGGCCAGCACGTACTCGGGGGGCGCGTTGCGCAGCGCGAGCACCACGTGGACGCGCTGCTTGAACGGCGGAAGCCAGTAGCCGTTCTCCCATGTGGAGACCGTTCTCTTCGAAACGCTGAGGGTCCCCGCGAGGTCGGTTTGCGTCCACTCCATGGCGCCGCGCAGGCGCATGAGCGCGAATCGAAAGGCGTTGGTCTCATCGCGCTTTCCGCGTGGTTTGTGGGGGTTCATCGCTCGGAGACGCAAGTGTTGCTCCCGTGAGCGCGGTTGCGCGCCGTGGCAGCCTCGCTTGGATGCCCAGGGTGGTGCAACTGCTTCCCGATCGAGTCGATCGCGAATCGGTCGACCCCAGCTCGCCGGTCCCGTGGGAGGAGCGGTTCTGTCTCGTGGGAGGAGCAGTCCGATCGATACAACCCCGCTCGCGTCGCTGTTTCTGGAGTAAAGCGAGCGATACCAAGGCACGCGGGTCGCTCCCGCTGGAGGAACGGGTCGCTCTTGCTGGAGGAAGTGGTTGCGCGCTCGGGAGATGCCGCGCTCGCACCCGACGCGATGCAGCGATGCGCGAGGAGCAACACTTGCTCGTGCGAGCGATGCGCTGGATGCCGGGAGTGACCAGGCGCTGCGGCACCTCCTTCAGCGCTCATGCTCCCTTGGCGACCTTGACGGATGCTTCGCTCTCGCTAGCCACTACTTACGCGAGATCGGACTCCTCGCGGACCCCGAGCGTGCCTTGGAGATCTTCGACCGCGCGACGGCATGCGAGCGTCGGAGAGCGCTGGTTAGGCGTGAGGGAAGCGCGCTTCGTACAGGTGGGCGACGCGTCGAATCATCTGGGCATACTCGACGACATCGCCCGGTTGCGGTGCGGGTGGGTCGCCGCCGCGGCGCACGCGCGCCTGGGTGCGCGTTCACGCTGCGGCAAGGATGCGCACGTCGGGCTTCGCCATCTTCACGCCGTCAGTCCTCGATTCCAGTCGCCACCGTCGTCTTTGCCGCTTTCCTCGCCGCCTCGATCTTCTTCGCGAAGGTCTCCCGCTCGCGGCGCGCGCGGTCGGTCGCGCGCTTCACTTTGGCCGCGGCCTCCGCCCGTTCCTTCCGCTCTCGCTTCTGCTTCGTCACGGCTTCACCTACGTCGACCCGGATGCGACGAGCTCCTCGTCCGTGAATTCGAAGTCGTCGGGGATCTCGAGCGATTCGAGCGGCGGCAGTTCGTTCAGGTCGGGGAAGGCGGACAGGATTCGCCGGTCGCCAACAGTCAAGGCGCTCCCCCCTCGTTCGCAAACGCAGCAAGCACAGCCCCGTCCACCCGCCCACGCCCTCTCGCCGCGTCCACCACCTGTCGTACCGACGCCACCACCAGCGTCGGGTTCTCGATCTGAATGAAGTGGTGACTCTTCGCGGCCACGATCTGCGCGCTGTTCGACGAGATCCGCCGCGGCAGCTCGGCCTGCATCTCCTGCCCGATACGTGCGAGTCGCGCGCTCAGCTCCGGCGAAACGTCAGGGTACGGCTCCTGGAGGCCCGCGGTCAGGACGACGAGGGGCTTGTCGCCGATGGACCGGTTTGCGCCACGCAGCTGCGACATCGCGGCGCGGACGGCGTCGAGCCGGATGGCCTCGGGATCCGCGGGGTCATCCAGCATCTTCAACAGCTCCGGCGGGAGGAGACTCCATTCTCGCAAGTCCTCGTCTTCCGTCGAGCCATCGACGAGCACCATCCCCGCCACTTCGTCGGGATGCGCGGCCGCGTAGAGCCGCACGTACAGGGCGCCGATCGAGTGCCCGACGAGCACGTACGGACCTGTGATCCTCGCGGTCGCGAGGAGCGCGCGCAGATCCTGAAGGACGTCTGCGACCGCGCGCGGCTTCCCCGGCTTGTCGCTGAAGCCGAGGCCGACGCGATCGTACGCGCAGGCGCGGGTCTGCTTCGCGATGTCCGTCTGGACGCGCAGCCAGGTCCCGCCGTCCACACCGTGGCCCGCCTCCATCAGCACCGTAGGCGTGCCACGCCCCGCGCAGTGCAGGTGCAGCGACCTACCACCAATGTCGATCAGCCCATCGTCGACGGGAGTCCCGTGGGCGTGATCGGGCGCGGCCGGCTTGGCGGTCGCCACAGGAGAGGACGACGCCGTCATCGAAGCGTCGGGCGAAGTCGCCGTCGCAAGGCGGCTCAGCGGGATGCCGGTTCGCGCCGAGGATATGACCTGCCACGTCGCCGTGACGACGCGATCGGGCGCCTCGTCCGGGATCCAGGAAGCTCCCGTCGCCACGATCTGCGCCGAGTTGTTCGAGAGGGACGGGACCTCCGCTTGCAACCCGCGGAACAGCGTTTCGAGCTTCTCCCAGGAATCGCCCGGTATCCCGAACGACGGCGGTTGGGACTTGCCGCGACTGACCACGACCAGCGGGCGCTCGCCGAGCGACAGCGGTGCGCCGCGCAGGTCGTCCATCGCGCGGAACTGGTCGTCGGGGTCCAGGTTCTCCGGCGACTCGCCGAGATGCTCCCTCATCTTGGCGACGGCATCGGGTGGGAAGGCCGCGTAGTAGCGCGAGTCGGTGTCCTTGCTCTGCGAGTCCACCAGGACCATGCCGGCCACCGCGCTCGGGAAGTCTCGCGCGTAGATCTGCGCGACGAGGCCACCGAGCCCGTGGCCAACGAGGACCACGCGCCCCGACTGGTCTCGCTCCCCGAGGAGCTTGCGCAGCTCGCCGACGATCTGGTGTGCGAGGTGCGGTTTCGGAGCCGCGCTGCTGTACCCGACGCCGGCGCGGTCGTACGCGCACGCGCGCGTGAAGTGGGCGATGCCGTCCTGCATCGCGCGGTAGAACGCGGCTTCGCAGCCGAGGCATTCCTCGAACAGGACCAGCGGCGAGCCGGCTCCGGCGCAGTGAACGTGCACCGACTCGCCGCCGCCGATGTCGACCAAGCCGTCGTCCGGGAGGACGAGGGAGGGGGCGGGCGGAGAGGCGGAGGCGGCCGCCGACGCGGACGCGGCGGGTGGGCGGGCCTGACAGCCGATGGTCATGGCCGCAGGGATAGCCGCGAGCGAAGCGACGAAGAGAAGCAGCATGCGCATGGGTGGACGATCGTACCGCTCGAGACGGTCGGCTTGCGTGAATAGCGGCCTTGCGTCGATCGCGGATCGACCACCCCGCTCTAAAGCGCCAAGCTCCGGACGATCTCGCGGAAGTACTCGCCGCCGGGCTGGAGCCACTTCACCGACTTGCGCTCGTCCGGTCCGTGCGCCCCGTGCGCGGCCTTCCCCTCGGCGCGCGTCCCCGTGCCCGGCGAGACGCCATAGGATGCGATCCCGATCTTGCGCATCCATCGCGAATCGGTCCCGCCCGTGGACATGCCCGGGAGCACCGGGACGGCAGCGCCGGCGTACGTCGCTGCGGTGACCTTCTTCACGGCTTCGACGACCTCGCCCTCGAAGGGAGACGCGGGGCCGTGACCGAATTCGGGGAGGTTCGAGAGCGCCACGTTCGGGTCTCCGATCACCTTCGTCAGCGTGGCCGCCACCTGCTCGATCGTCTCGCCCGGGAGGATGCGGCAGTTGATCGTCGCCTCCGCGGTCGTCGGGAGCACGTTGTCCTGGGGAGCTGCCTTCAACATCGTCGTCACGCACGTGGTCCGAAGGGCCGCGTTGTACGCTTCGTCTTTCGAGAGGACGGCGTCGTCGGCCGCGGAGATCTTCGGGGCCGACGCGACGGCGTGACGGAGGGCGCCCGCGAACACGGGCTCGGCTGTGGCGAGCTGCGACGCGAAGTCAGCCTTCGTCTCGGGGAGGACCGTCGGCGGGAACCGGTGCTCGCCGACCTTCACGAGCGCGCGCGAGAGCGCGACCACCGGATCGCCGCTCGTCGGCGGGCGCGACGAGTGCCCCCCCTTGCCCTTCACGACGAGCTGGAACGACTGGAAGATCTTCTCCGAGATCTGCACGGACACCTCGATCGGCCTCGCGAAGTCGTCCGTGAGCAGCGTGCCGCCACCCTCGTTCAACGCGATGCTCGCGTCGAGCAGCTCCTTGTGGTTCTCGGTGAGCCAGCGCGCGCCCGCTGCGCCGCCCGTCTCCTCGCCCGAGGTCAGAGCGACGATCACGTCGCGCGTGAGCGGCGCGTGCGCGCGCGCGAGCTCGAGAGTGACGGCCACGATCGCCGACGCCATCGCCTTGTCGTCGTTGATGCCGCGCCCCCAGAGGAACCCTTCCTTCTCGGTCACCGCGAACGGCGGCACGGTCCACGGTTGCCCCTCGACGGGAACGACGTCGACGTGGGCAAGCAGCAGCACCGGCTTCTTCGCGCCGCTCCCCTTGAGTCGCGCCACGAGGTTGCCGCGCCCGGGCGCCGACTCGAGGATCTGCACGGTGACCCCAGCTTCGCGATAGAGCGCTGCGATCGGCTCGAGGAGCTTCGTCTCACCGCCGTGGCTCGTGTCGACCGTCACCATCTGCTCGAGGAGCTGGCGATACTGCGCCTCGAACGACGGCGGCGGGCTTGCGGGTACGGCCGCGGATGGACGCGCCGAGTCGCCCGCGTCAGGAGCGCCCGCGGCGGTGACGGTCGGCGTCGCCGGAGGGGGAGGAGGTGGAGCGAGAGCCCCCCGTTCCGCGGAGCAAGCCGTGAGCGCGAGGATGAGCGTCGCCAGCGATCGTCGCATGAGCAGACCGTAGCGCAGGAGCACGTGCGCCCGAAACGACGGCATGCCTATGCGTCCGTCGACAGAGGCGAGGTATGGCTACGCTTCCAGGGTTGAATGTCTGACACGTCGCCGCTCACGTTTCCGCCCGAGCTCCCGATCTCGTCGCGCGTCGCCGACATCGCGGTCGCGATCAACGCGCACCCCGTGGTGATCGTCGCCGGCGCCACCGGTTCCGGAAAGACGACCCAGCTCCCGAAGATCGCGCTCGCGATGGGGCGCGGGCTGAAGAAGCGGATCGGCGTCACCCAGCCTCGCCGCCTCGCCGCCACCAGCGTCGCCGCGCGCGTCGCGACCGAGATCGGATGCACCCTCGGGACCGACGTCGGCTACCAGGTCCGCTTCGACGATCGCACCTCGGCGGCGACGTACGTGAAGTTCATGACCGACGGGATCCTGCTGGCCGAGATTCACGGCGATCCCCTCCTCCAGCGCTACGACACGATCGTCCTCGACGAGGCGCACGAGCGCAGCCTGACCATCGATTTTCTCCTGGGGTGGATCAAGCGCATCCTCCCGGAGCGGCCGGACCTGAAGGTCATCGTCAGCTCGGCGACGCTGGAGACCGAGCGCTTCTCCGCGTTCTTCGACGGCGCGCCCGTGATCGAAGTCCAGGGGCGGACGTACCCGGTCGACGTCCTCTACGAGCCTCCTGCGAGCGAGGTCGATCTGGCCGAGGCTGTGGCCGACGCCGTCGTCAACGTGACGACTCTCGATCCGCAAGGCGACATCCTCGTCTTCCTCCCGGGCGAGCGCGAGATCCGCGACGCCGAGAACGCCCTGAACGCCCGCCAGCTGCGACACACGGTGATTCAGCCGCTGTACGCGCGGCTCTCCGCGTCGGATCAGGCGCGCGTCTTCACTCGTCTCGCGCAGCGGCGGGTGATCCTGGCGACCAACGTCGCGGAGACGTCGGTGACGATCCCCGGCATCGTCTACGTCGTGGACACGGGGCTCGCGCGCCTCTCCCGCTACGACGGCCGCTCCGGGATCACGCGCCTTCAGGTCGAAGGCATCTCCCAGGCGAGCGCCGATCAGCGAAAGGGGCGCTGCGGTCGCGTGCGCGCCGGCGTCTGCATCCGCCTGTACGACGAGGCGAGCTTCGCGTCGCGACCGGCGTTCACCGCTCCGGAGATCCAGCGGACCGGTCTCGCCGGCGTCATCTTGCGAATGAAGTCGCTCGGCCTGGGTGACGTGGAAGCGTTTCCGTTCATCGACCCGCCTGCATCGAAGGCGATCACCGAGGGGTACCGGGTCCTCGAGGAGCTCGGCGCCATCGACGACAAGCGGGAGCTCACCGCGCAGGGCGAGCGCCTGGCGCGCTTTCCGGTCGACCCGCGCATCGGACGCATGATCCTGGCGGGGGCCGAGCAGCGCTGCCTCCGGGAGGTGCTCGTCGTCGCCGCGGCCTTGAACGTCCAGGATCCGCGGGAGAGGCCACGCGAGCAGCGACAGAAGGCCGACGATCTGCACCGACGCTTCGCCGACGAACGCTCCGACTTCGTGAGCCTTCTCCGCCTCTGGGACTTCGTGCGAGACGCGGAGAAGAAGGGGAGCTCGAACCTGCGCCGCGTGTGCCGCGACAGCTTCCTCTCGTGGCTCCGCGTACGCGAATGGACGGAGGTTCATCGCCAGCTCGAGGAGATCGTCGAGGAGCTCGGGCTCGACAAGTCGAAGACGGCAGAGACTCCACGAGCCATTCTGCCGGGCGCCAAGCGGGACGAGAACGCCCTGCATCGCGCGCTCCTCACCGGGCTCCTCTCGAAGGTCGGGCTCTGGAACGCGGAAGCTCGCGCGTACCTCGGCGCGCGGCAGACGAAGTTCGCGATCCACCCTTCGTCGTCGCTCGCGCGAAGGCCGCCGCAGTGGATCATGGCGTTCGAGCTGGTGGAGACGACGCAGCTCTTCGCGCGCATGGCCGCCAAGATCGATCCCGAGTGGCTGCTCGAGGCCGCGCCGCACCTCCTCAAGCGAAGTTACTCCGACCCTCACTGGTCGGAGAAGTCGGGGCGAGCCTCGATCAAGGAGCACGTCACGCTCCTCGGTCTCACGGTCGCCAGAGATCGAAGCGTCGACTACGCCGGCGTGGCGCCTGCGGCGGCGCGCCAGATGTTTCTCGTTCACGCGCTCGTGCGAGGCGAGTACCGGTCGCGCGGATCCTTCCAGGAGAAGAACCGCGCGCTCCTCGACTCCGTCGCCAAGCTCCGCGACAAGGCGCGCATGAGCGACATGCTGGCGGACGACGAGGCGCTCCTCGCCTTCTTCGATCGCAGCGTCCCCGACACGGTGGTGAACGGGGAGCGCTTCGAGGTCTGGCGGGCGGAGGCCGAGAAGACGAACCCTCGGGTCTTGCAGCTGACCATCGCCGACGTCCTGCTCGCCGACGGCACGCTCACTCCCGAAGACTTTCCGGACACGCTCCGCCTTCACGGAGTGGAGATCCCGGCGACCTACAAGTTCGACCCCTCGGCTGACGACGATGGGGTGACGCTCGCGATTCCGCTCGGGCTCCTGCCGCAGCTCGACCCCGGCGAGCTCGATTGGACGATGCCCGGTTGGCAGAGGGAGAAGATCGCGTACCTCCTTCACGACCTTCCGAAGGCCGCGCGCCGCGAGATTTCCGAGGCCGGAGGGAGCCTGAACGAGGCGGCGCGTGCGCTCAAGGAGACGCTCGTTCCGTTCAAGGGCCCGATGATGCCCGCGCTGGCGACGGCGCTGTCTGCGTTGACCGGCTCGCGCATCACGCCGGATCTGTTTCACCCGGAAAACGCACCACGGCACCTGCGCTTCCTCATCGAGGTCGTGGGCGACGGGCGAAGGGTCGTCGCCGAAGGGCGGGACGTCGCGGAGCTGCAGCGGCACCTCGGGATGCGAGCGCGGGAGGCGTTGAAGAGCGCCGCGCCGGAGAGCCCGGCTTCGCAATCCTGGGGTCGCTCGGGCGTCACGACGTGGGACTTCGGCGAGCTTCCGCCGTTCGTGGTGCGGCGGGTCGCAGGGGCGGATATTCGCGCGTATCCGGCCATCGTCGACAACGGCAAGTCGGTCGACCTCCGGCTGCTCGAGTCCTCCGCCGCGGCGGAAGAGGCGTCACGCCTTGGGGTGCGACGGCTCTTCACCCTCGCCGCGCGACGCGAGCTGTCGGCGATCGCGCCGCGCGCCCCGCGACCGCTCGCCTCGCCGAGCGGCGCGATGCCGACCCGCGCGCTCAACGACGCGTTCCGGGAGCAGCTCCTCGGCCGCATCGTGGACGGCGCGTTTCAGCTCGAGGGGGAGGCGCTGCTCCCGCGCACGAAGGCGGCGTTCGAGGCGCAGCTCGCCGCCGGCGCGCCCCGGCTCGATGGACTCTTTCGCGTGTGGACGCAGAGCCTGAGCGTCGTGGCCCTCGAGCTCGACAAGACCCTCGCGGCCTTGAAGTCGGCCGCGAAGCACCCGAGTGGGCGCGCGGCGATCGTCGATCTGCACGCCCAGATCGAGGCGCTCGTTCCGTCCGATCTCGTCGCCTGGGTTCCGCTCGCGCGCCTCGACCACTACCCGCGCTACCTGCGTGCCGCCCAGACGCGCCTGGCGCGCGCCGTGACCGATCCTCCGAAGGACGCCGCGAAGCTCGCGCCCGTCGTGGCGCTCTGGGCGACATTCCTGGCGAAGCAAGCGCGTGCGCGCGACGACGAGGCGGGAGACGTGCGCGAGATCCGGTGGATGTTCGAGGAGCTGAGGGTGGCCGTCTTCGCTCCGGAGCTGAAGACGCCCGTGCCGGTCTCGGCGAAGCGGGTGTCTGACCTGATCGCGGGGTTGGCGCTACGCGAGGGGCGGTGACGCGCGACGCGCAACGATTTCATAGACTCGCTTCGTGTAGGGTTCGTCGAGCTCGGCCACGAGCGCCGTCGTCGCTCCGGCCTTACGTTCAAACTGTCCGCAGGAGATGAGATCCCAGCATGGCGTCCAACACCACCTTCCAGAAACGTCAAAAAGAGAGAGCTCGCCTCGACAAGCAGCGCGAGAAAGACGCGAAGCGAAAGGAACGCCGCGACGAGCCCGCCGCACGCGCCGTGGGGGAGCTCGGCGTCGATCCGGACATCGCCGGGATTATCCCCGGCCCCCAGCCCGTGCTCGAGGACGAGTAGGGGCCAGACGCTCACGACGAGGCCGACGGTGGCCGGCCCTGGCAGTGTGGTCCACCTGATTCATCGGGACCCCTCGGCAATCGCGGTGTGATTCAGGACGTACGCCGAAACCGTTCGTTCGCCGTCACCGTCGACCGCGACGAGGCGCACGGTGCCGCTCCCCGTCGGCAGGGTCTTGAGAAACCGCGCGGTCTGGGCGACGGTCACGACCCCGCGCGCCCGATCGAAGGGGACGTCGTCGATCCGGAAGCGCATGCCTTCTGCCTCGTAGACGAAGTCGAGGCGCACCGCCGGATCCGCAGGGATCGACAGGTGCAGCGCAACGTAGAGGTCGTCGGCGGCGACGGTGCACTCCACCGCCTCGCCCGGAGCGACGCGATAGGTGCGGGTCACGAGCCCCTGCTCCTCGAGCCGCGCGAGGAGACTCGGAGGCGCGGGCAGGAGGACGCCGCCCGCGGTCACGACGTCCTTCACGGCTTGCCCCAAGTCGACCAGCAGCTCGAGCCGCGCGGCGCACGCGTCGCAGTCGAGGACGTGCTCCTCGACGACGGCGGCCTCCGCTTCCGCGAGCTCACCGAGGGCGAGGCTCGCGAGTCGCTCGAGCGCGATCATGTCGCCGCCTCGAGGCAGTGATGGAGCTTCGCGAGCGCGCGATGGCGCGCCACCCGAACGCTCCCCGCGGCCATGACCAGCTCGAGCGCGATCTCGTCGCCGGAGCGGCCCGCGAAATAGGTGAGCGCGACGATCGCACGGTCGCGCGCCTCGAGACGATTCAGGCACCCGGCCAGGCGCTCGCGATCGACCGTCGGGGCGGGCGGCACGCTCGCGTCCCATCCCGGACCGAAGCGCTCGAGCAGCACCTGCTTGCGTTGCTCCGTCCTTCGCCAGTCGCGCACGACGTTCCGGCAAACCCCGGACACGTACGCCGCCAGGCGATCGCACTCCTCGACACGTCCCGCCCGCAGCGCCTGCAGCATCACGACCAAGATGTCTTGCGCGACGTCGGACGCTGCGTCGGCGTCGCGCAGGTGAACGCGACCGTACGCGCGCACGCGCGGCAACCAGCGCCGGCACAAGGCCGCCTCGGCCTCGCGGTCGTCGCCGCTCGCGATGCGAAGGGCGAGCGCGGCGTCGCCGTCGGCCGCGCGCTCGCCACTGCTTTGCGGCATCTGGGGTACGACGCTACCACGTCGCCACTCCCTCGCACGGCGCACGCCGAGGCTGATCGCTTGCACCGATCGGGCTCGCATCACTTGGTGACGATCACTTGCCCCACGCTCGGCGAGCTCTGAACGATGAATGTGACCGCGGCCTGATTCCCGACCATGAAGACCTCGGAGGTGACCGGGAACATGATTTCGACGCCGCTCACGCTCGTGCCGTTGGCAGGATCGAGCATGCCGAGGGCCGCGGCGGGAACGGCGCCGCTGCCGGAGGTGGCATCGAATAGGCATGTGATCGCGGTGGACTGCGTCGCGCTGGCGGTCTCGATGGCGACTTCGACATTGCCCGAGACCCCGCCCGCCCAGGTGACGGGCATGTCAACGGTCCGGTCGATCCCCGGGCAGTCTCCTCCGCTGCACACCGGGGCGGAGAAGGCGACGTCGCTCGGGGCGACGAGTGTCTTGGGGCCGAAGGGCGCGATCGTGGCGCCCGTCGCCGCCAGTGTGATCGTGTCCCCACCCGAGAAGAAGCCCCGCTTCCCCTCGGAGCGCGAGTACTGACCGCCGTCGGGACCGTACGTCAGCGTCGTCGTCGCTGCGCCCGCGCCCGTGATCGTGATGTCGCCCGCGCTCGGACCGCCGGGTAGTACGAGCCCCGCGTCGGGATCGATGACGCAGCGAACGCCCGTGCAGGGGCCCACCGCGGCGAGCGCCGTGCATCCGGCCGACTTGAGCTGGAACGTCGCCGAGACGCTGTAGTTGGGGGTGGCTCCCAGCGTCTGCGCGACGTCGATCACCATGTAGATGAGCGTGCCGCTCGGAGCGCCATCGCCGGTCTCGCCGCCCTCGCCCGCTGCGCTGCCGTCGCTGGGCGCTGCGGCATCGCTCGGGTTCGGCGAGAGGACCGGGCCGTCGTCACTGAGCGCGGCGTCGTGGAGGGGGGATCCACCGTCGGTGGCGTCGGCAGAGGGGGAGGTGCAGGCAACCCCGAGGGCCCCTGCGGCGGCTGCCATGGCGGCGAGCCCGAAGGAGACGAAGCGAGCGATGGGAATCATGGGATGGATCTCCGCGGAGGCGTCGGGGTTGACGCGAAGAGACGGGAAGCAGTGCGGCGCCGTAGAGGCGGCGACGCCGGCTTGTCCGGGAGATGTGTCGCGGCGGGGGAGAACGTTACGGAGGAATCGTCGTCGCGGGAACGCGACCCCCCCTGGCCAGCACGAAACCCCTGTCCGGAGGATTCGGAGTGCTCAGCGCGCCACAGAGGATTCGAACCTCTGACCTACGGCTCCGGGGGACACGGAAGAGCGAGCGGCGACAAGCGCGCGACTCAGCGGACGCGCACGTCAGTCGGCGACGAAACCCTCCCAGTTGCGCATGTAGCCCGCGAACCTCTCGCTCAGGCCGCGTTCTCTCAGCTCGGTCACCGCGAGCGGTGGCCGGCGCGGCTGCCAGCTGGCATCGGCAGCTCTCGATGCCCAGTCGGGGTTTGCGATGGCCGCCCGGCCGATCGCCACCGCATCGGCCCCCTTGTCGAGAACCGCCTCGGCCTCCTTAGGTGTCCATACGCCGCCCGCTGCAACGAGCGCGACCCCACGCGGCATCACGCGTCGAAAGAGCGGGAGGGGGTGCTCGGCGGGACGCTTGGTCGTGTTTCGAAAGACGTCCCAGAGGGAGACGTGAATGAAGTCGGCTCCGTCCTCGCAGAGCCACCGCGCGACCTGGAGCGACTCGTCGAGGTCGAGCCCGGTCGCGTTGGCGTGGCTCTCCGGGGAGAGGCGCACGCCGACGACGAATCGTTCGGGCACGGCCGCGCGCACGGCGCGCATCGTCTCGCGCAAGAGTCGCGCGCGCCCTTCGAGGGAGCCGCCCCACCCGTCTGTCCGCGTGTTCATCGTCGTGCTGAGAAACTGCCCGAAGAGGAAACCGTGCGCCCCGTGCAGCTCGACGCCGGCGAAGCCCGCAGCGCTGCACCGGGCCGCTGCGTCACGAAACTGGCGGATGACACGCGTGAGGTCTTCGTCGGTCGCCGCGCGCGCCCGATCCAGCCCCGGCGCCTGGTAGGCCGCGGCGCTCCACGGAGCTAGGCCCGTGATCGACCTCGGCGAGCGCAGTCCTCCGTGGAAGATCTGCACGATGCCGAGCGCGCCGTGCCGGGAAAGCGCCGAGGCGAGGCGCCCGAGTCCAGGGAGGAGTCGGTCGTCGAACACGCCGAGCTCGCCGGGCCACGTCTGGCCGTCGAGCGCCACGTGCGCAGCACACGTCTCGATGACGCCGAAGCCTCCGCGCGCGCGCATCTCGAGCCACCGCAGCTCGTCGTCCGAGAGCGAGCCGTCGTCGTGACTCTGCTGGTTGGTCATGGGCGCGAGCCAGGCGCGGTTACGGGCGCGCGCGCCGCCGCGAAACACGAACGGATCGAGAAGCATGTCGTCCGGAACGCATCGCGTGTGCCAGCGCGCGATGATCTCGGTATCGTCGAGCCCCGTTGTGCCGAGTGCTACGCGCGGAACCGGGCGTCGCTTCCGCCGACGTAACCCGCCGCCCCCGCGGAGGAGGCCTGTGAGGGGAAATAGCCGTCCGCGGAGCCCTCGCGTGTCCGCTACGGGATGGGCAAGTGGATATGAAATGTCGTCTTCGCGCCGGGGTCGCTCTCTACCCAGAGTCGGCCGCCGTGGGCTTCAATTAGCCCCCGCGCGATGTACAGCCCAACCCCAATCCCCGCGACTTTGCCGGTGCGCGCTTTTGCTGTCCGGTAGAAGCGGCGGAACAGGTCGGGCATCTCCTTCGCGTCGATGCCGTCTCCCCAGTTCGCGACGGAGAGGGTGAGTTCGTCGCTCGTTCGGGCGATCACGACCTCGATGGGGGCGCCCTCGCGACCATACTTCACGGCATTCGACAGGAGATTGGTGAAGACTTGCTCGAGGCGCTCGCCGTCGACGTCGAGCGTCGGGAAGGGACCGCGGACGTCGAAGCAGACCTCACAGCCCGCTGCCACGTTTCTCGCGACGATGTCACGGACCATGCTGTCCACCTGCACCGGCCTGCGGTTCAAGGTCATGCGTCCCACCTCGAGCCGTGAAGCGTCCAGCAGGTCGGAGATCATCCGCGCGAGTATTCCTACGGATGTCCCGATGTGGTCGATCTCCTTGTGAAGCGCAGGGTCTTTGGCGAGTGCGCTTCGCTCAAGGAGCTTTGCCCGGAGGAGGATTGCATTGGCGGGTTGGCGAAGATCGTGGGCGATGACCGAGATCCACTCTTCGCGCTGCCGCTCTCTCTCCTTCCGCTCGGTGATGTCGCGCCCCTCGGCAACGATGAGGACGACGGAGCCGGTCTCATCCCGGACCGGCGACAGCGAGAAGTCGACTGTGATGGCCACCCCCACGGCGCTCACGTGCCGCGCCTCGCTGCGTACCAACTCGCCGCGCGCGGCTCGCTCGATGGCTCCTCTCAGTTGCTCTTGGATCTCGGCCGACTCGCTCCACCACGGCCCCTCCCAGAACGGCCTCCCGATGACAGCGGCGCGCTCCACACCTGCGAAGTCGAGCGCTACTTGATTGGCTTCGAGCAGGATTCCTTCAGTCGAAAGGAGGCCGATGAACTCCATCGAATGGTCGAAGATTGCGCGAAGGCGCGTCTCGCGGTCGCGCAGGAGAGCCTCGAGATGGTGGCGTTGCGCGACCGCCCGAACCAGGTGCGCGTAGGGGGCGTCGATCTCGGCGCTCGCCCTGGCGTCGCCTGCCTCCGTCTTCGCGATTCCGATGGCGAAGACCTCCGCGAGAGCGCCGATCGCCGCGCGTTCGGCGGCTGTCGGGGAATACGGATCCGGGTGCGTCCACGTGAGCACGCCGTAGAGCCTGCCGAACGTGACGAGCGGCGCGCAGATCATGCTGCGAGATCGCGTCCGGACGAGAAGGTCCGCCGCGGCGCTCAGGGCAGGATCGATCTGCTCGAGGTCTTCGATGACTTGGAGTTCGCGCGTCGACGCTGCGCGACTCGCGAGGTGGGGCGTGTTCAACGTCACGTGCGCCACGCCGTCGACCAGGGCCGCCGTCAGGTTGCGATGCGCGACGAGCCGTAGGGCGCGCGGGTCGTCGTCCCGCGTGATGAACAACGCAGCTGCCGAGGCACCGAGCGCCATCGATTGATCCACGACGACCGAAACGACCTCGTCCAACGTCTCGGCGCGCGCGACCGCCGCCGCGCAGTGCGCGATCGCTTCGGCGCGCGCCGCGCCCGCGGGTCCCGAGAGGTTCATGGGGTTCCCGGCGCGCCCACGCCGCCGATCGTTCAAAGGTCGATCCCTTCGAGCGAGGCGAGGAGCTCCTCGTGTCCTTGGTCGGCGGGGCCGCTGCCAAGCTTCCCCCACTCATCGACGAGTTGTTCGTAAATAGCCTTGGCCGTGCCGGAGAACGGCGCGGCGCGCTTGAGCAAGTCGATGAGTGCGCGTACGAGCGCCGTTTGGCACCGGGCGTCGGGACGAGCCAACTGGGAGCCGCCGGGCGCGATGGAGTGCTGAGCGGTCGGCGTGGGTCGGGGTGGAAGTGACATTCGTCGGCACCTCTCGCGGGAGATTCGTTCGCGAGGAGGGTGCAGCAGCAACAGGCGCGCCAGGCGGACGATCGTTGCCGCGCGCCTGGCGCAGTGGGTTTTCGACGGTGAACGAACGCAAGCTCTGCGCGCGCAGCGCAAATCCGTCCGAGCCGGAGAGTGCTCAGCTGCACCGCCGAGCCCTTCGACTCGGCGTGCCCTCTTCAAGCGCGAGAGCGCGCGGTCGCGATGGAGGGCGCCTTCAACTGGGTCAGGATCTTGGTCCACGTACCTTCTTGCACGGCCTTCCTCGGGAGTACGCGCCCCATCGGAGCAGCCGTTCCGGCCGCACGTCGCACGCCCTGATCAAGGTGCTCGAGGTCGAGGTACTCGTCTCCGTCAGAGAGGCGAGCGGCCGTCTCCGCGCTGCTTACGCGCGCGACTTCGTCGTCGGAAAGCAGCTTCAAGATGACGTCGCGGGTCACGTACTCGGTTCGATTGTCATTCTTCATGGCTCGGCTCCACTCGTCTCGACGTGCGTTTGAAATTTGAGATAGGTGCCACGCAAACTCACATGAGAGGTTGCGCCTTGCGTCTCGGGCTTCCTCGCGGGGACGCAAGGCGCACTCGGTGTCCGGCGCTGCGGCTCTCTGGGAAGCGCGCAGTAGCTACTTCTTCACCGCCTCCTTGGCGGCGTGCTTGACCTCTTCGATGGCGCCTTTCACCTTGCCCTTGGCTTCGTCGACTTTGCCCTCCCGTTCGAGCTTCTTGTCGCCGGTTATCGAGCCTGCGGCTTGCTTGATCTTGCCCTTCACCTTGTCGATGATTTCGCCCATTGGTTCCTCGCTAGGTTGATCTCACGCGCGTTTGTCAGAACGCTCGAGGTGGATTCGGTGAATACCGAGCCTCGATACATGTGCAAGTCCGGAGCCGCGGCCCGGGCCTCGCCGTCCATCGAGCGCCGAGCGAGATCTGAGAGCGCGCCGCGCCTGGAGTGGAGAACGGATGCAGGCTCTTGCGCCTGCGCGCAGATTTCGCGGGCCGGCGCCCGACTCGCGCGTTCTTGCTGGCGGAACGCCCTAACTGGACGCCAAGCCTGTGGCCTTGGACGCGCTGCTAGAGCTTCTCGCTCGCGCACTGCGCGAACGAGCTGCGCCAAGTTCCGCAGAGACGATCGGAACGCTCCTTTGGACAGAGCTACGGCCGAACCATGGGCGCTGCCGGTGCAGAAGCTGCTCGAGTGCCGCGGGGCGTGGAATCCCCTTCGAAGACGGGCGTCGTTGCGATCTCTTCCACCAGCGGCAACGACACGCGACGCGGCCGGCGCGTCTCCGGCTCCGTTGCCAGCTGATCCAACGCGACTCCCAGTCGTGGAAGGACAACTTCTTCGGTGTAGCGAATCATGTGCTCGCCCCGCACGGCGCAGGCGATCGCCGCGCGTACCGCGTGAACGCCACGCGGGACGGCGCGAGCGAGCAGCCGCCAGAAGAGAGACCGCCGCTCACCGAGAACGCCGAGCCGGAAGAGTGTTCGCAGCGCGATGAGCACGTCTTCGACGAGGATGGGCGTCGGGTGCGCCGGCGCGCCGATGCCATCGACAAGGGCCGCGCTCCTGCCGAAGTACGACTTCGGTGCGTACAGATCCGCGAGAAGCTTCGCATAGCCCGCGACGAGTTCCCGTTCCGGCATCGTCGGGGCGAAGTTTGGTCTCGCGAAAGCATCCCCGTCGGAATGAGCACGCAGTCGTCCTTCGCGCTCGAGCCGGCGCCACAGGGCCGTGCCGGGCAGTGCGGTCAGCAGGCCTGTCATCGCAAGCGGCAGCGGCGCGTCGCGAAGCAGCTCTCGGTGTGCCTCGAAGCTTTCGGCGCGATCGCCGTCGAAGCCCACGATGAACCCTCCCATCACCTCGAGGCCGGCCCGGGTGAGCTTGTCGAGCGCCGCACCGATGTCGATGCCCACGTTCTGCCGCTTGCGGGTCTTCTTCAACGCTTCCTCGTCCGGCGTCTCGATTCCAATGAATACGGAGGTGAAGTTCGCCTCGTGCATCGCCTCGATGAGCTCGTCGTCCTCGGCGAGATTCAAGCTCGCCTCGGTGTAGAAGGTGAACGGAGCGCCTGCCCGCCGTTGCCAGCTCGCGATCTCGCTCAGGATCGGGCGTACCGCCTTCTTGTTCCCGATGAAGTTGTCGTCGACGAGGAAGACCTCGCCGCGATACCCCAGCTGGCGCAGCGCATCGAGCTCTGCGACGACCTGCGCCGGCCGCTTTACTCGCGGCACGCGCCCGAAGAGCTCGATGATGTCGCAGAACTCGCACATGAATGGGCAGCCGCGCGAGGTCTGCATGCACATCGAGCGATACTGCTGGATGTCGAGCAAATCGAACCGCGGTATGGGCACGTCGTGGAGCGACGGTCGCGCAGCCGGAGGGTGAAGAACGCGCCCCTCGCTCGACTTGCCCTCGATCGCAGCAAGGAGCGCCTCGACGCGCCCCTCGGCTTCTCCGAGAAACAGGCAATCTGCGTCGTCGAAGCGCTCAGGCGAAGTGGTGCACGCCGGACCTCCGATCACCGTACGGCGCCCGCTCTCTCTCGACCGCGCGAGGATCTCGTGTATCGATTGCTCCTGCACGAGCATGCCGCTCGAAAGCACCACGTCCGCCCAACGTAGATCGTCCTTTCGCAACGCCGCGACGTTCATGTCGACCAGGCGCATCTCCCACGCTCGTGGCAAGAGCGCCGCGACGGAGATCAGCCCGAGCGGCGGCAACGTCGCGCGCTTACCGATGAGGGGAAGGCTGTGCTGAAAGCCCCAGTAGGTCGTCGGAAACTTCGGATACACGAGGAGCACGCGCATGAACGTTCAGCATGCAGACTGGGTGCCCGACACTGAGCCTCGAGCATACGACACACACCAGCGCGCAGTGACGGCCGTGAGGTGTTCGAGCTCGGCATTCGCTCGCTAATCGGCAAGTTCGCACCGTCCCTCGCCGGTGGTCCCCAGGGTACAGTGTGTGCAGGTGGGGCGAGGACATGAACAGCCAAGCGTCAGATGCCGGTTCGCCGAGCACCATGTCTCCCATGCGCCAAGGCGGCCACGAAGAGATCCTGGCGCCCCCTTCGCGCCCGCATTCCCTCGTCCGCGACGCGCTCGAGGTCGTCCAGCGTCGCCTTGGAGCACTACGGTCGACATCCGAGGTCGCCGCGCTGCGGGCAAAGACTTGGGAGTACCTGCGAGAATCCAACGGCTGGAAGGTCTCGCTACCGACTGTCGAGCAGCGCGACGATCTCATGAAGCGCGCGCTCCACCTGCACGTCGAGGTGACGAAGGTGGAGCGGGAGACGGCGGGGAGCCTCGCCGAGGAGACCGCCTTCGCCGTCCGCGGAACCGACGTTCGGAATGCCGCTCGCGCAGAGGTCGGCAGCTGACTTGCCGGTGTTCCGACGTTGGTGGTCATCATCTCCGGTTCCTCGTGTTGGCGCACGCCTTGCTCGGCGACGTGCCGTCCAACCCCTGAAGGAGCCAGCCATGAACGTCTCGGACCTAATGACCTCTGACGTGAAGTCGTGCGCCGTGAACGACGACCTTCGGCGCGCCGCGCAGATCATGTGGGAAAACGACTGCGGCGCAGTCCCCGTTGTCGATAGCGATGGACGGGTCGTCGGCATCATCACCGATCGGGACATCTGTATGGCCGCGTACACGCAGGGGCAGCCGCTCTCGCAGATCCCCGTCTCCAACGCTATGGCGAAGCAGGTCCACGGCATCCACGAGAACGACTCCCTCGCCGCCGTGGAAGCTCTGATGCGACGAGTTCGGGTGCGGCGAGTGCCGGTACTCGACGGAGAGGGCTACCTCAAGGGCATCCTCTCAATGAACGACCTCACCCGTCACGCTCACCAATCCGTCGGGCGTAAGGCGGACGGCCTCAGCGCCGGCAGCATCGTGCAGACCATGGCCGCAATCTGCGAGCCGCAGACCCCTCAGAGAGTGGGGGAACCCAAGATCAACGGTCGGTCGGCTCAGCCTTCGGCCTGACGGAGTGGCATCCAGGTAGCCCGGTCTGGTGGCGACGCAGCGAAGGAAGACTCTGCGATGAAGAAGACGTTCTTCACGATGCGCTGCAACGGGGACGGTTACGTGCCCAGCGCGGAGGTCCTCGGCAAGTCGCTAGAAGCAAGCGGGAGCAAGGTGCCGCGGCTCAACGCGCGTTTTGCGCTTCGAGAATCGCACCGGGGCGAAGGGGGAGCCGCCGGACGCGCGCACCGCACGCCGCAAACACGGCGTTGGCGATGGCCGGTGCGATTGGAACGGCTGGGGGCTCCCCCAATCCGGAGCTCGGCGTAGCGTCGTCTCCCGTGAACGCGACCTCGATCGCGCTCGGCGCGTCGAGGAACGTCGCGATGGGATAATCGTCCCAGGTCGCCGCGAGGACCTCGCCATCGCGGTGAGGCAGCTCCTCGAGCAGCGTCCAGCTCGCGGCCATCTGGACGGCTCCCTCCACCTGATTCCGTGCACCGTCTGGATGAACGATATGCCCCGCGTCGACGGCGCACCACACGCGCTCGACGCGAACCGGATGTCCCGGTGCGACGGACACCTCGACCACCTCGGCGACGCGAGTGACGCCATAGATGACGCACGCGACGCCGAGCCCCCGTCCTTCTCCGTTTCGTCCTTCGGTCCAGCGACTCCGATCACGCACGGTCTCCAGGGCTCGACGCAGTCGGAGGTCGCTCATGTGACGCAAACGGAACTCGATCGGGTCGACGCCTGCGGCGTGCGCGAGCTCGTCCATGAACGACTCNNGACTCGATCGCGAAGACGTTTGGCGCGGCGCCGAGGGACCGGAGCGCTCCCGTGCGCACTCGGCCCGGTGCGATGTGCAATCGCACCTCGGCCAGGCCGAGGTCGTATGGCGGAAGAGCGTTGCGGCCAGCCATCATGGCTGCGAGCTGCGTCGGGTCCCAGTTGCCGCGCAAGGGTGCGGGTCGCCGTTGCATCGAGCCGCCACGCGCGGGAGCGCCGTACCCGTACGGGTTTGTCCGCGCGTCGAAGCGCCATCCGACGATCCGCCCCGTGGCGTCGAGGGCGCCCTCGAGAGCGGCGTCCAGCTGGGGGCGGTTCGGAGCGCCGTGAAGCTCGTCCTCGCGGCTCCACTGAACCAGCACGGGGCGGCGGACGGCCTTCGAGAGCCGCGCCGCCTCGACCGCGGCNNCGTCCCGTAGACGAACGCCTCGTCGGCCCGCACGTCCGCCACCCCGACGCTGGGCCCGAGCGGCGCGCTAGCGATGTGCGGAACGAAGTAGACAGCCTTCAGGTGTCTTGCCGCACCCGCGATCGCCGCGTCGACGCCGGCGTCGCTGCGCATGGTCACGTCCTCCGTCTTCCGCTCGGAGACCGGTGGCGGCTCCCATCGTGGGCTCAGAGCGCGCAGCGCGGCCAGCGCGCGGTCGTGGCGATCGGCGACGACGCCGGCAAAGTCGCCTTCCACGACGACGGCGACGACGCCCGGCGCGGCTCTCGCCGCATCCCGATCGACCGCACGAAGCTTCGCTCCGTGAACCGAGGGATGGAGCACGCAGCCGTGGAGCATCCCCGGCAGACGCACGTCGGCGACGAACTGCGCGCGCCCGGTGACGAAATCGATCGCGTCGGGCCCGAGCGGCGAGTCGGGGCACGTGGGCGTCGGCGTGGCGAGCGGCACGTCCTGCGGCACTTCGCCCGTGATCGGGGCTCCAGCGACGAGCTCTTCGAAGCTCAGCCCGGGTCCCGCGACGCCGCACCGTACGACCCCGTCCGCGATCACGAGCTCAGCGGCCGGCGCGCCGAGCCGCTCGCTCGCGCGAGCGACCAGCACGCCGCGCGCGAACGCGGCTGCGCGACGGAGCTCGTACCCGTCGACCTCCACCGACATGCTCCCGAATGTCCCCATGTCCCAGGGGACGACGTCCGTGTCCCCGAGAACCACATGCACGCGCGACGGAGAGACCCCGAGCTCCTCCGCGACGATTCGTGGATACGCAGCACGGAGGCCCTGTCCGTAGTCCATCTTCCCGGAGAGCGCGGTGATGGTGCCGTCGGCTTCGATGAGGAGGCGCTCTTCGACGCGGCTCATCGGGACGCCCTCTGTACGGCGCGGATCGCACGGAGGTAGATCCCGCAGCGACAGAGGTGAGGGGCGAGGGCTTCTCGGATCTGGGGCTCCGAGGGGGAGGGAATCCGCCCGAGAAGGGCGCTCGCAGCCAGGATCATCCCGCTCGTGCAATACCCGCACTGGAGCGCCCCTTCCTCGAGGAACGCGCGCTGAACGGGATGGAGCTCGTCGCCGCGCGCAAGCCCTTCGATGGTCACGATCGACCGAGTCCCCACGTCCTGGAGCTTCGTGGTGCAGGCGGGAACGGGCGCCCCGTCCGCGAGCACGACGCACGCTCCGCATTTCCCATGTCCACAGCCGAACCGCGCCCCGGTGAGCCCGAGCGACTCGCGTAACACGGAGAGAAGCGGCGTCGTGCCGGTGGCTTCCACGTCGTGCGACTGTCCATTGACCTGGATCGGGTAGCGCAAGCGTCCCCCTTCTCAGGGGGCAGGCAGCACGTGGCATGCCGACACTCGCGATGGGACGCGAGATCGGAGCGCAACACGGATGCCCGCAAGTGCGAGAGCGGCGTTCGGGAACGGCAGCGACCCGCCTTGCGCCGCTGCGCAAGGCCTGCGTCCGTCACCGATATCGCTGGCGGGTCTGCATCCTGCACAGGCGGCAACCGGCCCGCGGACCAAGGAGACTGTCATGGAATACCGACGACTGGGCAACACCGGCCTCAGCGTCTCTCGAATTTGCCTCGGCTGTATGAGCTATGGCGATCCCAACGCCACGCTGCCGGGCGAAGCTCTGCGGTGGGAATGGGCTCTTCGAGAAGATGAGTCGCGCCCGTTCTTCAAGCGTGCGATCGAGCTCGGCATCAACTTCTTCGACACGGCGAACGCCTACTCTTTCGGAGCCAGCGAGGAAATCACTGGCCGCGCGCTCCGCGAGTTCGCCCGCCGCGAAGACGTCGTCATCGCCACGAAGGTCTTCAACCCCATGCGCCCGGGCCCTAACGGACGAGGGCTGTCGCGCAAGGCGATCCTCCACGAGATCGACGCGAGCCTGAAGCGCCTCGCGACCGATTACGTGGACCTCTACCAGATTCACCGTTGGGACGACTCGACCCCGATCGAGGAGACGATGGAGGCGCTCCACGATGTGGTCCGCGCGGGCAAGGTACGGTACCTGGGCGCATCATCGATGCATGCCTGGCAGTTCGCCAAGGCGCAGCACATCGCGGAGCGGAACGGCTGGACGCGGTTCGTCTCGATGCAAAATCACTACAACCTCCTCTACCGCGAAGAGGAGCGCGAGATGGTTCCGCTCTGCCGCGATCAAGGCGTGGGAATGATTCCCTGGAGCCCTCTCGCGCGAGGCCATCTGGCGCGCGGCCCCCAGGCGACGGCGACGAAGCGCTCCGAGACGGATCGCTTCGGCAAGCTGCTCTACTCGTCGATGGCCGAGGCGGACCAGCGCGTGCTCGCCCAGGTCGACGCGCTCGCGAGGGCGCGCAAGCTCCCGCACGCGCAGATCGCCCTGGCGTGGCTGCTTCAGCGGGAGCCGGTCACAGCCCCGATCGTGGGCGCGACGAAGATGGAGCATCTCGAGGTCGCCGTGGGCGCCGTTGGAGTGAAGCTCTCCTTGGAAGAAGTTCGGGCCTTGGAATTGCCGTACGTCACTCACCCGATCGCTGGCTTCACCTGATCGCCATTGATCAAAATCAAAGCTTTCGGCGGGCCGGAGCAACTGCAGGTCCACACGGTCGATCGTCCGACGCCAGCGATAGCGCACAGATCGAAGCGAAGCCTTCACGGGCGATTCACGCGACCGACGAAGCCAGCGCCTCCGCCTCGTTCGACTTCATCCTGGACCCCTCCGAAAGAAGCTCCATCGACCTGAGCCTCGCTTCCAACGTCTGCGCGGGGTGGATGACGATCAGCTCGTCCGCGCGCGCGTGGTCGACGAACTCCGCGACGTAGGCACGGACGTCGTCTGGCGTACCCACGGCCGAATACGTCATCATCTGATTGAGCTGCTCCCCCGCTGGTGACTCGAGCAGCTGGTCCGCTTCGTCGTCGGTGAATGTTCGCCCCTTGCCGAGCAGAAGCCTGACGCGCGCGCGCCGCACCACGCGCAGCTGCTCCTCCGCGCGGGCCTTGGTGTCCGCTGCGATGACTGTGAGACCGGCGATCACGTAGGGCGCCGCGAGCTGAGCCGAGGGGCGGAACTCGTGACGGTAGAGGGCGACCGCGTCCAGCAGCGCGTGTGGCGCGAAGTGCGAGGCGAAAGCGTATGGCAGCCCGAGCCGGGCCGCGAGCCTCGCGCCAAAAAGCGAGGAGCCGAGGATGTAGAGCGGAACGTTCGCGCCTCGACCGGGCGTCGCGTTGACGCCCGGCACCCGCGTCTTGTCGGTGAGGTATCCCTGCAGCTCGAGAACGTCCTCGGGGAACGTGTCGGCGGACGAAGGATCCCGGCGAAGTGCCCTCGTCGTGGTCGCGTCGGTCCCTGGAGCGCGCCCGAGGCCCAGATCGATGCGCCCTGGATGAAGCGCCTCGAGCGTACCGAACTGTTCGGCGATCACGAGCGGCGCGTGGTTGGGGAGCATGATCCCACCGGCGCCTAGCCGGATCTTCCGCGTCTGCGACGCGATGTGGGCTACGAGGACGCTCGTCGCCGAGGAGGCGATGCTCCCCATGTTGTGGTGCTCGGCGTACCAGACGCGTCGATAGCCGAGCGCCTCCGCTCGCTGCGCCATCGCGACGCTGCTGGCGAAGGCGTCGCGCGGAGTCTGACCGGGGCCGATGATCGCGAGATCGAGGAGCGAGATGGGGACGGAGGAGACGAGCATGGCTCATCCACCCTAAGCACGCATGCGTGCTTCGCAACGCGGCGACCCAGCGCCCCCGAGAGCGCAGCCCATCGAGGGGATGTCCGGAGGGCGCGGGACTATGCTCGCGCCCAAGGCACCGCCGCGGGTCGCTGCGACGCTGGCCGGCATTCGGGCGTGAGTCCGCCGGCGCCGGGTACAGCTTCGGTTACAGACGCTACGGCGACCGAAAAACAAGCCTCTTCGTGCGTGCGAGCGCGGAGAACGTCACTCCCTGGCTCGACTCCCGTCGCCCGCCTATACCGTGAGGATGTCTCCGCAGTACGTTGCCGGCGCCGTCGTCGCCCTCGCGGTTTGCGTATCCGCGTGCAACGCAACCGCCCCGTCTGCCCCCGCGCTTGACGGCGGTTGGACCTCGGCGACGAGCCTCCCCGTGCCACGCTTCGAAGGGAAGTCCGTCGTCGTCAACGGCGACGTCCTCTACATCGGCGGCATCACGGGCGTCATCAACGACCAAGCGAGCGCTCGCGAGAGCGATCGCGTCGACATCTACGATCCCACGAAGCGTACGTGGACCAGCGGTCCGCCGCTTCCGGCCGACGCGCCGAGGCACCATCTCGCGCTCGCGGTCCTCGATGGGCGCGTGTACGTCCTCGGCGGCTTCACGGGGATCATCGGCGGCGCCGATGCGGCCGGCGTGTTCACGCCGAGCGCGGCGACGTTCGTGCTCGACGGGACCACGTGGCAGCGCCTCGCCGACCAACCCGTGGCGCGCGGATCTGCGACCGCAGAGGTCATCGGCGGGCTGATCTACGTCGCCGGCGGTGGCGTGGCCGAGCCCGACTCGCGCACGGATCTCTACGTCTATGACCCCGCGAGCGACACGTGGGCCATGCGCAGGCCCATGCCCACGTCGCGCGAGCACGTCGCGTCGTGCGTCGTCGCTGGCCGCATGATCGTGCTCGGCGGATGGCAAGGCAACGACAAGCACGTCGTCGCCGCCGCGGAGTCGTACGACCCGACGACCGACCAGTGGACTCATCTCGCCGACATGCCGACGGCGCGCGGAGGGCTCGGCGCCGTCGCGGTGAACGGCGTCTGCTTCGCGGTCGGCGGCGAGCAGTGGGTCGGCCCGCTTCCGGCGACGTTCCCGAACGTCGAAGCGCTCGACCTCGACAGCGGCCTCTGGACCACCGCGGGCCCGATGCACACGGCGCGTCACGGGCTCGGCGTGGCGGCGGTGGGTGACGAGATCTACGCCGTCGGCGGGGGGCCGGTCCAAGGCAACAGCTACACCGACGTCGTCGAGGTTCATCGTCCATGACAGGGCGGAGTCCGTCGCGAGGTGATTTCACCTTCGTGCTCATGGCCGTTCCCGCTCGGCCCCTGGCGTGACGCGCGCCACCCGGCCTATACCGTTCGGTATGTCCTCCCCTCTCTTCGCCGGGGCGGTCGCTCTCGTCGTCGGAGTCGCGGGCTGCTCGAAGTCGACTCCCCCCGCGATTCCGGCGCACCCGCCCGTGGGGTGTCACGGCGCCGCCGCGATGTTCGGGCCTCCGCCGACCGGGCTCGCGATCCCTGCGTTCCATCAGAGCACCTCACGGCTCGGGTGGTTGAACAGCGAGACGGTGCTCACGCGCGCGACCGTCGCTTCGGCGGGCTTCGGCGCGCGGTGGTCGTCGCCTCGACTCGATGAGGTCGCGATCGCCGGCACGATCTACGGACCGCACGTCTACGCCTCGCCGCTCTACCTCGACGACGTCACGTTCGCAGGCAACGGGAATGGGAATGGGAATGGGAATGGGAATGGGAATGGGAATGGGAATGGGAATGCGAGCGCGAACGGCTGCGACGGGCTCACGCTGAGCGCCGTCTTCGTCGCCACCAGCAACGGCTATGCGTACGCCGTGAACGCGTTCGACGCGACGGTCGCGGGACGCTCCGTCGCCGCAGGGACGATCTTGTGGAGCACGAGCCTCGGCACCCCCGCGATCGTCCCCAAGCTCGACGGCGGCATGCCTCTCGGTGTCCTCGCGACACCGATCCTCGATCGCGCCACCTCGCGCCTCTACGTCACTTCGCTCGACGCGACGCTGGGGTGGCGCGCGTGGGCCCTCGATCTGGGGAGCGGCGCCGTCGTCCCCGGTTGGCCCGTGACGCTCGGCTCGGCGGCGATCGAGCCGGTGAACACCAACGGTCCGGCGACCTTCGCCGGCGCGCTCGTCCTCTCGCAACGTGGCGCGCTCGCGCTCAGCCCCGCGGGGGATCGTCTCTACGTGCCGTTCGGCGCCTACTTCGACGGCGGCGTCGGTTGGATGGTCGTCGTCGATACGCACGCCTCGAGGGTCGTCGGAGCGTTCGCCGGCGCGCCGACGGGTGCGGCGCCGTCGAGCGGCGGCATCTGGGGCGCGGGAGGGCCCGCGATCGACGACGCCGGAGTCGTGTACGCGACGACCGGCAACACGCCCGAGGGGCTAGGCCCGATGCGGAACGTATGGGGCGAGACACTCCTCGCGTGGTCGAACGGCTTCGCGCTCACGGGCACGTACACCCCCTTCAACTACTGTGCGCTCGATTCGGTCGACGCGGATCTCGGCGGCAGCTCGCCGGTCGTCCTCCCCGATCTCACGTCGACAGGAACGACGACTCCGCACCTCATCGCGTTCGGGAGCAAGCAGGGGAACGTCTACCTCGTCGATCGCGATCACCTCCCCGGCGCGCTCGACGCCCGCCCGCCGTGCAGCACCGACAGCACGACCGATCGCTCGCTGCTCTCCCCCGAGCCGCAACCGCAGTTCGGCGCGCGCGGGCCGCTCAGCGTGTTCGGGCCGTACACGGAGGAGTACGGGAACCTCGACTACGCCAAGATGCGGTCGACCCCGGCGTATTTCGTCGATGCCGCCGGGGGCGCGTACCTCTTCGTGACGGGGTCGTCGAAGGCAGCAGTCGATTCACAAGTCAGCGTCCCCCCTTCGCTGGCGCGCTTGCGCGTCGTGACCCCCGCCGGTGCGCCGGCGTACCTGGCCGTCGATGCGCGCGACTCCGGCATCACGTTCGTGAACCCCGGCGCGCCCGTCGTGACGAGCAACGGCGCGAACGATGCGATCGTTTGGGTGCTCGACGAGAACGCACGGCGCGTCGCCTCGCTGCTCGACCCGACGACGCCGCATCCGATCCTCTACGCCGTCGACGCCTCGACGCTCCGAGTGATCTGGCAAAGCCCGCCGGACGCGCTGGAGATCGGCGGCAAGTACTCGACGGTGGCCGTCGCGCACGGGCGAGTCTTCGCCGGGACCGATCGCGTGCGCGCGTTCGGAGCTCCGTAGCCCGATTGCGATTCGCCGTAGCCACGACGGCGCTACGTCATCCCGCGGCTCCACGCCGCTTCCATGATCACGACGAGCGTGACCTCGGCGGTCCGCCTCGCCGCGGGGTTGAAGGGGGTGAAGCGGACCATGTCCATCGGCGGCAGGCCCCGCCCACCAGGCTCGGTCCAGCTCGGCGTGCCCGCATCGTCGACCCAGATGATCTCGCCCCGGGGCGAGACGAGCGCGCCGCGGACATCGAAGCGCATGGGAGGCTGGCGCGGATCGAGCCACACGTCCCCGTTCGGCGCGACGACGATCTTGGGCCGTCCGTCGGGCGTGACGATGCGGTCCGGCAGCAGGCGTGCGACCACGCCCGAGTGCTTCATGACGATCGAGCCGTCGGCGAGCAGCGCTCCGATCGGCTCGCCAGCCTCGCGCGGACCCACG
Source organism: Myxococcales bacterium (assembly GCA_003151595.1). The sequence goes on from PLXW01000015.1 coordinate 59,654, forward strand.
AACACGAGCGACATCGGGTAGAGCGGCAGCGGGGTGCCCGCCGAGGGTGCGCCCGCTCCGGGCACGCAGGCCGCGGCGGTCACGGCGACGATCAGCAGGAGGATGCGCATCCCGAGAGGGTAGATCACCGAGCGTCACCGAGCGTGATGACGAATCCCTTGTGGCTCGGTGAGCCGCTGCGAGTCGACGTCGACTTCATCCGACGCGAGGTGAAGCCGAAAGCGGCGACGCTAGGGGAATGAGAACGGACGGGCCGCCGCCGCTCCTTGCGGTTTGGCGGCGGCCCGTCCCCCTCGGTCGTGGACCATCCACGGTTTTCGTCACGACCCCTGCTGCTGATACAGCAAGCAAGATGCTGCGGCCTCCAGGACGCCGCCGTAGATGTTGAGCGACTGCTGCCCATTGCCGTACTCGAAGATGTTGACCACGTCCCTCGTCGAGGCGAGCTCACCGTCGATCCAGGTCAGACCGCAGAGCCCCTGAGAGGTCGTCGCGCCGAGCGTGACGCTGGGGGTACCGGCGGCATAGGCGTAGCTCGTCGTCGTGCTCGCAGTGGAGCGCTGCGGGAACTGGAAGCAGTCGGCGTATCCGGTGATGCCAGGGCCGTTCGCCATCACGCCGAGGTAGGTGCCACCCTCGTATCCGATGAACACGGAGAGATCCGAGGCCGTGAGGCTGCCGTAGGGGGCTCCTAGCCAGTTGCCGGCCACGCCGGAGACGAAGCAGGCGCTGTTCTGCCCCTGCCAGAGCGGGTTCTTCAGCGAGGAGTAGCCGTTCGCGTTTCCGTCCGGCGGAGACGACAGGTACCAGGGGGAGCCGACGCTCGAAGCCGTGACACTCGTGTTCGTCCCCGTGAAATCGCTCCAGGGCGCGCATGCGGCGCGGGCTTGCGTACCTACGCCGGTCTCCAAGTAGTAGTTGGCGCCGTTCGTGACGACCTTCGCGAAGCTCGCGTTCCCGCCGAGCGATCCGCTGACGCTCTGGAGCAGACACACGCTCGACGCGCTCGACGCCATTGGCACCGACGAGGATGGACCCGCCGCGTAGTAGGTCGGCGCGACCCAGACCGGCTTGATGGGGATCGGGCCGCGGACGACGAGCGCCTCTGCCCCCTCCGTAGCGTTCTCTCCGTCGGGCGGAGCGCCGCACGCGGCGAGCGCGAGGAGCGAGGGGAGAGCGAGAAACCGGAACTTACGAATGACCGTGGACATGATGAGAACCTCCGTGGATACCGGGTAAACCCGGGCCGGGAGGTTTCTTCCCGAATAATCGACCGCGTCGTGCTCGTTCCACTCGTCATGCTCGTGAGACCTGGAGGCCAGGAGCGGACGGAGGCCGAGTACGCGCCGCTCCGCGCCAAGGCGGGCTTCAAGATCGCGCGCGTGATGCCCACCGAGTCGGCCGTGAGCGTGGTCGAGGCGGTGCTGAACCGCGCGGGCCTGAGCATCCTGGTGCATCCCGTCACGGACGATCCGGTGGCCGATCACGAAACGAAGCGCTTGTGGCTCGGCGAGCCGGGCTCGCACACTACGAGGCCTGCGAGCGCCTCGCCCTCCCCAACGAGGTGCTGCTCGGAATCGGCCGGGAGGTGGAGGCGCGCATGCAGGCCTCGATCCTCATCCACTTCGTCAGCATCGTGAAGCATGCCGGGGCGAACCCGGTGACGGTGCTGGTGCAATGCCGGCGCTTCTGGGAACGGGTCTTCGTCGGGAGTGAGCTCGGCGTCTTCCGTCTTGGCCCGAAGGACGCGCGCCTCGAGATCGCCGGCTTCCCGTTCGCCGCTCTCACCTACAACCGGGTGACGTTCCGCGGGATCCTGGAGTCGCTGGTGGCCCCCTTCTGCATCAAGTCGTTCGTGCGCGACGCCCCGGAGTTGGTGGCGTACCGCATGCTCGGTTCCCGATCGGACGCGGACGACGCGGTCCAGGAAGCCTGGCTCCGGTTGATCTGTCTCGACATGTTGCGCGCCCGGAAAATCCGGCTCGAGAAACCGCTCGCTCCGTGCGCGAAGGCGAGCGAACGACAGGAGCCCGGTGACCCCGAACGGGACGCACTGCTGGCAGACTCCGTGGGGCTCGCGCTGCTGGTCGTGCTCGAGACGCTCGCTCCAGCCGAGCGGGTCGCGCTCGTGCTTCACGACATGTGCTTTCACGAGCCTATCGATCGGGTACCTCGCGTGCTCAATCGCGTCGCCCCGTCGGCCGTCATGTCTCTCCTTGGACGGGGAAGGTTGGCAACGCAATACCCGTGGTCCGGAGAGTCCGCTCCTCACGCCCACGCGATCCGAAACCCGACGGTCATCGGCGTGCAGAGCGACGTCGCCTCATGCACATAGACCTGCGTGCAGAATGGGACGAGCAAGCCGCGAAGAATCCCCCGGAACGAGACCCGATTGTACTCGATGCGCGCGAGCGGCCACGCGACGATCTCGAAGCGCGCTTCCTTCGGGCCGGTCTTGAAGACGCCAACCGAGCTCCCCTGAAACGCACGCTCCCATAGTCGGCGTGTCTGGCCGAGGATGGTCCATGGAGTCACGCCGCCGCCGGCGGCAAGCCTCTTCACCATGCTGAGCATTGAGTTCGTCGAGCGCGTGGCGGCGTCGGCGCCGATTTCGATGAGCACTGCGGCAGGCAAACGAAGAGCGTCGCACGCGCCGTAGTGCACGACGCCTTCGGAGACCGGAAGCCAGGAGCCCGCCACCGTCGCCGGCATGTCGTCCCGCCTCGCCGCCGGGAGGTGCACGCAGTACGCATCGTAGAGACCACGCGTCCGAAGTGACGCTACCGACGACGTGATCATCGTGCTGCGAATGTGCGTGGCCACGCGCGCGCGCTCGCGGTCGGGGACGAATGGCACGATGACTTCGCCCCTCTCTATACGTGCGCCCCCTTGCATCTCTCACCCCCAAGAGTGATCCCAGAGGGTAGAGCGCGCTCTGGGGGCCGCGCAAGGCGTGCACCGAGGCGGTTCCAGCGACGAGTCCCGATCGCGCGTTCTCGGTAGCCCGCCGCAGCCGTGGCCCGGCAGCCCCGATGGCCGCGGGAACGGCCGCCGCCATCAGAGTGACCGCGAAGTCACCGCGCGGCGTGAGGACAGAGTGCGTGACAGACGGGCTCTCGACCCGTCTTCCTGGGCGGAGGAGGCAAGGACGACCTACACGCACGAGGACGGCGTCTGCACTGGTTGATTGTCGGATGCGCCACAAGCGGTAGCGAACAGGGCGCAGGTCAGAAGAGCAATTCGCATGTCGCTCCCCTTTGTTCCGGAGTCCTCCGGTGCCGGCGCCCTCAGCAAGGAGCAGCCGCGTGTGCTCGTGCGAATTTCCGGGGCGCGCGTCGCGCGATGCGTCGCGCCGCGCGTGTGGCGAAATAGACGGCGGTGGATACCTCGATCGACGTAGCTCCAGCGATCAATCTCGACGTCAGCCGTGAAACCCAGGCCTCGCGCGCGGAGGCGAGCGCGGGGTCGAACCCTCACCTCGAATCCAACCTCGACGACGCCAACGGCAACGACCCGGTCCCCTTCGCCCAACGTCGGCACGATCCGCGAGCACACCGACCCCGAGGTCCGGCGCGAACAGGAGGCTCGTGCTCGGAAAGAAGCGAGTCGGTACGCGGACGCCATCCGACACTTTCGCGAAGAACGCGGCTTGAAGAAGACGGACATCGCTGTAGACGCGCGGCGAGCCGACTCCGCGTCAGACCTGCGGGAGATCGTCGACAATTTCGAGTGACGCGCGGCGCTCGTGATTCGCGCTTCTATGAATGCCGGGGTTCCGTTACCGTCCAACCGACTCGCGAACACGTCGAGTTGGACCAATAAGGAGCCCCCTTCATGCACATTCTGCGTCGCGATCTCGGTCTGTGGGTCGGGTCGTCGCTGGTTCTCACGGCGTTGCCGCGCATCGCCATGGCAGACCCCGACGATGACGTGAAGACCGTCGACAAGGGCAAAGGCAAGCACGAGGTGCACGCGAGTGGCAGCAAGCATCACGGCGACGCCACGACGGCCGATCACCTGATGCACAACTGGAGCTTCGGCTTCCATTCCAAGGCCATTGCGCAGAACGATTGGAAGTTCGACTTCCCGGAGAATGGCCAGGCGAGCATTCTCATCGACTACAAGGGCAATTGGCAGTTCAACGGAGCCTTTCCCGCGCAACCCTCCCTGGCCCTCCCTTGCCGGGTGACGGTCGGCGTCGGCCTGCGAAGCTCGCTCGGCAAGATTCTCGCCGTCACCAAGACGCTGACGGTCACGCGCAGTGGTGGGTCATGGTCCAAAAAAGGTCATGACCAGATCGTCGAGGACCTCTGGAAGGACGTCGTGAAGGGACACGATTGGAAGTGGTCCGCCCACACGCGCCAGGAGATTCCCGCGGAACCGCCGCCGCAAGAGGCGCCTTCCGGAGGGGGTGAGTCCACGTTTGGCGAGGTCACGGGGGATCTCGCCAAGGGGCTGCTGGGGCCGATCGCGTGGTTCTTGTAGACGAGGGCTGATAGGCGAAGCCGCTGAAGGACCGAGGAGCTTCTGCCGGCCGCTCTTCGTCGAGCGCGAGCACCGCTCATGCCACCTCTTCGCAGATGCACGCGAGCGTTGGCACTCGTTCCTAATGACAGGCAGCGACGTTGCGGGACATCACAGCGAACCGCGTGGTCACGACGCCGGTGGCCTGTCCGGATTTTCGTGTAACCG
>PLXW01000104.1 GCA_003151595.1 Myxococcales bacterium
GCGACCACCGCGTTCTGGAGCGGCAAGCTCCTCAACATCATCGACACCCCCGGCCACGTCGACTTCACCATCGAAGTCGAACGCGCGCTCCGCGTGCTCGACGGCGCCATCCTCGTGCTCGACTCGGGCAAGGGCGTTCAGAGCCAGTCGATCACCGTCGACAAGCAGATGAAGCGGTACCATGTGCCGCGCATCGCCTTCGTCAACAAGATGGACAACCCCGGCGCCAACTACGAGCGCGTCTCGGACATGCTGAAGGAGAAGCTCGGCCACCACCCGGTGAAGATCCAGGTGCCGATGGGCGCCGAGTCGGCGTTCGCCGGGATCATCGACCCGATCATCGGCAAGGCGTTCTTCTTCGACGGCCAGGACGGCGAGATCGTGCGCGAGGAAGCGGTCCCCGCGGAGTACGCCGACGTCACGAAGGCAGCGCGCGAGAAGATCATCCACGACGTGGCCGAGGTCGACGACACCCTCGCCGAGAAGTTCATCAACGAGGAGCCCATCTCGGTCGACGAGCTCCGCGCGGCGATCCGTCGCGCGACCCTCGCCCTCAAGATGACGCCCGTGATGTGCGGCTCGGCGATCAAGAACAAGGGCGTGCAGCTCCTGCTCGACGGCGTCGTGCACTACCTCCCGAACCCGACCGAGGTCCTCAACGAGGCGCACGATCAGAGCAAGAACGAAGAGAAGGTCACGGTCGAGTCCGACCCTGCCAAGCCCTTCGTCGGCCTCGCGTTCAAGCTTCAGCAAGACAAGTACGGTCAGCTCACGTACTTCCGCGTCTACCAGGGCACGGTCTCGGCCGGCGACACGATCTTCAACGTGAGCAACGAGATGCGGAAGGTCCGCGTCCCGCGAATGTTCCGAATGCACTCGGAGGATCGCGAAGAGATTCCGTCGGCCGAAGCGGGCGACATCGTCGCGTTCTACGGCGTCGAGGCCAGCTCCGGTGAAACGTTCACCGACGGCAAGGTGAACTGGACGCTCACGTCGATGCACGTCCCCGCGGCCGTCATCTCGCTCGCCGTCGCGCCGAAGGATCGCGCAGCGGAAGCGAACTTCTCGAAGGCGCTCAACCGCTTCACGAAGGAAGACCCGACGTTCCGCGTCCACCAGGACGAGGAGTCGCAGCAGACGATCATCAGCGGGATGGGCGAGCTCCACCTCGACATCTACATGGAGCGCATGAAGCGCGAGTACGCCTGCGAAGTCGTCGCCGGCAAGCCGCAGGTCGCGTTCCGCGAGACCATCACCCGCCGCGCCGAGATCAACTACACCCACAAGAAGCAGACGGGTGGCTCGGGTCAGTACGCGAAGATCATGGGCTACATCGAGCCGCTCCCGGCCGACGCGGTCGAGCCGTACGAGTTCCTCGACGACGTCACCGGCGGCTCCATCCCGCGCGAGTTCATCTCGTCGTGCGACAAGGGCTTCCGCGACAGCGTGCGCAAGGGGACGCGGATCGGCTTCCCGGTCGTCGGCATCCGCTGCTGCGTGAACGACGGCGCGTCGCACGCCGTTGACTCGTCCGAAATGGCGTTCAAGACGGCGGCCATCATGGGCTTCCGCGAGGCGTACGCGAACGCGAACCCGACCATCCTCGAGCCGATCATGAAGGTCGAGATCGACGTCCCCACGGAGTACCAGGGGTCGGTCGTCGGTCAGGTCAATCAGCGGCGCGGCGTCATCCATGAGACGCTCGCCGGCGACACCGTGAGCATCACCGCCGAAGTGCCGCTCAACGCGATGTTCGGTTACTCGACCGACCTTCGCTCGGCGACGCAGGGCAAGGGGACGTTCACGATGGAGTTCGCGCGCTACGCCGTCGTGCCGAAGCAGGAGCAGGAAGAGATGGCGAAGAAGTACAAGGAGAAGCTCGCGGCCGAAGCGGCCAAGAAGTAGCTCGCTCGCTCGTTTTCTCTCTCTCGAGAAGCCCCGTTCGGCGTCGTCCGACCGGGGCTTTCTCATGTCCGTATTGCGAAGGCGGGGGTCGAGGTACGCTCCGGCTGAGCCATGAGTGACGAGCCTCGCAGAGCGCGACGATTCGATCCGCGTGTCGACGACGACGCTCCCGTCGACGCTCCCGTTACGCCGCCTCCGCGCGTGCCCGTGACCGAAACGCGCGCCCGCCCCCCCGCGATCGACGCGCGGCCTCCCGCCGTCCCGGTGAAAGCGCCGCCGGAGGTCCAGAGCACCGCGCTCGCGGAGATCGCCACGCTTCAACGGCAAGCGCGCGAGGCCGAGGCGCGCGCGACGGCGGCCGAGACCAAGGTGAGCGATCTCACGGCCGCGCACGCGATCGCGCGAAAGCTCCAGGACGATCTCAAAGAGACCCTCGACGCCGAGCGCAAGACACACGAGCGCACGCTCGCCGAGCTCGAAGAGAAGCACGCCGCGGCGCTCGAAAAGAGCGCGGCCGATCAGACGCGCGCGATCGACGAGCTGAAGAAAGACTTCGACGACGCGAAGGCCCAGCTGGCGACGCCGGCGGCCGCGGCGCGCGAAGCGGGCTCGCAGGTGTCGGCCGAAGGCGCGCCGCGCGCGCCCAAGTACTACGGCGCGCCGACGATCCCCATCGTCACCGCTCCCCAGGAATCGACGGGGCCCAGCAAGCGAGGCCTGCGAATACTGGCGCAGGTCGTCGTCGTCCTCCTCATCGCCGGCGGCATCTACCAGAACCGCACCGCGATGCGCCGCGCGATCTCGCCCATCGTGGACATGCCGAAGATCACCGGGACGCGCGAAGAGGTCGGACGGATCGTCGACTCGCTCAGCAAGGAAGAGACCCTCCACGGTTTGCCTGCGCCCGACGACCTCGGCGCTTACTTGCGCGAGAACACGCAGTCGAAGACCGGCGACGCGAGCAAAGATCTCTGGGAGACCCCGTTTCGTCTCGAGGTCACCGCCACGAGCTTCGCCGTCCGCAGCGCCGGCCCGGACCGCGAATACGAGACGGACGACGACGTCCTGATGGAGCATTCGCGCGCCCCGAAGTGAGGGGCGTGCCGCGCGTCATCGCGAGATCGCGTCCATCGCTCGGCGCGCGAGCGCGTCCAGCAGCTCGCCCGTGCTCCCTTCGATCTTGAGCGCAGCGTGCTCTTCGCCGCGCACCGGTCCGCGGTTGAGGATCGCGACGGGGATCTTCCGCTCCACCGCGCGCCGCAAGAACCGGTAGCCGGAGAACACCGCCAGCGACGACCCCACGACGAGCAGCACCTCCGCGGCGTCGGTCGCGGCGAAGGCTTCGTCGACGACGGCGCGCGGCACGTTGTCGCCGAAGAACACGACGCGAGGCTTCAGCACTCCGTCGCATCGCGTGCACGACGGGATCACGAAGCGCTCGATCCGATCGGCGGACAGCTCGGCGTCGCCGTCGGGCGCGGTCGGCGCATCGCGCGACGTCCACCCCGGGTTCAGCGCGAGGATGCGCGATTGAAGCGCGTCGCGATCCTCGAGCGCGCCGCACGCGAGGCACGTCACCTCGGCCAGCGCGCCGTGAAGCTCGGTGACGTGAACGCTGCCGCCCTTGCGATGAAGGCGATCGACGTTCTGCGTGATGACGTGCGCCACGACGCCCGCCCGCTCGAGCGCCGCCAGCGCGCGATGGCCCGCGTTCGGCAACGCGCTCCCCATTCGCTCCCACCCCAGCGCCGACCGCGCCCAGTACCGGCGCCTCACCGCCTCCGACCGCACGAACTCCGGACCTTGAATCGGGTGTCGCGGAGTCGCGAGCGCCTCGGGGCTCCGGTAGTCGGGAATGCCGGATTCGGTGCTCAGCCCCGCGCCGGTGAGCGCGACGACCGACTTGCCTCCGACGAGCGCGGAGAGTTGCTCGATCACGGATCTGCTGGTCACGGAGTCGGTTGTAGCGCAGCTCGATCGACGAGCGGCGAGCCCAGCAGCAAACGGTTCTTCGCCGTGATGGCGCGGGGGATCACCTGAGTCTGCACCGCATAGCCGTTCGCACGCAGGCGCGCGGCGCGCGTCGCATCGACCGCGGTCTCCAGATCGAGCCATCCGCGGAGGCCGCCTGCGTCGCACGTCTCCTCGTCGTGGCAGCAGGGGAGGAGCGCGACGCGCGCGCGCGCGGCGAGGACGCGATCGATCACCGCGTCGGTCAACGCCCCGCAGGCGTGCGTCGCCACGACCACGTCGCCCGCTTCGATCGCCACGTCGGCGATCGCTCGCTGTTCGACGGCGACCCTCCCGGTGAGCCTCGGCCACGCCCGCACCATCGCCTCTCCAAGCGGCCCCGCGCTCGGCGGAAGGCGCGTGTCGATCGCCAGCGCCGACGGCGACGTGTCGTCGAGGAGCAGCATCACCCACGCCACGAGCCCGTGCCCGCACGCGAGATCCACGACGCGCCCTCCACGGAACCTGCGCCGCGTCCGCCGCGCCACCTCCCACGCTTCGAAGAGCTCGCGCCGCGGAAGACACTCCGCTTCGCAGACGACGCGACCGAGCTTGTGAAGCAGCGTCGTGCCCGGGAAGCGCGGGAGGTCGCGGACCGTCAGCTTGATTCGACTCGAAGGATCGAACGAGGACTCCGTCGTTTGTATGCTCATCTTCGCCCGGCGCTCCATGAACACGACCTCTACTCTCGCCGCGACCGCACCGCCCGCTCTCGCCGCCACGGCTCGTCGAAAGATCACGCGCCGCCTTCTCCCGTTTCTCTTCATCATCTACACGACCGCGTACATCGATCGCGTCAACGTCGGCTTCGCGGGCCTCGACATGACGCGCGAGCTGCACTTCTCGAACGAGGTCTTCGGCCTCGGCGCCGGGATCTTCTTCTTCGGGTATGCGCTGCTGGAGATCCCGGGCGCGATGCTCGCCGAGAGCTGGAGCGCGCGCCGGTGGATCGCGGTGACGATGATCGCGTGGGGCGCGCTCGCATCGGCCACGGGCCTCATCCAGAACGCGACGCAGTTCGGAGTCGTTCGTTTTCTCGTGGGGCTCGCCGAGGGGGGATTCTTCCCCGCTGTGATTGTGTATTTGACGCACTGGTTCCGTCAGAAAGATCGCGCCAAGGCCATCGCCTTCTTCATGAGCGCCATCCCCATGTCCAACGCGCTCGGCGGCGTCGTGGCGGGGCGACTCCTCGGCGTTCATTGGTTGGGTGCGTCGGGCTGGCGCTGGCTCTTGATCCTCGAGGGACTCCCCGCCGTGATCGGCGGAGTCGCCACGCTCTTCTATCTGACCGACTGGCCCAGAGACGCGCGCTGGCTCGCGGAGGACGAGCGCGAGTGGATCACGACAGCGCTGGAGCGCGAGCGCCGTGAGAAGTCCGCGGGGGAGTCGCACGTGCCGATCCTTCGAGCCATTCGAAGGCCGATCGTCGTCGCGCTGGCGGCCTCCTACTTCACGATCACGCTCGCCGGGTACGGCCTGGTCTTCTGGCTACCGAAGATGGTGCAGAGTCTTCACGGGCTCACGACCTGGCAGGTGAGCCTCGTCGCGTCGATTCCATGGCTCTTCGCGACGCCGGCGATGCTGCTGACGGGGTGGCACTCCGACAAGACCGGCGCACACAAGTGGCACGCGGCGATGACGACGTTCGCGTGCGCCGCCGGCCTCGCCCTCAGTCAGGTCCCCGGCGCTCCGACGCCCGTCGTCATGGCCGGCTTCTCGATCGCGGCGATGGGCTCACTCAGCTACTACCCGAGCTTCTGGTCGCTGGCGACGAACGCGCTCAGCCCCGCGGGAGCCGCCGCGGCGTTCGGGTTCGTCGTCCTCGTGGGGAACCTCGGCGGGTTCGTCGGACCGTACGCGATCGGGTACCTCACCGATGCGACCGGGAGCTACGCCGCGGGGATTTTGGCGCTCGCCGGAAGCGCGATCGCGTCGGGGGGGATTCTCGTCGCGCTGCGCGTACGCTGAGGCTCGAGGCGAGAAGTCCGATGTCACGGTTTGCGCCTCGCCTCCTTTCGGTCGCCTCCTTTCCGTCCCATTGCCTTGCGCCGCCACGATCTCGCTTGTCGCTCCCCTCCGCGCCGCCGTACACGATGCGGGTCTTCGAGAGCGGGCCGCGGGCACGCCGAAGCACGGGAGGTGGGCGTCCATGGCGATGAAGCGCGACGTGCTGGGATTCCTTGCGTTGGCACCGATCGCGCTCCTCGCGAGTCGAACGGCGCGTGCGGACGTGTCGTCGCTCCCTCTGTCGGCCGAGCCTCTCGTGCAAATCCAGAACTGCCCGTTCGATCCTTTGCGCCCTCATCAGCTGCGCTGCCTCTCGAGTCGCCTGGTGCCGAAGTCGTACGCCGACGAGCTCGCGCTCCGTCCGTTCTCTCCGGCGCCCGACGCAGGCGCGGGGGTCGATGCGAGCGCCGATATCGGGTCGTGCAACGGGAGCGCGCCCGGTGGCGGCGGCGGCTCGGCGTCGGGCTTCGGTCCCGCCGACTATACGAAGATGTACAACATCGCCGCGTCGCCCACGGGCGCCGGGAGGATCGTCGCCATCGTCGACGCCTGCGCCGACGCGACGGTCGTGACCGATCTCGCCGCGTACCGGTTGCACTACGGCCTCCCTGTGCTCCCCGAGTGCGGCAGCGCGGCGGGCCATGCGCCGACCCCGAACGGTACGGCGTGCATCGGCGTCATCAGCCAGCGCGGCGACGGCGCGCTCCCGGCGCAAGACTCGGGGTGGGCCGGCGAGATCGCGCTCGACGTCGAGATGGTGAGCGCCGCATGCCCCGACTGCAGCATCTTGCTCGTCGAGGCCGACTCGCCGAACTCGTGGGACCTCGGCCCGGCCGTGAGCAAGGCCGTCGAGCTTGGAGCGAGCGCGGTCTCGAACAGCTACGGCGCGCCGGAGGATCCGAGCGACCCGTACGGGCCCTCGTACAGCGACGGGCCGTACGTCCCGTATTTCCAGCACGAAGGCGTTCTCATCGCCGTGGCGTCGGGCGACGCGCTCTACAACAACGAGACGGGTCAATCGGGCGTGCTCGCGCCGAGCTTCCCGTCGACCATCGACAGCGTCCTCAGCGTCGGCGGCACGACGCCGAGCAAGGGATCCGGCGCGGCGCGCGGCGGATACACCGAGAAGGTGTGGAACCAGCTCGGCGGCGGGACGACGAGCGGTTGCAGCAGCGAGACCGCGAAGCCGGCGTACCAGTCGGGCGTCGACACCGGGAGCTGCGCCATGCGCGCCGACGTCGACGTCTCTGCCGTCGCGTCGAACGTCGCCACGTACGTCGGCGGCGGATGGACGCCCGTCGGCGGCACGAGCTGCGCGTCGCCCTTCGTGGCGGCGCTGCTCACGCGCGTCGGGCTCGCGTCGAAGTCGAACGCCTTCTTCTACGAGAACACCGCAGCCTTCTACGACGTGACGAGCGGCAACAACAACGCGCTCGGCAGCACGTCGTGCGGCGACGTGATGTGCCTCGCTGGAACGGGATGGGACGGTCCGACGGGGTGGGGCTCGCCGAACGGAACGGCGCTCGCCGATCTCGGCGCGACCGACGCCGGAGCGAGCGACGCCGGTCACGAAGCCGACGCCGGTCACGCGAGCGACGCAGGTCACGGAGCCGATGCGGCCGGCGGTGAAGACGCGACGACCGGCGGCGGAAGCGACGCGAGTGACGACGCGACGCTCGGCAACGACGGCTCGGGCGGCGGCGACGACGACGCGGCGACCGGCACCGGTGACGACGCAGCCACGAGCGGCGGCGACGACGCCGGCGGAACTGGAAACGGAAGCAGCAGCGGCGGCGGCAGCGGGAGCAGCAGCGGCGGGCTCACCACCGGCGAAGACGGCGGATCGATCGCGGCCGACGGCGGCAACGGCGACACCGGGACGTCGAGCGGCTGCGGATGCGCGACCGTGGGCTCTCGGTCGACTCCGCGCGAGCCGGCGGGGATCGCGCTCGTCATCGGCGCGCTGGCGATCGTCGCGAGGCGCCGCCGGCGGGGGTGAGGGACTGCTTCGCTACCAGCGTGGCGAGGCGTCAGCCTGGTCTAGGATAGCCGTTTCGCGACCAGCCGACCGACGTCGGCATGCGCGGCGTTCAGCGCTGGGAGCGGCGAGGGGCCATCGCTGAAGTACGACGCGATCACGATCGGCGCACGCCCCGGCGGAACGACGAACGCGCAGTCGTTGACCTCGCCGTTGGGCCCCGTGCCCGTCTTGTCTCCTACGGCCCAATTCGCGGGGAAGCCGGCGCGCAGACGATCGCGTCCCGTTTCAGAGGCGTTCAACCACGCGATCAACGTCTCGCGACCGCCTCGCGAAAGCACGTCGCCGCAGAGCACCGATCGCAAGAGCCCCGCCATCGCGTGCGGCGAGGTGGTGTCGCGAACGTCGCCGCGGCCGATCGTGTTGAGGGCCGGCTCGTTACGATCGATCCGCGTCACCGAATCGCCGACCTGCCGGATGAACTCCGTGAGCCCGGGAGGCCCGCCGACCTTTGCGAGCAGCAAGTTGGCGGCGGTGTTGTCGCTCTGAGTGACCGCCGCTCGCGCGAGCGCGCCCACCGTCATCGATCCGTCGGCGACGTGAGCGCGCGTCGTCGGAGCATGCTCGAGCAGATCGGCTTGCCCGTACGGGATGCGCTCGTCGAGCGAAAGCGCGCCGCGATCGACGCGCGCCAGCACCCCCGCCGCCAGCGCCCACTTGAAGGTCGAGCACAGCGCGAACCGCTCGTCTGCGCGATGCGCGACGAAGTGGCCGCTCCCTGTGTCGAGCGCAAAGACGCCGATGCGCCCGCCTACGGCCGCTTCTATCTTCGCGAGCGCGTCGCCCTCGCTTGGATGCTCGCTCGCCGGCGGAGCCGAAAGGCTCGTGCTCGGCGCGCATGCCGCCGTGAGCGTCGCGCCGATCGTGACCAGCATGTCTCGCCGCGTCCATTCGCGTCTCATCGTTCACCTCGAAGGCTGATCCGCAGCCGCCGAAGAGAACGCCTCGTCGCGCGATCCTAATCCGCGATCGCACCGTCGCCGAGAGCGGCGCGCGGATCCATGGCGCGCGGCTCGGCGGGAGGGGGATACGATGATGCATCGCCGGCAATGAAGACCTCCGATGCCGCACTCCTCGACGTGCTCGCCGCGTGCCTGGGCGCAGGCGCTCCCTTGCCCGAGGCGCTCTCGCGGCTCGAGGTCGCCGGTCCCGAAGCGTCGCGGTGGGTGCAGCGCGTGCGCCCCTTCGTGCGGCCGGGGGGCTCGGTCGAGAGCGCGCTCTTTGCGGCGCGCGCCATCGACGCCAGCGAGCACGCGTTCCTCGCGTCGGCAGTGACACCCGACGCTATCGCCGGGGTGCTTCACGCGCTCGTGCTTCGTCGACGGCGACGCGACGTGCTGCGAAGCGCGATCTTTCGCGGGCTCCTCGGTCCGTTCGCGATCGCGGCGCTCACGGTGATCCTCGACCCGCTCCCGAACCTGATCGGGAGCGGCTCGTACGTGGGGCCGGTCTTTCGCGGCCTTCTCGTGCTCGGGCTCATGACTGCGCTCGTCGTCGTCGGCGTGCCCGCGATGCTCCGCTCGCCGATTTACGGCCCGCGCGCCCTCGCGATTTGCGCCCGGTTCCCCGGCCTCGATTGGCTCGCGGCGCGTCACGCCGAGGCGGACTTCGTGACGATGTCGGCGCCCTTCGTCGCGCGTCCCGAGGTCGGGAGCGCGGGGCTGCTGGCGACGTCGGCGTTGCTCGCGTGGTCTCCGCTCGGACAACGAGTCCGAGCCGCAGCGCTCGGCGGTGCCACTGCGCAAGGAGCAGCTCTCGCGGCCGTCGCGCCGCACCTCTCGCTCGCGACCAATCTCTCGATCGTGAGCGGGACCGCTTCGGGTCACCTCGCCGCGCGTCTCACGGAGCGGGGCGAAGAGATCGCAGCGGAGCTCACGAAGAGTCTCCGCGTCGCCGTGCGCGTCGCGGCGTACACCTTGGTCGTGCTCCTCTCGCTCGGAAGCCTGGCGAGTATGCTCTCGCGCGCTCTGCCGGGCGCCTCGCTCCCCGGCGCCACGCTCACCGAGGAGCAGAAGGAGCTCGACGAGATCATGCGAGAGCTCGAAGGGCACCCGCCGACGCCACCACCTCCGAAGAAGTGACTTACCCGCGAGCTCCGCTCGGGCGCATGCGCCAGATGTGAAAGTGGTCGGTCGCGTTGGCGTGGAAGTAGATGAACCCATCGGTCCCCCAGCTCGGTCGACACGCGAGACGATCGCCCTCGGTGAGCTGCACGAGCCCCGAACCGTCAGGTGCGGTGAGGAAGATGTTCGCCTGAGCCGACTCACCGACCGTGTGCACCGAGCAGAAGGCGATGACCTTTCCATCCGGAGACCACGTCGGCTCCACGTCGTCCGACGATCCTTCGGTGATCGCGTGCGCGTCGCTTCCGTCGGCGTTCGCCACGAACACGTGCGCGCGCCCCTCCGACTGCCGCACGAACGCCAGCCGCTTTCCATCGGGGCTCCAGGAAGGCTCGGTCCCTTTGCCGATGAACGAGACATCGGTGCCGAGAAGGTTCGACAGACCGATCTGTTGATCGAAGTCGACGATGGTGTGCCAGCCGGTGTGGAACGCCTCCACGTCGCCGAGCGACATCGCCACCTTCGCGCCGTCCGGTGAGATCGCCGGCCATGCGCTCGACATGAGCGGGCCGCCGGCCTCACCGACGAAGGGAGCCTGGCCCACGCCGTGGCCGATCATCTCCATGAGACTCTTCGAAGGGTCGCTCCGCGAAACGAAGATGACCCCCGAGCCGTCCGGCATCCACGCCGGCTCGCGCCCCGTCTCGTCCCCCGAGCCGTACGTCACGGCTCGCGCGTTCTGATCCGCCCCCTTCAGTGACATCACCTCGAGGTGCGGCGTCGTGTCGGGCGTCGCCGCGACCTCGTAGGCGATGGATCCCGCGTCTGGCGCGATCGCGGGATCGAACTCGTTGGTGTCGGAGTGAGTGACCTGTTCGAGCTGTGTCGCCGCCTCGGTCGTCTCCACGGGCCGTTGCAACGTCGCCGAGCAGGCCGTGAGCGATAGAGCACCGGCGACGAAGAGCATTCGTCTGACCATCATGGTCCGTCTCCTCAGTAAGGGTTACCGCCCGAAGGATCGGTCTTCATGGCGTACGAGGTCGGCTTCACCGTGCTCGGCACCGACGCGGCGGCGCGAGGCTCGGCCACGATCGGCGGGTTGAACAGCAACGGCGCGGTCTGGAACCCGGGGATCTTCGGGAACAGCCAGTTGGGCATCTTCGAGTAGTCGCCGAAGAGGAAGGTCGACCCCGTGCCGCCGAGCTTCCCGAGCGCGTCGTAGGCGTGCATCTCCACTTCCATCGGCGTGACGTTCGCCGACGTCGCGCGATTCTCCGCCGCCGCCGCCTCGGCGAGCGCGAGCCGCGCCTTCGCGTCGCCCCTTGCTGTCACCACCGTGGTCGCGGCCGTGGCCTCGGCCTTCACGCGATCGATCTGCGCCTGCGTCATCGCGAGCTTCGCCTCCGCCCCCTTGTTGCGCAGCGCCGAGTCGATGCGTGCCTTCTCCTCTTCGGTCTCTTTCTCGATCTCGATCTTCTTCACCTCGGTCTCGGTCTGCGCGGTGATCTTCCGCTGCTCCGCCTCCGCCGAGAGCTCCATCTTCTTCTGCGCCGTCTGCGTCTCGAGCTCGAGCTTCTTGGTCTCGGCGGCGAGCTCGAGCTCGCGCTTCTTCTGGAGCGCTGCGTTCTCGAGGAGCTGCTTCTGCGCGAGCGTCTGCTCTTGCGACACCACGCGCTCCTTCTGCGATGCCAGGATCTCGGGCGCGTAATTGACGCTCTCGATGAGGACGCTCGACACCTCGATGTGCTTTCCCTTGAGTCGCTCGCGCAGCTCCTTCTCGATCCCGTCCTCGATCGCGCTGTTCTGCTTCTGCAAGTCCACATACGACGTGCGCGCCATGACGCCGATCGTCGCGCTCCGGAGCTCGGGGCCGATCACCTCGTCGAAGTAATTGGCGCCGATCTCGGTATCGAGCAGGTACAGCTCCGAGACGATCGGCCGATATTTGAGCGCGGTGTGGAGGTCGAGCGGCAATCCCTCTTTCGACAGAGTGTGCAGCTCTTCTTTCGCCGTCGAGTAGGTGACGTCGAAGTCGTCGACGCGCGGGCAATCGTTCCCCGGTTTCCAGAAGGGGCACGCCGTCCGGTACCACCCGGGTTGCAGCACCTCGTGCTGGATGCCGCCGTTGCTGGGATCGAAGTAGAGCGCGCGATGCCCCGGCTCGACGAGCGCTCCCGCGCAGCCGGTCCCCATCGTGAGCGCGCTCAGCGCCACGAACGAAAGCCCAATGAGCGAAAAATTGCGCATGTGTACACCTCTGGCGGTCGGCTCTTCGCGCCAGCCCGCCTCCTTCGTTGATGGTTGTGTTGTCTACGACTCGAGAATCAGTCAGCGCGCCATTCGCGACGCCGCGACGGCGTTCAGATCAACTCCTTCGAGCCACCCATCGAGATCGCGCCCGATCTCCGTCATGCACTTGTACATGATGGGTGCTCCCTGATCGGGAGGCGCGATGCCCCCCTGTCGACACGTGGTCTGCGTCTGCGCGAGGTAGACGTTCCCGGCGCGCGCGCGCAGCGTCGCGCGGACGCCGACCGAGAAGATGAGTCGCCCGTCGTCGTACTGGGCGTCGGCGTTGGTCACCTCGACGAAGAGCTGCCAGCCGTCGCGGGCCGTCGCATCCGCGCGATGCGCATCCGCCCACGGCACGGTGGCCGATGCGATCGCGTGACCCAGCGCCGCCTCGACGTCGCCGTAGAACACGTCGTGCCCTTGCACGCGCAGCGGATCCTGAACTGCGGTCGATCGCGTGACGACGCGAAGCGGAACGGACGTGGGTTGTGTGAGAGGAATCCCGGCGGCGGTGAGGAGTGGAATCACTTCGTTCGAGTGCCCACAACCCGTTGCCAGGAGAACTGTCACTGCGAGGATCCATCGGCGCACGCAGCTACGTACTGCAGCGGACGTGCCGTGCGATCGGTGTAGACGCGGCGATGGGAGTCGCAGCAGTGTTGGGAATTTCTCCGAACCGCTTTTCGGAGTTCTTCCATCTCTCGATCGGCGGCGTTTGTCGCGCGCCTCGCGTCATCGCGATCCAGCGCGCCCCACCGAGATCGCGCCGCTCGTCAGACCGGCGCGTCCCTATGCACGCGCACGAGGCTCTCCTCTGACGGCACCCCGAGCCGAAGCGGAAACCCGTAGTGCCCGGTCCCCCGGTGCACATACATGCGATCGCGCCCGCGTGCCCAGAACCCATGGTCCGGAATGCGAATCCCGAAGAGGCGCAGGAACGTCCAGGAGAGCCCCAGGCTCACGAGCCCCACTTGCCCTCCGTGCGTGTGCCCGGAGAGCACGAGATCGCCTTCGCCTTCCGGCAGGTGTCGGAACGCGCCCGGGTCGTGCAAGAGGACGACCCGGGTCATGCCGGGTTTGCGAGGGTGCTCTTTGCAGACGCGCTCGAGGTGCGCCTTGCGATCGCGCCGCACGAAGTCCATCCCCACGATCTGGACCGGCCCCGCCTCGGTCTCCACTACACGCTCGTCGTCGACGAGGAGCGTGACGCCATTGGCGGCCAGCGCTCCGGTGACGGTCGCGATGGCTTCGTGGTCGTGGTTGCCGTAGCAGGCGAACACCTTGCCGGGCATCGCGCGCAGCGGCTCGAGGGCGCGCCCGAGGAGATCGGGATCGCTCTGCGACTCCATCGTCAGAAAATCGCCCGTGAGGAGCACCAGATCGGGCCTCTTCGAGACGGCGTTCGCGGCTATCCGTCGCAGCCGCGCGACCGACATGAACGGACCGATGTGCGGATCGGTGATCTGCACGATCCGGAGCGGTCGTTCTTCCCGTGCGTGGCCGTGCGCATGGGGCGCGACGCTCGTCGTGGGCGAGGCGCCGCCGATCACGAGATCGATCTCCTCCTCGCGCGCGGTGAGCGACTGGAGGAGACCGACCGCGCCGAACGCGTACGGGAGCCACGGCGCCCACGGATGGAACCCGAACGACCGCGCGAGCGCCCACGGGAGCGCGAGCAACGTGCCCGCGACGAAGAACGCCCCCGGCCAGCTCACGAGCAGCCGATACGCGAGCGATCGCATACGCGGGCGCGAGAGGAGCGAGAAGTTCACGTACACCGCGACGTGGAGCGCGGTGTAGACGCGCATGAGCGGAAGCGAGGCCTCGGGCGCCATCGCCACCGCGAGGAGGGAGTAGATCCCCATGAGCACGCTTGCGGCGATCGCGAACGGTCGCCCGCGAAAGAGCGAAGCGGCGGCGACCACCGTGAGCCACCCGCCGAGCGTGAGGAGCGCGAACCAACTCATCCAGTCACCCTAGTCACTGCTCTCCGATCATGCCCCCTGATCGTGCACTCCGAGCCTATCCGATGCCGCACACCCCGAGCGGGGGGCGAGGGCCGAGACTCAAACCGCGCGCATGACGAGCACGACGTGCACGAAGAGGCAGACGCTGGCGACGATCACGATGGCGTGAAAGACCTCGTGGTAGCCGAAGATCTTCGGAAACGGATCGGGGCGGCGCAGCGCATACACCACGGCGCCGAGGCTATAGATGACCCCGCAGGCCACGAGCATTCCGATCGCCAGCCACCCGACGGCCGGCGCGCGATCGATCACCTGACCCACGACGGTCCATCCCAGGCTCACGCACACCAGCGCGGTGACCCACTTCGGAGCGTTCGGCCAGAGGAGCGACTTGAGGACGCCGACGCCGGCGCCGATCCAGATCGCCAAGAGCGCGCCGTGCCCGCCGTGGCTCGAAGGGACGAGCGAGAAGAGCGGCGTGTACCCGCCGGCGATCAAGATGAAGATCGCGGCGTGGTCGAGGCGGCGCATTCGCTGGCGCGCGGCGAAGTCCCAGCGAACGCGGTGGTAGAGCGCGCTCGTCCCGAAGAGGAGCGCGAGGCTCGCGCCGAACACCAGCGCGGCGACCGTCGCGTAGGGCGAGTGCGCGCGCATCACGAGCGCGACGACGGCGGCGATCGAGACGAAGAACGCGACCTGATGAGACACTCCGCGGAGGAGCGGCTTCTCGGCCGGCGCGGCGTGCGGGGCTGTGAGGTTCATGGCGCGCGCCGGGTCTACTCCAACTTCCGCGCGGGCGCGACCCGGCTCACGTCGCGCGCCGCGCGATCGTCCAGCAGCTGAGCCGATCTCAGAGCCCGCGCGCCCCTTCGCCTCGCAACCGGACCTTCCCTTCGAGCGCGGCGTCGATGACGCCCACGATCCGCTCTCGATCGCGCGGCAGTCGTCCGGCGAGCGGCAGGTAGTTCGAGGCGTGGTTGGTCCGGAAGATCGCGTCGTCGGGGCGCGCGAGATCGATCATCGTCCGGAGCTCGCGGAGGAGCGCTGGCACTGGCGGCACCTCGAAGCGCCCCTTCGCATGGAGCTGCGCGAGCGGCGTGCCGGGGACGATCGTGACCGTGAGCGCGGCGAAGTACGAAGGGTTCATCGCCGTCACCAGCGCGGCGGTCGCCCGCGCGTGCTCGTCGCTTCGATCGCCGGCGATCCCGAGGAGCGCGATCACGCTGAGCGCGATCCCCGCCGCATGCGCCCTCTGCGCCGCGAGCACGTGCGCCGCCGCGTCGTCCCCCTTCGCGATTCGCTTGAGCGTCACGTCGTCGCCCGACTCAGGTCCGATGTAGAACGTCGTGAGCCCCGCCTCACGCAGCTCGCGCAGCGCGGCCTCGCTCTTCTCGGTGACGTTCCGCGCCATCGCGTAGCACGACACGCGCCGCAGGTTGGGAAAGAGGGCGCGCGCGCGCGCGAGGATCGGTCGCCAGTGGTCCATCGGGAGGACGAGCGCGTCGCCGTCCGCGACGAAGATCTTCTCCACGTCCGGACCGACCGCGCGCGCGGCGTTTTCGAGATCGGCGAGAGTGCCTTCGAGGTCGCGCACGCGAAACGACTTCTCGCGGTACATGTCGCAATAGGTGCAGTGGTTCCAGGAGCACCCGATCGTCGCCTGCACGATCAGCGCGTCGGCCTCCGACGGCGGGCGATAGATCCGACCTTCGTAACGCATCGCCGCCAACGCTAGCGCGTCGCCTCTCGATGCGCCCGCGCTTGAACCAGGATCGTCTATTCCTCCGAGAAGGATCCCTTGGCCTCTTGGTAGGCGCGCTCGAGCGCCGTCGCGACGAACTCTTCGCGGAAGTTTCGATTCTTGATCGGATCGTCGCCGGCCATCCGCCGCCGGATCGCGTCGAGGTCGATCTTCGCGGCCGTCTGTTCCAGCGTGAGCCCGGCCTTCACCGCCGCCTGCACCTGGGTGCGGAGCGACGTGAGCGCCTCCATCTCGGTCTTCACGTACGCGAAGTCGTGCTCGACCGCGCCGTGTCCGGGCACGATCACCGCGGCGTCGATCTCGGTCAGCTTTCGCAGCGTCTCGATCCACTCGCCCGGGTAACACCACTCCGGATACGGCGACGGGCTCACGACCAGATCTCCGGTCGCCAGGACCTTCGCGTCCGGCACGTACACCACCGTATCGCCCGCGGTGTTGCCGCGCCCCAGGTGCATGACTCTCACTTCGCGCTTGCCGAGGAACACGCTCACGCCCGCGCCGTCGAACGTCGCGTTCGGCGGAGTGAGCTCGAGCTCCTTGGCGTCGACCAGTGTCGCCTGGAGCGGCGGAATGGTCGAATCGAGGTACGCCCGCTCGTCGTCCGTGAACGGGCTCCCGTTCTTGTGCTTGCCGCGAGCGCGCGCCGCCACGAGCTGATCGAGCGTGTCTTGCGAGTGGCGCTGGATGTCCACCTGCTTTGGGAGGTTCTTCAAGACGAGCCGCCTCGTCTCGGCGTGCGCCAGGATCGTGACTCCGGGGAACGCGCGCGCGTATTCGGCGTTCCCCAGGTTGTGATCCGGGTGCCAGTGCGTGGTGACGATGTAGCGCACCGGCTTGTCGGTGAGGCGCCGCACGTCGGCGATCATTTTTCGCGCGAGCGTGGGGAAGCGACCGGTGTCGACCACGAGCACGCCGTCGTCGCCGATGATGATCGTCGAGTTCCCGCTGACGATCCCGGATGCGGGATCCGGCGGCACGAAGGCGTAGACCCCGTCGGCGAGTCGAACCGTCGCGTAGGCGAAGAACGGACTCGCAGCGGCGCCCTCCAGGAGCGGCGTCGTTGCCGGTGCAGGGACCGCGCTGCTGGTGACGACCTTCGCCTGCGGCGGAGAACCGCACGACACGGCGGCCACGAGCCAGAGGCCGAACACGCGGCGTGCGAGCATCGGGAGGGGAAACACCGGAGGCTTCGAAAGGTTCGCGCTCCCGCTCGAGGGTCACGCCCGGTTCGCGGGCGTGGGCCCGGTCCAACGGGTTAGGATGCGCCTCCCCGTGAGTCCCGCGCCTCAACCGCCGCCGCTCGACGCCGATCTCCTGGCGGTCCTCGAGCGCGCATTCAAGCACCACGCCGGCGGCGAGCCACACATCACGCCGCGCACGCTCCAGAAGGCGCTGGGTCTTCGCAGCGACTACCTCGCGCGCCGCATCTTCGACCAGTTCGATGCGAACCACGACGGAGCGGTCGACAAGGGCGAGTTCCTCCGTGCCGTCCAGGCGCTCGTCTTCGGCAGCGACCGGGAGAAGCTGCTCTTCGCCTTCCGCGTTCACGATCACGACGGCGACGGCGGGCTGAGCCCCGACGAGCTGCTCCGCATGCTCTCGATCGCGATGGCCGAGAGCAACGTCGTCGAACGGGCCACGCAGCCCCCCGAGCAGCTCGCGCGCGCGCTCTTCGCCGCGGCGGACACGAACCGCGACGGTCGCATCACGTTCGACGAGTTCGAGGCGGTGATGCTGAAGCGCCCCGAGCTGCTGCGGAAGATGACCCGCAGCGAAGCCATCTGGATCGCGCCGAATGAAGACCTCCTCGTGTGGCTCGAGGATCGCACGAGGCCGAGAGCTCCCCGCGCCCCGCTCGGCGCCTCCGAGCGCGGATGGGGACCGCGCCTCGTCGTGGCGTCATGGGCGCTCGCGAACGTCGGGATCTTCGTCGCGACCTGGCTCCTCGGCGAGGCCGATCAGAATCCGTACATGCAGGCGGGGCGCGCCCTCGGCAAATGCGCGGCGTTCAACGGTGCGTTGATCCTCTTGCCGGTCATGCGCCGGCTTCTCACGCGCGTGCGCGCGACGTGGCTCGGGCGCGTACTCCCGGTCGACGACGCGATCGAGTTTCATCGCCTCGTCGGACACGCGCTCTTCGCGCTCGCCCTGGCGCACTCTGCCGCGTTCGTGGTCGCGTATTCGATCGGCCACGACGCTTCGCCGCTGGTGAAGATCGCGACGACCGAGCGCGGGCTCACCGGCGGGCTTCTGCTCGTCGTCTTCGCGGTGATGTGGGTCTTCGCGCTCTCGTTCATCCGGAGGAGCGCGCGGTTCGAGCTCTTCTACTTCACGCACCTCCTCTACGTCGCCTGGCTGGGGCTCGCGATCGCGCACGCCCCGTCGTTCCTCTTCTGGGCCGGTGTCCCCCTGCTCGGATTCGTCGCCGAGCAGATCGCGCGTCGCGTGCGCCGGGGCCCCGCCGCGTCGATCGTGTCGTCGCGCGCGCTGCGATCCGGCGTCACGCGCCTCGAGATCGCGCGGCCGCCGGGGCTCGCGTTCTCGCCCGGCGACTACGTCTTCTTGCGCATTCCGTCGGTGGCCAAGCGCGAGTGGCACCCGTTCACGATCAGCAGCTCGCCGGTCCGCCCCAACCTCACGTTCCACGTGCGATCGCTCGGCAACTGGACGGCAGCTCTGCGCCGCAACGTCGAAGCCGGCGAGGACGCTCCCGGTCTCGTCGCCTATGTCGATGGTCCCTACGGCTCTCCGAGCGCGCACATCTTTCAATCGCGCCAGGCGGTCCTCATCGGCGCCGGCATCGGCGTCACGCCGTTCGCGAGCGTGCTGGAGACGATCGTTCTCCGCGGCAACGATGCCGCGCGCCCGTCGACCGATCGGCTCGAGAAGGCTTACTTCTTCTGGCTCAACCGAGATCAGTACTCGTTCGAATGGTTCGCGGCGCTCCTCGCCGAGCTCGAGACGAAGGACCCCAAAGGCATCCTGGAGATGCATCTGTGCATGACCGAGGGGCGCACGGGGGTGACCTCGATGGGCCTCGAGATCGCGCGCGAGATCATGAAGGCGGCGGGCCGGAGCGACATGATCACCGGTCTTCGAACACGCACGCACATGGGCCCGCCCGACTGGGAGACCATGCTCGGCGACATCGTGCGACGGCACGTCCCGGACGCGGTCGACGTCTACTTCTGCGGTCCGCCAGGCCTCGCGGCCAAGCTGCGTCCGCTCTGCGCGAAGCTCGGGATGCCGTTTCGCGAGGAGCGGTTCTAGCCGTGCACCTGCGAAGTCCTACGGCGTGTGGGCTCGTCGTTCTCGCGCTACTCGAGGCGTGCGGAACCAGTCCGTCAGCGACGACGACCGAACCCGGCGCGTGCGTCTCGTGTCACGTCGCGGAGTTTCGATCCGCGCGGCATCACCAGGGCGAGACGCCGGGAGCCTGCAACGGTTGCCACTCGCAGGACTCGTGGGGTCACGCGCAAGAGCGACCGATCGTCACGGGGGCGAGCGAGCACGCCGAGCCGATGCCGACCGCGATTGCGACTGCGACTGCGATTGCGACTGCGACTGCGACCGCGACGGCATCGGTTCCAAAGCCGAAGCCCAAGCCCCCGAAGGCGGTGCCGACGCAACCTCCGCCCGACACCATCACGCACCCGAGCCCGCGCCCGCATCACTGACGCCCACGTCGCCGTCGCGCGCTACGCGCCCCGCCTCCACTTGATCGAGCACCCCACGCTCGGAATCTGCATCCCCGTGATCGGGCGACCGGCGAGCACGGCGTCGAGCGCGGCGCGGAGGTCGCTCCCGTTCGCGGACTCGCGCCCCGTGCGCGTCGCGTCGAGGCGGCCGTGGTACGCGAGGCGGGGCGTCGCGTCGAAGACGAAGAACTCCGGCGTGCAGACCGCGCCGTACGCGCGCGCCACGCTCTGACTCTCGTCGTAGAGATACGGGAACGT
This sequence comes from Myxococcales bacterium, assembly GCA_003151595.1. The sequence continues at coordinate 20,001 of PLXW01000104.1, forward strand.
GAAGCCGGCGATCGCGGCTTGCTCCTTCAGGCTGGGCGGCGCGTCCTCGGGGTGACTCACGGCATCGTTCGCCGAGATGCCGACGATGCCGAGCTTGCCGCCGTAGTCACGACCGATGCGCCCGAGCTCGAGCTCGACGTGCTTCACGTACGGGCAGTGCCGGCAGAGAAACATCACGAGCAACGCGCGGCCGGCGCGGACGTCGTCGACGGAGACGACGCGCCCGGTGGTGACGTCGGGAAGAGCGAAGGGGGGCGGGAGAGCGCCGAGGGTGATTTCGGTGGAGGGGGTCGCCATGCGCGGGAGGGTAGCGTCGACGTCCGCGGCTTCCGATCGTTGTCGTCGGCTGGGGTCGCACCTACGTTTGGCTCGTGCGCATTCTCGCCATCAGCGGAAGCTTGCAGGCCACGTCGAGCAACCTCGTTCTCCTTCAGACCGCAGTGGCGTTGGCTCCGGCCGGAGTCGAGGTGGTCCTCAGCGACCTGCTCCGCGACCTCCCTCAGTTCAATCCGGACCTCGAGACGACCGCGCCTCTCCCCGTCGTGCAGACGTGGCGCCGCGCGATCGCCGAGAGCGACGGGCTCCTCATCGCGTCGCCCGAGTACGGCTTCAGCCTCCCGGGGGCACTCAAGAACGGAATCGATTGGGTCATCGGCACCGGCGAGCTGGAACGGAAGATCGTCGCCATCACGGCGGCGGTTCGCGATCGCGAGCGCGGGCGCCGCGGGCTGAAGGCGCTCAGCGACACGTTGAACGCGGTGAGCGCGGTCATCGTCGCCGATGCGCCGATCGTGCGAGGGCCCGCGTTCGAGAGCGAGATCTCGGCCATGCTCGCAGCGCTCGTCGCCGAGGTGGCGAGGCGGCGACGTGACTAGCGCGCGAGAGACCGTTGCCTGAGCGGGCCCGGTGGCGCATCATCCCGCGCCCTCGAACAAGACGCGCTCACGCTCGCGCGCAGGAGTTTCCCATGGCGAATACGAGCAACGGGTACTTCGTTTGGCACGAGCACCTCGCCAAGGATCCGAAGAAGGCGATCGCGTTCTACACCGAGGTCGTCGGCTGGAAGACGCAGCCCTTCGGCGACGGTGGCGACTACGTCATGTGGGTCGGCAAGCAGGGGCCGCTCGGCGGCGTGATGGAGCTCCCGGAAGCCGCGGTGAAGATGGGCGTGCCGCCGAACTGGATCGGCCACGTGCAAGTCGCCGACGTGGACGCGACCGTCGCGCTCGCGAAGAAGCTCGGCGGCAAGGTGCACAAGGAGCCCGAAGACATTCCGACGGTCGGCCGCTTCGCGATCCTGGGCGATCCGCAAGGCGCGGCGATCTCCGTCTTCAAGCCGGTCCAGACGATGACCCTTCACGACACGACCATGGAAGGGGAGTTCTGCTGGAACGAGCTCCTCACGAGCGACAGCGCCGCGGCGTTCAAGTTCTACTCGGAGCTCTTCGGCTGGAAGATCCTCCACGAGATGGACATGGGCCCCATGGGGACGTACCGCATCTACGGCGTCGGCGAGACGCAGCTCGGCGGCATGATGACCGTGCCCAAGGGTCAGCCCACGCCCCCCATGTGGCTCCACTACACCGAGACGCCGAACCTCGACGCCGCGGTCGCGCGCGCGACGCGCATGGGCGCCAAGATCATGAACGGGCCGATGGACGTTTCCGGTGGCGGTCGCATCGCGCAGATGATGGACCCGCAAGGGGCCGCGTTCGCGCTGCACCAAGGTCCGCAGAAGAACTAGTCGCCGCGCGCTTGCAGGAGACCCCGGGAATCGCATGACGAGCTCGATAGGCGCACGCGTCTTCGGGTTCGTCGTTCTCTTCGCGTGCGTCGTCGTGCTCGGCGGCGGCGCGTGGTTCTTCTTCGGGCGCGAGTACTTTCAAGGGGACGACGTCGCGAGCGACGACGAGCCTGACGACGAGCCCGAGCCGGGCGTCGATGGCGGCGTCGTCCATCACGCGAAGCACTCGGGCAAGCGTCACGGCAAAGGCGGTGGCAAGGCGAGCGCCTCGCACGCGCACGCCGCCGGAGGCTTCGGCCCCGCGGGCAAGAGCTACGAAGCGGCGATCGCCGGCAACCACGAGCAGATCTCGATCGGCGCCGGAGGGAGCGCTCCCGATCTCACCGACGCGCAGCTCGGCGGCCCGATCCGAAACGGCGCGTTCCTCGGCCCGTGCGGGACGCCGAACAGCATGCACGTGACCGTGAAGGTCGCGATTCGCGGCGGGCGCGCCGTCGGCGTCAGCGTCTACACCACGCCGCCGAACGCGCAGATCGCCGGGTGCATCGATCGCGCGGTGCGCGAGATCGCGTGGCCGGTGAACGCGAAGATGGATTCGTTCGTGACGACGTACTGACGCGCGAGGCTTAGTCAGTCGCCACCACGACGGCGTGCGTCTTCGCGCGCGGCACCGGGCGCTCGAGATCGTGTCCGTCGGGCCCGACCTCGCGCTGCCTCAAGAGGGCGGCGAAGACGAAACCGAAGAGGCTCAGCAGCCCGAACATCCACAGCATCGGCAGGTAGCCGCTCGGGTTCGCGGCGCCGGCGTGGCTCGCGTCGTTGAGCCAGCCCGCGCCCAGGTTGACCACCGTCAGCCCGACCGCCTGCACCATCGTCATGAGCCCGTACGCCGTGCCGAGGCGCGTGGGCGCGACGAGGTACGGGACCGCAGGCCACATCACGGCCGGCACGAGCGAGAACGAGATCCCGATCATCGCCGTCGAGGTCCACAGCGTGGAGTGCGTGTAGCCGAGGATCGGGAACACGGCGAAGAGGAGGAAGGTCCCGCCGGCCATGAAGAGCGCGCGGTGCCCGACCTTGTCGACCAGGAGCCCGAACGCCGGCGTCGCGAAGATGGCGGCGAGAAAGACGTAGCCGTTCATCGTCCCCGCGTCTTCGAGCGACAGGCCGTGCGCGTGCTGGAAGTACTCGATGGCGAACGTGCTCCGGAACGGGAAGATGACCGAATAGAACGTCACGCACAGCGCGACGACGTACCAGTATGACTTGTCGAAGCGCCACAGATCGCTCCACACGATCTTGTCGGGCGGCGCCGGGCGCGCGAGGTCGAAGCGCTTCTCGGCGTGGCGCTCCAGGATGAAGTACGCGGCCGAGGCGGCGAAGGCGACGGCGGCGAATCCTGCAGCGAGCCAGAGCGGCGGCTGCCATCCGCGCGCGTAGAACGACTTCGCCCACGAGGGCGAGACGTCCGCCGCGTACGATCCCCCTCGCGCGATGCTCAGGTTCATCCCGAAGGCGAAGCCGAGCGCGCGACCGACGAACCACTGACCGAGCGCCGTCGTGACCGAGACGATCATCGATTCCGCGCCGATGCCGAAGATGAGGCGCCCGGTGGCCATCACGTAGAGCGAAGGCGAGCACGCCGTGACGAGCGCGCCCACGAGGCAGATGCCGGCGAACATGAGCGTCGCCAGGCGGGTGCCGACGCGGTCGACGATGATGCCGCCCACGACGACCATGACGATGTTGGGGAAGCTGTAGATCGCGTTCAGGAGACCGATCTGCGTCTCGGTGAACCCGAGCTGCCGCTGGAGCGTGTCGGCCAGCGGACCCATCGCGTCGTACGCGTAGTAGTTGCCGAACATGGCGACGCTCACGAGGACGAGGACCGTCCATCGAAGCGAAAAGGAGGGGGGTGGGCGGGTGGGCGCGGCGGGGTCGGCGTTCGAAGCGAGACTCATCGTGGAGGAGCCTCGTTACTCGGTGAACATGTCGACCGTTTGCACCACGCCCTGCACGCTCTGCCCGCCGGAGATGATCACGCGGCCATCGTTCAACGTGGTCGCGACCGCGAGACCGCGCGCGACGCTGAGCGCGCCTTTCGCCGTGGAGAACGTGCTCGTCGCGGCATCGAAGACGAGGATGTCGGCGAGCGGGCCCGAGTTCCCTTCGCCCCCCGCGATCATCACGTGCCCGCTCTTGAGGAGCGCGACCGCGAAATAGCCGCGCGCCGCCGGAAGCGAGACGCTCGTGAACGTGCGCGTCGGCGGGTCGTAGATGTCGAGCTTCGTCGTGTAGCCCGTCGCGCTGTATCCATCCATGACGAGCACGCGCCCGTCGGTCAACACCAGCGACTGCGCTCCTTGGCGTCCGAAGCTCATGTCGTTCACCGTGGCGGTCACCGCGTCAAGCGCGGGCGAGAGCGTGTCGGCCGTCGCCAGGTACGTGTACGGACCGCCGCCGGGGCCGTAGCTTCCGCCGGCCGCGAGCATCCCGCCGTCGCCGATCGGTGCTGCGGTCAAGCTCCCGCGCCGCGCACTGAGGTGCACGCCGAGAAGTGAGAACGTCCCTTGCGTCGGGGTGGCGCCGGGGGTGAAGAGCTCGATCGAGTCGAGCGCCGGATCGCTCGCCGTGCTGCCGTCGACCGTGCCATCCCCATAGCCGCCGACGAGGAGAACGTTGCCGTCGTTCGCGCCGCCGTGAATCAAGACGGCGGGACCGCTCCGCGCCTCGATCGGCAGGTTCGACACGAGCGTGAACGTGCTGCTCGTCGGGTCGTAGATCTCCGCCGGGCGCAGGATGTTGAACGTCCCCGCGTCGTTCACGCCGCTGCCGCCCGTGAAGAGCACCTGCCCGTTCTTCAACACGGTGGCCGAGTGCCCGTCCCGCCCGAAGTGCATCGTCGCGCCGACGTTCGTGGTGTTGGCGACGGGATCGAAGTCGTCGCACGACGCCGAGCTGTTCGAGGGGCCGTAGTAGCCGCCGCAGATGAGGACGTGACCGTTCGAGAGGAGCGTCGAGCTGTGCCCTTGCCGCGTCGTGTGGAGCAGCGTGTTGGGGAGCGTCTGCACCGTGCCTCCGGCGTCGGCCGTGACCACCACCACCGCGCCGTCGTCGGCGTCGGCGAGGGCGCCGTCGCTGGCGTCGAGGATCGCGGCGTCGTTGGCGTCGAGCCCCGCGTCCTCGGGAGTCGAGCCGTCGTCGACGGGGAGCGTCGCGTCGACGCTCGCATCACTGCCGGTGTCAGGGAGAGGAGCGGTCGTGTCGGGGAACGTCGAGACATCGGGAAACGTCGCGCCGTCGGGGACGTTTCCGTCGAAATCCGCCGATCCGTCGCCGGGTCCGCCGGCAGACGAGTCGACGCACGACACCCCCCACGCCGAGCCCGCGATCCCGATTCCCAGAGCGATGACGATTCGTCGGTTCATTCGTTCTTCTCCACGCGAGTCTGGCCATGATGCCCGGTTTCACCGCTCCGCCTCGCCCGAAAACACGGCGCGTCGCGACGTGCTAAGCCTCCTCCGTGACGTCCCTGCCAGTTGTTGCACGACGCGTGGTTGACCCCCGCGTGACGTCCGAAGACGTAGAGCCGTACTCGATGCTCGACTGGGCCACCGTCGAGCGCACGCGCATCGCCGACGGGACCGAGTTCGTGCTCGGGCGCTACGGCGACGACTGGGTCATTCGCGTCGGCTTGCGGATCCTGATGTCGAATCGGATGCACGACTCGGAGGAGGAGCTCGCCGAGATCGGGCTTTCGCGCGTGACGAGCCCGAAGACGGTGCTCGTGGGTGGGCTGGGGCTCGGATACACGGCGCGCGCCGTCCTCGATCGCGTGTCGACCGACGCCGAGGTCACGGTCCTCGAGCTGATGCCCGAGCTCGTCGACTGGAACCGCCGGTACCTCGGCGCGCTGGCCGGTCATCCGCTCGGTGACCCGCGTTGCCGCATCGTGGTCGGCGATGTGTTCGACACGCTCCGGCAGTCGCCGGCGAAGTTCGACGTCATCCTGCTCGATGTCGACAACGGCCCGCAGGGGCTCACGCAACCGAAGAACCAGCGGCTCTACGGCGACAACGGCATCCGCGTGTGCCTCGCTGCGTTGCGACCGAACGGCGTGCTCGCCATCTGGTCGCAAGGGCCGAACGCGCGTTACGTGCGCAGGCTCGAGAAGTGCGGCGGCGAGGTCGAAGTCCTTCACGTCACGGCGCGCGCGGGATCGAAGATGCAGCACGTGGTGTTCGTGGCGAAAGCGCGCGGCTGACGACGAGAGCCTCGGATTCGACCGGCGCGTAGCCTCTGTTAGATTGCGCCCCATGCGACTCTTTCTCGGTGCCTGCCTTTGCTGCCTCGTGGGTTGTCTCGGGTCGAACAGCAGTCCTGCTCCGCCCAGCGGTGACGGCGGAGCGCCGCTCGACGACGGAGGCTCCGACGCTTCGCTCGACGGCGGCGGGCCCGATTCGTCGTCGCCGGAAGCGTCGGTCGATGGAAGCGCGCCGGAAGGCGGAGGCGAAGCGGGTCCGCCGACGTCGTTCGGCACCGGCCACGTCACCTCGCCTCAAGGCATCGCGATCGATCCGAGCACGGGCGTAGTCTGGGTCGCGATGTTCGGCGGCGGGGTCGCGAAGTTCGACGCGAGCGATGCCTACGTGGCGACGTACGGCACGTTGGCTCCGGGAAAGATCACGCAGGGGGCGACCGTCGCGCTCGATTCGAAAGGGAACGTGTACGTCGGCGACTACGGCACGCACGACGTCGTCGAGCTGACCTCCTCGGGAGCCTTCATCGCGACCTTCCCGAGCGCCGACGCCGGCGTGACGCTTGGCCGCGTGACCGGCGTCGCCCTCGACGCGAACGATCACCTCTTCGCCATCGACGACGACGCCAGCACCGTCTTCCAGTTCGACGCCGCCGGGAACGTGACCGCGCAGTTCTCCACGAGCCAGTCGGGGCAGGCCGCGCTCGCGGGGAGCGTCGGGTTGCACTTCGACGCGAGCGGCAACCTATGGATCGCGGACTACTACTACCACGCGGTCGCGCACTACTCGCCGACGGGAACGCTGCTCGGGAGCTACGGCACGAGCTCCACGACCGCGACCCTCGGCGGTCTCTCCGAGCCGTACGGCCTCACGGTCGACGTGCACGGGAACGTGTGGGTCACCGACGCCGCGAACAACGACGTTCAATCGCTCGACACGTCGGGGACGTTCAAGTCGCTCCTCGGAGCGACAGGCACCGGCGACGGACAGCTGCAAGCCCCGGCAGGGATCGCGGTCGACGCGAACGGACGAGTGCTCGTCGCCGACAGCGGCAACAATCGCATCGTCGTGTTCACTCCTTAGCGCGTCGGCGGCTCGCCCTGCGGGTCGACGCTCGGTACCGGGAAGTCCGGGAGGGGCGGCGGGGCCTTCGGCTTCGGGCGCGACCAGTGTCGCGGACCTTGCGCGTGCTTCGTGGGATGCGCGATGGGCGCGGCGCTGCTCACGGGTGCGGCGCTCGCGGCGTCGGCCACCGGAGTCGCGGCGCCCACCGTCGCATTCGTCGTCGTCACGCTCGGGGGCGGACTCGGTGACGGAGCCGGTGACTTCGCCGTCGTCGGCGCGGACGTGGGAGCGATCACCGCGACGGCAGTCTCCGCCGCCTGGCGCTCGCGCGCCGCACGCATCGCGCGCTGGTCCCTCACGACGATCGTCGCGATCACCGAGCCGATCCCCAAGAGCGCGACCGCCGCCACCACGTACCCCAGCACGCGCCCGCGCGCCCGCTGCGGAGGGTTCGTCGCCTCGAGCAGCGACGCCGCGCGCTCGATCCGGACGGACGGAGGTGCCGCGATCGGCAAGCTGAGCTTCCCCGTTCCCCCTTCGAGCACGCGCGCGATTCGCTCCGCGGAGGCGTGCGCCGACGCGCTCCCGAGCTCCGCCAGCGCGCCCGCGAGCTCGGCGACGTTCGCGAAACGGTGCGACGGATCCTTCTCCATGCAGCGAAGCACCACCGCTTCGACCGCCGGCGGCACATCGGAGCGAAGCGCCGTGAGGGGAGGGGGCGCGTCGCGCAACACCGACGCCGACAGCGACGCGATCGTCTCTCCCGTGAACGCGGTCGAGCCCACGAGCAGCTCGTGAAGGATCGCGCCGAGCGCCCACACGTCCGAGCGCGCATCGACGTCGGTCGAGGACACCATCTGCTCCGGTGACATGTAGTGAGGCGAGCCCATGACCGTCGCCGGCTCGGTGGTGCGGGAATCGGGCTTGGCGCTCGGCGCCGACTTCGAGATTCCGAAGTCGAGGACCTTCACGCACGCCGACCCGTCGGCGCGTCGCGTGAGGAACAGGTTCGCCGGCTTGAGATCCCGATGAACGATCCCCCGCACGTGCGCCTCGGCGATCGCTTCGCACGCCTGGAGCAGGTAGTCGATCGCGAGCGTCACCGGGAGCGGCCCGCTCTCTTCGAGCACCTGATCGAGATCGCTCCCGTCGAGGTACTCCATCACGAGGTACGGCTGCGCATCGACGACGCCGACGTCGAACACGCGCACCACGTGCTCGCTGCGAATCTTCGTCGCCGCGCGCCCTTCGCGCATGAACCGCTCGACGAGGTCCGGGAGCGACGCCCACTGCGGCAGGAGCAGCTTGATGGCGACGCGATCGTCGAGCTGAAGATGCGTCGCCTCCAGCACGACGGCCATCGCGCCCTGCCCGATCGCGCGCTCGACGCGATACTTCCCGTCGAAGATCGCGCCCGGTTGCGGCATGAGGCCCGCGGCGTCACTCGCCGGGGCTTCGCTGTGGGGCTGTTCGTCCGTATGCGTCATGGAGACGTTTTGGACTCTGGCCGGAAAAACTGGAAGCGCCAAGTTACTGCCGGTCCGGCAGCGCACTCATGTGGGGGCCGCTAGCGGGCGGGCGTCTCGAATCGGGTGGTGAACGTCACCGTCGTTCCCGCGCCGGGCGCGCTCTTCACGTCGATCCCCCCGCCCATCAGCTTCACGAGCAACACCGAGAGCGCCAGACCGAGCCCGGCTCCGCCGTGCGCGCGCGACGACGAGTTGTCGGCTTGCGAGAACGCGCCCATCACCTGCGCGAGCACCGCCTCCGGAATCCCGATGCCCGAATCCGCCACGGAGAGCCGCACGACCATGGCCTCCGCGGTGCGCGATTCGACGTCGGCGCGAACGCTGATGGTGCCACCGCTCTTCGTGAACTTGATCGCGTTGCCGACGACGTGCTCGATGACCTGTCGAAACTTCGGCGCGTCGCCCGTGAGGATCATCGGAACGCTCGCGTCCACGTCCACAGTGATGGCAAGTCGCTTGCGCTCCGCGGCGGCGATGAGCGGCTCCATCGTCTCGTCGATCGCGGCGCGCGCGTCGATCGTCTCGGCGTCGAGCGACGCGCCCCCGCACTGCAGCTTCGTGAACTGGAAGACGTTCTCGATGAGCCCGAGGAGCGCTGTGGCCGAGCGCTGACTCGTGGAGAGATACTCGCGCTGCTCGTCGGTGAGCTCCGTCTCCAGCGCGAGCTCGGTGAAGCCCATGATGTGCGCCAGCGGCGTGCGGAGCTCGTGGCTCATCTGCCCCAGGAAGTCGCTCTTCGCGCGCCCCGCGGCGCGTTCGGCCGCGCGGGCGCGGTTCAATTCGTCGACCAGCGAGCGCAGGCACTTGTTGTCTTCCGCCAGACGCTCGGCGCGCGCGATGCCGTGAAGTCGAATCGCGGCGCCCACCACGTCGACCAGCATCTGGCGCTCGACCGGTTTCACGAGGTAGCGCGCGACCCCGTGCTGCACCGCGCTCATCGCGGTATCGAGGTCGGGATCGCCCGTCATCAGCACGACCGGTATGTCGATGCTCGACGCTCGCAAGTGCTCCGCCAGCGCGATGCCGGTCATACCGGGCATCGTGATGTCGCTGAGGATGACGTCGAACGTGCCTCGCTGCAGAGCCTGCAGTGCGGAGGCGGCGTCAGGCGCGATCTCCACCCGGTACCCGTGGCGCAGCAGGATCCGCGCGTACGCGACGCGGAGCGGCTCCTGATCGTCGATGACGAGCACACGCGCCGCGTCCTCGGACGTCGTCGCGGCAATGAGCGGCGCACGCGCGCTCACATCGGCCAGTCGTGTCTGCTCCTGGGGCATCGAATCAAGGAGTACGGATCAAACCTGCACTCCTTGAGGCGATGCGGCCAGGAGCGCAGATCCAGGGGGTGTGAAGTTCCGATCTCCTCGGCATTCGCTCGCGGAAGGCCGATCCGAGGTTGCGGCCGCGCCGCGATCGGATTGAGTTCGACGCATGAAGACGCGCCGGTCCGCCCCGACCTTTCCGCCCGACGACGACGCGCGTGTCGAACGCCCGTCGCACGCCGACTCTTCACACATTGCCCGGCGACGCGCGTCGTCGGCGCCTGCGCACGAGGTGGGGCTCGGCGAGGTCGAGCTGGTGGACGAAGCCCCGGTGCGCTCCGTGCCGCCTCCGATCCCGTCGCTCCCGCCGCCGCGCCCCACGCTTCCCAGCGCGCCTCGCGCATCGCAGCCGCCGTTTCGTGTGCCGATCGCGGTCCAGGTGCCGCGTCGAAGCTGGCTCCACCGCCCGATGATGCTGCTCGTTCTCGTCGGCTTCGCGCTCGCGATCGGGGCGGTCGGCGCGCTCATCACACGTCCGCGCGATGCCCAGGTCGATCTCGCTTCGCTCTCCGCCAGGACCACGAGCGCTCTCCTCTCCGCGCCGTCCGCCGCAGCGCCGCCCGCCGCAGCGCCGCCTGCCGCCACGAACGAGATCCCGGTCGTCGACGTGACGAAGCTCCCGCGCCCGCAGACCGGCACGGTCATCGGCGCTCCGGGCCATCGGCTGTGGATCGACGGAACGCTCGCCGCGAGCTCGCAAGCCTCGGTCGCGTGCGGCGCGCACCTCGTTCAAGTGGGATCGGCGGGCACGCCTCGCACGATCGACGTCCCGTGCGGAGACGCGGTCGTCGCGCTGCCGTAGCGCTGCTCCCGGCCCGCGATCGAAAAAAGATCGGTCGCCGTGTCGATCTGGGCGCCCGCCGTTCGACGCCCATGTGTAGAGAGCAGAAACTCTCACGCAAACCGAGGAGACGACGATGCGATTTATGATCCTGGTTCCGGCCAACAAGGACTCCGAAGCAGGCACAATCCCCGACGGGGAGATGCTGGCCAAGATGGGGAAGTTCAACGAAGAGATGGTCAAGGCCGGCGTCATGCTCGCCGGAGAAGGGCTGCACGCCACCTCGAAGGGGGCGCGGATCGCGTTCTCCGGCGGGAAGGCGACCGTCATCGATGGACCGTTCACCGAGTCCAAGGAGCTGATCGCGGGCTTCTGGATCATCCAGGCGAAGTCGAAGGACGAGGCGATCGCGTGGATGAAGCGCGCGCCGTTCGGCGAGGGGGCGACGCTCGAGATTCGCCAGGTCTTCGACGCGGCCGACTTCGCGCCGAGCGATCCCACGGGCGAGCTCACGGCGAACGAGAAGCGGCTCCGCGAGATGGCGGCGAGCAACAAGGCGTGAAGGTCGGTCTTGCGCGAGCAAGGGGCCTTGCGCGGGCGAGGGAAGGTGGTCAGATCGGCGGCCCGTCATGGCCGCCGATGTCCCTTCCACGCCCGCCGCGCTGGCCGCAGTCGCCGCGATCGACGCCGTCTTTCGGATCGAATCGCCGCGGCTCATCGCCGGGCTCGCCCGCATCGTCCGTGACGTAGGGCTCGCCGAGGAGCTGGCGCAGGACGCGCTCGTCGCGGCGCTCGAGCAATGGCCCCGCGACGGCACGCCGAACAACCCCGGCGCGTGGCTCATGACGGCCGCGAAGCACCGGGCGATCGATCTCCTGCGGCGCGAGAAGCGCATCGGGCGGAAGCACGAGGAGATCGGTCACGCCCTTGAGGACGCGCAGGAGAGGACCGCGCTCGATCTCGAGGCGAAGATCGACGCGGACGTCGGCGATCCTCTGTTGAGCCTCGTGTTCGTGTCGTGTCACCCGGTCCTGTCGCGCGAGGCGCGGGTCGCGCTCACGCTCCGCTTGCTGGGTGGTCTCTCGACCGACGAGATCGCGCGCGCGTTTCTCGTCCCCGAGCCCACGATCGCGCAGCGGATCGTCCGCGCGAAGCGCACGCTGGCCGAGGCCGGTGTCCCGTTCGAAGTGCCTCACGCCTCGGAGCGCGCGGCGCGGCTGTCGTCGGTGCTCGAGGTGATCTACCTCGTCTTCAACGAAGGGTACTCCGCGACCGCCGGCGACGACTGGGTGCGGCCGGCGCTGTGCGAAGACGCGCTTCGGCTGGGGCGCGTCCTGGCGGAGCTGGTCCCTGCGGAGCCCGAGGCGCACGGGCTCGTCGCGCTCATGGAGATCCAGGCGTCGCGTGCGCGCGCGCGCGTGGGGCCGTCGGGCGAGCCGGTGCTGCTCTTCGATCAGAACCGAGCGCTCTGGGATCGACTCCTCATCGGGCGCGGCCTCGCGGCGCTCGAGCGCGCTTCGAGGCACGCCGGCACGCGCGGCACGTACGCGCTGCAGGCCGCGATCGCCGCGTGCCACGCGCGCGCGCGAACCCCCGAAGAGACCGACTGGCTGCGCATCGTCTCCCTCTACGACGAGCTCGCCGAGCGCGTCCCGTCGCCCGTGGTGGAGCTCAATCGCGCGGTCGCCGTCTCGATGGCGCACGGCCCCGCCGCGGGTCTGGCTCTCGTCGACGCGCTCGTGTCTTCGCCCGCGCTCGCGGGCTATCACCTTCTCCCGAGCATCCGCGGCGATCTCCTCGCCAAGCTCGGGCGCTTCGACGAAGCGCGCGCCGACCTGGAACGCGCGGCATCACTTACGCGCAACGCGAGGGAACGGGCGTTGTTGTTGGAGCGGGCCGCAGGGTGCGGGCGCTAAGCGCGGCGAGACCTCCTCGCCTACGTGCTCATCGCACGCGGGACAACAGCGTCTGACCCGAGGGACAGAGACGATCGCCCTCGGGGCGACGAGGTCTGCACCGAGGGACAGAGGCGATCGCCCCTCGGGACAACGGCGGTCTACTCCTTCGTCTTCGCTGCGGTCTCCGCGCGCGCGGCCGCCTCGCGGAGCTTGTCCTTCTTGCTCTTGCGCTTCCCCTTCACGCCGCCGTTCGGATCGTGCGGGGGCGCTGTCGCGAGGGGCTCGGGCGGGACATCGGTCGGCTCGAACCCGGCGATCCGTTCGCGCGCGACGGTGACGTGGTGCCGCCGCTCGATGAGACGGAAGTGCGCGTCGTTCGCGGCGTTCACGAAGCTGATCGCGACGCCCGTCTCGCCGGCGCGCCCCGTGCGCCCGATGCGATGCACGTAGTCGACCGTCGAACGCGGCAGGTCGTAGTTCACCACCGCCGCCAGCTGCGCGATGTCGAGCCCCCGCGCCGCCACGTCGGTGGCCACGAGCACCTGAACGCGCTTCGCCTTGAAGTCGACGAGCGCCTGCGTGCGCGCCCCCTGGCTCAGGTCCCCGTGCAGCGGCGCCGCCGCGACTCCGGCGCGCGAGAGCTTTCCAGCCACGTGCTCCGCGCCGTGACGACTGGCCACGAAGACCAGCACCTGCGGCCACCCCTCGCTCTTCAAGAGGTGGCGAAGGAGCATCGTTCGCTTCCCGACGTCGACCTCGATCGCGCGCTGAACGATGTGCTCTGCCGATGGCATCGCGCCCGCATCGAGGTTGATGCGCGTGGGGTCGCGAAGCACCCGCTCGGCCAGCGTCTGCACCGCCGGCGGAAACGTCGCCGAGAGGAGCACGTTCTGGCGCTCTGCCGGCAGCAGGGCAAGCACGCGCGCGAGCTCGTCGCCGAACCCCAGCGAGAACAGGCGATCGGCTTCGTCGATGACGAGCGTGTCCACCGACGAGAGGTGCAGCGCGTTCGTCTCGACCAGATCGAGCAGCCGCCCGGGAGTCGCCACGACGATGTCTGCACCGCCGCGCAGCTCCATCCTTTGCGGATTGAGCGAGACGCCGCCGATGACGACGCACGTCTTCGGAGCGAGCGCGAGATGCCGACCCAGGCTCGCGATCGACTCGAAGATCTGCGCGGCGAGCTCGCGCGTCGGCGCGAGGATCAGCACGCCAGCGCCGCGCGCCGTCTCGCGTTTCGTCGCGTGGAGCCGTTCGAGGATCGGCAGCACGAACGCCGCCGTCTTCCCCGATCCCGTCACGGCCGAGACCCACACGTCCCCGCCGCGCGCGATCGCCGGAATGGCCTCGGTCTGCGCCGGCGTCGGCTCGCGATAGCCCAGCTCGTCGACGGCGAGGAGGAGCGGCGCGGACAGTCCAAGCGTGGCGAACGTCATGCGACGTCGCGACTGAAGGTCTGGAGCAGCTCGGGGATCGCGAGCGTGGCGTAACGGATGCGCGTGTCGGCGACCGCGTACGGAATCACCAGGTGATCTCCGTGTCGCATGCCACCGCACGAATAGACGACGTTGGGTACGTAGCCGTCACGCTCGCTCGGCTCGGGCATCAAGATGGGATCGGGCAGCGACCCGAGGACGCGCGACGGATCTTCGAGGTCCAGGAGGAGAGCGCCGATCCAGTACTGGCGCATCGGCCCGACTCCGTGCGTTAGGAGGATCCATCCCTCGTCCGTCTCGATGGGAGAGCCGCAGTTGCCCACCTGGATGAACTCCCACGGATAGAGGGGGGCGTGCACCAGCTTCGACTCGTTCCAGAAATCCAGGTTCGACGATCGCAGCATGTAGATGTTCTCGCCGTCGAGGCGCGACGCCATCACGAAGTCGTCGCCGATCTTGCGCGGGAAGAGGGCCATCCCTTTGTTCTGAACGCACCGACCGTTGAGCGTGCTCACCTTGAAATGCCGGAAGTCGCTGGTCTCGATGAGCTGCGGCAACACGCGGAATCCGTTGTACGCCGTGTACGTCGCGTAATAGGCGACGCGCCCGTCCTGGTGCGTGAAGCGCACGAAGCGCGCGTCCTCGATCCCGCGGCTCTCGTTCACGCTCACCGGGAAGATCACCCGCTCCGAGAGCTCGCTCTCCGGAGAGAAGTCGAGGTCGTAGTTGGAGTGCGCCAGCCAGAGCATGTTGTCGATCGTCTCTTGCCAGAGCGTGACCTTGCCATCGCGCGGGCGCGACTCGTCGATGGCGTCTTTCAGGTCGCTCATCGTGAACTCGTCGTCGAGGCGCGCAAGGATCGGCTCGGCCCACTGGTTGTGTCCGGCCATCTCGACGAGCTTCAGCACGTAGGTGCTCTTGTCGTAGCGCGTGTCGTCCATGGGCCGCGCGGTGAGGGCGAAGCGCGTGAGCGGATCGAGTGAGAGCTCGTGACGGGCGTCGAGGATGCCGGTGCGAAACTCGATCGACGAGATGTGCCCTTCGCCGCACGCGCGCAAGCTGAGGATGAAGCGCGTCGCGCCGGGGCGCACGCCGTTCTGATCGGGGTGGGCGACCATCGACGGGTTGAAGAGCGCCGCGGACTCCAGCGAATACTCGTGCGTGAAGTAGGCGCCGGCGAGCAGGCGACGCTCCTCGCTCAGCTCGAAGCGACCGTCCTGGAGCGCGGAGGCGCTCGCGTAGTTCTGTCGGAAGATCCCGCGGATGTCTTTGTGTCGCTGCCGGTAGTCGGCGACGAGGCTCGTGAGCATCGACGTGACCTGCGCATCGGTGAGCGACAGCACGCGCTCGATCACGGTGCGGATTCGAGGTGCGGCTCCGGGCAAGAAAGGGCGGGCGATCACGCGACGCGGATCGGCTAGGAGCCCACCTTCGAGGTGGCTCACGTTCACTTTTGGATCGGGCATTCGGCGTCGGCGCGGACGGGGAGCGTCTGCCCATCGTGGCACATCCGAGATGTGCGCGCGCGCGCTTGCCGGCCCCGATCGCCTCAAACGAGATCGCGCGTGATGTCCGCCACGCTCGCGCACCCCGCGAGCGCCATCGCCAGATCGATCTCGCGCCGTAGAATCCCGAGCACGTGCTCGACCCCTGCGCGGCCGTCGAAGGCGAGTCCCCACAAGACGGGGCGACCGAGCAGGACGGCACGCGCGCCGAACGCGAGCGCCTTGAGCACGTCGGTGCCCCGACGAACGCCGCCGTCGACCAGCACTTCGCAGCGGCCGCCCACGGCGTCGACCACGCGCGGCAAGACGTCGATCGTCGCCGCCGCCGTGTCGAGCTGCCGGCCGCCGTGGTTCGACACGACGATCGCGTCCACGCCGGCGTCGACCGCGCGCCGAGCGTCGTCACCGCGTACGACCCCCTTCAGAACGAGCGGCAGCTTCGTTCGCGAGCGGAGCCACGCCAGATCCTTCCACGTCAGCGACGGATCGAGCATCTCCGCGACGTAGGCCGCGAGCCCCGACTCACCTTCGCGCGCGGTGATCGCTCCGTAGCCCGCCGGCGACATGTTCGCGACCGCGAGCCCCGGAGGGAGCGCGAACCGATTGCGCACGTCGCGTTCGCGCGCCCCGATGAGCGGCGCATCCACCGTGAGCACGAGCGCGCGACACCCTGCGGCCTCGGCGCGCGCGATCACGGACTCGGTCGCGGCGCGATCGCGATACACGTAGAGCTGGAACCACACCGGGCCAAGAGACTCGCGCACCACGTCTTCCATCGGCGTGTTGGAGAGCGAGCTCAAGATCATCACGGTCCCTTGCGCCCCCGCCGCGCGCACCGTCGCGATCTCTCCGTCGGCGTGCGCCAGCTTGTGGAACGCGGTGGGCGCGATGAGGACCGGCATGCTCACGCGCTGTCCGAGCACGGTCGTATCGGCGCTGCGGCGACTCACGTCGACGAGCACGCGATGGTGAAGCGCGATGCGTGCGTACGCCGCCACGTTCTCGCGCAGCGTCACCTCGTCGTGTGCGCCGCCGGCGAAATAGTCGAACGCGCTTCGATCGAGCTTCGCGCGCGCGCGCTCCTCGAGCTCCAGGAGGTTCAACGGCGCCGAGTCGCGGTCAGCGGTGCTCACGCCGCCGAGTATGCCTACTCCGCGCGCAGCTCGCTCACGATCTCGAACGACCGAAGGCGCGCGGCGTGATCGAAGATCTGCGCGGTCACGATGAGCTCATCGGCCCCCGTCCGCTCCACGAACGCCTTCAGCCCGCGCCACACAGTCTCCTTCGATCCCACGACCGAGCACGCCAGCGCGTGATCGAGCTGGGCCTTCTCGAGATCGGTCCATCGCCCGTCCATGCTGTCCACCGGCGCCTTCAGCGGCCCGGGCGTACCCCGACGGAGCGCGACGAACGCTTGCTCGAGTGACGTGCGCAGGCGCGCGGCCTCGCGATCCGAGTCGGCGGCGAACACGTTCACGCCGAGCATCACGTGCGGCGCTCGCAGCGATCCGGAAGGGCGGAAGGCGCTGCGGTAGATCCGGAGCGCCTCGTCGAGCGCGTCGGGCGCGAAGTGCGAAGCGAAGGCATAGGGAAGACCGAGCTCCGCGGCCAGACCCGCGCCGAAGAGGCTCGACCCCAGGATCCACACCGGCACCTCCAGTCCTGCACCGGGGAAGGCCCGCACGCGCTCGCCCCGCGCCGCCTCCCCGAAATACGAGAGGAGCTCGACGACGTCTTGCGGGAACGAGTCCACGTCGCCCGCCAGCGTCCGACGAAGCGCGCGCGAGGTGAGCGGATCGGTCCCCGGCGCGCGCCCCAGGCCGAGGTCGATACGCCCGGGGTAGAGCGCTTCGAGCGTCCCGAACTGCTCGGCGATGACGAGCGGTGCGTGGTTGGGGAGCATGATTCCCCCCGCGCCGACGCGAATCGTCGACGTGCCGCCGGCCACGTGACCGATCACGACGGCGGTTGCCGCGCTGGCGATGCCCGGCATGTTGTGATGCTCGGCGAGCCAGTAACGGCGGTAGCCCCACCGCTCCGCGTGCTGCGCGAGGTCGAGCGTGTTGCGAAGAGCGAGCGACGCATCGCTCCCTTCGAGGATCGGGCACAGGTCGAGGACGGAGAGCGGGATCACGGCGTGGATCGATTCGATGTGCCGATGCAGCGGGTCGTTCTGCGCGCGTTACGCAACAGTGTAACTTTCGTTCTTGAGAACGTTACGGTTGCAATACCGCAACGCGTCGGTGACCGATCCGGGGATTCTGCAATGAATTCGGGGTAGGTGTTTGTGGCCCTTTTCCTGCTAGCGCACCGCAGCAGAACCACAGGGCGACCGCATCAACGGCGCCCTCACAACCCGCGAACCTCGCGCGCTCTCGCGCGCTCGGACGCGAGGAGGACCGCCCCATGTCTCATGCCCAGTCTCATGCCTGGATGTCTGCTGCCCAACATCGTCGTCGATCGTTCCATGTCCGCCTTTCCGCGCTCGCACTCGGCGGCGCATCCCTCGCTTCGCTCATGGCCGGATGTTCCGCCGCACCGGACGAAGGCACCGGAAGCTCCTCGGAGGCGGTCAGCGTCGCGCAGTCGTCGTACGTGAGCGATGCCGTGCTCGCGGTGCTCCAGCAGTCGCCGGCGATGCAGGGGAAGACCTGGAACGTCAGCCACGACAATACGTTCGACTCCAACTGGCTGATCAACACTCCGCTGCAGCCGCTCTTCGGGCAGCCCGTGAGTCTGCTCGTTCACCCGGCCGCCTGCACAATCAACTGCGATCCGGATTTCGCTCTCCAGCTCTGCACGACGACTGCGGCTTGCACCGGTGGCGGGACCTGTCAGCCGGTCCTCGCTTCGGTCAAGGTCGCGGGGCAGGCGCCGAAGTCGATGTGCGTCGGTCACTCGGCCGCGCTCGTCGATCGGATCTACGGGCTCGTCGCCAGCGCGCAGAGCTTCGTCGACATCACGAGCTTGAGCCCGCCCGACGGTGAGTATCTCGCGGCAGTTCGCAACGCGATCACGCTCCTCTCGGCCGAGCGCAATCCCCCCGAGGTTCGGATCATTTCTGCGGAGATTCCGGTCGAAGGGACCGTCAACACCAAGACCCTCCTCCAGAGCTTCACGCGCGACGTCTCCAGCTCGTCGAAGATCCACGTGGCCGTGGGCGCCTATCGCTCCAGCGACACGAGCGAGTCGTGGAACCACGCCAAGATGGTGGCCGTGGACGGCAAGACGGCGATCGTCGGCGGTCACAACATGTGGTCGCAGCAGTACCTCTCGCTCGACCCGGTCAACGACACGTCGATGGAGGTCCATGGAACCGCGGCGGCCGACGCGCACCGCTTCGCGAACCTCCTCTGGCAGTACACCTGCACCAACGAGAACTGGGAGACGTGGCTCACCTGGTCGGTCTGGGAGAACGAGTTCGTGAACGGATCGGTCACCAACGACTGCCCCGCGCCCTTCAATCTCCCCACGACGACGGGCCCCGCGACCGGCACCGTGATCTCGGTCGGGCGGCTCGGCACCGGCATCGCGTCGAGCGCGAACCAATCCGACGACGCGCGCCTCGCGCTCATCGGATCGGCCAAGACGTCGATTCGGATCGTGCAGCAGGACATCGGTCCGGTCACGGTCCCGTACCTCGGTCTTCCGCTCACGGCGTGGCCGAACGCCGAGCTGCAGGCGCTCTCGAACGCGCTCGTGCGCGGCGTCGATGTGTACATCGTGCTCAGTGATCTCAACGCCACCGCGGGCGGCCTTCCCAGCTCGCAGGCTTCGTACTCGAACGGGTGGTCGCCGGCCGACGTGGGGAACCACCTCAAGACGTACATGCAGACGAACGCGGGCTATCCGACCGGCGCCGCGCTCGATTCGCTCCTCTGCAGCAAGCTGCACCTCGCGCCGTTCCGCTACAACGCCAGCGACAGCACCTGGCCCGACGGCACGCCGTTCGCGAGTCACACCAAGATCATCGAGGTCGACGCGCAGGCGCTCTACATCGGCTCCCACAACATGTACCCCGCGAACCTCCAGGAGTTCGGGTACATCGTCGACGACTCCAACGTGACCGGGCAGTGGCTCTCGCAGTACTGGACCAACGTGTGGAAGTACTCGTCGACCGCGGCCGTCTCGGGGAGCGAGGCGAAGAGCTGCGCGCTCTGAGAAGAGCGTGACTCGGGGGCTCGCGGCTAGGCGATCTAGACGAGCCCCCACTTCGCCATCGGGAGCTCGCGCACGCGCGTTCCGGTGAGGGCGAAGACGGCGTTGGCGATCGCGGGCGCGACCGGGGGAGCTCCCGGTTCGCCCACGCCGCCCGGGGGGGCGTCGCTCTGGACGATCTCGACGTGGATGGCACGCGGCGCTTCCGGCATCCGCGCCAGGCGGTAGTCGTGAAAGTTCGTCTGCTCGACGCCGCCGTTCTTCATCGTGATCGAGCCGTGGAGCGCGAGGCTCATTCCGAAGATCACGGCCCCCTCCATCATGGCGTTGACTCGGTCCGGGTTCACGATCGTCCCGGCGTCGGCGACGACCCACGCTTCGTCGACGTGAATCTTGCCGCGCCCGTCTTTCACCACCGACGCGACGACCGCCACGTACGTCAGGAAGCTGTGATGCACGGCGAGCCCGAGCGCGCGTCCGTCCTTCGCCCGGCTCGCCCAGCGCGCGAGATCGGTCACGCGCTCGACGCAGTGGCGGTATCGGGCCGTGTCGATGGGGTAGCGATCGAGATTGCCGCCGTAGTTGGGGACCTTCTTCACGCCGAGCTCCTCGGGCGTCACGTGCCTTTCGGGGCCGAGGAGCTCGAGCACGTTGTCGCGTGGGTCGAGGCCGCGGGCGTGCGCGATCTCGTCGACGAAGCTCGAGAGCGCGAACGCGTGGTGCAGGTTGCAGACGGAGCGCAGCCATCCGATGCGCACGTGCGCGATGGCCTCGCCGTTCTCGGCGCGCACGTTGGGGATCGCGAGCGGCATGTCGAGCACGCCCTGCCCGAGCTCGCCGTCGCTGGCGTGCGTGACGCCGGCCGTGAAGGTCGACGAGATCGACGGGAACGACGTGCGATGAAGCCACGCGGCGACCTTGCCGTTCGTGTCGAAGCCCGCTTCGAGGCGCTGCGCGCTCGTCGTATGGAAGTAGCCGTGCTGGATGTCGTCGGTGCGCGTCCACTGCACGCGCACCGGCGCGCGCATGGCCTTGGAGAGGAGCGCGGCCTCGACGTCGTAGTCGGGTTTGGCTTTTCGTCCGAACGCGCCGCCGAGCAACGTCACGTGGACGCGCACTTTGCTCGCGTCGAGACCGAGCGCCTTGGCGACGTTCTCGCGCACGTCTTGAGGCGACTGTGTCGGAGACCAGACTTCGCATCCGTCGGCGTCGACCTTGGCCACGCTCACCGGCGGTTCCATGGGGACGTGCGCGAGGTGCGGTACTCCATACTCGGCGACGATGCGCTTGGCCGACTTGGACAGCGCGGCGTCGACGTCTCCGACCTCGCGCACGGGCTTGGCGGGCGCGCGCACCGAAGCGAGCAGAGTCTCGCGGTACGCCGCCGAGTCGTAGGTCACGTTCGCGCCCGGCTCCCACGTCACGTCGAGCGCCGCGCGCCCGCGCATCGCGGCCCACGTCGTGTCGGCGACGACGGCGACTCCCCCCAGCGGTTGGAACTTGAACGGCGGCGTCGGCGCAGGGAGATCGATCACCCGCTTCACGCCCGGAACCTGGAGCGCGCGCGTTCCGTCGAACTTCGCGATCTTCCCGCCGACGACGGGTGGGCGCGCGATCACGGCCGTGAGCATCCCCGGGAGCCGCACGTCGGCGCCGTACGTTGCGCGACCCGTCACGATGTCGGGCGCATCGACGTGCGGGAGTGGCTTGCCCACGTGACGAAGCTCGCTCGTCGGCCGAAGCGGAACGTCGGCCAGCTTCGGGAATGGAAGCGCCGCCGCCTCCATCGCGAGATCGCCGAAGCCGAGCTGGCGCTTGCTCTTCGCGTGAAACACGGCGTGATCGTGCGCCTGGCACTGCGCCGCCGGGACGTTCCAGCGCTTGGCCGCGGCCGCGATCAACATCACGCGCGCCGTGGCGCCGAGCCTTCGCAGCTCTTCGTATGCTTCACCGCGCACGCTGCTCGAGCCGTCGGTGTCTTGATTGCCGTACGCCTCGTCGCCGTCGGCCTGGAGGATCGCGACGCGCGCCGGATCCGCCCCCAGCTCGTCGGCCACGAGCGCGGGGAGAGAGCTCCGTACCCCTTGCCCCATCTCCGAGCGCGCGCATGCGATCGTGACGATCCCTCCGACCGCGATGTGCACGAAGGCGTTGGGCGTGACCCCGCCGTCGTTCGGCATCTGCTCGAACGTGGGCCGTCGCCAGCTCGCAGGCTCCGGCGCCTTCGTCTGCGCATGCGCCGACGTGAGCCCGAGCGCGAACGCGCCCGTCGCGAGGCCAAGGCTCACCAGGAACGTTCGTCGCGGAACGAGGAGCTCGCTCACGATCCTCCCTCCTCGATCCCGGCCGCCCTGCGCACGGCCGCGCGAATGCGGACGTAGGTCCCGCATCGACAGAGGTTGCCTGCGAGCGACTGATCGATCTCCGCGTCGGACGGCTTCGCCTTCTTCGATAGCAACGCGGCGGCGCTCATGATCTGTCCCGACTGGCAGTAGCCACATTGGGGCACGCAGAGATCGACCCACGCCTTTTGAAGCGGGTGACTTCCGTCCGCCGAGAGTCCTTCGATCGTCGTCACCTGTTTCCCAACGGCGCGTCGCACCGGCGTGACGCACGCCCGAATCGCTTCGCCGTCGAGGTGAATGGTGCACGCGCCGCAGAGTGCCTCGCCGCAGCCGTACTTCGTGCCGGTGAGCCCGAGCACGTCGCGGAGCGCCCATAGAAGGGGCATCTCGGGATCGACGTCGAGCTCGTGTGCGGCTCCGTTGATGCGAAGGGTGATCATGGCGACACCTGTGGTTCGTGAGCCTCGTCGGTTGGACACGCCGCGCCTGTGTCGACCCACGCGGCGACGAGCGCTCCGAAGCGCGCTTGAGTGCCCGGCGCAGGCGTGCGCCCGTGACCCGGGGACCACCCCCAGGCGACGATCGGATCGTGCGCGGCGTGCTCGACGATGTTCGCGAGCGTGCGACCACCGTTGCGCGAAGCGTCTTTGACCTGCGCGCAGATCGCCGCGGGTGACTTGCCGATCCAGGCCATCGACTTGGGAGCGAGGTGCCAGTCGGGCCCGCCGGGGACTCGAGCGAGCTCGAGGTTCTGGTCTTGATGACAGGAGGCGCAGCGCATGGCCGGCACGCCGCGATCGTCGACACCTCGCGTGACGGGCGGATCGTGCAGCGCGCGCGTGTCGTGCTGGCGGGGGGAGTCGTCCGACGGATGGCAGTTGGAGCAGCGCGGAGACGAGAGGACGCGCGAGGCTTCGAGGAAGAGCGCCTGCGACCGCGCCGTGCGATCGCCGATCGACGCGAACGACTCGGGCGTGCGCAGATCGTCCGCAGCCGTCGCGGCGACGGACGAAGGGGCGACGCTCTGCGCTCCGCCACACGAAGCCAGAGCGGAGACGACCGTGACGAGCGCGACGAACCCGACCGGGCTCCGCGCGACGAGGATCGAATAGGCGTCCATGTGCGACTTCGAAGCTCGCGCATCGACGCGATTTCAGCAAGCGCGAGCAGCACGCGACGGCGCCACGCTTCGGCTCGGCCTACGGTCGCGGTTCATGCTACGCCCGAAGACATGCGATCTTCGTACAAGAACGCGGGGCGCGCGCCGTGGCTCGGGATCATCGCCATGGCTGCGCTGGGAGGTTGCGGCAGCTCGTCATCGAACGGTCCGGCCGATGCCAGCACGCAAAGCGGCGATGACGGTGGCGTGGTCGGCGACGACTCCGGCAACGTGATCGCGCCCGGCGACGACGACTCCGGCAGCACCAGCAAGGGAGACTCGGGCGTGAAGCCCAAAGGGCCCGACGGCGGAGCGACGGGGCGCGAGTCGTGGGTCTGGGTCTACGACAGTTACGCGGCCGTCATGACGACCATCGCCAAGAACAAGGCGAGCTTCACGCACGTGAGCCCGGCGTTCTATTCACTCAACTACGACTACCAATCGGGCGTCGCGTACTACGCGAGCTGTCCGACCGGATCGGGCTCGATCTGCACGGCCAACGGCACCAACTCGTTCGATGGGCTCACGACCAAGCAGTTCACGACGCAGGCCACCGCGGCCGGCATGCAGACGATCGCGCTGATCTACGCCGGCTCCGAGAACTTGGGCAGCGACGACGGCGTGAAGAACATCCTCGACAACACGAACGGCGCCGCCACGTCGTTCATCTCCGCGATGACGACCGAAGCCGTGACCAACGGCTACTCGGGCTACAACCTCGACTGGGAGATGGGGACGACCATCGGGAGCACGTACGCCACCAAGTTCGTGACGTTCGTGAACGACTTCAAGACCGCCCTCTCGGCGCACGGGATGTCGCTCTCGGTGGACGCCATCGTCTCCAACATCAACGGCACCAACTGCTCGGGCAACAGCGGCTACATCGATTTCGGCTTGCTCGCCGCGTCGTCGATCGACCGGATCCTCATCGAGGACTACATCAACACATTGGGCAACGCGACGACGAGCTGCCAGAACGTCAAGTTGAGTAGCTCGAACCCGCCGGACTGTGACTACACGCTGACGGGAATGCTCAACATGATGTGCGGGCCGAACCTGCCGCTCGACAAGGCCGTCATCGGCATCGACGCGGACCCGGGGAGCACGAACCCCATCGCCAGCGCTGCGTTCTCGGCGATTCAGAGCTACGGCTTCACGCGCGTGGCCGTTTGGCCGCAAGATCCGTTCATGAATACGCAGAGCATGCAGCCGGCGAACGCCACCTGGTATGCGCTCCTCAATACCTTTCTGACTCACTGAGCTCAGTGCCGCGTTTCGCCTGCTCCCGCGGTGGCTGATTCCGCCGGGAGATCGCCTTCGCCGAGCTTTCGCGCGAAAAGATCGAGCGCCATTCGCTGGCACACCAGCGCGAGCGCCGGATCGTACCGCGGACCTTCGTCGCGCAGGAAGGCGTGCTGCCCGTTCCATTCGTGCCACGTGAAGGTGGTGCCGGCCTCGTTCATGCGCGCATGGATTCGCGCGCGCCCCTCGGGCGGAACGTGCGGATCCTGGCGCCCCCAGATCATCAGCATCTCGCCGCGAATCTCTCCGGTGCGCGCGAGGCTGTCATCGCCGCCGAGCCCGAGGCTGCCTTTGTGAATGTCGGTCGCGTAGAAGCAGGCGCCCGCCAGCACCTCTAGGTTCATCGCCGCGCGGAAGGCGAGGTGACCGCCGATGCATATGCCCATCACGCCGAGCTTGCCGGTGCAGTGCGGTGAGCCTTGGAGGAAGTGGAGCGCGGCGCGCGCGTCGGCGTCGTAGGCCGATACCGGTTTTCCGATCTTGTCTTTGTTTCCGCGGTCGGCGCCCGCTGTGTCGTAGGGGATCTCGGCGCCCGCCGGCTCGAGCTCGTGAAAGATCTCGGGCACGGCGACGACGAAGCCGTGTCCCGCGAGGAGCGCAGCCGTTCGCTTGATGGGGCCGGTGCGCTGGAAGATCTCGGAGAAGAGCACGATGCCCGGATATCGTCCGAGCGCGACCGGACGATAGACGTACGCGCGCATCGGGCCCGTCGGCGTGGCGAGGTCGGTCTGCTCTTCTTGAAGGATCATCGCGGTCTCCCGTTTCGAACGCGGCCCATCATCTTCAATTTCGCGCGTCGAGGATAGAGTCGCGGGTGATAGCGTCGCGCGCGTGCTGCTTCCGCTCCCGCCAGCGACCGATCCCGCGGCCATCGTCGCCGATCCGCCGGCGGCGATCGCACCGGCCTCGCCGCCAGCGCCTTCACCCGACGCTCCGATCGACGTCCGCGAGCCCCCCTTCGCGCTCGACTTCAACTGGATGAACGGGACGAACACGCAGCCCTCGTCGCTCCTCACGATGGGCCCGATCACCTGGTCGCTTTACGTCGATACCTACTACGCCTGGCAGTTCCACCAGCCGACCGACCACACGATCTTCCCAACCACGACGGCGCCTCGCCACGACGAGATCTCGCTCAACCTCGCCCACGTGGGAATGGATCTCACAGGCCTCGATGGACCGATCGGCCGCCTCTACATTCAATACGGCACGATCGTCCAGACGATCGCAGGTCAAGACACGACGACGACGCGCGGCTATTTCCTCACGAACGCGCTCCTTCAGAACGTGCAGCAGGCCGCAGCGGGCTGGCACTTTCATCAGTGGCACGGCATCAACGTCGAGGCGGGGATCTTCCCTTCGTACGTGGGGCTGGAGAGCTACCTACCCGAGGAGAACTGGTCCTATACCCACGCATTCCTCGCGGACGCGACGCCCTATTACTTCTTCGGGCTTCGCACGCAGGTCTTTCCGTCGGCGCGGCTCAAGCTCGAGCTCTGGCTGGTGAACGGGTGGCAGACGTTCGGGCAGTGGCACGAAGGGCGGGCCGGTGGGTATCTCTGGAACTGGCGCCCGAGCGAGTGGCTCTCGCTGGTGAACTCGGCGTACGCCGGGCAAGAGGTCGAAGGGGACCCGCAGTCGCTCCGCGTCTACTCCGACAACAACATTCAAGTGCGGTACTACAAAGGCGAGGCGGGGCACTTCCTCCGATCGCTCGCGTTCTCGCTCGTCGGTGACGTCGGGTATGAGCGGCGCGGCAACGCCCCTTCCGGCCCGATGGGCGGCGTGACGCTCGCGCATCGCTTCGATTGGACGGAGCGCTGGAAGAGCACGATTCGCGGCGACGTCTTCTATGACCGCACGCAGGCGATCTCCCCGAGATTCCCCGTTGGTTCGTCGTATCCGTGGCGCGGGACCGATCCGTTCCTCGCCGGCGGAGTCACGGCGACGCTCGATTTCTGGCCCAGCCCCTGGCTCGTGACGCGCCTCGAATACGCGCATCGCGTGGCGAACCAACCGCTCTTCAGTGGGCCGGGGGGAATCACAGGTCCAAACGGCGAGCTGCCGGCGAGCGCCGCCGCCGCCGCAGGGTTCGTCCCCGACCTGCGACGAAGCGACGACCGCATCCTCTTCAACGTCACGCTGCGACTCTGAGCCAACGTCGAACAAGATCCATCGCAGGGCAAGACTGATGGGAGACGCCCGTATGACCCCGGAGTCGAGTACCGGGAACGTCGAACTCAGGGGAGGCCGTCATGAATAGCTCACGTTCGCTGCCCGTCGCGCTGCTCGGGATCGTTCTCGCCGTTTCCGGTTGCGGCGGATCGGGCTCGGCCGACGTCGGGGGGCCCGGCCCCGCTGATGCATCGCTCGAATCGGGCCCCTCTCCGATTCTCGAAGCGGGACCCGACACGAACCCCGCCCCCTCGACGGAAGCCGGCGGCGACGACGCGACGACCACGACCGACGACGGCGGCGGCTTCTGCGGCGACGGCATCGTCGAAGGGGCCAAGCAGTGCGACGACGGCGCCCAGAATGGAATGCCCGGCGACCCGTGCACGAACAGCTGCACGTGGGTATGTACGGTCGGCGACCCGCACAGCCCCTCCTGTGACGACGGCAATCCGTGCAACGGAACGGAGACCTGTCAGGCCAACCATAGCTGCGCGGCAGGTACGCCACCGGCGAATGGCTCGTCGTGCGGAACGGCGAAGCTCTGCAACGGCGGCGCGTGCGCCGACGCGGTGTGTGGCGACGGCTTCGTCACCTCGCCGGAAGAATGCGACGACGGAAGCAACAACGGCGGAGCCAGCGACGGCTGCACCAAAGGTTGTCTCTTCGTCTGCGTGTCCGCGGATCCGACGCGCAATTGCACGCCGCCCGATCTCTGCGCGGGGCAGGGGACGTGCAACGACACGACGCACACCTGCTCGCCGGGGAGCCAGGAGGGCAACGGCACGATCTGCACTGGCGCGGCGTCGAACGGCGACGGAGGGATCAGTGACGCGGGCGCCGGCGACGCCGGCGCGATCGACGTGTGCAAGGCCGGCACGTGCGTCCCCGGTTACTGCGGCGATGGCGTGGTCGAGTCGCCCGAGCAATGCGACTTCGGCGCGTCGAACGCGGCCGGCTCGGGGTGCGAGCTCAATTGCACGTTCAGCTGCACCAAGACCCCAACCGACTCGTGCTTCACGGCGGACCTCTGCGCAGGGACGAACACGTGCACGACCGACTCGGTCGGCGGTCACGCCGGTCAGAAGTGCGTGGTCGGCACTCCGCCGATCAACGGCACGACCTGCCCGAACGGAACCTGCCAGTCCGGAAAGTGCCAGTCGACGTTGTGCGGCAACGGCGTCCTCGACGGCACCGAGCAGTGCGACTTCGGCACGGGTCACAACGGCGCCGGATTGGGCTGCGAGCTGAATTGCACCTATTCGTGCCAGACGAACCCCGACTCGTGCGCGAACGATGACCTGTGCCTCGCGTCGCCGACGACGTGCCAGGCCTTCGCCGGTCCGAACGTCGACGCGGGCGCGGCGCACCTCGGGCAGAAGTGCCAGGCCGCCACGGGAATCGCGGCGTGCGGAGACTGCGGCGCGACGACGTCGGGCGTCTGCGTGAACCACGCTTGCGGAACGTCGATCTGCGGCGACGGCTGCGTCGATCCGCGAAAGAACGAGACGTGCGAGCCGCCGAACACCGCGACCTGCGACTCGCTCTGCCACACGATCGTCCCCGCGGTCTGCGGAAACACGAAGCGCGAAGCCGGCGAGCAATGCGACGACGGCAACAAGCTCAACCTCGACGGGTGTGATTCGAGCTGCCAGTTCGAGCAGATCCAGAGGGCCACGACCGTGAGCATCGAGTCGAGCACCTCGACGTTCTGCCCGGTGAACGCGCTCGGCTCGGTGGCGCTGACCGGCACCGCCGTAGGTCAGCTCAACACGTCGCTGACCACCGCCGTGACGGCGGGAACGACGACGATCGAGCTCAAGTTCATGGGCATCAAGGATCTGCTCGGCACGACGCAGACGTCGGGCCTCGGCCTCGGCGCGTTCAGCGGGACCCCCGCGGCGGCGCCCGCGGGAAAGACCTATAGCGGTGCGAGTGATCTCGACTGGTGGTACTCGACGGCTGCGAGCACGATCGACGGGAACCGCAACCCGACGTCGATCCTCGGCGCCCAGTTCAACTCGGCTGTCCTCTCCACGCCGACGCGCGGAACCTTCAGCGTCACGATCTCGATCGCCGGATCGCTCGCGACGCTGAACATGTCGAACGCCGCCGTCCAGGCGGACATCGGCACGCCCAGCACACCAACGGCGTCGACCGGTCTCACGCCCGGACATTTGACGACGGAGAACCTCGCGCCGACGCTGACGAGCTTCGCCAAGATGAACAACGGGCTCCTCTGCGGGAACATCAGCGCTTCTTCGCTGGCTCAGGTGCTCGTACCGGCGCAGCTCGCGGCTGGCGGGTCGACCCCGTGCGACCAGGGCTACTCGGCGACGGCGAGCCCTCCCAACTCGCTCCTCGACGTCCTCGTCGGCGGGTGTAGCTACCTCGGGTTCATCGACATCATCAACGCGACGCAACCCGACCAGTCGGCGACCGCGGCCGGCGCGCCTGCCCCCTACACCTTCACGACGACCGGCAGCCGCGTCACGGGGTGCAAGGCTGGGGCTACCGTCGGCACGCTCGCGACCTGCCTCGCGGCGGACGCGTACTCGAGCTACTTCGGGTTCACGAGCGATCGCGTGATCGCGAAGTAGGCGGGCTGTACGTTTCCAAGCGCGCGGGTCTCATCGAAGGCCCGCGCGCAGAGTCGGTTGACCGGGCGATCGGGGCTGGTACCCGTTGCGTATGCTCCCTCGCATTGCGTTCCTCGGGCTCGTGTCGCCGCTCGTGCTCCTCGCTTGCGCGTCGAACGATGCTTCCACCGCCGGCAGCGCCGACAATGCGCCGGCCGCTCGCCAGCGTCCGATCGCAGCGGCGGTCTCTGCGCGCGACGCGGTGACGTTCGGCGAGGCGCTCTCCGATGACGCCGGCGCGCACGTGGCGATCGCGCTTCGACTCGCGGACGAAGACGGACTCGCGCAGCTGCTCGCCGATCAACAGAACCCCGCATCGCCGCGCTACCACGTGTGGCTCACGCCGCAGGAGTTCGGCGCGCGCTTCGGCCTCCCCGAGGCGACCTATGCGCGGATCGCGGCGTGGCTCACCGAGTCGGGGTTCGCGCTCACGCGCTATCCCAATCGCCTCTTTCTCGAAGGGCACGGCACGGCGGCTGGAGTTCGGCACCTGGTCGGAGTGCAGCCACGCGCTGCGAGCGCGAAGGGGCGAACGTTCCGTAGCTACACCGAGGAGCTCGCAATCCCGGACGACATCGCGCCGCACGTCGTGAAGATCGGCGGGCTCGATACGCGCCGTCACCATCATCACCGCATGAACCTCACGCCGTTCGGCCAGAGCCCCACCCAGGCGCTCGGCGCGGTCGACATGCGCGCGCTCTACGACATGCCGGCGACGGGGGCGGGCGCGGCCGGCCTCACGCTCGTCGTCCTGGGCACCCAGCAGGGGACGCAGGCGAATCAGAACGCCAACCCCGTCGCTCCCTTCGTCCCGCCGTCGGTCGCGGCGGTCCAGGAGTACTTCACGTCGATCGCCGCAGCGACGGCGACCTACAACCCGATCGTGATGCCGAACACCGGCAACGACTTCGACTACGCGGGCTCCAACGGCGAGTATCAGCTCGACGTCGAGATGCAGAGCGTCGGCGCGCCGAACGCCAAGGAGATCGATCTCGTGCTCGCGCCGTCGAGCGAGGTCTTCATGACCGGCGCGCAGTACATCGTGAACACGCTGTCGAACGCGATCGCCGTCAGCACGTCGCTCGGGTCGTGCGAGCCCGAGGAGATCTCCGGAGACGCCGGCGCGGCCACGTCCGGGAGCGAGGCGTACATCTTCGCCGCGGCGATCAAGCAAGGGCTCGCCGAAGGACAGACGTGGTTCGCGGCGGCGGGAGACAACGGCGCCGACGATTGCGCCGACGACACCAGCAACACCGGCAACGGCTTCGGAGGAGGGAACGCCACGGCCGACTTCCCCTGCTCGATGCCGGAGATGATCTGCATGGGCGGCACGCAATTCACGGCGGCGGGGAACTGGAACGCGAGCGGCCTCCTCACCGCGTACCAAGCGGAGGCCGTCTGGAACGAAGGGACTCAAGGCGGCGCGGCCGGTGGCGGTCAGAGCCAGATGTATCCGAAGCCCACCTGGCAGACGGGCGTCGGCCCCAAGGCGAGCGACGGCGCGCGCGATGTGCCGGACATTTCGCTGACGGCGGCGACGGGCTCGCCTGGTGTCGCGGTCTATGACTGCGGCAGTGGCCAGGACACGATCAGCTGCTCGACCAACACGTCCGGCGCGGGGCAGATGGACATCTTCGGCGGAACCAGCGTCGCCTCGCCGCTCGCGGCCGGGTTCTTCGCGCACCTGGCCGGTCAGCTCGGTTGCAGGCTCGGTGACATTCACCCTGCGATCTACGCGCTCGGGGCCGCGCAGCAAGACGGCGGCGCCGCGCCGTTCCACGACATGACCGGCGGTAACAACAACTTCCCCGATCCGAAGAACGTGACCATCACCGGCTTCGCCGCAGCGCCCGGCTACGATCTCGCGAGCGGCTGGGGGTCGTTCGATCTCGCGAAGCTCATCGATGCCTGGCCCCCATGCACGAGCGGCGACGGCGGCGTGAACGGCGGCGATGGCGGCCCGTCTTCGGGTGACGACGGAGGGACCCTCGGCACTGACGACGGCGGCGGCTCGACGACGGGGCCCGGCACGGACGGCGGTTCGGGTACCGGAGGCAACGGCGCTTCGGGGGGCTCGGGAACGAGCTCCGGTTGCGGATGCACGACGGCGGGCGAGTCCTCCTCGCCGCTGCCGTTCGCGGGGCTCTTCGTGGCCATCGGCCTGGCCGTGTCGCGCCGTCGCCGCGCGACGTGAGTGTCACGGCGTGACGCGTGCGGCCGGCTCGAACCGCGCTACGCTTTCGGCGTCGATGCCTATCTCGATCCTTTCCCCGGCGGTGCGTGGCATCGCGCTCGCGCTCCTCGTGGTCGGGTGCTCGTCCTCCGAATCCGCGACGTCACCTTCGATCGCGAACGCAGACGCCGCGGTGACGGACGACGCGGCGAGCCTCTCCGTCGACGGCTCGCAAAGCGTGGACGCCCCCGCGCCGAATGCGACTGACGCCGCGGACGACAGCGCCGATGCCGGAGCACTCGACGGCGACGTCGCGGACGGCAACGCGTGCGAGTGGGGCGGAGCACCCGGTGAGTGCATGACCCTGACTGCTTGTGCCGCGCTCACGGACCACAGCTCGTATGCCGGCCAGTGCCCGGGGCCCGCAACGATCGAGTGCTGCATCACGACGCCGAACCCCGCTGACAATCCGCCGACGCCGACCGGCTACAAACTCATGCAGCAGTCCGAGGTCACGGCGGACATGACGACGTGGGCCGTCGCCATCTTGAACGCCCCTGCGACGTACCCGATGTTCTCGACCACGACCAAGACGTTTGGCACGCTCGACGTGCTCGGGCGCGTCGAGTGGCACCCGCCGGATTTCCAGAACGGCGTCGTCCATCGCGGCGTCACTCTGTACGAACCGATCTGAGAGGCGGCACGATGAACCCCGCGAAGAAGCTCCTGCTCTTGCTCTCGGCGACGGCGGCGACGAGCGTCGCCCACTACATCGACAACCTCGCCCGCTGGGCGATGTACCCCGAGCCGGCGTGGGACAACGCCCGCATCACCGACGGCTTCTGGTTCCTCATGACGCCGGTCGGCGTCGCTGCCTACGTGCTCTTCCGACGCGGCAAGATCGGGCCGGCGCTCGTCGCGAGCTACGTCTACGGCGCGATGAACCTCGTCGCCCTGGGCCACTATCTCTTCGCATGGCCCTGGGAGATCTCGCTCGTCGTGAACGGGACGATCCTGGGAGAGTCGGTCATGGCCGCGTGGTTGATCGCGTACACCGCATCGCTCCACCTGCGTTATTTCGGCGGCGGCACGTCGTCGGCGATCTCGGCGTAGAGCGTAGAGAAAGGGGCTGGGCGCGCTCAAAGAAGCGTCAGAATCGGCTGGCCTGCGCGCGGGCGGCGACTAGGCTCCGCCGCGATGCCGCGTTTTCTTCCATGGGTTGCCCTCTGTGCGTTCGGTGCGCTCCTGCCACTCGTCGCGCCCGCTTGTACGTCGTCGGGCGACGACGACTCCGCTTCGCCCGGCAACGACGCCGGCGGGACGATCGATCAGGAGGTCCCGGTGGACGACTCAGGCCCCGTCGCCGTGCCGGAGGCCGAGCCGCCGGTGGACTCGTCGTTCGTCAAGGGCGCTTGCCACACGACTGCGGGATGCGATCCAGGCGCCGTGTGTGGTTTTCCGTCAGACGGATCCGGAGGCTGCTCGGTGATCGGCACCTGTGTCCTCGCCGACCCTCCAACGACTGACAGCGGCGCGGTGCTCATGGCCTGCGGATGCAACGGCAAGAACGCCCCGTATGTCACTCCCACGATGACGAGCATCCCCGTCGTGAGCTCTTCGCCGTGCGTAGACGCCGGTGCGAAGGTGGACGGCGGGGGCGGCGGCGACGCATCGATCGATGGGTCGATCGACGCGAGCGATGGCGCGAGCGACTCCGGCAGCGACGCGAGCGACTCCGGCAGCGACGCGAGCGACGCCGCGTCCACCGACTGAGACACGCGGCGCGCATGCGCGATCGCAGGAACGACCCTCGTGTGGCGTTCTTGCCGAGCTGCGCTCCTGGCGCTTGATCGCCTGAGCTTCGTTCACTCTGCCGATACGGCGATCGTCCACGGACGACCTGGCGGCACGTGCGTTGCTCTCTCTCAGGTGCGTGAACGTCTTCCGTCGGCGCGCCGCGATCCACGTGGAGCTCAATCTCCGTACGGCCCTGATCGTCGTCGGAACGGCAGGCGCAGCGTGGCTCTGCGTGCAGCTCTTTCCAATCCTCCTCGCCATCGTGGCGTCGATGATGATCGTGGGGATGCTCAATCCGCTCGTGCAGCGGCTCGAGAAGCACGGCATCCGGCGCAGCCATGCGATCGCGATCGTCTTCGCCGGGCTGTTCATCTCCGTCGGCCTCTTCGGCGCGCTCACCATTCCCCGCTTCGTGGCGCAGCTCTCGGAGATCGTGACGCGCTTGCCTCAGCTGCAGGCGCGCGTGGCCGACGAGCTCGCCGGGTCGACGTGGGGAGCGCCGCTCGCGGCCTCGTTGCGGCAAACGAAGTCCACCGAGTGGGTCGAGAAGATCGAGAAGCTCGGGTTGGCGTATTCGTCGCGCATCGTCGAGGTCGTCGCGTACACGGCGACGTCGCTCTTTCTGGCTCTCTACTTCATCATCGACCGCGATCGAATGCGCGGGGCGGCGTTCGCGCTGATTCCGCGCACGCATCACGTGCAGGCCTCGCGCATTCTCCTCAACCTCGAGGAGATCGTCGGCGGCTACATGCGCGGTCAGGTCATCACGTCGCTGCTGGCTGCGATCTTCACGTTCATCGTGCTTCTCGTCGCGCGCGTGCCGAACGCTTTGGCCATCGCGACCTTCGCTGGCATCGCTGACGTCCTCCCGTACGTCGGCGCGTTCCTGGTCTGCGGGCCGGCGTTCGTGGCGTCGCTTCCGCGCGGAACGATGGTCGCTTTCGGCGTTCTGATCGTGCTCGCGCTGTACCAGGAGTTCGAGAGCCGCTTCATCGTCCCGCGGGTCTACGGAAAGGTGCTGCGCCTCCCGGCGGCCACGGTCATGGTCTCGCTCCTCGTCGGCGGAAAGCTACTGGGCGTCCTGGGCGCGCTGCTCGCGCTCCCGATCGCCGCGGGGCTGCGCATGCTGATCGAAGAGCTCCGCGTCGATCTGCCAGGCGAAGACGTGCGCGCCTCGGTTCAGTGGCGGCAAGAGCGTCAAGACGAGGCCGAGCAGCGCGAGTTCACCTCGCGCACCGCCGGCGCCCCCGCGACGGAAGCCGCCGCAGTCGCCATCCAGATGGCCGAAGCGCGCCGGGATCACGACGCGACCGAGCGCGCCGACTCGAAGCTGTGATGGGCGCCGACCGCGCGCGCTGGTCTTGTGATTGCAAAGAGCCCTGGTTGATGAAAGCCAACCACGTTGCGGCTCTGCTCTCACTCGTCTCGCTCACCTGTCTGGTGGTCCCGGCGATTGCGAACGCGCAAGAGCGCGTCGAGGTCCGCGAAGGGGAGCGCCGCGACGAGGTCACGATCTATCCCGTGGAGCTCGAGCCCCACTTCTCGCTCGGGCCCGAGAACGTCTATGGCGCCACAGGCATCGGCGCCGGGCTTCGTGCGTCGATCCCGCTCGTGTACGGTCACGTCGGAGAATTGCCGGACAACCTGGCCATCTCCTTCGGCGGCGACATTCTCCACTACGACAATTGCTTCTTCGGCCGGGACTGCGGCGCCAACTATCTCATGCTGCCGGTCGCGGCGCAGTGGAACGTCTATTTCGCGAGGCGCGTGAGTCTCTTCTTGGAAGGGGGCGCGTTCCTCTACAAAGGCTGGTTCGACGGCTGCTCCGCCGCCGACGGGCCCGATTGCAGAGCGCCGTCCGACTTCGGAGTGCTTCCCACGTTCGCCATCGGCGCTCGCATTCGCTTGAACCAGAACATGTCGTTCGTCGCGCGCGTGGGGTATCCGACCACGACGCTCGGGTTGTCGTTCCTCTGAGCGCTCCGCGCGGTCCGCGAGAAATGAGAAAAGCGAGATCCGAGGTCGGGTCTCGCTTTTCGGCGTCCTGCAACGAAGCGGCTATCGACCGATTGCCTTCAGCGCGAAGAAGATCAGGGCCGCTCCACCGATGCCTCCGCCGAAGAGCATGTACAGAAACGCCCAACCGGCGGCGAGCACGGGCGGTGCGGTCGCGATTGCATCGATCATCATTTGATTCGGTCTCCCATTTGTTTTCGTCCAGAATGTCGGTCGCCTCGCGGCGACGGCTGGTGTCCACGGAGCAAAGAGCTTGCCAACGGCCCGCACAGATCCCGAGCTCGTCGCGCCGCGGTGGCATACCTCGATCCTGATCGCGGTGATCCTCGCCGTGGCGGCCACGGGCGCAGCGATGACTCACGGCGCGCCCGCGTCCGCATCGCCGCAGTCCGTATCGCGCATCACGACGAGCTACCTCCCGATGATCGTCGTGCAGTGCGGGCTCGCGCTCTACGTCTGTCGCATCGCTCGTCCGCGAAGCGTCCTCGTTCCTTTGCTCGGAGAGCGCTGGACGAGCGTGAGGCGCGCTACGTTCGATCTCGCGATCGGCTTCGCGGGCTGGCTTCTGATCCAGGCGTTCGAGCTGGCCTGGGCGAGGCTCGTCGGAGCGGGAGCCGCCCCCTCTGTGCTCGGCCTGCTCCCGACCACGTTGCCGGAGCGGCTGGTCTGGGTCGCCGTCGCCGCGAGCGCGGGGTTCTGCGAAGAGATCGTTTATCGCGGCTACTTGCAGACCCAGCTGACCGCGTTCACAGGTCGCGCGAACCTGGTGACGCTCCTTCAGGCGGCTCTCTTCGGGATCGCCCATGGGGAGCAAGGACTCCGCGCGGTGGCGCGAGTCGCCCTCTATGGTCTCGCCTTCGGAGCGCTCGCCCGATGGAGGCGCAGCCTCCTCCCCGGAGTCCTCTGTCACATCGCGACGGATCTCGCGAGCGGGCTGCTTCGCTGAGCTCCCGCCGTCACTCGAAGAAGCTCTGTGGGAAATCGATCGGCGTATTCAGGTCGCCGTCGCTCTCGATCGTGAACGGGCGATGCACGAGGCGGGGAGCAGGAGGAGCAGGGAAACCACGAGCGAAGCGGAGGTACCGAGGTTCGAGCTGCGCATGGGCGCCGCTCCTCAGCGAACCCGCTCGGCGGGGGGAGCTTCCGAGCGCTCGGGGGCGCGCTCTTCTCGACGCGGCTCTTCTCGACGCGCGGCGGGCGCACGCTGAACGTACGCGCGCTGCCGCGCGAGGCCTTCGGGCTCGCTGCGGTAGTAGGTCCATCGCCCGCTGTCGCGGTACCACCAGCGATTACCGGAGAAGTACGTGGGGTGTCCCTCGTAGACGACCTGTGGCGAGGCCTCGATGTTGACCGGCGCAGCGGTCACTTCGGCATAGCCCACCGGTTGGGGGTCGACCGTCGCGTAGCAACCTCCCGCCGCGAAGCCGAAGGCGCCCGCGATCATGATGACGACCCTCGTGTTCATTTGGACTCTCCTGCGAGCCCATGGAGCAAGAGGGATACCCACCGAGACATACTGCGATCGCGCGGCGAGAAGGCTGTTTCGTCGCCATTCCATCCCGTCGCGTGATCGCCTCACGTGTGGCGCGTGTGCGGTCGACTCCGGCGCTGCGGATCAGCTCTCTTTGCGCGCCCGCGCGCTCGGCGGGCAGGGCAGGTGTCCCCCGTCTACACGTCCAGGTGTCTCCCTCGACATGTGCAGGTGTCTCCGTCTACGCCAGAAGAGTGTTCGCCCGGTGGCGACGTCGCGGTGAGCCACCGCGTCTCCGGATTCTCGCGTCGCCAGATCACGCTGTCCATGAAGTAGTGGTGGATGTTCACGAGCACGAAGAGCGCTGCGAAGTACGGCGTCTCGCCGAGCGCATCGGGGGCCGATCCGTGGCGTGCGTGCGGGACGAGCATCCCGTCGAGGAACGTGGGCGCGCCGCGGAAGAGGATCCAACCGAGGCCCACTGCGGTGATGGCGAGCGCGCCCAGGCGAACGGCGACCGGTCGTCCGAACGACGGCGGGCCTTCGTTCGCACGCGCTTCGTTTCGCTTCATGAGGGCGACGAAGAAGAGGTACTGAATCGAGTGAAGCGCGGGGATCACGTAGCGCATGAGCGGATCGACGCTGGAGTAGATCGACCACGACCAGACCGTGACGAGCATCACGCTCAATGGGCCGATGGGGAGCATGCGTCGCTCGCGGATCCACTTCGCCACGAGCACCGCGACGAGCGCGATCGTGCTCAGTGCGAGCGCCGCGCCGGTCATGAGCTCGAGCGCGCGCGGATGCGCGGGGGTCCAGTAGACGATCCCCTTCTCCTCGAACATGCCGGCGACCGTCGCCGGGTTGGCCCACGCGAAGGCCCACCCCGCGTAGCAATGCGCCAGGAGCACCGCGCGCTCGCGTGGCGTCACCCGCTCGCCGCGTCGCGCGGAGAGGACCGTGAACGCTCCGAAGCCTTGCTTCACGTAGTGCCAGCCCACCAGCAGGAACATCAGCTGGATCATCCAGCCGAGCGCCTGCGCGGAGTGCGACGTGATGGCGACGATGGCCCATGCCACGAGCGCTGCGGGGACCACGAAGCCGGCGACGACGTAGCGAATGCGCTGCGCGCGATCGACGGCGGGGTCGAGCGCGCGCCCCCGCACGTCTTTGTAGAAGAGGAGATACGTGACCGCGAAGTGCGGGTCGTTGATGACGTACGCGCCGTAGAACGTCATGAAGCCGAAGGCGTACTCCGACGCATCGAGCCCGAAGCTGCGACGCAGCAGCCACGCCAGCGGAAAGAGAAAGAACGTCGAGCCGCCGGCGAGCAGGAGCTCGACGAAGCGCGCGCGGCGATCCGAGCCGCGCGACGCCGGTGCGCTCGAAGCAAGAGGGAGCGCGCCGGCCGCCACTACCGCGCGTCTCCTCTCAGCTCCCGCACCCGATCCTCCAGTCCCTTTGCGCTCACCGACGCCTCCGGTACGACCTCGCCCGCGACCAGCTCGATCCGCGAGAACACACCGCGACGGAACGGGTGCTTCATCGCCGCCCCTTCGACGCGCGAGAAGAAGCTCCCCCACAAGCCGCGCAGCGCCATCGGCACCACCGGCACCGCGCTCGCTGCGATGATCCGCTCGATGCCCGGGCGGAATTCGTTGAGGTCGCCGGTCGACGTGATCTTCCCTTCGGGGAAGAGACCGATGACGTCGCCGTCGTCGAGCGCGCGCTTCACCTCGTCGAAGGCGCGCTCCATCATGGCCGCGTCTTCGCGCTTCGGCGCGATCGGGATCGCCTTCGCGGTGCGAAACACGAAGCCGAGGAGCGGCGTCTTGAAGATGCGGTGGTCCATCACGAAGCGCACCGGGCGCTTCACGGCGGCAGCGACGACGAGCGCATCGATGAAGCTCACGTGGTTGCAGACCACGACGCATGGCCCCTTGCGCGGGACGTTCTCCAGCACGCCGCGCGCGCGGGCGCGATAGAGCACGTGCACCAGCACCCAGACGATCAGGCGCATCACGAACTCGGGGACCAGCGTGTAGATGTAGACGGCGACGATCACGTTGACCGCCGCGGCCACCAGGAACACCTGCGCCACCGACATGCCGAGCCTCGCGAAGAGGACTCCCACGCCGGCGGCGCCGACCATGAAGATCGCGTTGAGCACGTTGTTGGCCGCGATGATCCGCGAGCGGTGCGCCGGGTTCGCGCGGTCCTGGATCATCGCGTAGAGCGGCACGCAGTAGAGGCCACCGGAGAAGCCGATGGCGACGAGGTCGAAGAGGATGCGCGTGCTCCCGCTACGCGCCAGGAACGCGGCCACGCCGATCGTGGGATCGCCCGGCGCCACGACCATCGCGTGCGTGGCGAAGAAGAGATCGATCGCGAACGCGCTGAGGCCGATCGATCCGATGGGCACGAGGCCCAGCTCGATCTGACCGAAGGAGAGCTTCTCGCAGGCGATCGAACCCGCGCCGACGCCGACGGAGAACACCGTGAGGAGGACCGTGATCACGTGCTCGTCGCCGCCGAGCGTCCAGCGCGCGAAGTCGGGGAACTGCGCCAGGACGAGCGCGCCGTACAACCAGAACCACGAGATGCCGAGGATCGAGAGGAAGACAGATCGCACTTCGCGCGCGAGGCCGATCGTGCGGCCCGTTTCGGCGACGACGTCGAGGCTCACGCGTAGCCCCGGATCGGTGGCCGGCGCTTCCGGGATCGCGCGCGCGGCGAGCCAGCCCGCGATCGCGACGGCCAGCGTGACCACGCCGACGAGCACCGGGCCGCTCCCCGGGATCGCGCCGAGGACCCCTCCGAGCACCGTGCCGAGCAGGATCGCGACGAACGTCCCCATCTCGACGAGCCCGTTCCCGCCGACGAGCTCGTCGGGCGCGAGGTGCTGCGGGAGGATCGAATATTTGAGCGGGCCGAACAGCGTCGCTTGCACGCCCAGCAAGAAGAGGACGCCGAGGAGCATCGCCTGGTTTCCGACGACCATCGCGACGGCGCCGAACGCCATCACGCCGATCTCGAGCAGCTTCACGCCGCGGACGAGGCGCGACTTCTCGCGCTGGTCAGCGACCTGCCCGGCCGTCGCGCTGAAGAGGAAGTACGGCAGGATGAAGACGCCGCCGGCGATCTGCACCAGCGTGTGCGCTGCCTCGCGCGCCAGCCGCGCGCTGAAGAGGATGACGAGCGCGTTCTTGTAGACGTTGTCGTTGAACGCGCCGAGAAACTGCGTCCAGAAGAGCGGCGCGAAGCGCTTTTGAGCGAGGAGTCGCGACTGGCTCATGCGGGGACGCCACGAGCCTAGCGCGCCTCGCGAGGTGAATCACTGAAGGTGCGGGCAATCCGTGTCGGTCGGGATCCGGATGGTGTTGGCGTCGAGCTGCATGCCCGCGGTCTGCGCGAGCGCGCGTCCGTCGAGCGTCGAGCCCGTCTTCATCGTGACGGCCGTCCCCGCGATCACCGTCCCGTGGAACGTGACCGTCTTGCCGATCGTCACCGCGCCGCTGATCCGCCAGAAGACGCCGCACGCGCGCGCGCCGTTCGTGAGCACGACCTGCGCCGCGTCGGCGACGGTGAGCGTGTCCTTGCCGCGAATGATGAAGAAGGCGTTCGGGTCGCCGCGCGCGTCGAGGTACACGTGCCCGTTCAACAGCACGCCGGCGCTGAAGCTGTTCATGCACGTGACGCCCGGGTAGAGCGTGACGTCTCCGGTGAGGCCGCCGACCACGTTCGTGAAGTCGGCGTCGCACACGCGTGGATCGATGTTGCCGACGAGCGCGGTGATGTCGCCCTGCGCGACCCCGGTGAGCCCTGCTGTACATCGGTTCAATGAAGGCATTGGGCCAACCTGCGGCCCTCCCACGTGGCCCGCAAGTCACCAGCCAGACCAGTACGTGCGTCGGCACCTCAGCTGTGAGTCCGCGGAGCCGCGCGCCTAAAGGTTGCCGCGACTGAGCCGTCCTATAGGGCATGACGCTGCCGCCGCCTTCGCGCCCACATGTGCTGCTCATCGACGACGAGCCGGCGATCCATCGGATCTTCGAGCGCCTCCTGGGCGATCGCGCGTACCTCCTGTGCGTGAGCCGCGCGAGCGAAGCGCTGGCGCGGATCGCGTCGGGGACGCGCTACGACGCGATCGTGTGCGACGTGCAGATCCCCGGGCTCACCGGTCCGGAGTTCATGCGCGAGCTGTGTCGCCTCGACGCCGCGCAAGCCGCGCGCGTCCTCTTCATCTCCGGCGGCGTTCAAGACAAGCAGACGCTCGCCTTTCTCCGCTCACTCCCCAACCGCCTCCTCGCCAAGCCGTTCACGATCGCCGAGATGCGCGCCGCCGTGCAGACGACCTGCATGCGCGCGGCGTGGGCCGCCTGAACCTTCCCAAGATCGTCTCGCGACGTTCGTCCTAACGCACGCTCCTCGCGATCGCGGAATGCAGACGGGAACCTCTGTCGTTCTCTTGCTGTCAGCGCTCACGGACGAGCGACGGGGCGAAGGGCACAGGGAGGTCGACATGAGGCGAAGGATTTTCGTCGTGGGGTCGTTGTGTGCGTTGGCTGCGATCAGCTGCGGGGGAGGGGACTCGCAAGGCGGATCGGAGCATGAGGGGGGGTACGTGCTCCTCGATTCGGACGCGCGTCTGGCGGGGGCGTCGCTCGAGGTAGGCGATCGCGCCGTGACGAGCGCGCTGCCGATCGCGGTGTCGGCGCTCGATCGCGTCGCGCTGGTGACGGTAGGGAACGAAGTGCCGATCACGGTGGCGCGAGGTGAGCTCGTCTACGTTCAAGGAGCGAGCGCGCACGTGAGTCACCTGCAGCTGGGCAAGCAGATCGCGATCGATCAGCTCCGCGTAACCGGCGAGCGAGGCGCGGCGAACGAGCTCGCGCTACAGGTCGGGGCCAAGGTCGCCGCGGACCAGGAGAGCGCGAGTGACTGGACCCTCCGCGCCTCCGATGTGTTTGCCGCCTCGGCATCGGCGAACGTGCCCGAACACCTCGCGTCCGTGTCCCCGGTGATGCTGACCGATGTGGCATCGAACGCGGCGACCAACCCCGTGGCGATACCGGCCGCGATAGGCGCCTCGGCCGCGCACGCCTTCACGACGAACGCTCCCGCCGTCGCCGTCGCCGTCTCCGAGCCCGCGGCCATCGTACCGAGCGCGGCGTCGCGCGCGCTCTTTACTCCCGCCGCGGCGTGCAGCGGCGTCGGAGGAACCTGGCGCGGTCGCGTGTATTCGGATCGTCACGAGGGGTATTACGACTTCACGCTCGACGTCCGGCAGCAGGGGGCGTCGATGTTGAAGGGGACCGTCAGAGCCGAGATGTGGTCGGGGACGACTGACGAGATCGATCCGCCCGGCGCGTGCGCGGGGTCGCGCCATTCGACGGTCGTCGAGAGCGCGTCGGGGAGGCTGAGCGCGGACGGTGCGATGCACTTCGATTCGAAGAGCTGGCGCGTGCAGAGCGATCGCTGCGGCGCACGAGAGCACATCCTCTCGTACTCGCCCGACAGGTTCGAGGTCCCCCGCGCGAACGGAGCGACGAGCGCTCACGCCGTCGTGTCGGACGACGCGGTGTGGGCCGACGGGCTGCCGCTGGAGATGACGCGCGTCAGCTGTCAGTAGCGCTTCGTCGCCTCGCGAAACGCCGACGCGAGCTCGCGCGCGTCGGGCCGCGC
Source organism: Myxococcales bacterium (assembly GCA_003151595.1). The sequence continues at coordinate 62,457 of PLXW01000104.1, forward strand.
GTGGGGAGCCTCGGCCAGACACTGCGCGATCAACGACGTGATCGTCGCGTCGAGCTCACCGGCGCTGGCCCGGAGCGGCGCAGGGGTCACGAACGGGCTCCCCTTCACGCGCGTGATCGCCGGCGGCTCCTCGAAGGCCTCTTTGCCGGAGAAGAGCTCGTACGCCATCACGCCGAACGCGAACACGTCTGCCGCCGGACGGGCGTGCTTCGCGGCGCCACCGAGCTCCGGCGCCATGTACTTCGGCGTCCCCATCCACGCGCCGGTCTGCGTGAGGAGCGAGTCGCTCTTGGTGGAGCCAGTGGCCGAGAACGAGGTCGAGATCGAGGAGCCCGTCGTCGAGACCGACGCGCGCGTGACCGTGGGGTCGTCCTTCGTCGTGGAGATGCTGACCGGCGCGGCCATCGCCGCGATCTTCCGATCGACCGACTCCGACGGCGGCATCATCGACGACAGCGCGGAAGGGGGCTCGCTCGCCAGGGCGCCGGTGCTCGAGATCCCGAAGTCGGCGAGCATCGCGCGCGGCCGCGACGCGTCGCCCGGCGCGCTCGTCACGAGCACGTTCGCCGGCTTCAGGTCGCGGTGCACGATCCCGCGCGCGTGGATCGCTTCCAATCCTTCGGCCACCTGCGCCAGCACTTCGACGTTCCACGCCAGCGTGCGCGCGTGGCCGTAGTGATGCCGGAGCGAGAGCCCCTCGACGAACTCGACGACGAGGAACATGAACCCCTCGTGCGTCACGTCGACGTCGGCGATGCGCACGACGTTGGGATGATCGAGCTGCGCGATGATCTGCGCTTCGCGCGCGAACCGCGCCATCTCCATCCCGTCGGAGCTCGGGTCGAGCAGCTTCAAGGCCAGGCGCGCGCCATCGGCGATGCGCGTCACTTCGTACACCTTGCCCGTGGCCCCTTCGCCGACCGCGCGCTCCACGCGGTACGCCTTGGCGACGATCTCGCCCGGCTCGAGCGCTCGAAGCTCGCTCGGACGCGGCGCGCTGGCCTGTGCGAGAGCCAGCGCCAGCGCGTCCGCACGCGCGCCGACTTGCCGCCGGAGCTCGTCGTTCAGCCGCGACACGGCGTCGAGGTGCGTCGACAGTTCGGAGTTCAAAGCGTCGGCGCGCGAGAGCGCCGTGTGATGCTCCGTGCTGAGGACCATCGACTGCAGGATCGCGACGAGCGCGAGCCCGATGCACGCGCCTCGCAATCCCCCCGCGACCTCTCCGAACCCCGCCCAGGCCACGAGATCCGGGAACCCGAGCACGGCCACGCACATCCACGACAGACCGATCACGAGCGCTGCGAGCGATCGCCCGCGCGTGAAGTAGATGCGCGCCGCGATGGGCACCTGGTACGAGACGTTGAGCACCGTCATCGCGCACGAGTAGAGCGGCACGACGCGCCCGCCGACGAACGACGTCGGGAACGCCACCGCGACCACGACCGATCCTGCGAGCGCCCATCTCCAGAAGCGACTCGGCTTGCCGAGCCCGAACTGAACGTGCGTGAACTCGGCGCTGGTGAGCACGCCCAGGGTGAGCAGCACCGGGACGACCGAGTTCTCGTGCGTCCCGAAGAAGCGCTGCGAGATGCCGTCTTGCAAGATGGCGTAGCCCGCGCCTCCCACGATGCTCTGCAGCGCGAACCATCCGTACGCGACGCGCCGTCGATCGCGCACGAAGACGAGCCCGTACGCGAACGCCGTCATCAACGTCACGACGATGCACACGATCCCTTGCGTGCGATTCACCCGCTCGAGCGCGACGAACGCGCGGTCTCCTTCGACCGTGTCGCTGAGGCGGGGGACGACGTCGATCCACGCGCTCATCACGTGCGCGTACGTGACGACGAGGACGAGATCGAGCTCCTCTTGGGCCGACGCTTCGGCGTCGATGCGCCAGCTCGGTTGGTCCGTGTACCCGCGGTACCCCTCGCGCATCTCGTTCGAGAGCCCGACCATCTCGACGCCGTTCACGAGCAGCTGTGCGCGCGCATGAAGAAACGGAAACGCCAGCGTCAGTCGCTCACCGCGCAGCGAAGGCGGGAGCACCACGTGCGCGTGGAGCATGTACTCGCAGTTGGCGTGCGGCAGATCGCGATCGAGGCGCGCGGGGAGCGTGATCTGCCGCGAGGCTCCGTCGGGCGCGACGAACGTCCACTCGCGGATCGCGAGCACGTGCTCGTCGGCGCTCGCGCATCCTGAGAGCGCGAAGAGCGCGAAAGCCGTGAAGGCTAGGATCGCAATTCGAACGAGACCGCGCACGATGCGAGAGAGCGTATTCGCAAAACGCGAAGCCTGGGCGAGCTCACTCCACCTTCGTCTTCAACGTATCGACCGCATGGACCGGCGCCATGTCGCCCTTCATCAAGTGGGCGATCGCGCCGTAGACCATGCGCTGGCTCTCGAGCGTGCTCTTTCCGGCGAACGCCGACGACGTGACGGCGATGGTGTAGTGCCCGCCCCCTCCGCTCACCTCGACCTTGGCGCCGGCGATGGCGTCGCCGATCGACTTGGCGATCGCCTCGTTCACGGAACCTTTGAAGTCGGTGGGATGGTCGGACACGGGAGCTCCTTCGAGAGAGAAAAGTCGGGGACGCGCGATCGCGATCAGTAGCGCGGGACGGCCGGATCGACGTCCTGCGACCACGCTTCGATTCCCCCTTCGAGGTTGTACACGCGCGTGAAGCCGACGCGGATCGCTTCTTCCGCCGCGGCGCGGCTCCGGATCCCGTGGTGGCACTGGAAGACGATGGCCGTCGTCTTCGGGAGCCCCTCGAGCCGCGCCACCCCGTCTGGATCGAGCGGGCGCGCCTTCGCGATCGAGGCGCGCTTGCGCTCCACCTCGGGGCGGACGTCGAACAGCTCGACGACTTCGCCGCTCTCGAGCATGCGCGCCAGCTCCTTCGCCGCGAGCGGGCGAACGCGCACCGGCTCCTTCGGGTTGTCGATCTTGAAGCCCCCCTTGGGGCCGGCGACGAAATCGATCGTCGTCCCATCGACGCGCTTGGCGCTCGCGCGATCGACGAGGATCGAGAGCCCCGCCGACTCGACCACGAAGTCTCCGTCCTTCTTCGTATCGAAGAACAGGTCGTTCTCGAACTTGGGGCTCACTTCCAGGCGGAGCATCTCGCCCGAGACCTCGGCCGCGGCCTTCGCGATCTCGGCCGCCGCACCAGGAGTGAGCGTGATCGACGGCGCCGGGACAGGACCGACGGCCGTGCCCACCAGCTTCTGAAGCTCGCCCGAGGCGTACATCTCTTTGACGATGTCGCAGCCACCGACGAACTGACCTTTGACGTAGAGCTGCGGGATCGTCGGCCAGCTCGAGAACTCCTTGATGCCGTCGCGCAGCGCGGGATCCGCGAGCACGTTCACGGTCTCGTACGCCGGCGCCACCTCCTCCAGGATCTGGATCACTTGCGCCGAGAAGCCGCACGCCGGTGCGCCACGATCGCCTTTCATGAAGAGGAGCACGGGGTTCGTCGTGACGAGCGATTGGAGCTGAGCGCGAAGGGGATCCGGGAGGGTCATGGCGGACAAGGCAATGGCCTTTGCTCGCCTTCTCGTCAAGCGCGCTCACGCCTCCGCCCTCGCGTCTTCGTCAGAAGATGTGGTTGAAGTTCAGGTAGAGGCCGGTCCCTTCCTCGCTCACGCCGAAGTCCGCCATGATGATCGTGGCTTCGTTCCAGGCGATGCGAAGGCCGCCGCCTTGCGTGCGCTTCCAGCCGCCGAACGTCGTCTGCGTCACGTTGTCGAACACCCGACCGATGTCCATGAACGGCACCGCCATGAGCCCGAACCCTTGCCCCAGCGCGCGGAACTTCACGAACGTCCAGCGCACTTCGTAGTTCGTGAGCACGATGACCGGCCCCACGAACCGGTTCTGCGTGAAGCCGCGCAGCGTGCGGAAGCCGCCGAGGCCGGCGTGGTTGTCGTCGATGAAGGGGAGGGTCTCTTGCGAGTAGAAGGGCGTGCCCGTCGTCTGGATCTCGTAGAGGCCGCGTGCGGCGAGCACGAGGTCGGCGACCTTCGGGATCGGGCTGTAGAAGCCGCGCACCGAGAGCATCGCGCGCACGTAGTCGAAGTTGGAGCCGAGGGCGCGGGTCGCGAGCTCGGTGGAGAGCTCGGTGTACACACCGCTGTTCGGATCGGGCTCGAAGTCGCGCGTGTCGATCGAGAGCGCGAGTCGGAGCACGTTGTCGAAGCCGCCGTTGCACCCGAGCACGCGATGCGCCGCGCAGTCGGCCGCGAGGAACGTGGTCGCCTCGCGCGCTTGCACGGTGGACCCGTTGGCTGCGGTCGCGTCGGTCTGCGTCCCCGAATAATCGGTGATGCGTGCATACGAGAAGCCGAGTCCGATGAACGGCCGCACGACGCCGCCGAGCAGCAGCCGCTCGACCCCGAGCTGCAACGTCGGCCGCTGGAAGCCGAACAAGTTGTAGAGCGCATACGTCTCGCCACCGGGTTGAACGGCGCTCGTCGCGCGACCGTAGGCGCTCGCGCTGTTGAACGTCATGCCCGGTTGCCCCGGAAATGAGAGCGGTGCGAGGCTGCGCGTGCCCACTCCGAAATAGGGCCAGGCGTTCGCCGCTTCGTATTCGAGCGTCGCGCGGAACCGCCAGAGCGGCCCGAAGAGGCTCGGCGCGTCGTAGTCGATGAGCTGATCCTGCGCGCCCGCGGTGCTGATGAAGGCCTGGACGATCAGGCGATGCAGGTACGGCGTGTACGCGAAGAGCGGGTCGGTCCGATATCCGTCGAAGTAATAGTAGAGGCGCCCGCCGAACCCGAAGAGCGTGTTCGGGTCGTAGTTGAAGATCGGGAGCCCGGTGAAATAGCCCCCTTCGTTCTTGCGCGCGTAGTCGTCGTTTCCGAGCCGCTGCTTCTGCCCTAGGCCCGCGGGGGCAGCGGACGTGACAGGCGCGAGCGACATGTCCTCCGGCGGGATCAGCGCCTCACGCGGGTCTTCGGCATGCGCGCTCCGCGTCGGCAGGAGCGTGGCGACGACGAGAGACGCGAGCGCGATGGTCCGGATGAATCGGAGCGCCAATGGCGCGCCTCGCAAGACTTACTCCTCTCGCGGTTCCCTCACAGCCACTCGATACAACACCGCGCCCATGGCGCAAAAAAAGCCGACCCCCATGAGCGCGAAGCCGCCGCGTCCCACGACCGCGGTGATGTTCCCGGCGAAGTTCACCTTGGCGAGCGACGCCTCCATCCGCGCCGCGAACATGGCGTAGATGACGCCCCCCAGCGCCCCGCCGGCCACGAGCCCCGTCGAGAACAGATTCCCCGACCCGAGCTCCTCTTCAGCCGCGCCCGCGCGCTTCGCCTTGGTCTTTCGCTCGGCGGCGTGACGAAGGAGCCCACCGATGAAGATCGGGAGCGTGGTCGAAAGCGGCAAGTAGGCGCCCACCGCGAACGCCAGCGACGCCACGCCGCACATCTCCATCGTCACCGCGATGAACACGCCGACGAGCACGAACTGCCAATCCAGGTTGTGCGCGAGCAGCCCCTTGATGAGCGTCGCCATGAGCGTCCCTTGCGGCGCGGGGAATTTGTCGCCGATAGCGTGCACCACGAGGCCCGTCGCGGGATCCACGTGGGCGTTGTCGAGCACCTGGATCGTGACGCCGATCACGAACGCCGCGGCCACCGCGCCGATCATCAACCCGATCTGCTGCGCGCGCGGCGTGGCGCCGACCAGGTACCCCGTCTTCAGATCCTGACTCGTCGCGCCCGCGTTCGCCGCGGCGATGCAGACCATCCCGCCCACGCACAGCGCCATCGGCTGGTAGGCGTTTCCCGTCCAGCCGAAGCCGACGAAGATCACGCACGTCGCCATGATCGTGGCGATCGTCATCCCCGAGATCGGGTTCGAGCTCGAGCCGATGATCCCGACGATGCGACTCGACACCGTGACGAAGAAAAAACCGAAGACCACCATGATCGCGCCGAGCATCAGCTTCGAGCCGAAGCCGGTGCCGGGGATGAACGGCAAGAGCGCGACGATGAGCACGAGGGCTACGCTTCCGGCGCCGACGATCCAGATCGGCAGGTCGCGCTCGGTACGTCGCGTCGAGGTTTCTGTCGCGTCACCGCGCAGGCTGGCGAGGCTCCCGCGAAAGCTGGAGATGATCGTGGGGATCGTCTTCAGCAGCGTGATGAATCCCCCTGCCGCGACCGCGCCCGCGCCGATCTGGCGCACGTACGCGAAGTAGACCGCCCAGTTGAGATCGACGAACTCTTGGGTCTCTGCTGAGTACCCATACTTGGCCGGCACGTACCCGAGCTTCGTGAGCTGCATGGCGATCGCCGCGCCGGGGACGAGAGACGCGAGGAGCGGAATGAACCCCAGCCAGGCCATGACCCCGCCGGCTGCGAGCAGCGCCGAGTTCTTGAGGCCGAGGATGTAACCCACGCCCATGTATTCGGGCGTGATGTCGGCGCTCAACGTGGCGGCGGGGAAGATCTTGCTCTTCGCGGCGGACATCCAGGTCGGCGTCTCGGCGATGAGCCCGATCACTTTCTGGAAGAACGCGTACACGAGGGCGAACCCGAGGCCGGCGTAGGCGGTGCGGGCGAGCTGTCCCCCTTTCTCACCGGCGATGAGCACCTGCGCGCAGGCGGTCCCTTCGGGGTAGGGGAGGGTGCCGTGCTCGCCGACGATGAGCGCCCGGCGCAGCGGGATCATCATCAGCGTCCCGAGCACGCCTCCCAGGAGGGCGAGCGTGAAGATCGTCCAGTAGCTGAAATACGCCGTCCCGACGCTCACGCCGGTGACCGGATCGTTCGCCAGAAAGAGGAACCCCGGCAGCGTGAACACGACGCCCGACGCGATCGATTCGCCGGCCGAGCCGATGGTCTGGACGATGTTGTTCTCGAGGATCGTCGAGCCACCGAGCTTCTTCAGCAGGCTGATGGCGAGCACTGCGATGGGGATCGACGCCGACACCGTGAGCCCCGCCTTCAGCGCGAGGTAGACGTTCGATGCGCCGAAGATCAGCCCGAAGAGCGCGCCGATGATGACGGCCTTGGGGGTGAACTCGCGGACGGATTGTTCGTCCGAAACGAAGGGCTTGAAGGGAACCGGCTCGGCCATGGGGGCGCGAGGTTACCCCGGCGGTGCAGCCCGAGTCACCTCATGCGCCCTCACGCGCGAGCGGGTCGTCGGAGAGCTACCGCCGATGACCGCCGCCGCCACGCGCGCCACCACCCCAGTGTCCCGGGTGCCCGCCGCCGTATCCCCCGTGGACGACGACCCTGCCGCGGTAGGGGGCGTGACCGCCGAGGTGAACGAACACGTGTGGCCCTGCGACCCAACCTCCGCGCCACCCGACGGGGTGCCAGGGGCGACGGACCCAGACTCCATAGTGATAGGCGCCGGCGCCCCACGGCGAGATGTACCAATTCCAACCATAGGTCGGGGTGTACAGATACGAATAAGGTACCCCTTCTTCCGCCGCGCTCGTCGCGCCTGCGGGGACCCAAATCCAGCCATACTCGGTCGTGAACACCCACTGCCCGGTCGGATAGGAATAGACCCACTGCGCCGCGGGCGGGGGCGCCTCCTGCGGTTGTTGATAGACGACTTGCGGTTGCTGCGGCTGCTGCGCCTGTCCCGCTTGCCCGTCAGGTTGCGCTTGCGGAGCCGGCTGCGCGGGGACGACCGTCTGCGGCGCTGCGGCTTGCGGCGGAGGGGCCGTGGGGGGCGTCGGGGGAGCTTCGGCCGGGGCGGCGGGCTGCGGTTGCGGCGCAGGCTGCTCCTGCGCGAAGGCCGTGCCGCCGAGGGCGAAAACGAGTGCGAAAGGAGCGACGCGGCCCATCAATGCTTTCATGTCTCTGACCTCGCCTCGAAGATAAGCACGAGCTGGACCAGCGCTAATTGCGGCCTGATTGCTCGCTGCAATGAGCGGGTGCGAGACGAACGTTCGCACCGATCGCGCCGCAGGCGGACGTACGGGGCACTCTTGCGTCCCCCGAACGGCTCGCCGGCGACCGCGGTGGCAAGACGCCCTACGACACCTTCGCGGCGCGCGCCGCGTGGAGCATCCCTTTGGAGTCGTTGCTCCGGAGGGGCAACACGACGACGAACTCCGAGCCCGCGCCGAGCTCGCTCGTCACGGCGATGTGCCCGCCCGAGGCCTCGACGACCCGCTGCGCGATCCACAGGCCAAGACCGAAGCCGCCATACTCGCGCGCCGACACCGCCCGCTCGAACCGACCGAAGATGGTGGCCTGCTTGGACGCCGCGATACCAATGCCGCGATCACGCACGACGATCCGAGCGTCGTTCTCCTCGGCGCCGATTTCGATGTCGATGGGTTTCCCATCCCCATATTTGATCGCATTGGTGATGAGGTTGGTGATCAATTGTTCGATCCGCAGCGGATCGAGGTACGCCCGAATCTCCGTACCGTGCAATCGCAGCGTGCTGCCATGCTCGTTGGTCGCGAAGCGCTCGACGATCTTCACGGCGATTTCGTGCAGGTCCAGCCACTCCGGTTCGAGCTCGAGTCGGCCTCCGGTGATCTTCGAGACGTCGAGGAGCTGCTCGATGAGCCCGTTCATCCGGTCGACCTGACGATCCACGAAGGCCAGCTTCTCCCGGAGCGCCGCGGCGTCGAGCGGGAGTCGCTTGCGCATGACCCCCAGGTGGAGCTTCAACGGGGTCAGCGGAGTTCGGAGCTCGTGCGATGCGATCGAGAGGAACTCGTCACGAATGCGAACCGCGTCCTGCGCTCTCCGATAGAGATCCGCATTCTCGATCGCCATGGCCAGGCGGAGCGCGAGCTCGCGCGTGAGCGACGAGTGACTCGCGTCGTCGAGCGTGCGCGAAGCGCTCCTGGAGACGAGGGTGAGGTTGCCGACCTTCGCCTCGCGCCAACGAAGCGGAACGACCACGGTTCGATCGTCGCCGATAGGCTTCTCCGGCACCTCGTCCCCGGCAGCCGCGATCCGGGACCACGCACCATCCGATCCGACGACGTCGATCGTGCAGCCGTCGGCGAGTCGCGGCACGATCATCCGCGCGACGGTGCCGAACGTCTTTTCGATCTCGAGAGAGGCGGAGAGAGCGACCCCGATCTCGGCCAGGAAGCGCTGCCGAGCCTCGCTCTGTTCGATGTGTTTGCGCGAGCGCACACGCTCGACGGCGGACGCTGCGCGCGCCGCCACGGCGGTGAAGAGCCGCGTCTCGCTCGCGGCGAAATCCCCGGCGCCCACCGAGCCGATGATCGCCACACCACAGACCTCGCCGTCGTCGACGAGCGGCACGCCGAGGAGCCCGCGAATGCCCCGCGCTCGGATCCAAGGCGTCTCCATCAGCAGCGAAGTAGACGCTGCGGTCAGATAGAGAGCTTCGTGCGTGGCGGCGATCGTCCCGGCGAAGCCCTCGCCTACGACGGCGTCGAAGCAAGTCACGGCGTCTTCGTCGATGCCGATCGAGGCGCGCGTCTTCAATGTGTTCCCCTCGCGCAGCAAGATGACCGCGCAGTCGACCGAGTCGACGGCGTCGATCACCACGTCGAGGAGCGTGCGGAGAAACACGTCGAGGTCGGTGCTCTTGAGGGCGGCCGTGGCGATGCGCTCGAACGCCACGAGCTGTCGCATCGCTTCGTCACGCTCTCGCGTACGCGCCGTCACTTGCTCACGCCGAAGCTTCTCGCGCTGGTTGAAGAGATCGACGAACGAGCGCACCCGGGCGCGCAGGACGTCCGGGTCGAACGGCTTCAGCAGGTAGTCGGCGCCACCGACTTCGTACCCCGTCCGCGCGTAGCGCGCCTCGCGGTGGATGGCCGTGAGGAAGATGATCGGTGTCTCGCGCCCCCCCGTCGTGCGACGCAGCCGCCGCGCGACCTCGAACCCGTCCATCTCCGGCATCTGCACGTCGAGCAGGATCAGCGCGAACTGCCGCTCCGTCGCCCGGGCGATCGCCTCCGCGCCCGACTGCGCGCGCACGGTCTTGACTCCCAAGGGGTTGAGGACCGCCTCGAGGGCCAACAGGTTCGCCGGCACATCGTCGACGATGAGTACGGCGCCGCCAGAGAATTGTTCCTGTTCACCCACGGTTGCTCCTTTAAACCACTGTGAAAGCTAGGGAGCGTGCTGTTCCAGCGGTTCTCGCTTTCTCATCCAGGCGTGCATGACCGCGAGCAGCGTCTCGGGATCCACGGGCTTGGTCACATAGTCAGACGCGCCGGCCTCGAGGGCCTTCTCCCGGTCGCCGACCATGGCCTTTGCCGTCAGCGAAATGATGGGGAGCGCGCCGAAGCGCGGCAGCTCGCGGATGGTGCGCGTCGCCGAGAGCCCATCCATCTCCGGCATCATCGTGTCCATCAGGATGAGATCGACGTCGGCGTGCTGATCGAGCAACTCGATTGCCAGCTTCCCGTTCTCTGCGTGGAGGACCGTCATGTTCCGCTCTTCGAGAGCGCTTCGTATTGCGAAGATGTTCCGAAGGTCATCGTCGACGATGAGCACTTTGCGCCCGCTGAAGTCCGCTCCGGCCGGGAGCTTGGCCGGCACGTGAAGCTCGCGCGGCTTCTGCGAGGAAACGCCCGCGCCCACGGCGTCGGCTCCGCCGTACTCGCGCGGAAGGAAGAGCGTGAACGTGCTCCCTTCGCCCGGTGCGCTGACGACCTCGATCGTGCCCCCGAGCAACCGCGCGATCTCGCGGCTGATGGTCAGACCCAACCCCGTGCCTCCATACTTTCGGCTGGTGGTTCCGTCGGCTTGCTGGAATGCCTCGAAGATGAGCTTCTGCTTTTCGGGCGCGATACCGATGCCGGTGTCGGTCACGGCGAACGAGACCATCGGCCCGCCGCGACCCGTGCTCACGCTGGTGATTCGCATCGTCACGCCGCCCGTGGCCGTGAACTTGAAGGCGTTCGACAGCAGGTTCTTCAGAATCTGTTGCAGGCGATCGACGTCCGTGAAGATCGACTGCGGCAGGTGATCGCCCATCTGGATGTCGAACGTCAGGAGCTTCTGCTCCGCCACGTGCCGGAACGTCTGCTCGAGGTAGTCGCGTACGACCGCCACCTCGCACTTGCGCGGTTCGATCGGCATCTTGCCGGCCTCGACCTTCGACAGATCGAGGATCTCGTTGATGAGGCCAAGGAGGTCGTTGCCCGACGTGAACACCGTCGTCGCGAACTTCACCTGCTCCGGCGTCAGGTTGCCGTTGCGGTTCTCGGCCAGCATCTTCGACAGAATGAGGAGGCTGTTGAGCGGCGTTCGCAGCTCGTGAGACATGTTGGCGAGGAACTCGCTCTTGTACTTCGAGATCAGCTGGAGCTGCTCGGCCTTCTCTTCGAGGCTCCGACTCGCCAGCTCGACCTCGTTGTTCTTCACCTCGAGCAGCTTGGCCTTCACGTTGAGCTCGTTGGCCTGCGCTTCGAGCTCGGCGTTCGACTTCTTCAGCTGAGACAGGAGCTCCTCGGTGCGCATGCTCGAGGAGATCATGTTCAAGATGACGCCGATGCTGTCCATCAGCTGATCGAGGAACGTGAGGTGGTTCGAGCTGAACGGGTTGAGCGACGCCAGCTCGATGACCGCCTTCGTCTCTCCTTCGAAGAGCACAGGGAGCACGACCACGCTTCGCGGCGGCGCTTCGCCCATTCCGGTCGTGATGTAGATGAAGTTCTCGGGAACCTGTCCCAGGACGATTCGCTTCTTCTCATACGCGCACTGCCCGATGAGCGTCTCCCGGAGCTTGTATGAGCTCGACAGGCTCTTTCGACCGCCGAATCCGTAGCTCGCACTGAGCCTTAGGGAGGCCTCGCCCTCGGCGTCGGCTTCCATCATGTAGAACGCACCGTGGTGACCGTTCACGAGCGGCGTGAGCTCCGACATGATGAGCTGGGCGACCGAGACGATGCTCCGCTGCCCCTGCATCATGCTCGAGAACTTGGCGAGGTTGGTCTTCAGCCAGTCCTGCTCCTGGTTCTTGTGCGTGGTGTCCTTGAGATTGCCGATCATCTGGTTGATGTTGTCTTTGAGCGCGGCGACCTCGCCCTGCGCTTCGACCGTGATCGATCGGGTCAGGTCACCTTTCGCGACGGCCGTGGACACCTCGGCGATGGCGCGCACTTGCGACGTGAGGTTCCCGGCGAGCTGATTCACGTTGTCGGTCAGGTCGCGCCACGTTCCCGCGGCGCCCGGCACCTTGGCCTGCCCGCCGAGCTTCCCTTCGATGCCGACTTCGCCGGCCACCGTCGAGACCTGATCCGCGAAGATACGGAGCGTGTCGGTCATGTTGTTGATCGTCTCGGCCAGCGCGGCGACCTCGCCCTTCGCTTCGAGTACGAACTTCTGATTCAGGTCGCCGTTGGCCACGGCGGTCACGACCTTGACGATGCCGCGCACCT
>PLXW01000174.1 GCA_003151595.1 Myxococcales bacterium
GGCATGAAGAGCTCCAGCGGCGCGTGCGTCGTACGTCCTGAGGTTGAGCGGGCCCTTCGGGCCAGCGAGGTCCAGCGGTCGTTTCACGATCGGGTGCTCGACGGGCTGCGAAAATTCTTCGAAGATCACGCGATGGCGGGCAAGACCGGAGCGCGCGACTTCTACGACTTCGAGAAGGAGCTGCACGCGCGGCTGATGGAGGCCGAGCGCGAGATCGTCGGCGGCGTGATGTCGGCGTCGGATGTGGATGCCGACGCGATCGAGATCGCGGGGCGCGTGCATCGGCGCGTGCTGCGTAGCACGCAGACGTACATGACGGCGGCGGGGCCCGTGAGCGTCGAGCGGTGGCTGTACAAGGACCGACGCGATCCGACGGCGCATGCACTGGCGGCGCTCGACCTGAGGCTCGGTATCGTCGATGGGTTCTGGACGACGCGCGCGGCGGAGCAGGCGTCGTGGGTCGTGACGCAGATGACGCCGCAGAAGGCCGAAGCGCTGTTCGCGCGCGTCGGCAACATGGAGCCGTCCAAGAGCAGCCTCGATCGGTTGCCCAAGACACTCGGCGAGCGTTGGGAGAAGGATCGCGAGAAGTACGAGCAGGTCTTGCGCGAGGCGATCGTGGTGCCCGAAGAGACGCACTCGATCGCCGTCTCCATCGACGGTGTGCTCGCGCCGATCGACGGCGGCGCGAGTCCGACGGAAGTTCGCGCGGACGCGGCGGCCGAAGGGCGACGTAGCAAGGGGCCTGCGGGATACCGCGAAATGGGCTGCGCGACGCTCGCGTTCTGCGACAAGAAGGGCGACCTAATCTCCGCGATCCGCTTCGGCCGCGGCCCCGAATCGAAGAAGCTCGCGCTCAAGGACACACTTCGCAAAGACCTCGCGCACGTGCTGGCGCAGCATCCGGACATGCGGCTGGCGAAGATCACCGACGCCGGCGGCGACAACTGGGAGTACACGGCGACGCTGCCGGAGGGTCCGGAGATCTTGGACTTCTTCCACGCGACCGAGCATCTCGCGGCCGCCATCGCCGCCGTTCACGGCGACGGCACGTTCGCCACGAGACACAAGTTCGAGTTCCTGCGCGAGCGTCTCCTCAACGAGGACGACGGCGCCAAGGCCGTTGTCGCGGCGCTCACGCACTTGAAGCGCAAGCACCCGCGGGTCAAAAGAGTCGCGCAGGTCCTCGCGTACTTTCGTAAGAACAAGCACCGCATGCGCTACGCCGTGTGGAAGCGCGAGGGCTTCATGATCGGCAGCGGCGTCGTCGAGGCCGCGTGCAAGACGCTCGTCGCTCAGCGTCTCAAGCTGAGCGGAATGCGATGGGGGACGCACGGCGCGCAGGCGATTCTCACGATGCGCGGATGGGATCAGAGCGACCGCTTCGACGAAGCGTGGGCCCTCGTCGCGGCCACCTACCACTGCGACGTTCACGTGCTCGCCAACGTCGTCGACATCACGCCGAAGCCCCCGCGCAAGCAGCGGCGGCGAGCGTCACGATGAGAACTACACCCTGTCGGCATCTTCGTGGTGAGCGCGCCAGGCGGCGAGTTCGTGTACGCGAACCGCGCGTTCGGCGAAGTCTTGGGAATGCAGCCGTGCGCCGACGCGGTCGCCGGTGGGTACTCGGCCGCGTACCGGATCGAAACCCGAGACGGAGCCGTCTATCCGGAGGACCGGCTCCCGTTCGCGTGCGTCCTGCGTGAGAAGGCCCAGGTGACCGTCGATGACATGGTCATCCATCGTCCCGACGGCCGGAAGGTGAACATCCGTGCTCGCGCCCAACCGCTGCGCGACGCGCAGGGCGTCATCACGCACGTGGCCGTCGCCTTCGTCGACAACACCGAGGAGGTGCAGACCCGCGCTCGGGCGCACCTCTCCGAGGAGCGCCTGCACCATCTGCTCTCGCACGCCCCGATCATCTTGTTCGCCTTCGACCGGAAGGGGATCGTGACCCTCTCGGAGGGGCGCGGCCTCGAAGGACTCGGTCTTCGTCCCAAGCAGATCCTCGGTCTCTCCGTCTTCGATCTTTACGCGAACGACCCGTCGTCGATCGCGAACGCCCACCGTGTCCTGGGCGGCGAAGAGTTCACCGTGGTCAGTCAGCTCGGACCCACGGCGCTCGAGACGACGTTCACCCCCGTCCGCGACGCGGCGGGCGAGATCGACGGCGTGATCGGTGTGTCCGTGGACGTGACCGAGCGCGAAAAGATGCAGGCGCGACTCGTGCAGGCCGAGCGCCTGGCGTCGATGGGCACGCTGTCGGCCACGGTCGCGCACGAGATCAACAACCCGCTGGCGTACGTCACCTTGCATATGGACCGCATAGCGACGCGCTTCGCTGAGATCGCGGACGGCGGGGCGGACGCGCGCGAGCTGGGCGAGTGCATCGACCAGGCGCGCGAGGGGCTCGATCGCGTCCGCAGAATCGTGCGCGGACTGCAGGCCTTTTCGCGACAGGAAGAAGACTCCGCCGAGCCGACCAACGTCAACGCGGTGATGGAACGGGCGCTCGAGATGACGGACAACGCGATCCGGCACCGCGCGCGCGTCGTGCGCAAGATGCCGATCGTGCCGCCGGTGCTCGCGACCGACCTTCGCCTGAATCAGGTTTTCATGAACATCCTTATGAATGCGGCGCAGGCGATCCCGGAGGGGCACGCGGAGACCCACGAGATCCGAGTCGAGACCCAGCACGACAGAAACGAAGGGTTCGTCGTGGTCACGATCAAGGACACGGGCCCGGGAATGGCGCCGGAGATCAAATCACGCATCTTCGAGCCGTTCTTCACGACCAAGCCCATCGGATTCGGCACCGGGCTGGGCCTGGCGACCTGTTACGGCATCGTCAAGGGGCTCGGAGGCCGGATCGACGTCGAGAGCGAGCCGGGTGAGGGAGCGACGTTCCGGATCCGCCTCCCCGTCAGCCCGCTCGGGGCACCGCGGAATGTCCCACCGGCCGTGACCCCGAGCGCCCCAGGCTCGATTCGCGGACGCATTCTGGTCGTGGACGACGATCCACTCGTGGCGCGATCGCTCGCCAAGCTCCTCGCGCGCGACCACGACGTCGAATTGAGTCACGAGGCACGTGGGGTGGCGCTGCGCATCCTGGCCGGCGAGAGTTTCGACGTCATCCTCTGCGACCTGA
>PLXW01000116.1 GCA_003151595.1 Myxococcales bacterium
GAAGCAGGACGTTCCTCTTCCGAAGCGGAAGCTCCTGCTGGCGCGAATGAAACTTCATCTTCCGAAGCAGGACGTTCCTCTTCGGCGACGCAACGCCGGGCCGGGACCCGGCGACATACACAAACTAGTGCTGCGCAGTCCCCGCCGCGTGCCCGCCTTCGGCCACCGGCTCCACGAACACGCTCAGCTGCTCCAGGATGCTGAGCTGCTCGCGCGAGATGCCGACGCCGCGATCGGAGAAGAACAGATCGTTCTCATCCATCGACGCGCGCTGCTGCGCGATGAAGAGGATCGGGTCGCCCGTCTTCGTGTACCCGAGCTGCGCGAGCGTCGCCTTGGGCCAGGAGCCCCCTTCGAAGTCGAGCCCCTTTCGGAGCATGTAGAAGCCTTCCGGCGGGAGCTTGATGAGCGTGTCGGCCCACGACAGCCCGCGGAACGGGGTGCCCGCGCCGTGGAAGTGCCAGCGGTTCAGGATGTTGTGATCCGGAACGATGACCACCGGCAGACCGGAGTCGGAGTGGTTGTGGAAGTAAACCATCGAGCCCGCGGGGATCGCCGCTTCGTGCTCGGGGAGGGGCTTGGTCGTGCGGTACAGACCACACGCCGGGAGGATGCTCTTCATGCCGGCCATGCCCGGTGTCCTAGAGCGACACGCGGCGCGGCGCAACCGATCCGCGCTTACTCGGAAGGTTTCTTCGCTTCCGCTTTCGGTTCTTCGTCGTTCGGCGCCGCGGGCGTCGCGCCGCTCTTGTCTGCCGCGGCCTTCGCCGGATCGACGACCTCGTCCGCCGCGCGGTGCGTCCCCGAGAGGCCGACGTACTCCACGCCGACCACGAACCCGTCGGGCTCTTCCTGAAGCCACACGATCCGCGCGCGCTTCGGCGGCGACTCGCCGATGACGATCTCGTACTCCTCACCGAGCTCTACTTTGCCCGTGTCTTCTTCGAGGATGGCCCGCAGGCCGCCGCGGCTCTCGTTCAAAGCCCAGCCTTCGCGGGGCGCCCCTTTCGCCGGGTCGAGCGGCCGAAAGATGACCTTGTCGCTGACCGTTTGCCGCGGCCCGCCGCGCCGGAGAGCGTGGCCCCCCTTCACATTGGACATCCCCGTGTTGGGCGTGAGGCTTCGGCGCTTGTTCACGTGAGACCAGCATAGCAGCCGAAACCACGGAATCGCTCCGAACGTCCGCAGCTCCGGCGGGCTTTTTCCGTGGCGCCTTGACGCCATGGCGGACGTTGGCGTGTGATGTGTGTAGGCTTCGAGTCGCGTCCACTCGCGATCCGTCGCGACCCAAGCATGCCCGCGTACACCCCTCAGCAGTTGAAAAAGGCGCTCGTCGCCGCGGGATTTCAGGTCTTTCGCACGCTGGGCGACGAGATCGTGCTCGCCGAGCGCGTCCGCGAGAACCTCATCATGGACTCGAACGTGCGCCTCCGCGCGAGCGAGCCGCTCCAGGTCCGGGTCATCTTTCGCGCGCAGCGGGGGCACTTCCCCGGCGAGGACGACGATCATCTCTTCGCGCGCGCCCGCACGCTGTCCGATCCGGCGCGAGTGAACGGCTTTCTCGAGGTGACGAGCGGCGCCGCGCCGGTGATCGATCCGTCCGACCCGGAGCACACGCTCGACACGTTCTTCGAAGTGATCTGCGCCAAGGAAGCGGAGTCACTCGAGGTCGCCGTCGAAGGCCTTCGCTTCGCGCTGTCGCTGGAGCGAAACGCCGAGTCGTAGACGCGAGGCGGGACACGAGACCTGCGCGAGGCGGACGCACGGACTCACGAGACTCGCTTCGCTGGGATTTCGCCGGGTCGCGTGGTACACGCACCGCCGCCCATGCTCTCCCTGTTTCGCCAGCGCGGCATCGCGTCCGTCATCTACGGCGGCATCATCGTCTCGATCATCTTCGTGTTCGTCATTCAGTTCCGGCCGAACGCGGGGCAGAAGTCGGCGTCGAT
This sequence comes from Myxococcales bacterium, assembly GCA_003151595.1. The sequence continues at coordinate 1,950 of PLXW01000116.1, forward strand.
CAAAGAGGCGTGCGCCGCGACGGTGCGCGGATGGTGCGTCGACCCCAAGGACTACCGCGCGTCGTACCGGCTGTTGATGCCGCGCGATCAGGAAGGGACCCCCAGCCCGGCGCAGGCGCGCAAGATGGGGCTCGCCAAGATCGCGATCGACGGGCTCGTGGAGCGTGAGCTTCTCCTGAACGAAGCCGAGCGCATCGGCCTCAAGGTGAGCGACGACGAGATCACCGATCAGATCTTCGAGGGGTGGATCCGCGTGAGCGTGCCGGCGGCCGATCCGCAGGTGGCGTACAAGCTGCGCGTCCGCGACGGGATGATCTACGCCGGGTTCAAGGACCCGAAGACCAAGCAGTTCGAGGTGAAGGCGTACGAGCGTCAGCTCCGCATGATCGTGGGGCGGTCGGCCACCGAGTTCCGCGAGGAGCAGGGGCGCGAGATCCTCGCGGCGAAGATGCGCGATCTCATCACCGCGCCGATTCGCGTGAGCGACACCGAGGCGTACGAGCTGTACGAGGGGCAGAAGAGCTCCGCGTCGGTGAGCACGATCGGCGTGAAGCAGAGCTGGGTCGCGCGATGGATGCCGCAGCCGGGCACCGCCGACATCGACGCGTGGACGCACGACGCGGCGAACGCCGACTCGGTCGAGAAGCTGGCGACGCTGCGCGAGGCCGACGACCTGCCCAAGGCGGATCACATTCGCCACGTGCTCATCAAGACGCCGGCCGATCCCACGGAAGACGATCTGCGAAAAGCTGCGACGAAGCTCGCCGATGCGCGCGCGCGGATCGCGGCCGGCGCGACGTTCGCCGAAGTGGCGCGCGACCTGAGCGAAGACAAAGGGAGCGCGATGCGCGGCGGCGACGTCGGCGACAAGACCGACGGCTTCGTGGGTCCGTTCCGCGACGCGGCGAGCGCGCTGAAGGCGGGCGAGACGACGGTCGCGATCCAGACGACGTTCGGGCTGCACCTGATCACGAAGGACGATCCGGCGAAGGAAGCCGACGTGAAGGCGAAGCTGCGCAAGGACGTGGCGCGCGAGCTGACGACCAAGTCGATGGCCGCGACGAAGACGAAGGATCTGACGGCGAAGCTCCTGGCCGACCTGAAGAGCGGGACGAAGCCGGAAGACGCGATCGCGAAGATCGTGGCATCGATGCCGAAGCGCGCGGGCGGGCCGGCGCCGATGGAGATCAAGCGTGAGCCGAAGGAGCCGATGGACGGCGGCGCGGCCGACGCCACGGTGACGACGACGGCGGCGACGGTGAAGAAGGATCCGCAGAAGCCCCTCGCGGCCGACACCGATCCCGATCGCCCGCAGGTGAGCCCGGGCCAGCCCTTCAACAAGGGCGGCGATCCGGTCGCGGGCCTCGCGCCGGCGAATCAGCGGAAGCTCGTGGACTTCGCGTTCGGGAAGAGCGGCGCCAAGGACGGCGACTGGAACGCGGACGCGATCGACGCCGACGACGGGTTCGTGCTCGCACAGCTGACCGATCAGAAGCTGGCGACGCGCGAAGAGTTCGACAAGGAGAAGGACACGTTCGAGCAGTCGCTCCTGGGGGCGAAGCGCGCCGAGGCGTTGTCGCTGCACGTGAAGCGGCTGCGCGACGAAGCGAAGAACGAGTTCAAGGTCGACGAGTCTTACCTCTCCGACGGACGAACGGCCGACGGCGGCGCGCCGCCCGACGAAGAGGACGAAGAGAGCCCTTGAGCGATTTTCGCCGACTCACGCTCCCCAACGGCCTTCGCGTCGTCGTCATCCCGCAACCACGGCTCTCGCGCGCGCACGTCGCGCTCTATCTACGTGTCGGCTCTCGCTTCGAAGACCAGCGGACCAACGGGCTCTCGCACTTCCTCGAGCACATGATCTACCGCGGCACGCCGCGGCTCCCCAGCGCGCACGCGGTGAACCTCGCGTTCGAGACGCTCGGCGGTTACCTCTACGCCGCGACGCACGCCGACTACGGCGTGTTCAGCGTGACGCTCCCGCCCGAGTCGCTCGACGAAGCGTGCGGGCTGTTCGGCGAGGTGCTGCGAGCGCCGTCGTTCTTCGACATCGAGGTGGAGAAAGGGATCGTCTGCGAAGAGATCCTGGAAGACCTCGACGACGAAGGGCGGCAGATCGACGCCGACAACATCTCGCGCGAGCTGGTCTATCCCGATCACCCGCTGGGCTACACGATCACCGGCGATGAAACGCGCGTGCGCTCGTTCACCGACGAGATGTGCCGCACGCATCACGCGAAGCATTACGTGGCGGCCAACGGAGTGCTCGCCTTCTCGGGCGACGTCGACGTGCACCGCGCGATGGCGATCGCCGAGCGCGATTTCGGCGCGCTCCCGGCCGGCGACGTGACGCGCGGAAGCCCGCCGGTGCACACGCAGAAGAAGCCGCGCCTGCGCATCCTGGAGAACGTGTCGTCGCAGACCGAGCTCCGCTTGTGTCTGCGGGCGATGGGCGAGAGCGCGAAGGAGCGGCCGGCGATCGAGCTGATGATGCGGCTGATCGACGACGGCATGTCGACGCGCCTCTACCACCGCATCTGCGACGACAAGGGGCTCTGCTACGACGTGTCCGCCGGCTACGACGGGTACGAGGATGACGGGATCGTCGACTTCGCCGCAGGGGTCATCCACTCGCGCGCGTCGACGGTCACGGGCGAGATCCTGGCGATGCTCGAAGAGCTCGCGCGCAACGGCCCCTCCGACGACGAGATGGCCAAGGCCAAGCGCCGTCACGCCTGGGACATGGGCTCGCTGGTCGATTCGGCGGAGGACACCGCGGGGTTCTACGCCGGCGGGTTGCTCTTCGATCGCTTCGAGACGATCGACGAGCGTCGCGCGAGCCTGGCCGCCGTGACGAGCGCGCAGATTCGCGAAGTGGCCACGCGCATCGCGCAGCCCGATCGGCTCAACGTGGTCGCCGTGGGTCTGCTCGAAGACGGCGAAGACAAGCGCCTCACCGAAGTCGTCAAAGGGTGGAAGGGCGCGTGAGGCTCGCGTTCCCTCACCCCCTGGCCCCTCTCCCGCAAGGGGAGAGGGGAGGTCTGAAAGGAAGCTCGATGGGCGGTTCGACGTAGAACCCACCCATGCGAAAGCTCGTCCCGCTCGTGGGCCTCGTCGTGTTGGCGCTCCCGTTCGCCTCCGGGTGCGGGATGGTGCCGAGTGGGTACGGACTCGCGTCGCCGGCGGGCGCGGGGGCGTATCAGGTTCCGCAGGCGAGCAAGGACGCGCTGCGCGCCCAGGAGAAGCAGGCGTACGCGACCACCGACGCGCTCGAGGACGACACCGAAGCGAAGCTGGAGAAGGATCTCCAGAAGGCGCTCAAGTACACGCTCGGTCGCGAAGGGCAGGTGCAAGGCGTGGCGCCCCCGGCGGCGGCGAGCGAGGGGATCAAGACGTTGCGCACGGCCGGCATCAAGCTGCGCATCGAGCCGGTCACGAACGAAGACGGCGGCGCGGTGGCGGACAACTACGTGCAGCTCAAAGACTCGTTCACCGATCGCGTGAAGCAGCTCCAACCGAAGCTCGTCGCCGGCCAGGCGTCGCCCGCCGAGATCAAGGAGGTGCAGCACGGATCGAAGTACGCGCTGAAGGTGACCGACCTTCAGATGCAGGTGCTGAAGATCTCGGGCGTGGCCCTGACCGCGAACTCGGCGGTTCAGACCAGCGGCCTGTCGAACATGATGAAGATCGCGAACATGGTCCGCTCGCGAAAAATGATGAGCATGGACTTCAACGACGACGACTGGGCGCAGGTGAAGAGCATCCTCGGGCGCGAGAAGCGCACCGAGCTGGTCGCCGCGTCGACGCTGGGAATGCTGGCGGCATACGAGGCGGTCATCGGAAAGAACGGCGACCCGAAGGCGCTCGACGTCATCGCGAACGCGACGCTCGATGCGTTCCCGCTCCAGGTCGCGGCGACCGACGACGAAGCGAAGGCGTACGTGCAGAACCTGTCGCAGAACGCGAGCGCTCAGAAGGCGAAGTACGAAGCCTGGATGCGGAGCGCGTACGGCGACGCGAAGTACGAGCGGCAGTTCAAGGCCGGCATCGATCGGATGTTCGATCAGGCGTCGGGCGCGTCGCAGCAGAAGTCGATCGGCCAGATCCAGGCCGACACGATGACCAACTACAACGCCGACCTCGCGAAGTGCGCGCGCGGTGAAGACCCCGGGCCGGGGAGCATGGTGGGTCCGGCGAAGTGCAAAGCGCAGCGCGCGAACGGCTCGGTCTCGGCCGACGACGCGAAGGCGAGCCCGCAAAACCAGGGCATGATCGATCGCGCGTCCGCCGGCGTGGGTGCTGCGCAGGCAGCGGCGAACGGCGACGTGACCGGCGCGCTCACTGGCGCCGCCGATGCGTTCCCCGGCGACGGACCGATCCACAGCTCGCTCGAAGGAATCGCCGCGCTCACCAAGGGCGATGCGAAAGGGGCCATCGGCGCCGCGATGAACCTCGTGCCAGGCGGCGGGGTCTTGAAAGAGGGGCTCGGGCTCGCGGCGAAGCTGCTGAAGCTGATCTGAGAGCAAGCGTCGCTTCAATGGAACGCTCGCCCTCGCGCGTCCCCTCACCCCCAGCTTCGGCTCGCTATACCCGCGAGCCCTCTCCCGCGAGGGGAGAGGGCAATCGATTTCCCCTCTCCCCTTGCGGGAGAGGGGACGCGCGATCCGTTGGCGTCCCCGGGGGTGAGGGTTCGCGAGCCGAGTCGTCGCCTACTGGCAGTAGCCGAACATCTCGCCCGTGATGCCGGCAAAGGTGTGACACAGCTCCGAGCCCGGGCAGTCGAAATTATGACCGACCCGGCACACGTAAGTGCACGTGAAGTTCGATCCCGAGCCCACGCACGTCATTCCGTCTCCGCACGACGTATCGACCGTGGCGCCGGTGCAAGCCGCACCCTCGGCGAGCGGCCCCGGAGGTTCGCAGTCGGTGAGCTCGGGAATCGTGGTGGTGCCCTCGTAGAGACACGAGAGGCCGGCCGGGCAACCCGACGCGCCCGCGAGGTTCACCGGGTTGCACGGCATCGTGCAGACCGACTCCGGGGGCGTCGAGTTCGTGATGCTGATGAGGCAGTACGGGAGGTTCTTCGGCTCCGACGTGCTCCCCGACGCGACCGCGCCGCCGGTGCACTTGGGGACGCCGCCGTCGGCGTTGCAGAGCTGGAGGCAGACGAACGTGCCGGGACCGCCGTCGTCTTGCGTGCCGCCCGCGCAGAGATCGCCCGAGGCGCAGTTGTTCGGACCGCCGCACACGCCGCCCGTCGCGATCGTGATGGTGCCGGCGTCGGTGCCCGCGTCGAAGCCGGCATCGACACCCGAGTCGACGCCTGCGTCGTGCCCCGCGTCGATACCCGAATCGATCCCTGCGTCGTGCCCTGCGTCCACTCCCGCGTCGTGACCAGCGTCGACGCCGGCATCGAAGCCCGCGTCGTGACCCGCATCGTGCCCGGCGTCGACGATCGTGCCGCCCGAGTCTTCGCCGGCGTCTTCGTTCGTCGCGCCGTCGTCGCCCGTCGTCGATCCGTCGTCGCCGGTGGTGGCGCCGTCGTCGTCGCCGGTGGTGACCGAGCCGTCGTCGCCGAGGGTGGCGTCGTCGCCCGTAGTCACCGGAGCGTCATCGCCGGGGTTCACTCCCCCCTCGCCGTTGCTCACAGTGCCGTCGGCACCGCTGTCGGGCGCAGAGACGACGCCGTCGTCATCGCCAGCCTGCCCTTGAGCGCAGCCGACGAACGACAGGATCGCGCCGAGCGCGAACCCACACGACAGCGCACATACGGCTCGCTTCACTGCGCTGCAAGACAACCACGCACTCGTCACTTCGTCGAGCAGATCACGTGCTCCAAAAGCGCACCAATGCGTCTCCGAGCTCGCGCGGGCGGGTCCAGTGCAAGGCGTGGCCACCTTCGATGGTGACGCGCGTCATACGAGAAAAGCAGGCCAAACGTTCCTCTTCGTCGATGACGTGATGCCCTTGGAGTCCACCACTCACATGGAGCACCGGGCATGTGACCTGGCGCGCGAAGGCTTTGTACGACTGGGAGAAGAACGCGATGGGTGAGGTCGTGATGTGGAGTGGGTCGTGTTTCCAGGTGAGGGTCTGGTCGGTCTCGTCGCGACGGAGGAGCTGTGACGCGCGCCTGCGCAACGTGGCCTCGTCGATGGTCGGGTTGTAGCGAGCGAGACGGGACGCGCCCTCTTCGACCGTGGCGAAGCGCGTGCGATCGGACAGGGCGCGCACGCGATCGACGGTGTCGATCCAGCCGCGCATGCGGATGGGGGCGATGTCGGGCGGGTTGTCCATCGGGCCGACGCCGTCGATGAGCGCGAGCTTCGTGACCAGCTCGGGGAACGCGCCGGCGAGGTACGTGGTGATCGTCGCGCCCATCGAGTGACCGACGACGAAGAGCGGCGAGCCCGTGGCGACGTGCGCGCGCACGATCGCCACGAGGTCGGCGATGTAATCGGGGAAGTAGTAGTAGGCGCCGGCCGGGATGCGCGGACCGTCACCGAAGCCGCGCATGTCGGGGGCGAGGACGCGGAGGCCGCCGTCTTCGGCGAGCACCGTCGCCACGTCGTCCCACGTCGCGGCGGCGTCCTGGAATCCGTGAACGACGAGGACCGTGGGGCGCGGGCGGTCCAGCTCGGACGCCGGGGCCGCGCCTGAACTCCACTCGAGAACATTTTGCTCGAGCCCGTTCGCTTCCCACGAATGCGCGCGCGGTTCCATCTGCGCTACTCTGGCCCATCGTGACGACGCACACCATCACACTCATCCCCGGCGACGGCATTGGACCCGAGGTCGCGAACGCGACGTGCGAGGTGATCGAAGCCGCCGGCGTGAAGGTCACCTGGGACACGCACAACGCAGGGGCCGAGGTCGCGCTCACGCGCGGCACGACGCTCCCCGACGAAGTGCTGGAGTCGATCCGGAAGAACAAGGTGGCGTTGAAGGGACCCATCGGCACGCCGATCGGAAAAGGGTTCCGCTCCGTCAACGTGACGCTCCGGCAAGCGCTCGATCTCTACGCGAACGTCCGCCCCATTCGCTCCCTCCCCGGCGTCGAGCCGCGCTTCGAAGGGACCGACATGGTCATCGTGCGCGAGAACACCGAGGACCTCTACGCCGGGCTCGAGCTGATGATCATGCCGGGCATCGCGCAGTCGATAAAGCTGATCACCGAGCGCGGTTGCTTGCGCATCTGCGAGTACGCCTTCGACTACGCCATGCGCATGGGACGCAAGCGCGTCACGGTCGTCCACAAGGCGAACATCATGAAGCTGTCCGACGGGATGTTCCTCGAGGTGTTCCGGAAGCTCGCGCAGAAGTTCCCGCGCATCGAGCCGGCCGAGATGATCGTCGACGCCTGCGCGATGCAGATGGTGAAGAACGCGAACAAGCTCGACGTCGTCGTCACCGAGAACCTGTACGGCGACATCTTGAGCGACCTCGGCGCCGGGTTGTGCGGCGGTCTCGGCATCGTGCCGGGCGCGAACATCGGCGAGGCGGGCGCTGTGTTCGAAGCGGTGCACGGGACGGCGCCGGACATCGCGGGCCAGGGGATCGCCAACCCCACGGCGCTCATTCAGAGCGCGGTGATGATGCTGCATCACCTGGGCGAAGGGGTGGCGGCGCAGAAGATCGAGACGTCGATCATCGCGCAGTACCGCGAAGACAAGATGCGCACCGGCGACCTCGGCGGGACGGCGACGACGCGGCAGTTCACCGACGCGCTCTGCAAGCGCGTGCGGACGTCGTCGTAGACGCGAACGCTGCGAGCACGGCGAACACTCGAGTGCACGAGCACGAGCGCCCGCATGCGCGTGACCTGACGCTCATCGCGATCGCGGCGACGGCGTTCGCCACGAGCTCGCCGCTGGCCAAGAGCGCGGTGGGGATCGCGCCGATGGTGATCGCGGCGGCGCGGTGCGCGGTGGCGGCGATCGCGATCGGCGTCGTGATGCCGCGCGCGACGGCGAACGCGGTGCGCGCGCTGCGACCGCGCGACAGGTGGGCGCTGCCGATGGTGGGGCTCCTCCTGGCAGCGCACTTCGGTTTGTTCCTGGGTGGCCTGGCGACGACGTCGCTCCCGGCGGCGGTGGCGCTCGTGTCGCTCGAGCCTCTCGCGGTGGTGGTCGCGGCGTGGGTCGCGTTCGGGTTGCGACCGACGCGCGGCGAAGGGGCGGGCGTCGTGGTGGCGAGCGTGGGGGCGATGATCGTCGCGAGTGGTGCGGGGTCGGGGGAGCATCGGATCACGGGGGACTTGCTGGTGCTCGGCGCGGTCGTTCTCTACGGCGCGTACGTGGCGGCGGCGCGCGGGCTGCGCGACGCGATGCCGATGATGCCGTATGCGGCGAGCGTGTACGGAGTCGCGGCGCTGGCGCTCTTGCCGATCGCGATCGCCACGCGCGGCGCGACATCGAGCGCGCCCGCGTGGAGCTGGGGCGCGGTGGTGGCGCTGGGGTTGGTGCCGACGCTGATCGGTCACACGCTCGTGCAGCGCGCGGCGCGGCGCATCTCGCCGGCGATCGTGGCGCTCACGTCACCGGGCGAGACCATCGGGTCGATCGTGATCGGCGCCGTGGCGCTGGGGACGATGCCTTCGGCGCGCGAGGCGGTGGGGACCGCGGTGGTGATCGCCGGAGCGACGATCGCGATCTTCGGCGCGCGGAAGACGTGAGAATCGCGCTCGAGCGCATCGTCACAGCAGCTTCTTCGCCGGCAGCACCACGTTCGCCAGGAGCACGCCCGTCACGATCCCCCCGGCGATCAGCAGCATCGTGAACCCCTTGGCCTGCCCGCTCGCGAAGTCGCCGCGGAGAAAATCTTCGAGGCTCAAGAAGCCCACGCTCCCCGGCACGAGCAGCATCATTCCCGGGAGCTGAAAGAGCTGCGCCGGGCGCTGCGTGACGCGGGCGGCGGCGTTGGCGAAGAGGCACACCGAGAGCGACGCGCCGAACGCCGCGACGTGCGGAGGAAGATGCCGCGTCCCGAACGCCGTCGCGATCCAGCCGATGCTCGCCGACACGATCGCCGCCCACGCGAAGCGCTTCGGCATCGTGAAGAGCACGGCGAACGCCAGCGACGCCGCAGCCATCGCCCAGATTTGCACCGGCCACGCGAGCGCTTCGCGCGCCGCCGCGGGAGCGAGCTTCGCGCCGACGAGGTTCTCCGCGCTGATGGCCGCGGCGATGCCGAAGAGGATCAGGAGGAACGCGACGAACGCTTCCATCAAGCGCGCCGCGCCGGCGACGAGGTTCTTTCGCGCCAGCTCGGCGAGCCCCGTGGTCAGCGTCATCCCAGGGAACAAACTGATGACCGCGCTCGGGATGAGCACCTCGCGTGACAGATCGGGGCGGAGGACCGTGCATCCCCACACGAGCAACGCCGCCACGAGCGCCCCCAGGAACTCGACGAGGAAGCGCGCCCCTTCGCGCTTGCCCGAGGCCCAGGCGATGATCCCCACGACGCCGCCGATGCCCGCGCTCATCGCCATCTCGGCGATGCCGCCGCGGAAGAAGATGGCCGCGGCGCCGGAGAGGACCGCAGTGGCCACGATGAAGGCGCCGTTGGGATAGAGCGGCTTTCTCTGCTGCACGCCGATCAGCTTCGCGCGCGCGTCGCGGATGCTGAGGCGATCGTCGGCCACGTCGTTGAAGATGGCGTCGATGAGCACGAGCCGATCGAGATCGGTCCCCCAGTCGCGAACGCGCGTCATGCGAATCGCCGGCTCCTTGCCGTCGCTCGATTTCACGCTCACGAAGAGCCCCGTGGGAATGGCGAAGGCCTGCGCCTCGAGCCCCTCGATCTCGCCGACGCGACGGATCACGTCCTCTGCGCGGTACGACGGGCACCCGTACGACACGAGCAGTCCGCCCATCTCGACGAGGTAGTCCGCCAGCTCGTCTTTCGAGAGCGGCGGCTCCGACGGACGACGACTCGATCGCGGTGCCGACTCGCGAGGGGGCGGAGCGACGGGAGTCGAGGTCATCGCGCGAGCATGAGTATCGCTCATTCGCTGCGACCACCCCAGTTGCTCGTCACGCCGCGCGCGTAAAGGCTACGATTGCCACGATGCAGGTGAAGCCTCCGCGGATGGAGACGGGAGAGGTCATCCTCCCCTTCGTCCCTGATCGCTTGTATGCGCCGATCGCCACGCACATTCGCAGCACGATGGTCACCTCGTCGGTGGCTTCGCTGAAAGCGCGCGGCTTCTACGAGGCGTACGTCGCGAACCTCCCCGCCGATCTTCGCGTGGAGATCCCGGCGACGGTCGCGGGGTTTTGGCTCCCGATCGACAAAGGGATCGTGCACTACGAAGCGTGCGATCGCCTCCGGCTCCCCGTGGCCGACCTTCTCGAGATCGGCGCCAGCGTCGGCGATCGATCCACCAAGTCGGCGCTCAGCCTCGTCACCAAGCTCGCCGCCGGCAGCGGCGCGACGCCGTGGACCATCCTCTCGAACGCGCGCCGCCTGTGGGAGCGTGCGTTCCAGGGGAGCTCGATCGGCGCGTTCAAGCTCGGACCGAAGGAGGCGCGGCTCGAGATGATCGGCTGGCCGCTCGCGCGGATCGAATACAACCGCGTGTCGATGCGCGGGATTCTCCGCAGCCTGTTCTCGCCGTTCTGCACGCGCGTGTACGTGACCGAGCTGATGCCGCTGTGCACGCCGCTCACCGTCGGGTACCGCATCGCTTGGGCGTGAAGGAGAGCGATGCGCAAAGAGACGATCGGCGAGCTGCGGGTGCGACTGACGGGTGGGCTCGACGGGAGCGGGTCCGGCAAGGGTCCGCTCGTCGTCCTCCTCCACGGGTTCGGCGCGCCGGGAGACGACCTCGTTCCGCTGGCCGACGCGCTGCGCGTTCCGCGCGAGGTGCGCTTCGCGTTCCCGGAGGCGCCCCTCGACCTCGGCCCCGAGGCGATGGGAGGGCGCGCGTGGTGGTGGGTCGACATGATGGAGATGCAGCGCGCGCGCATGCTCGGGCAGGAGATCGATCGCACGCACACCGTGCCCGACGGGCTCGCGGAGGCGCGCGCGAAGGTCGACGGGATGCTCGACGTGCTGGAGCGCGAGCTCTCGCCGTCGGCGATCGTGCTCGGCGGATTCTCGCAAGGCGCGATGCTGGCGTGCGACGTCGCGCTCCGGAGCACGCGTAGGCTCGCGTCGCTGGCGCTGCTCTCGGGGACGCTCATCGCGCAGCAGGAGTGGGAGCCGGTGGCGAAGGGTCGCGCCGGAATGCACGTGCTCCAATCGCACGGTCAGGGCGATCCGATCCTGGCGTTCGCCGGCGCGGCGAAGCTGCGCGACTTCCTGATCAAGGCGGGGCTCGTCGTCGAGTGGGTTCCGTTTCACGGAGGACACGGCATCGCACCAGTCGCGCTCGAGGCGCTCGGGGAGCTCATCAGCACGACGACCGCCTGATCGTCACGCCCTCGCCGGATGGGGCGGAACGAGCTCCTCCGACGTCGCATTGAACGAGGCATGACCACGCACTTCTACACGCGGGGCGCCTGCTCCCTCCGCACGTGGACCGGCTACCTGAAGCAGGAGCTCCCGGCGGGGCTCCACGACCTGTTCGCCCGCATCGCCGAGCGTCCCGCGGTGAAGGACGCGCTCGAAGCCGAAGGGTTCATCGCGCCCGCGAAGTAAGCGTCGCGCTACTCTGATGAAGTGACCCCCGGCGCAAACGAGCTCTCCGGATCGGCGCGCTCGGGGTCGCGCGCCCGAGGCGAACGCGACGAGCGTGAGCTCGACGAAGTTCGGCGCGCGGTCGAGCGGTCGTATCGGCTGGGGCTGATCATCTGGCCGTCGTTCTTCTTGCTCGATCTCTGGGTGGTCTACGTCATCGCGCCGGGCACTCCGCTCTGGCCGTTCGTGAGCGCGCGCGCCTTGGTGCTCGTCGGCGCGGTCGCGAGCTTCCGGCTTCTTCGCACGACGTCGCGCCCCGCGGTGCTCTCCGAGTTCGCGTTCTACGGAACGGCGAGCGCGGGCATCGCCTTCATGGCGCTGTTCCATCACGGGCTGGCGAGCCCTTACCTGCACGGCGTCTCGCTGGTGTTGCTGGTCCACGCGGCGGTGATCACGTCGGAGTGGCGGCGCGCGATCGTGAGCGGGCTCCTGCTCGCGCTCCCCTTTCCGATCGTGATGGCGATCGCGGCGATCTGGAGCCCCGCGGTGCGCACCTCGTGGACCGACGCCGCTTCGCTGGAGACCTTCGTCGAGAACTACCTCTTCGTGCTGGCGACGGCGGTCATCAGCGCGTTCGCCAGCCACGCCGTCTGGTCCGCGCAGAGGCAAGTCTACGAAGCACGGCGGCTGGGGCGCTATCGGTTGAAGGTGCGCATCGGGTCGGGCGGAATGGGCGACGTGTGGATGGCGAGCGACGAGGATCGCAAGGTCGACGTCGCCGTGAAGATCCTGAGCGCCAGCGCGTCGCACGCCGCGGGCGCCGTCGCGCGCTTCGAGCGCGAAGCGAAGATCGCCGCCAGCCTGCGCAGCCGTCACACCGTGCGCGTCTTCGACTACGGCGCGAGCGACGACGGCGTCCGCTATCTGGCGATGGAGCTCCTCAGCGGCGCGAACCTGGGCGAGCTCGTGGCGTCGCACGGGCCGATGCCGGTCGCGCGCGCGGTCCACTTCGCGCAGCAGGCGTGCGAGTCGCTCGACGAAGCGCATCGCGCCGGGATCGTGCATCGCGACATCAAGCCCGAGAACCTCTTCGTCACCACCGAAGCGGGCGAGAGCGACGTCTTGAAGCTCCTCGACTTCGGCATCGCCAAGATCGCCTCGGCCGAAGAGAGCGACGCCACGCTCACGCAAGCCGGATGGATCGGCGGAACGCCCGCGTACATGGCGCCCGAGGTCTGCGCCGGCGCGCCGGCCGAGCCGAGAAGCGATCTGTATTCGCTCGGCGCGGTCCTCTACTTCCTGCTCACCGGCGCACCGCCGTTCACGGGCGACACGGCGATGGCGATGATGAGCGCGCACATGCGCGAGACCGCGCGTCCTCCCTCGGCGCGCTGCGGCGACCCGGCGTGCGCGGCGCTCGACGCGATCGTCCTTCGCTGTTTGGCCAAGCGCCCCGCGGATCGTTTCGCGTCGGCCACAGAGCTCCGCGAGGCGCTCGCGATCGCGAGCACGCCGTGGACGAACGCAAACGGGCGCGGCGCGGAGGGTGCGGCGTGAGGTTCAGCCGCGGTACTCGCGCTTCACGCCACCGAACGAATCGAACACCGCGCGATGCCGCGCGAGACCGTACTCGTCGTCGCGCGTCTCGTATTCCCTGACCCACGCGATGAGCGCTTCGAGCATCGCGTCTTGCTCGTCTCGCGTTGCGAACTTCGTCGGCTCCCACGGGCGCTTGCGGCAGTTCCCGACGCAGGACTCGATGCCGGGGTTCAAGAAGCGGAGCTCCGAGCAGTGGGGCGCGGCCGCGGCGATCACGTCGCCGTAGCAACCTTCGATGACCCACGCGGGCGTGGCGGCGATGTACTCGTGGAGCAACGCCACGCTCTCGGCGAGCTCCTTTCGAACGCGCGCCACGGTCCACGTGATCGAATCGAGATCGAGGTGAGGCACGCCGAGCGCGTGCGCGGTCTCGCGCGCCATCGTGGTCTTGCCGGAGCCGGAGTTGCCATAGATCAGGACGCGGTGGTCTGACATCGAGTGTCGGCGAGTCTAGTACCGCTCCTTCGGCTCGTCGCGACTCAACACCTCCACGCGCGGCAACACCTCGCGCGCGAAGCGATCACGCACCTCGCGCGCGCGATCGTCGTCGCCGCGCGAAGGGACCGCGACGCCCACGATGAGGCAAGCGTTCTTCCAGACGGGGTACGCGGCGTAGGTTCCGGCGTAGGCGTCGTGCACCGCGAGCGTCTCCGTCTTGGCGAACACCGAGTCGACGTCGACGATCTGCCGGTGCCACATCACGGCGATCGGCGGCTCGTGATGAATATCGACGTCGAACGCCGATACCATCGGCATCGCCCACTCTTCGAAGCTCTTCATGCACGCACCCGGCACCGTGTTGTCGTCGACGTGCGTGACGAATCCCCCCACGAGCGCGTGGTGATCCTTTCCGTAGCGATAACCGACGAGGCTCTCCACGCCCCAGAACTTCACGCGCGTCCAATGCTCGGCGTCGGGGAGCATGACGATGACGCTCCCTTGCTTGTCGATCCGCCGACCGAGCTTCCCCAGCTTCAGCTGCTCGAGCGCCGCCGAGTGTGGGTTTCCCCCTCCCCCGCCTTCGCTCGGCTGCCCGTCGTCCCTGGGCGGAGGGGCGGCCGATACCGGGTGGTTCACCACCGTGCCCGTGCCGCTGCTGCAGCCGAGGCCAGCTCCGGCGAGAGCTAGTGCCAGCGCCGGCAAAGGCAAGTGGGGCCCAGAGAAGAAGAAGCGGAGAAGCGCGCGTTTCACGTTGCTGATTGTTCGACGGAGCGCGCCTTCGTGCCATGCACAGCGAACGCTCTTTCGCACGATCTCTACGATACGCGCTGCATCGGCGCGCGGGTGCTGGACAGCACGCGGGGCGGGGGTATACGAGCCGGTGGAAGGCTTGACGAGGACCGAAGCGCACGCCGCGCTCGCTCGCATGCACAACCTCACCATGAACGAAGCTCCTAACGACTCGCAGGGGAAACCGCTCACTCGCAACGCGCACCTCACGAAGTGGGTCGCGGATATGGCGAAGCTGACCAAGCCCGACGCCATCGTGTGGATCGATGGCTCGGAAGAAGAGAAGAAGCGCCTCACCGAACGCGCTGTCAAAGACGGCACGCTCACCGCGCTCAACCAAGAGAAGCTCCCCGGTTGCTTCCTGCACCGGTCGAACGCGAACGACGTCGCGCGCGTCGAGCAGCTCACGTTCATCTGCACGCCCACGAAGGACGAGGCGGGCACGACGAACAACTGGATGGACCCACAAGAGGCCTACGCCAAGCTCGGGAAGCTCTTCGACGGCTCCATGAAGGGGCGGACGATGTACGTCGTCCCGTACGTCATGGGCCCCGTCGGCTCGCCGATGTCCAAGATCGGCATCGAGCTGACCGACAGCGTCTACGTCGTGCTCAACATGCGGATCATGACCCGCATGGGCAAGCAGGCGCTCGACATGCTGGGCGACTCGAACGAATTCAACCGCGGTCTCCACTCGACGCTCGACGTGAACCCGGAGCGCCGGTTCATCTGTCACTTCCCGCAAGACAACACGATCTGGTCGGTCGGCAGCGGGTATGGCGGCAACGTTCTCCTCGGCAAGAAGTGTCTCGCGCTCCGCATCGGCAGCTACCTCGGCAAGACCGAGGGGTGGCTCGCGGAGCACATGCTGATCCTCGGCGTGGAGAGCCCCGACGGGCAGATGACGTACGTCGCGGCCGCGTTCCCCAGCGCGTGCGGCAAGACGAACTTCGCGATGATGATTCCGCCGAAGCGCTTCGCCGGCTGGAAGATTCACACCGTCGGCGACGACATCGCCTGGATGCGCGTCGGCGACGACGGACGCCTCTACGCCGTGAACCCCGAAGCCGGCTACTTCGGCGTCGCGCCGGGAACGAGCAACCACTCGAACCCGAACGCGATGAAGACGATCCAGCGCGACACGATCTTCACGAACGTGGCCTCGACGCAGGACGGCGACGTGTGGTGGGAAGGCAAAGACGGCCCCATCCCGGCGCACCTCACGGATTGGAAAGGCAACCCGTGGGACAACAAGTCGACCGAGAAGGCGGCGCATCCGAACTCGCGCTTCACCGCGCCGGCGACGAACAACCCGTGCCTCTCGAAGTTCTGGGACGACCCCAAGGGCGTTCCGATCTCGGCGGTCATCTTCGGCGGGCGTCGCGCGACGACCATCCCGCTGGTGATGCAGTCGTTCCACTGGGCGCACGGCGTCTTCATGGGCGCGACGATGGGCTCGGAGACGACGGCAGCTGCGACGGGCAAGGTCGGCGTCGTCCGGCGTGACCCGTTCGCGATGCTCCCCTTCTGTGGCTACAACATGGGGAGCTACTTCCAGCACTGGCTGGACATGCAGGCGCGCATCCCGAACCCGCCGAAGATCTTCACGGTGAACTGGTTCCGGCAAGACAAGAACGGGAAGTTCCTGTGGCCGGGCTTCGGCGAGAACATGCGCGTCCTGAAGTGGATCGTCGACCGCGCGCGTCTGCGCGTCGGCGGGCAGGAGACGCTGTTCGGCTGGGTGCCGAAGGCGGGTGACCTCGATCTGTCGGGCCTCGACATGCCGATGGAGAAGGTCAACGAGGCGACGCACATCGATCTCGAAGAGTGGAAGCAGGAGCTGGAGTCGCTCGGCGAGTTCTTCGACAAGATCGGCCCCACGATGCCGGACGTGCTGAAGATTCAGCGCAACCTGATGCTCTCGCGCATCGACTCGATGAAAAAGGCAGGCTGGACGCAGGGCGCCAGCATGATCCCGCCCGCCCAATAATCGTTTAGCTCGTCTACGCTTCGAGGATGAAGACGACGCCGCACACGAAGATCGCGTTCGGCGTCGCTCTCGCTTTCACCGCCCTGGCTTGGGTCGCGCCCGGTTGCGGCGAGACCACGAGCCAGATGCCGCTCGCGGTCGACGGCGCCGTCGTGCAACCGACGACGTTCCCCGACGCGAGCGCGTGCGTCCCCGCGACCGCGTGCACGTCGTCGGCGTGCCCTCCGTCGACCGACGGCGGCTTCTCTTGCTACTGGTCGTGCGGACAAGCGTCGCTGTGCGCCGGGAGCGCGCTGTTCTCGTCGGCGAGCAATCCGTGCTCGAGCAGCGGATGCGCGCCGGGGACGGACGCGTCGCTCGCGTACACAGTGAACGAGACGAACGCGCGCTGCGTGCTCACCGCGATGCGCGATGGGACGATCGGCGATGTGGCGTGGGGGACGTCGACGAACGACGTCGACGTCTCGAGCACCTACGACGAGAACTACAACCTCATCGCCGGCCGCCAGGCGTACGGCTGGTGGTCGTACACCGCGGACTCGTTCGCCTACGGCCGATGGGCCGCGAAGCAGCTCAAGCCCGCGAGCTACTTCCAGACCTGCTTGGACTCGCACGACACGGCGACGTACTTGAGCTGCTTGCAGCAAGCATTCGAGAGCTGCCCGTAGCGCCCGCCTTCCAACGTTTCAGGCGACCCGCTCGACGAGGCCCAGCTCGATCCATTTCGGGAGCGCCCTGGTCGCGACGGCGTCGAGCTCGCGCGTGACGAGCTTCACCATTTCGTCGCCGCTCGTGATCTCGCGATCGCCGATCGTGAGGCGTGGGGTCTTCTTGTGCGAGAACCGGCGGAGCCACGAGGCGTGCGCGCTGGATTCCACTCCGGTGAGGAGATGGATGCAGATCATCTCCAGCAGCGTGATCGGCAACCCCGTGCCCGTCGTCGGTGACGCCAGCACGCTGGGACTCGTGCCGCCGTCGAGGACGTCGTCGATGACCAGGCGGTTGTACGCGACAGGAACGCGGTAGCCCGACCCCGTCGCCGCGCTCGCCGGCGCGTGGCGCATCGGGACGACCTGACCGCCGAGCGTGAGGTTCTGCACGCAGTCGGCGATGCGCTTCGTGCCCAGCTCGGCGAGCTTCGGTCGCGCGGCGAACTCCATGGCCGTGGCGGCGGCACCGGTGATTTCCGGGAGGATCGCGTCGTAGACGGGGCCGGTGAAGTCCAGCGAGTAGATGGGGAGCTTCACGCTGCGCTTGATCTGCGTGGTCGTCGTGCCGAACGACGTGCTCTCGAAGAACGCGCGCAGCACCGACTCTTCCGGCAAGGCGCTGCTCTTCACGAAGACGTCGCTGCGAAAGAGCTCGTTGAGCGCGAAGTCTTTGACCGTCTCGTAGACGATGCGATCGGGCGCGGTCTTCGCGATCTCCTTCAGCGCCGGCGGGAGCGCGAGATCGCGAATGTTCTGCGAGAGCGGGAGCTGCCCCACGAACTCGAGATCGCGCGCGATCAGCTCGCGCGCGAGATCGGCGAAGTACATGGGGTGCCAGTGCGCGTGGAAGTACTCGTGCACGACGTACGGGAGCCCGGCCTTCTCCATGATGCCGAGCATCGACTTCACCGTGGGGTGGTTGGCGAAGTATGCGGCGCCCGCCTCGGAGAGCCCGTTCGCAAACGCCGACCCGGCGCGCGCGCGATCGAGCGTGGAGCCCGTGGCCGCGGCCGACGACTCGAGCATCAAGCGACGAAGCGGCTCGATCGCGGCCCACCCCGGCAGCGCGTTGTAGCTCACGTAGAGGAGGCCCCCCGGCTTCAGCTTGGTCTTGGCGAGGTCGAGGACCGCCTTGCGCTTGGCGGGGCCGACCCAGCTCAGGATGCCGTGCGCGCCGACGTAGTCGAACGCCGGGAGGTCTTCGCGATCGAGCGCTTCGAAGTCGCGCTCCAGGAAGCGCACGTTGGTGACACCGCTGCGCGCTGCGAGCTCGCTCGCGAAGGCGATGTGGCTGGCGTTGATGTCCACGCCGATGAAGCGCGCGCGAGGGTTCGCGGCGGCGAGCGCGACGAGCGTGTCGCCGTTGGCGGAGCCGAGCTCGAGGTAGTCGAAGTCGTCGCCCGGAGGGGCCACGATGCCGTTGAGCGCGGCGACGAGGCGCAGCGCGGACGGCGTGATCTGATGAACGAACGTCCGCTCGTAGGGGACGTCGGTCACGTATTCGGCGGCGACCGGCGCGTGCGTCTCGTTGGACATGGCGTCCACCTTCTACATCGCATGCTGCATCCGGTGGAGATCTCCATCGAGCATCCACATGCCGAACACGTGCGCGCCGACGTTCAAGGTCACGGCGACGTCGGTGCCGTAGTACGCCTGCAGCGACGGCGGAATGTACGTGACCGTCGCTTCGCCGAAGAATCCGAGCTGAATCCCGCTGCGCGCGCCGCCGAGGACCACGCGCTCGGCGCCGAGCGTCTCGAAGAGCCACGGCGTGCTCACGAAGCCGCCGCCTTGTCCCGGCCCGCCGGCGGCTGGCGATTCTTCGCGCTGGTTGAACTCGAAGCGGGTCCACAGCGTCGTGCGCTTGCTGGGCGTACGAACCGCGAGCTCGCCGAGGAGCGCTTCCGCGGTCGCGCCTCCGTCGGGGACGTCGATGGCCCAGTCGATCAGCGCGTCGAGCCGATGCCCGTGAACGCTCCCCCAGGCGTACGCGCTGGCGCTGACCTGGACCGCGTCGGGCTCGCCGTGCCCCTGATCGACGAGCCGCTCGGCCGACGTCTGCACTTCGAGCCACTCGCCGAACACATGACGAACGCGCGCGGCGTACGACTTGGGCGCGGCGACGTGCGGATAGAAGCGGCTGTCGGCGGGCGTCAGCTCCTTGTCGCTGAAGGCGGACATCTCCAGCCACGTGCTGTCGATCCGGAGCGCCGTGCCGATCACGGGGAACGTCTCGTGCGGGTTCTCGCCTTTGTGATGCTTGCGCGGAACGGTCGGGCCCGGGCTGCTCGCGCGGTGCATGAAGATCGGCGGACCGATGGTCGCGCTCCCCTGCCCCCCGAACACCGCGAAGTCGAAGCGCCCCTCCGTCATCATGTTCTCGGGGTGCCACCCGTCGAGCCCGGCCAGCGGGTGCACGCCGATCATCGCTTGATGAATGAGCTGGTGCGCGTGCTGCGCGTCCCACAGCCCCTCGCCCGATTGACCGAGCTCCGGAATTCCTGCGCCGCCGATCGTGAGCGGCTCGAAGTCGAGCATCAACAGCCCGTCGACGTAGCCGCGCGCGTCGCGGCCGTACGCCATCGCCCAGTCGTCGACGAGGAGCGGATAGGTCGCGCCGCCGTTGAAGCTCTTCACGTTCGCGTTCGCGATGCGATGCGCGCCGAGCCCGGGGTTCAGCGCTTCGGCGAAGCCGTTGAGCATCAAGTGGAAGCCGCCGGGCATCGACGGCGTTCCGGGAATCAGCGTCTCGCGCGGGGTCGCGTAAGGGAGCTGCGCGTCATCCTCGTGCGACTCGGTCGACTCCTGCGCGAGCGCGCTTCGCGCGAGGATCATCGAGGCGAGCGCGAGCGTGATCGAGAGCGGCTTCATCTTCGGAGCGCTTCGAGAGTATGTCTCCCGCATGGCTCTCTCCCCGGAAAACTTCGTCGCCGAGCTCGATACCCAGAACCGCGCGGCGCTCGATCGGATCGCCGCGTCGACCTGCGCGGGCGAGCCGGACGCGTCGCTGACCGTGGCGCGCCTCCTGATGCTGGCGTTGAAGAACGAGATCGAAGCGACCGAGTGCGCCGCCGCGTGGATCGGCGACACGCCGGAGATCGCGGTGAAGCTCGCGCTGGCGCGGCAAGCCGGAGACGAAGCGAAGCACTATCGCCTGATCCAGAAGCGACTCCTGGAGCTCGACGTGAAGACCGACGCGCACGATCCGCTCGCCGCCGGCCGCAGCAAGTTGTGTGAGTACTTGCTGGCGCTCCAGGGGACCGTGGCCCGCGTGGCCGCCGGTCAGTTCACGCGCGAGGCGCTCGCCGTCGTGCGGAACGCGGAGTTCGCGCGCTTCTGCCGCGCGAAGGGGGACGACGCCACGGCGCGCCTCTACGAAGAGACGATCCAGCCCGACGAGACGCACCACCACGAGCTCGGTCGCGCGCTCCTCCTTCAACTGGCGACGACCGACGAGGCGCAGGCCGCGGCGCGCGCGTCGAGCGCGAAGGTGCTCGAGATCGCCGACGAGCTTCAGGAGCTGGCGCGCTTGAAGATGGGGATCTCGCGCGCGCCCGGATGCTGACGGAGACGCGGCGACGGGTGTAACCTCCGCGCCCTCGAAACTGAGGAGCACCGTCATGTCCGATCGCATCGAGTCTCGCCTCAAGGAAGACCGCCGGTTTCACCCGAGCCAAGCGTTCTCCGACCGCGCGCGCATCAGCTCGCACGTCGCGTACGAAGCGCTGTACCGGAAGTCGATCGACGAGCCCGAAGAGTTCTGGCGCGACGAGACGTGTGATCTCGTGTGGCGCGAGAAGCCGAAGTCGTTCGTGGAGTGGGACCTCCCGAAGGCGAAGTTCTTCGTCGGCGCGAAGCTGAACCTCACCGAGAGCTGCCTCGATCGGCACCTCACGACGGCGAACCGCACGCGCGCGGCGATCGTGTGGGAAGGCGAGCCGGGCGACACGCGGACGCTCACGTACTTCGAGCTTCACCGTGAAGTCGTGCGCGTCGCCGCGGCGCTGATCGACATGGGCGTGAAGGCAGGAGACCGCGTCGCCATCTACATGGGGATGATCCCCGAGGCCGCGATCGCGATGCTGGCGTGCGCCCGGATCGGCGCGCCGCACACAGTCGTCTTCGGCGGCTTCAGCGCCGACGCCCTCCGCGATCGCATCAACGACTGCAGCGCGAAGGTGCTCCTCACGCAGGACGCGGCGTGGCGGCGCGGGAACGTCGTGCCGCTGAAGACGATGGCGGACGCCGCGCTCGTGCAGACGCCGACGATCGAGAAGTGCGTCGTGTACCGGCGCGTCGGCCACGAGCGCGCACCGGTGGCGATGAAGGAAGGGCGCGACGTCTGGTGGGACGACCTGCTGGAGAACAAGCGCTCCGACGCTGCGATGGCGCTCGCGAAGGCTCCCGCCGCGTTCGACGCCGAGCACCCGCTCTTCGTGCTCTACACGTCGGGCTCCACCGGCAAACCGAAGGGGGTCCTTCACACGACGGCCGGCTACCTCGCGGGCGCGCACGTCACGTCGAAGTACGTCTTCGATCTCCGGGACGGAGATCTCTACTGGTGCACCGCCGACGTCGGCTGGGTCACGGGCCACAGCTACATCGTGTACGGCCCGCTCTCGTGCGGCGCGAGCTGCATGATGTACGAGGGCGCGCCGAACGCGCCGGACTGGGGGCGCTTCTGGAGCATCATCGCCAAGCACGGCGTCACGATCCTCTACACCGCGCCCACCGCGATTCGCGCGTTCATCCGCGCGGGCGACGAGTGGCCGCAGAAGCACGACCTCTCGTCGCTCCGTCTGCTCGGCAGCGTCGGTGAGCCGATCAACCCCGAAGCGTGGACCTGGTACCACCGCGTCGTCGGCGGCGGCCGCTGCCCGATCGTCGACACGTGGTGGCAGACCGAGACCGGCGCGATCATGATCTCCCCCCTTCCCGGCGCGACGGCGACGAAGCCGGGCTCGGCGACCCTTCCTCTTCCCGGGATCGAGGCCGACGTGGTGGATATGAAGGGGAACTCGGTTCCTCTGGGTTCGGGCGGCTATCTTGTCATCCGCCGTCCTTGGCCCTCCATGCTGCGCACGATCTGGGGCGACGATGAGCGGTTCAAGAAACAATATTGGTCCCAGATACCGGGGATGTATTTCACCGGCGACGGCGCGCGCCGCGATAAGGATGGGTATTTCTGGATTCTTGGCCGCATCGACGACGTTTTGAACGTCGCCGGTCATCGGTTATCGACGATGGAGATCGAATCGGCTTTAGTAGGACATGCGTCCGTTGCCGAGGCCGCCGTGGTCGGGCGCCCTGATGAATTATTGGGACAAGCCGTCGCCGCGTTCGTCACGCTCAAGGGCGGCAAGCTCCCCTCTCCGGAGCTCAAGGACGAGCTGCGCGAACACGTCGCGAAGGCGATCGGCGCGATCGCGCGGCCGGCCGAGGTGCGCTTCACGGACTCGCTGCCGAAGACCCGCTCCGGTAAGATCATGCGCCGCCTGCTGCGCGAGATCGCGTCGGGCGGCGCGGTCTCGGGCGACGTGACGACGCTCGAGGATTTCGGCATCCTCGCGAAGCTCCAGCAGGACGAGGAGTAGTCCTGCTCGAACGCGCGATCCTCACGGCGGCGCTGACCGGCGCGCTTTGGTTCCTGCTCGAGCCCGAGGAAATAGGACGCGCGCGCTCAATCATTACCGCTCTCCTGCTTGCCTTGCTCTCGTGGGTCCTTTTGGCTTGGACGAGGAATGTGACGATCGTCCCGGATGTATTCCCCCTCGAACTCGAGCCCGCTCAAGCTCTCGCCCTGCAAACCGCGGGACTCATACTCAGCGCCGCGGCGTTCGCGGCTGCGGGCGGACGGGGCCGGGCGCGCCTGGGCGCGGCGTTCGGGCTGACGGCGAGCGCGATCGGCTGGTGCGCGTCGCGTTGGCCCCAACTGTCACGGGCTCTCGACCTGAGCGGCGCGACTTTCGTGGGCCCTTTTCTCGGATCTCTCGCCGCCCCGGCGTTCGTTTTCACCGTTGCGGCGATAGCGGCGGCGCTCCTTATGAAGGATCTGAAGCCGCGCGCCGTGTTATTAGTCGTCGCCGCGGCGGCGCTGTGGGCCGTTCCGACCCTCGCGACCGAGGCGGCGCTGACTCGCTGGTACGGCCTGGGCCCGCGCACTCTCGCCGAGGCCGCCGGCATTCCGACCGGAGCCGACGCCCAAACGGCGGTCGTCCTGCGGCTCTCCCCGAACCGCGGGCGCACGACGACTCGCGAGGACGTCCGCATGACCTCTTCGCTCCAGGATGCGCGCCCCCATGAGCCGCCTTCGACGGGAGCGGACCTGTCGCCCGAGAGCCTCGCGAAGCTCGAGGGCTTTCTTGAGCGCTCGGGCTACCGGGGCGTGTTCGCGGGCGAGGCGCTGGCGCACGTCCGCCGCGGCTGGCTGATGTGGTGGGACGCCGACCATGCTCTCGACGCGATGATGCTTTCGGTTCCGGGACGCGTCCATCCGGACTACCGCGGCGCGCTCGACCTCATCAAGGTCGGGCCGATGACCCCCGAGCGCTTCGCGAAGCTCGAGCGGCTCGACGCCATAGCGACGGCCGATCGGCGCACGGGCTTCGAGCAGGTGACCGCGAGCCAATACATTTTCGAAGGCTTCGCCGCGGCGTACGCGCGCTTCGGAGACGAGCCGAAGGCGCGGCGATGGCTCGCTCACATCGATAACCTGCTGCTCGTGACCGAGAAGAAGGTCGAGGTCGCCCCCCTCGAGGATTTTCGCGGATGCCGGGTCTCGGGCTCGCTCCTCCTCGACGGCCGCCCGGCGGGCTCCATCATGGTCGGGCTCTTCGAGGTCTGGCGCACGACGCCCACCTCCTCGGGCGCGCGGCTGCTGTCCGGATCGACGTTTCCCGATGAGAACGGGCGCTTCTCCTTTTCGGACCTCGCGCCCGGCCAGTACGAGCTCGGCCTGCTGGGCCGCGCCGAGGACCTGCGCGGGCGCGTGATCGGGAGTCCCGGTCGCTTCGAGCTCGGCGACGACCGCCCGTCGGCCGAACTGCTCCCGATCGGCGTCGAGCGCGACGTCCTGCCCGCGCCGCAGGCGTTCTCCCCCGGCGGTCTTCCCGACGCGCCGACGCCCGAGACGATCGAGCCGCCGCTGCTCTGGCGCAAGCGCTAGCGCTGAGTCTGGCGGAGCCGCGAGTCATCCCCCAATCCGTTCCGGCGCGGATCGGTGGATAACCCTTCTGAAAGCGTGAGGCGGCATCCGTCTCTCG
Source organism: Myxococcales bacterium (assembly GCA_003151595.1). The sequence continues at coordinate 26,363 of PLXW01000116.1, forward strand.
CAAAAACCGCTCAGGAAATGAGAAAATTGAGAACAATGATGGCTCCGCATGAATTCGTGGCCGCCGTCCGTGCCGCTTCCTCTCTTAGAGACGTGCGCGGGCTTGTGCGCGCCGTGCGCGCGGCCGGCACGGAGGCGCTCGTTCACGCGTGGTCCAAATTACGCCCGGTCGAACGCGTCGCGGCGTTCCGGGCTCTCTCGCCGCTCGCCGCCGCGAAGGTCTTCGCGGCTCTTCCCGCCGACGGGAAATGGCTGGCGTATCTCGGCGAAGTCTCCGAGGGCGCGGCGCCTTTGCTGGAGGGCGCGCGCCCGTCCGAAGCGAAGCTTCTGCGCCGTGCCGCGAAGCGAGAGCTCAACGCGATGCGCAAGGTTCTCGCCCAGTGATCTTAAACGCCCACGGCGTCGTGCTCGCCCGCCGCCAAGTCGGCGAGTACGACCGCCTGGCCACCGTGTTCACCGAGGACCTCGGCAAGCTGACGGTGCGCTTCGTCGGCGTCGCCCGCTCGGCGAGCAAGCTCAAGGCGCTGGCCGAGCCGGCGGCGTGGGGCGAGTACCGTCTGCATATCTCTCCCCGCTCCGAGCACGCCAAGTGCGTCGGCGGCCGGATCGTCGCGACGTTCCCCGGCGTTCGCGGGGACCTGCCGCGGATCACGGCGGCGCTGTACTGCTGCGAGCTGCTCGACAAGCTCACCGCCGAACGCGCGCCGAGCCCCGAGAAGTTCCGCCTCCTGTGCTCGACTTTGGCCGCGCTTGAGAGCACGCCGAGCCGTTGGCTCACCCTTTCGTACGGCTTGCGTCTCATGGACTACGCGGGTTTCGGCCTGCGCGAGCGCGCGCCGCGCGAAGCCGCGGGCGTCTGGGACGCGCTGCACGACAGCGAGCCCGCCGACCTCGCCGCGCTTCCGTTCGACCGCAACGCCGCCTCCGAGGCGCGGCGCCTGCTGGAATCCCATTTCGAAATACAGACGGGCCGGCAGTTGAAAGTCGCCGAGTTCCGCGAAGCCATGCGCGCCGCCCCCCGCCCCGAAGGAGCCCTCGCCTCATGAAAACATTTCAAGAGATCGTCCTGACTCTTCAGGAGTTCTGGTCGCGCGAAGGCTGCGTGATCGTGCAGCCGTATGACCTGGAGAAGGGCGCGGGCACCTTCAATCCGGCGACTTTTTTCGGCGCCCTGACGACCGCGCCGACGCGCGCCGCGTACATCGAGCCCTGCCGCCGTCCGGCCGACGGCCGCTACGGCGACAATCC
>PLXW01000086.1 GCA_003151595.1 Myxococcales bacterium
GACCCCGACCCCGACCCCGACCCCGGCCCCGACCGCGACCCCGGGAACCACGCCGACCCCGCCGCGCTGAAGCCACCCAGGTCCGGCGCCACCTCGCCCGGTTCACAACGAGACCCGGGCCGAGGTACGCCGCTACCTCGCCCGGCGGATGGCGCTACCCAGGCCGAGGTACGCCCTTGCCTCGCCCGGTTCCGCAGATGCCCAGGCCGAGGTACGCCCATACCTCGCCCGGTTCACGACCACGCCTAGCCCGAGGTACGCCCCGACCTCGCCCAGTTCACGACCACGTCTCGCGCGCTACAACCGGATCGTCTTCCACGCGCCGCCTCGGAACTTCAGGCTCATCGTGATCGCCGCGAGCGCTCCATAAACGCCTGCCGCGGCAAAGATGCCGACCAGGTTCATATGGAGCGTGATCCCCAGCAGATGCGCGAGCGGCAGCAAGCACCCGAAGATCAAGACGAGCTGCGCCAGGGCCACGAAGCGCGGGTTGCCGGCGCCGAAGAGCGCCTCGCTCAGGATCAACGCCACCGCCAGCACCGGCGTCACCGCGCCCATGATCCGCATCGGCACCATCGCCGCGTCGCGGACGGCGTCCGACTGCGTGATGAAGTGGACGATCTGCGGCGTGAAGAGAACCCCCTCGCACACGCCGACCACGCCGAAGATCACGAGCCCCATGCGCACGCTGGCCCAGCCGAACTTCGCGGCGTCCTCGGGGCGCTTGGCGCCGAGCGATTGCCCCACGAGCGTGGCCGCGGCCGTCCCGAAGGCGATGCACGCGGTGAACGTCAGCTTGAGGATCTCGACGATGTCGGTCGTCGCCGCGCTGTAGACCGCTTCGCTGGCGCCGCACTGCCCGGCGACCGTGCTCGTGTCGGCGGCGTCGAGCTTCCCCACGATGCGCGAGAAGAGCCCGAAGCCGAACATCATGACGGCGGTGGCGACCGCGGCCGGGATCGACAGCTTCAAGATGTCCCACGTGAGCCCGCGCGAGAGGTTCGACCAGCGCGCCGGATGGAACAGCGACCGGAGCTGCGCGGCGTAGACGACCATGATGAAGAGGCCGATCCACGTCGCCAGGAACCCGCTCATCCCCGCGCCGGCCACCCCCATGCGCGGAGCGCCCCAGTGGCCGAAGATGAACACGTAGCAAAGGACCACGTTCACCACGTTCATCCCGATCGCCGCGACGAGGTGCACGTGCGTGCGGCCGATGCCGTCGAAGAAGCCCTTGATGGCCATCGTCATCCCCATCGAGATGACCCCCATCATTCGCCATCGCGAGTAGGTGAGCGCGACGTCGCGGACGTCGGGCGAGGCGATCATCAGCCCCAGGATCTTCGGCAGCAGCAGCCACCCGATGACCGAGACGAACCCGCCGGCCACGAGACAGAACCACGCCGCGTTGGCGAGCACCGCCCCCGCCTCTTCGTGCTTCCGTTCGGCCACGCGGCGCGCGGTGAGCGCGAGGCAACCGACGTTCACCGCGCTGAGGCTCCCGCCGAACAGCCACACGATGATGAGCGACGGAAGCAGCGCCGCTTGCCCGTTCGACGACTCGGGGCAGGGGAGGCGCGAGAAGAAGACGACGTCGATCTCGTTGACCACGCTCTGCGAGAGCATCGCGAACACGGTCGGCAGGGCGAGCGTGAGGATGGCGCGGTACGGCGACCGGACGAGGGCCGCTGTGTCGAGCTCAGCGTGGGCTGTCGCCATCGGCGGAGAGTGCCTTACGCCGAGGCGCCCCCCGTGACAAGCGGTGGAAAAGCTCGCCCCCTCGCCCCGTTGGTGTGCTTTAACCGTGGCGGCATGGTGAGGGCGGTCGAGCGGAGCATCTCTTTGCGCGCGGCGCGTGCGTTCGGCGTCGTGGCGTCGTTCGCGTTCATCGCGGCGGCGAGCGCCGGCGGATGCGGCGGCGTGAAGTACCCGACGTGCGAGAACGACGAGCAGTGCAACGACGACGGCCACAAGGGCGTCTGCGTCGCGCTGAAGTGCGTCGAGTGCCGCGACGACAAGGGCTGCGCCACGGGCCAGTCGTGCCAGATGGGCGCCTGCACCGAGATCCCCGGCTACTGCGACGACACGCACGCCTGCCCGAGCGGCTCCGCCTGCGGCGCCGGCAATCGCTGCCAGCCGGCGAAGACCGCCGCGGCCGCGCCGTTCGTCGAGTGCGACGACACGAAGCCGTGCGGCACCGGCTCGCACTGCGCGAACGGCCACTGCGTCGCCCCTCCGTCGGGCGGCCCGGGGTGCACCGACTTCCCGTCGCCGAAGTTCGACTACGAGTCGCCCGACCTGCGCGGCGAGTCGCGGCAGACGCTCGAGCGACTCGCAGCGTGCATCACCAAGGGGACGCTCAAGGGATCGCAGATCCTCCTCACGGGGCACTGCGACAACCGCGGTGAGCAAGAGTTCAACATGAGCCTCGGCGACAACCGCGCCGAAGCCGTGAAGACGTTCCTGGTGGGCCTCGGCGTCTCGGGGGGCGACATCCGCACCTCGTCGCGCGGTGAGCTCGACGCCGCCGGCACCGACGAATCGAGCTGGGCGACCGATCGCCGCGTCGACATCGAGGTGCGGTGAAGCGCGCCTTACTCGTCTTGCTGGCGGCGCTCGAAGGCGGCTGCGGGTTGTTCGTCACGCGGCAAGACTTCGACGTCGTGAAGGCGCAGGCCGCTGCGCTCGACAAGCAGGGGAAGGATCAGCAAGCCGACCTCGCGGCCATGAAGGCCGAGCTTCAAGCGACGCGCGAGCGGCTGGAGAACGCGCTGCGCGCGAACGCCGACACGGGCTCCGACATCCTGAGCTCGAAGGCGCGAATGAACGATCTCGCCGGGCGCATCGACGAGCTCTCGCACGCCGTCGAAGAAGCGAAGACGAACGCGCAGGCCGCCCGCACCGAGATCGACACGAAGCTCGACGCCATCACCCGCACGCAGTCCGCGGCGCCGACGCCCGCGCTGCCGCCGGTGAAGATCCCGCCCGACAAGGCGGCGCACTTTCAAGCGGTCGAGGGGGCCTTCGCGCAGAAGGACTGGCCGCTCGTGCGCACGCTTGGGCACGAGTACGTGACGCGCTACCCGGTCGACGAGCACGCCGACGACGTGCAGTTCCTTCTCGGCGACGCCGACCTTCAGGACAACCGCCCGACGTCGTCGCTCGGTGAGCTGAACAAGCTGCTGAAGGTGTACCCGCACTCGGACAAGCTCGATCGCACGCTCTTCGACATGGGCGAGGCGTACCTGGAGCTCCACGATTGCGTGAACGCGAAGCTGGCCTTCGCCGCGGTGGATCAGCGGTTCTCGAAGGTGAAGATCGGCGCGGAGGCGCGCGCGAGGATCCAGTCGATCGACCATCCCGCCGCGGGGATGTGCGCTCCCCAGCCCTAGGCGAGGCCTAGCGATCGATCGTCTTGTGGCTCGCGCGCTCGAGGCGCGGCGAAGACGACGTCGCTGACGACGAGGTCTGCGTGAGGCGCGCCTGCATCTTGCGGACGTCGCCGGCGTCGGGGTGAAGCTCGAGCCACTGCGCGAGGATGGCGCGGGCGTCGCCGTGGTGGCCGGTGGCGTCGAGGACCGAGGCGAGGAAGACGCGCGGCTCGGAGGTGTCGTCGTGGAGGGACCAGGCTTCCCCGGCGCGACGAGCTTCGCGGAGGGCGCCGGCGCGGGAGGCGGCGAGGGCCCAGGTCTTGAGGGCGTGCGGGTCGGTGGGGTGGGCTTTGGCGGCGTCGCGGGCGTCGGCGAGGGTGGCGAGGTCGGCGCGGCCGGTGGAGCGGGCGATCGCGGTGCCGGGCACGTTCGCTTCCGCCTTCACGTTCGCTTCCGCCTTCGCGTCCGCCTTCGCCTTCGCGTTCGCGTCCGCGTTCGCGTCCGCGTCCGCGTTCGCCTTCGCGTTCGGGGTCGCGTTCGGGGTCGCGGTCGTGTTGATCGCGACGGCCGGCGTCGGCGCCGGGAGCGATTCGATCGGCGGCGGCGGCGGGATGTCGTCGAGCGACGCCGTCCCCGTCGCAGGCGGCGCGGGTTGAACCGGCTCAACCACCGCAACCACCGCCGCCGACGTCCGATCCACGCTCGCTTCCGGCCCGCGCGGCGTCACGTGCATCGCGCGGTACGAAAGAAGACCCGCGGCCATGCTCAGCGCCATCGCCCCGCCCACGAACACGCCAGCCACCCGACGCACGCGCGTCCGGTGCCGCTCCGGCGACTTCAGCGCCTCTTCCAGCGCCATCCGCACCGCCGCCGCGTTCGCGAAGCGATCCTTCGGCGACTTCGCCAGAAGCCGCATCACGATGGCCTCGACGTCCGCCGGGATCCCCTTTCGCGGCGCCCGCACGCGCGGCGCTTCCGGGGTCTCGCGGAGCTGCTTGCCCATCACGACCACGCTCGAGGGCCCCTCGAACACCTTCGTGCTCGTCAGCATCTCGTAGAGCGCGCATCCGAGCGCGTACAGATCGCACCGCGCATCGACCGTCTCGCCGGCCACCTGCTCGGGGCTCATGTACTCGGGCGTTCCGAAGATCGCGAAGCCCTTCTGGCGCTTCTCGTCGTCGGCGCCGGTCACGTCGGCGAGCGCCATGGCCACGCCGAAGTCGAGCAGCTTGAGCGTGCCGTTCTCCGTGAGGAACAGGTTCGCCGGCTTCAGGTCGCGGTGCACGAGCCCCGCGCCGTGCGCCGCTTCGAGCGCGCGGCAGGCATCGATCGCCAGATCGATCGACTCGCGCCAGTCCATGCCGCGCTCGTCCTTCATGTGCTTGTCGAGCGTCACGCCCTGGAGCAGCTCCATCGCCAGGAACACACGCCCGTCGAACGATCGACCGAAGTCGTAGAGCTGCACCAGGTTCGGGTGCGACAGCCGCGCCACCGCGCGCGCCTCACGGCGAAAGCGATCGATGGCGTCGCTCGCCGAGCCGTGGCCCGCGGCCAGCACCTTGATCGCGAGCTTGCGTCCGAGCTCGACGTGCTCCCCCTCCCACACGACGCCGCTCGCCCCTTCGCCGATCTTCCCCAGCAAGCGGTACGGCGTCCCCGACAGCACCGACGGGTCGTCGTTCATGTGCTGCGCCGCGATCTCCATCACGCGGTTCGACACCGGCGTCTGATGCTCGGCGTGCACGCCACGCGCCCCCTTCAGGAGCTTCGCGAAATCGGCGCGCGAGCGCTGCGGCTCGTGCGGCCACAGCGTTCGCATGAGCGCCTGGATCCGCCCGCGAACGCTCCGCTCGCCGTTCTTCCCCGAGTCGGAGAGCGACAGGATCTTCCCCAGCTCGCTCGCGGCCTGCGACGCGCTCACGAAGCGATCGTCCGGCTCGTTGGCTACGAGCTTCTGGATGACGCCGTCGAGCTGCGGCGGCGCCTCCACGAGATCGGCCAGCATCGGCACCTTCACGTGGCCGGCCGCCGCGTCTTCCAGGTGCTTCTGCGGATCGCCCGTCAAGAAGCGGCGCCCGGCGCACAGCTCCCAGAGCATGATGCCGAGCGCGTAGAGATCGATCCGCGCGTCGCCCACTTGCTGCCGCGCGACTTCCGGCGCCACGTACCCCGGCTTCGCGAACACGACGCCCGCGACGGTGTGGCACTTGCGGTTCTGTCCGCGCGCCGTGCCGAAGTCGATGAGCTTCACTTCGCCGACGTACCCGACCATCACGTTCTGCGGAGAGAGATCGCGGTGCACGATCCCGAGCGGCGATCCGTCGCTCCCCGAGCGCTCGTGCACGTGCGCCAGCGCGTTCGCCATCTCGATCGCCATCGCCACCGCTTCGGCCCACCCCACGCGCGCGCCGAGCTGGATCGCCCGCTGCCGCACGTCGCTCAGGCTGCGCCCTTCGACGTACTCCACGACCGTGTACGGCTCGCCGTTCTCGTCGGTGCTGGCTTCGAGCACCTGCGCGACGCCGGGGTGATTGAGCTGCGACTGGACGCGCGCCTCGTCGAGGAACCGCGCCAGGAACGATCCGTCGTGCACGTGATCGCGGCGCACGGTCTTCACCACGCACGCGCGCTCGGCCCCTTCGATGCCGGTCGTGGCCGCGAGGTAGACGTCGCCCATCCCTCCGCGCGCGATCAGCTTCAGGAGGAGCAAGCGCCCGAAGACGCGCGGCAGCGGGAGCATCGCGTCGCTCGACGTGAAGCCGGTTGCTTCCTTCGGCTCTTTCTCGTTCTGCGATTCGCGCTGCGACGGTGCCGCGGGCGCGCCGTCGGCTTGCAAAGCTGTGGCGCTCATGCGCTCACGCTAAGGTTCGCGATCGATCAGGCCAACTTTAGTGACGTCGATCGAGGAGCGACGAAGAGGCCGTGCTTGGATCCGGTGCGGGCGAAGGTGCGGGTGCCGGTGCGGGTGAGGACGCGGGCGCGGCGACGCGGTTGTGACGCCAGCGATGCGCGGCGGGCGCGCGAGGTTGCGGCACCGGATCGAGCGGCTCGGCCGGCACCGACGGAAGCTCGACCTCGCGCGACGACGGCAGGTCCGACACGCTGATCGTCGGAGGCGCGTTCACCACGGCCGACTGGGTCGTCGGCGCGGCCGGCGCGCCGCTCGTTCGTGGTTCGAACGACCGGAGCCCGATGGCCACGATCGCCATCGCCAGCGTGACGCCCGCGAGAAGGATGAGCGGCCGGTTCCTCTTTCGCACCGCCACCGCCGCAGGGTTCAGGGGAGTCGCCGGCGCCTTCAGCGACGCCAGCGTCCTCATGTCCGACAAGCCCTCCGCGCGCCCCGCGGCCGCGCGCACGGCGCTCTGCATCGCGCGCGCATCGGTCCAGCGATCGCGCTTCTCGAACTCGAGCGCCTTGTCGACGATCGCCGCCACGTCCTCTGGCACCGCGCCCACCGAGAGGACGCTCGGCACTCGCTCGGTCATCGCGCTCAGCAACATCTCGGCCGTGTTCTTGTGCGCGCGTACCGGCTTGCCCGTGAGCAGGCGGAACATCATCGCGCCCAGGGCCCAGAGGTCGCTCTGCGCGTCGACCTCGCTCCATCGTCCGCGCGCCTGCTCGGGGGGCATGTACTGCGGCGTGCCGAGCGCCGAGCCGTCCTGCGTGCGCGCGCTGTTTCGTCCGGAGGCGTCCGCGCCGCCTGGCACCGCGCCGTACATGTGCTCGCGCAGCCGCGCGATGCCGAAGTCGAGGAGCATGATCTTGCCGGACGTCGTGAGGAACACGTTGTCCGGCTTGATGTCGCGATGGGTGATCCCCTGCGCGTGCGCGGCGGCGAGGATGTCGAGCACCTCGGTCGCGATGCTGAGCACCTGCCCCACCGCGAGCCCGTCGGTCGCATGATCGAGGATGCGCGAGAGGGGTTCGCCGTCGAGCCGGTCCATGACGAGGAACGGCGCGCCGTCGTCGGTGACGTCGTCGTCGAGGATCGTCACCGCGCCGGGGTGGCCGACCTTGTTGGCGATGTACCCCTCGCGCTGAAACCGCGCGACCACGTCCTCCGACGACGCCAGGAACGAGTGCATCACCTTCACGGCCACCCGCTTGCCGTTCGTGCGGTGCGTGCCGTCGTAGACCGCCGCCGTCCCACCCGCGCCGATCACCGGCCCCAGCACCCACTTGTCGCGGAGCGTGGTGCCGACGCGCGCGTGCACGCTTTCGATCGTGTTGGGATCCATGGCGTGAGCCCGCTTCCGAAATGCGGACACAGTTTGATTAGCACTGCCCCGACTACTTGTCGGCATGCGGTAGCGCGCGACAAGCGATCGGAGCGGATTCATGCGGTCCGACCGCTACGCGAGGGAAGCAGTTCACGGCCGCGGGGAAGGCCTCGTCGCCGCCGGCGTAAGACGCGAATAGCCTCCCTCGCTCCGCGGCCGCCTCGCGGTTAGGATACATCGGAAGGGCGCGTCGTCTGCACGCGCTGCCCGGCCGCTCGCCCATGACCGACACTGCACTACGCGCGATCACCGACGACGGCGCCTTCCGCGTGATCGCCATCCGCACGACCGAGACCGTGCGCGGCGCCGCGGCGTCGCAGGACGCGCGCGCGGAAATCGCCAGGCTCTTCGGCGAGCTCCTCACAGGCGCCATCCTCATTCGCCACACGATGGCCCCCGACCTCCGCGTGCAAGCGATCCTTCAAGGCGACGACCGCGCCAGCCGCATGATCGCCGACGCCAACCCCGACGCCTCGACGCGCGGCCTCGTGCAGCTCTCGGCCGGCGCGAAGAAGGCCGGCACGATGAACATCAGCACCGGCGGGCTCCTTCAGGTGGCGCGCACGCTCCAGAACGGATCGATCCACCAGGGGGTGGTCGCCGTGCCGAGCAGCGGATCGATCTCGGGCGCGCTCATGACGTACATGCAGGACTCCGAGCAGATCGTCTCCATCATCGCCGCCAGCTGCGTGATGGACGACGCCGGCGCCGTCGTCATCGCCGGCGGCTTCGCGCTCCAGCTGTTGCCCGAGGTCGGCGAAGGACCGCTGGCGGTGATGACCGAGCGCATGCGCGACTTCGAGAACCTGGAGCCGCTTCTGCGGAACGGCGGCGCGGAGCCCGAGGTGCTCGTGCGCGAGATCCTCTACGGGATGCCGTACACGCGGTTGTCCGAAGATCCGCTCACCTTCGGATGCAACTGCTCGCAGGTGCGCGTGGCGGCGAGCCTCGCGTCGCTGCCGAAGAGCGAGATCCGCGAGATGATCTCCGACGGTCGCGTGCTCGAAATCGGCTGTGACTACTGCGGCAAACAATACCGAATGGCGCCCGAGCAACTGCGCGGTCTCCTCGAGGCCCACTGATGCGAACGCTCGAACCTGCACCGAACGCCGTGATCGATGAACGCGGGCGACCCCGCTTCGGGTCGTACACGGGGACCGTGCCGCGCGTGGACCTGTCGCGCGTGGCCGGCAGTCAGCTGCGTCGCGTGAAGCGCGAGAAGCGGTGGATCTACGTCGGGATCGCGTCGGACGACGCCTACGTCGCGCTCTTGATCGCGCGGCTCGGGTACGTGACGAACGTGTTCGCCTACGCGCTGGACGCGCGGACGATGCGAATGATGGCGACGCGCTCGTTGCTCGCGCCGCCGATGTCGTGCCGCGTGGCGAGCGGGATGAGCGCCCCCACGCCGGCGGAGTTCGAGTTCCGCGGCTCCTCCGCGAGCGTGACGCGCGGCGATCGCGCGGGGTCGCTGGTGGTGAAGGCGAACCTTCGCGACTTCGATCTGCACGCCACGCTCGACGCCACCGACGCGCCTCCGGCGATCACCGCGATCGCGCAGGTGGGCGAGAGCGCGAAGTTGCTGGTGAACACCACCGAGAAGCGGACGCTGCTCACGGCCGACGGCGAGCTGCGCGTCGACGGCAAGAGCCGGGAGTTCGTCTCGGCGCTCGCGGGGTACGACTACACGCACGGGCTCCTGGCGCGGCGAACGGCGTGGCGCTGGGCGTTCGGGCTCGGTCGCGCGAAGAGCGGCGAGCGGCTGGCCTTCAACCTGGTGCAAGGGTTCGTGGGCGAGGCGGAGTGCGCGCTGTGGATCGAAGGGGAGCTGTTCCCGCTGGCCGAGGGGCGCTTCGCGTTCGACGCCGACAACCCGCTGACCGAGTGGCGCGTCTCGACCGCCGACGGTGCGCTCGATCTCCGCTTCACGCCCGGCGGCATGCACTCCGAGGAGAAGAACCTCGGCCTCGTCGCGTCACGCTTCGTTCAACCCTCGGGCGCGTTCCGCGGGACGATCCGCGCGAAGGGGAAGACGTTCGAGATCGAGCGCGTGCTCGGCGTCACCGAAGACCAGGACGTTCTCTGGTGAGCCCGTAGACGACGAGCTCGCCGAGCGTCTCGTGATCGCGGGTTCCCACGAGAACCATCCCCAGCTTGACCATCACGCGGAGCGACGGCGTGTGCCACGGGAGCGTCGTGGCATGCACGGCGACCACTCCGTCCTGCGCGAGCGCCCAGTCCACGCACGCGCGCGTCGCCTCCGTCGCCAGACCGCGCCCTTGCGACCCTTCTTCCACCCCGTATGCGATCTCCGCAGTCCCGTCGGGGCCCGGATGACCGTGGAACACGATGCTCCCCACGACGCGCCGTTCGCCGCGATCGCTCCGCTCGATCATCAGTCGATCGCCCCACAGGCGCGTCGCCGGGTCGGCGCGGATCTCTTCGATCGACGCCGTGAACGCGCGCTCGATGAGGGCGCGGTTGGGCCACGTCTTCGGCACCACGGCCTCGGCGATGCGTTCGGCGTCCTCGCGCCTCCCCTCCATCACGGCTTCGACCATCGCCAGCGAGATCGGCTCGAGCTCGAGGCGCTCGGTTCGCAAGTACGTCATCGGCTCCTCCAGCTCTCGCCGCTCACGGCTCACGCCCAGCCACACGAACCCGACCTCCAGGGTGTAACGCGCGCGCGGTTGGTGCGCTATATCCGCGTGGATGAGCACCGACGTGAGTCTCGCCGCACGCATCGAGGTCGCCATCGGCGGCGCGCAGTACCGGATCGCGACGCGCGCTGCGTCACGACTCCTGGGGTTCTCTGTAGGGGCGCTCGAAGTCGATTACGTGCGCGTGCCGTTCCTGGCGCGCGGATGGGGCGTGCCGATCGTGCTCGTGCACGGGTTCGGCGGGGACAAGGAGAGCTGGCTTCTCATGGCCGGGCGCCTGCCGCGAAACCACGCCACGATCATCCCGGATTTGCCCGGGTTCGGCGCGGCCGGAGCGATCGAGCCCGAGCGCGCGTCGGCCAAAGCGCAGTCCGAAGTGCTCCTGCGCCTGCTCGACAAGCTCGGCTACGCGCGCGCGCACATCGTCGGAAATTCGATGGGGGGCGGCATCGCGCTTCGCTTCGCCAAGGATCACCCCGACCGCGCCACGTCGATCACGCTCATCGGTTCGGTGGGACCCGTCGTCGATCGGAGCGAAGTGCTTCAGGCGCTCGACCGGGGCGAGAACCCGCTCATCGTGAACGACGTGGCCGATCTCGACCGCCTCCTCGGCCTCGTCTCCGAGAAGATGCCGAAGTTCCCGCGCACGATGCGCCGCTTCATCGCCGAGGATCGCGTGGCGCGCAAAGAGGCGCACCTCTCGCTCTTCCGCGGATGGAACGAGCCCAAGGACGGCGACGGCATCTCGCCCGACCTCGAATCGATCCGGACGCCGGCCCTCGTCATCCACGGCGCGCGCGACCGCGTGATCGACGTCTCGACCGGCAGAGCGCTCGGCGCGAGGCTGCCGAACGCGCGGCTCGAGGTCATGGAAGGGATCGGCCACGTGCCGCAGATGGAAGCGCCGGGGCAGGTCGCCAAAATGATCGACGAATTCGTCACCGACGTCGAAGCGCGCCGCGTGTCGTGACGCCAAGCGCGCGCCCTGCTATTCGCGTTGCCCGAGGCCAATGCCGCGACGCGACGACCTGAACAAAATACTGCTCATTGGCGCGGGCCCCATCGTCATCGGACAGGCGTGCGAGTTCGATTACTCGGGAACGCAAGGGGCCAAGGCGCTGCGCGAGGAGGGATACGACGTCATCCTCGTCAACTCCAACCCCGCCACGATCATGACCGACCCGGAGCTGGCCGGGCGCACGTACGTGGAGCCGCTGGAGTGGAAGACGCTCACCGCGATCCTCGAGCGTGAGCGCCCCGACGCGATCTTGCCGACGCTCGGCGGGCAGACGGCGCTGAACCTGGCGTTGAAGCTCCACGAAGAAGGGGTGCTGGCGCGCCTCGGCGTGGAGATGCTGGGCGCGAAGCCGGAGTCGATCGCCAAGGCGGAAGATCGATCGCTGTTCAAGGCGGCGATGGAGAAGATCGGCCTCGCCTGCCCGAAGTCGGGCGCGGCGCACACGGTCGAAGAGGCGTGGGCCATCGTGAAGGAGACCGGGTTCCCGGCGATCCTGCGGCCGTCGTTCACGCTGGGCGGGTCGGGGAGCGGCATCACCAGGAACGAGAGCGAGTTCGCCGCGAAGGTGGCGTGGGCGCTGGCGCAGTCGCCGACGAGCGAGGTGCTCATCGAAGAGAGCGTGCTCGGGTGGAAGGAGTACGAGCTCGAGGTGATCCGCGATCGTGCGGACAACTTCATCGTCGTGTGCTCGATCGAGAACATCGACCCGATGGGGGTGCACACCGGTGACTCGATCACCGTCGCGCCGGCGATGACGCTGACCGATCGCGAATACCAGCGTTTGAGAGACGCCTCGCGCGCCGTCATGACCGAGATCGGCGTCGAGACCGGCGGCTCGAACGTGCAGTTCGCCGTGAGCCCCAAGGACGGCACGGTCTACGTCATCGAGATGAACCCGCGCGTGTCGCGCTCCAGCGCGCTGGCCAGCAAGGCGACGGGCTTCCCGATCGCCAAGAT
>PLXW01000003.1 GCA_003151595.1 Myxococcales bacterium
ATCGATGATGGTCTTTCCCTTCCAGCTCGGCAGCGCCTTCGCGACATCCCCGTGTGATTCGTAACCGACAGCCAGAAAGACGGTGTCCGCCTTGACCGCTTCCCCGAGTGTTGTGGGAATGATCTCGGGTCCGATCGCGGCCGCGGCGGATGCAAAGCTTTCCGGGTCGCGTGTGGTTGCAACGGATACTTCGATGCCGCTTCGGGCAAACGCCTTGGCTAGAGCTTGGCCGATGTTGCCGAAGCCGATAATTGCATAGCTCATATGTTCTCCTTTTGTGTTGCCACGCCCTACGGGCTCCGAATATCGAATGGAGTGACCGGCCGGGCGTAGTGCGTCAGATTTGCGCTAGGCCGCCGTCGACGTGGACCTCGCTGGCGGTCATGAAGCTGCTGTCTGGCGACGCGAGAAAGGCGGCCACCGCTGCGATCTCCGCCGGTTCGGCCATGCGCTGGAGCGGGTTCATAGAGGCGAAGGCCTTCTGGCCTTCCTCGCCGAGCGCTTCCTTCGCGAGTTCGGTCGCCGTCGGTCCGGGCGTCAGCACGTTGACCCGGATGCCGGTGCCCTTCAGGTCGTGCGCCCAGGTCCGCGCGAGGTTGCGCACTGCCGCCTTGCTCGCGCTGTAGGCGGTGAATGCCGGGGCGCCCGTGGTGCCGGCGCTCGATCCCGTCAGGATGATCGAACCGCCCTCGCCCATCAGCGGCAGCGCCTTCTGGACCGTGAAGATCGAACCCTTCACGTTGGTGTCGAAGATTTCGTCAAGGTGCTCAGCGTCGATCTCGCCGAGCGGAAGCTGGCTTCCCGCCCCGGCATTGGCAAAGACGATGTCGAGGGTTCCGCGCTCGGCCTTCACCGCCGCATAGAGTCGGTCGAGGTCGGCCAGATCGGAGACCGAGCCCTGCACCGCGCGGGCGTTGGCCCCGAGGTCGGCCACAGCGGCGTCGAGCGCTTCCTGCCGGCGGCCGAAGATGAAGACGAAGGCGCCCTCCTCGATGAAGCGCTTTGCCGCGGCGAGGCCGATGCCGGTAGCGCCACCGGTGATCACGGCGGTCTTTCCATTCAGTCTGGTCATGTCGTGCATCCCTCTTTGGATGAGGGTAGGAGCGCACCAACCGTTCGACTTGGGCGAAATGGGCAACCCGGCGCAATTGGGACCCCCTCCGCGGGGCAAGCGGAAGCGAGTCGGTGGCCTGCGACGGACGTCGCCGCTGCTCCCGGCGATGAAGCCGATCGACTCGCTCGCGGTCACCGTATCCAGCCGGTGTGCTTGCGCGAGGTCGTCGAGTGATTCCAGCAGGCGCGACCCTAAACTACGGACCTCGCATAGCGTCCTGGCGTGATTCCGTAGTGCCTGATGAAGTGTCGATTCATTTGACTCTGATCATAGAATCCGACGGCGTGAGCCACTTCTCCGGAGTCGTGGCCGTACCGCAGGAGTTGGCGTGCATGGCCAAGGCGAAGCTGAGTCAGGTAACGGTGCGGCGTGAATCCGAACGCAACGCGGAAACTCCGAATCAGCTGTTGCTTCGTGGTGGCCTCGCTCGCCAGCCTGAGATCCTCGAGCGTCACTGACTCGCGGTACCTACTGTGCAAAACGTCTCGCGCGCGAGCGAGGCCTGCCTTGGGGCAGTCACTGCTCGCGGCTTCTCTCGTGGGTTCGCGGAATTGGGTGATGCAGCTGGCAATGAACCTCGATACGACGGCCTCGGCGGCATGATCGCAGTCGTTGCGAAGTGTGCCGATTGTGGCAAGCAATTCTTCGCTGAGCGTAGATCGTGGCACCATGACTGTCCGCCAGTGAACCGGCTTCACATACCCAAAGTGTTCGAGTGCCACTCGCGACATCAGATTTGGCGAGACGAAAAGAATGATGCCGCTCGACGGCCCGGAAATTTGGAAGGTTTCGCCAGGCTCAGACAGCATGACCGCTCCAGGGGGCGCGTCGTGCGCGCGGCCTCGATAGTAGGCGCGAGAAGGAGCCGCTGCCGGCTGGAATGCGAACGCATACGTGGCACTGAGCCCTGTGAGCGAAGGGGAATCGCGGTGCTCGAGTACTTCGACATCCGGCAACGCCGAACGCCGCCAGAGCTGACCTTCCGCGACGCCGCCTGAGTTAGGTTTGATCGTCGGCGCTGCATCCGTTGCTCGCATCGTCGTGCCCCCTCATGCTCAGCAAAGTCGCATGCGCGCTGCCCGCAGCACCCGCTCACACGGGGCCAGAGAATGCGGGCAGAGGAGGCGGCGCCTACACAATCTGCGCCATCTGGCTCCGCCGATCCCGGAAGCCCTGAAAGCGCACGATACCGCTACCGCGCGCCCGCGCGTGGCCGACGTGCTTGACCTCGTTGGAGACGCGAACGCCTCGATGGGGCGCTTTTGAACTCCCGCCTGGCTCGTGGCGCAGGGAGGAGATCGCCCAGAAGGCCGTGGCCACGCGGCAGCGTAACAAGCAGTCCAAGGCTAGGGGCGAGCCGCAGACGCACGGCAAGGTCGGCAAGACGCGCAAGCGTGCCGAGGAGAAGGCCGCGCTGGAGACGCTGCAGGAGCGGCAGCAGCAGTCCTCGGTGCGCGACGAGCGCGGTTCCGGCGATGACCAATGGGGTCAACGGGAGCGCGAACGGGGCGGGGCACTAGCCGACGAGCTTTCAGTTCGCTCCGACGTAGAAGAACGGTGGGGAGAGACGAGTGCCGGAGCATTTACTGCCGAGCGGTCAGCTTGCCACCTCGTCTCTGACCGTCGCCCTCCCGCGACTCGGCTCACTCGCCGCCGCGACGCGAACCTGCCGGAGAAGACGCAAGCCGTTCAACGTCACCAGTAGGGTGCTGCCCTCGTGCCCTACGACGCCCCAGGGAAGTGTGATCCAGCCGAGCAGATCCGAGGCAACGAGGATCACGATCATCCCGAGACCAAGGACCAGGTTCTGCTTCACGACGCGAAGCGCCTGGCGCCCGAGGGCCACCGCGTACGGGATCTTCTCGAGGTCGTCGGTTGTGAGGACGACGTCCGCGGTCTCGAGGGCGACGTCGGTGCCGCTGACGCCCATCGCGATGCCGACGCTCGAGGCCGCCAGCGCCGGTCCATCGTTGACCCCATCGCCGACCATCGCGACGTGTCCGTACCGTGTCACCAGGTCCTCGACGACACGAACCTTGTCCGCCGGAAGGAGCTCGGCGTGGATCTCCGTGATTCCGACGTCCTTCCCGATCGCTTCTGCGGTCTGGCGCGTGTCCCCGGTGATGAGGACGATGTGGTCGAGCCCAAACTCCCGGAGAGCATGTACCGCGTGGCTCGCTCGCGGGCGGAGAGTGTCGCGGAGCCCGATCAATCCGCGGACGGCCCCGCCCCCGACCATGACGACGGTCTTCCCCTCGGCCGTCAGCGCCTGATGACGGGCGTGTGCCGCATCCGAGACCTCGCGGAAGAGGGACGCCTTGCCGATCGACCAGCGCTCGCCGCCAACGATCGCGTGCGCGCCGGTTCCCGGCACGGATTGAAGGTCGGAGGCCACGGCCGTCACCAGGTTTCTCTGAGCCGCCTCCCTGACGATCGCCCGTGCCAGGGGATGCTCGGAGAGATTCTCGACCGACGCGGCGGCGGCGAGGATCTCGTCGGAGGTCTCGCCGGAGATTGAGATCACGTCCGTGACGATGGGGTGGCCCGAGGTAAGGGTGCCGGTCTTGTCGAAGGCGATGCCGCGGACGCGCCCGAGGCTCTCGATGAACGTGCTTCCTTTGAAGAGGATTCCGTTCCGCGCTCCGTTGGACAGCGCCGAAAGAAGCGTCGGCATCATTGCCGCCGCGAGAGCGCACGGAGACGCAACGACGAGGAAGATCATCGATCGATAGAGGGCTTCTCGGAACGTCCACCAGTGCGTCAGGCTGGGGAGCGCCACGACCGCGATTGCGCCGACCACGACGACCTTGGCGTAGCCGCGCTCGAAGCGCTCGATGAACAGCTGGGCTGGCGGACGGCGCTCCTGAGCTTCCTGCACGAGCTGGATCATGCGGGCGAGGATTGTGTCCCCCGCGGGCCGGGTGACGGTCACGCGAAGCGCGCCATGTCCGTTGATCGTGCCCGCGAAGACCTCGTCGCCCACGCGCTTGTCGGCGGGCATCGATTCGCCCGTGATGGACGCCTGGTTCACGGCGGACGTCCCTTCGATGACCGTTCCGTCCGCGGCAATGCGCTCGCCAGGCTTGACGATGAGAAGCTCGCCGACCACCAGAGTCGCCGCGGGGACGCGTTGCTCTCGGCCCTCGCGTACGACCAGCGCGTCCTCGGGATGAAGCGCCATCAGCGCCTCGATGTCTCGCTTCGTCCGGGCGCTGGCGTATCCCTCGAGCGTGCCGCTCAGCGCAAAGATGAAGATGAGGAGCGCGCCGTCGAACCAGTAGCCGATGGCCGCCGCGCCGATGGCCGCGACGACCATGAGGAGGTCGACGTCGAGCTCACGGTCCTTGAGGAGCGTGGTCGTCCCTTCGATTGCCTGCCGATACCCGCCGAGGACGTAGCCCACCAAGAAGATCAGGCTTGTCCCGACGACGCCGAGCCCCGCTCGGTGCGCGAGCCAGCCGGCTCCCACGAAGGCGGCGCACAGCACGGTCGTGATGGCTTCGCCATGTCGTTCCCAAAGCGAAGCGGCGGGCAGCCGTGCGGTGACGAGCGCCGGGGTCAACGTCGTCGTGGTCATGGTCCGCGCCTACTTCAGGAACGCGCGGACGACGTCGATGAGCTCTTCGCCAGCGAGAGCCCGCTTCGAGTTCGCCTTCGCCTCGGGGTCCATGACGTGGAAGCGAATGTGATCTTCGAGGATCTCCGCCGTCAGCGCCGTTAGGGCGCCGCGACAGGCGGCGACGGTGGTGAGCACCTTCGAGCAGTCCTCTTCGTTGGCGATGGCCTTTTCGACCGCTTCCACCTGACCGCGGATGCGACGGACCCGGGCGATCAACTTCTCCCTCTCACGCGTCGTGTGCATCGCTCCTCGTGCTTGCTTCCATACCCCCCTACGGTATACGTCTCGTGACAGGGGCCTCGCAAGAACGATTCTCGGCTCCCGCATGAAACGCGTCGCGTGGATGCTCGTCTCGTCGTCGCGGGTCGTCGCCGCACCGCGGCGGCGTATCGCACGTCGACGACGCTAGAGCGCGCGCTCGATCTGCACCGCGGTCACCTTGTACTCGGGCGTGTCGGTGCGCCCGTCGCGGTGCGGGCCGGTGAGCTCGTTGAGCCACACCGCCGGGTCGTTGAAGGTGGCAAAGAGCTCACCTCGCTTCACGTCGAGAGCGACATGGATCGGGAGGATGGCCTCGCCGTAGGCGCTGATCACGCGCACGCGCTCCCCTTCGCCGAGGCCGGTGTGCGCGCAGTCCTCGGGCGACATGTCGAGGCGATCGGTGGAGCGCAGCACGCGGTTCGGCGTGCGCATCGTCATCGTGCCGGCGTTGAAGTGGTACAGCGAGCGCCCCGTGTTCAGCAGGAAGGGATACTCGGGTGACGTCCGCTCCGGCGTCGGGGCGTAGTCGATCCTGCGGAGCGTGGCCCGCTTGCCCGAAGTGAACGCGTCGACGTGCAGGCGCTCCGTCCCCGGATGATCCTCGCTCGGGCACGGCCACTGGAGCCCGCCCTTCTCCAGGCGCGCGTACGTGATGCCCGCGCCCGCCGGCCACACGCGCCGGATCTCGTCCCAGATCGACTCCGCCGAAGTGAACGCGAACCGCTCGCCGTGCCCCATCGCGCGCGCGACGTCGCACAGCGGCTCCCAGTCCGTTCGCGCCTCGCCCGGCGGCGCGATGGCCTTGCGTACGCGCTGCACGCGACGCTCGGCGTTCATGAACGTGCCGTCCTTCTCGAACGACGCGGCCGAGGGGAGGAGCACGTGCGCGAACGCGCGCGCCGTCTCGTTGAGGAACAGATCCTGCACGACCAGGAGCTCGAGCGACGCCAGCGCTGCGCGCGTCGCCGAGACGCGCGGGTTCGTGAGGAGGACGTCGTAGCCCATCGCCCAGAGCGCCTTGAAGCGCCCGTCGATCGCCGCGTCCATCATCGATGTCATGCGGAGCCCCGGCGCTCGCGGGATCGGCGCGCCCCACTCGCGCTCGAAGCGCTCGGCCACGTCGGCGATCTTCGCGTACCCGGTCAGCCGCGAGGGCTCGCAGCCCATGTGCGCCGAGCCCTGCACGTTGTTTTGCCCGCGCAGCGGGTTCACTCCGGTGCCGGGCTTGCCGACGTTGCCCGTGAGGAGGGCGAGGTTCGCGATCGCCGTCACGCCGTCCGTTCCCTGCACGTGCTCGGTCATGCCGAGGCCGTGGAACGCGATCGACGGCGTCTCCCTGGCGTAGACGCGCGCCGCGGCGCGGATGCGATCGGCGGGCACCTCGCAAACGGGAGCGACGTCCTCGGGGCGGAAGCGCCGGATGAAATCGTAGAACGCCCCCGCGTCGTCGACGCGCTCGCGCACGAACGCCTCGTCGACCAGCCCCTCCTCCACGATCGCGCAGGCGATCGCGTTGAGCAGCGGCACGTTCGTCCCCGGGCGAAGCGCGAGGTGGATCGCGCCCGGCACGTGCGCGAGCTCGATCTTGCGCGGGTCGATCACCACGAGGTTCGCGCCGTGGAGCGCGCGCTGCCTGATGCGCGCGCCGACGATCGGATGCGCCTCCGTCGCGTTCGCGCCGCACACCAGGATCGTTCGCGCGCGCTCGATGTCGTCGTACGAGCTCGTCGCGGCCCCGGTCCCGAACATCGACGCCAGCCCTTCGGCCGAGGGCGCGTGGCAGACGCGCGCGCAGCAGTCGACGTTGTTCGTCCCCAGGACGACGCGCGCGAGCTTCTGGAGGACGTAGTTCTCTTCGTTCGTCGATCGCGCGGAGCCGAGCATGCCCACCGCGTCCGGTCCGTGCCGCGCGACGATGCCCCGGAGCTTCTCCACGATGAACGCGATCGCCTCCTCCCACGTCG
Source organism: Myxococcales bacterium (assembly GCA_003151595.1). The sequence continues at coordinate 6,959 of PLXW01000003.1, forward strand.
CGCGGTGCCACGAGCCGTCGCGGATCATCGGCGTCGTCAGGCGATCGGTCGCTTCGACGAAATCGAAGGCGTAGCGCCCCTTCACGCAGAGGTGCCCCTTGTTCACCGGGGCGTCCATCACCGGGAGGACCTGCACGATGCGCCCTTCGCGTGACCCCACGTCGAGCTCGCATCCGACGCCGCAGTACGGGCACGTCGTGCGCGTGTGCTTCGTCGGTGCGCCGCGCGCGAGGAGCGTCCTGTCCTCGAGCGCGCCGGTCGGGCACGCCGAGACGCACGCGCCGCAGCTCACGCACGAGCTCGCGAGGAGCGTAGTGCCGGAGTCGGGGTGGATCGCGGTCGCATCGCCGCGGTTCCACACCTTCCACACCGACTGCCCCTGCACCTCGTCGCAGATGCGCACGCAGCGGAAGCAATCGATGCAGCGGGACATGTCGACGTGGATGTACGGGTTCGAGTCGTCGACGCGCGAGGCGTCGCGCGGCCCCTGGAGCTCGTACTGGAGCCCGCGCTCGCGCAGCTCGCGCTGGAATGGGTGCTCCACGGGCGCCACCAGCGACTCGATCGGGTTTCGGCGGGCGAGGAGGGTCAGGACGGTACGACGCTCCTTCTCGATCGCCGGCGCGCGCGTATCGATCCTCATGCCGTCGGCGACGACCGTCGCGCACGACGGGTGAAGGTGCCCATCGATCTCCACGACGCACATGCGACAGACGGGATGCGGGACGAGCCGATCGTCGTTGCAGAGCGTCGGAACCACGACGCCGAGCCCGCGCAGCGCGTGGAGCACCGTCTCCCCGGCGTCGAGCTCGTACGCTGTCCCGTCGATCGTCACACGCGGCATGGATCCTCTGGAAGCAAGAATGGGTTCACCCGATCGCCGGGCCGAAGGCGGGCGACACCACTTCTACCGCTCGTTGAAGGTCACCTCGCGACACTGAGATGTGATGGAGCGCGCGGCTCGATCAGCTCGGGGCGCGCGCCGTTGGCGTCGGCGCGCAGGCCTTGCGCTCGCCGCCGCCCGGCACTTGCGATAGTCCGCGCGTCTGCTCGGTGGTCGCGAGCAGCTCTTGCGCGATTCTGTCCGCCCAAGCGTCGATGTCCGCCCAGTCGCGATGGTCGCCGTAGCTCCCGCCGAACGCCCTCAGGAAGAGATCTCCAGCGCGGTTGTTGTGGCTGCGTTCGATGCAGCCAGCGAAGTGTCTGTGAGCGCGAGGTCGAATCGCGTGACGGAAGCCCGCCATCTCTTTCGACTCCTTGCGCATGCGGCACATGAACCGCCCGACCCGCGGGCCATAGAAGCTGCTCGTTTCGCCTACGGAGCTGACGCTAAAGAGCCAGACGGGTCGAGTCGCGAACTCAGCGGCGCGGCGCGTGATGGAGGCCGCCGCTTCCGGGAGCCACGCCATGTTGTGAATCGCGCTGCCGAGCACGACGGCTTCATACGAGTCGAGCGGGCCGATCGCGTCGATCGCGCACACCTCGGCTGCGAGACCGGCTTTCATCAATCTCGCGCCGATCGCCATCGCAATTCCTTTGGTCGACCCGTGAGCGCTTGCGTATGCGACCAGGACCCTCATGGCGCTGCCTCCGAGGCAGCATCGAAGCAACGTCGGTGCCGTTCCGTCCGTGCGGCCTTGGGCCACCCTTGGATGAACGCAAATAGGTCGCTGTCGCCGTCGATGATGGAGCGTTCTTCGGCGATCGTCGCGTAAGGCGTTCTGTCTTCTCCGTGCCCGTCCGATCCCGCTAGCGTTTCCTGTCCTCCGGAGCGCTACTGGCGGAGCGAGAGGGGTCTGTCGTGAACGACCGCGATGAACCCGCGCTCGTGGCATGCTTCGCACGACGCCATGAACGCGCGCCACTTTCGCCAAAGCTCGAACGCGCTCCTGCTCGCGTGCGCCTCCGTCGCGTGCGGCGGAGCCGTGAGCAGCAGCGCGCCGCGCGGCGCAGACGGAGGCGCTGACGTCGACATCGACGGAGCGGCCACCGCGTCGAGCGGCGGCGGCGCGTCCGCGTGCGACCACTACTTCGCAGCCCTCTATTCGCGCTGCGGAGGCCCGGTCGTGCCTGCCACCGAGGCGGCGCGGACGCGCGCGCGCTTCGAGAGCGTCTGCAAGAACCAGTTCGCGCTCCCAGGGGGCGGCATCACCCCGGTCACCCTCGACGCCTGCGCGACCGCGCTCGATTCGTCCGCCTGTGAGCTCCCCGACGGCCCGCCTCCCGCGTGCGATTTCCATGGCTCGCTCGCCGGGGGAGCCGCGTGCACGGATGGTGTGCAGTGCCAGAGCGGTTCGTGCGCAGGCACGGCGAGCGTCGGCCCCGGCGGACAGATGTCTCCCTTCACGTGCGGCACGTGCGCGCCGCTCGCGGCGGTCGGCGCGTCGTGCGGGGATGCGAGCTGTTCGGCCAACGCCATCTGCATCACCCAGGACACGACCGCCGCCTCTCCGGTCTATACGTGCACCGCGCTCACGCAAGGCGGCGTCGGCGCGGCGTGCGATGGTCTCACGGCGCTGTGCCAGGCAGGCTCGTACTGCGCGTCGGCGACCAAGACTTGCAGCACGCTCGGCCACGCCGGCGCGTCCTGCGGCGAAGGAACCGGGGACTGGCCCGGTGGATGCGCGGCGCCGCTGGCGTGCGTCGGCTCTCCGGGGGGCGGGGCTTGCAGCAGTGGGTCGACCGGCGCGTTCTGCCTGACGGACTTCGATTGCGCGACGGGGCTGGGTTGCCTTCCGGGCCCTTGCTCCTCGAGCGGCGCGCGAATTGGCTGCGCGGAATCAGGAACGTGCGGCGCGGTCGCGTGGAACGCGCCTGGGGAGGCTTGCGACGGATATGCCGCGCGATGCCTCGTGGGATCCTGCGGCTCGGGCGGCTTTCTCCCTCGCCCTCCGCCCGCCGATGGCGGTGCGGCGTGGAGCACGTGCCGATCGTCCTCGCCGACGGTCAGCCATGCGTTGTCACCGATCCCGGCACGACGTGCGACACGTTCTCGGAGTGCTTCGATGGGACGTGCGCGTTGGTCGACGAGATTGTTTGCAAATAGGAAGCGCGCGCAGGGATACCGAGAGGCCGCAGTGAAGTGACTTAACCACATGAGTCGCCTCGCGCGCTTCTTCCCGACGTCGCTCTCGTCGGCGGGACTCCGCTTCACGCAGCTCGCGCCGGCGCCGTGCGCGTGGGTGCTCTCGGCCGGCGGCGTCGTGAAGTGGGCGTCGGAGAGCGCGCCGGAGATCGGCGTGATGAGCTGGATCGTGCCGCTCGCATGAGGGACTGACGACGACTCCCCTCGCCAAGGCCGGCAAGGCGCGCAAGCGCGACGAGGAGAAGGCCGCGCTGGCGACGCTGCAGCAGCAACAGACTTCGACGGCGCCGGGTTCGGCGACGGCAGGTCAAACGGTGCAGGGGGTCAACGGGAGCGCGAACGGGGCGGCGCACTAGAAAGAGGAAGGAGAGCATACGGTCGCCGCGGAGTTGCCGCCGCCTGGGTGCAGACCCAGGCGGCTGGAAGCGCCTCGACCGAAAGCGAACCCGCGGTCAGCTTGCTACCCGGCTCTCCAGGCACAGGACGGGATGCATCACGTAAAAGCTGACGCCTGTCGGCGCGTCGGAGTCGTCGAGGATTGCGACAGCGAGCGCAGTCGCGTGCACCTCGGCGGCATCGAGCCCGAACGGCGCCGACACGATGTCGAGTGAGCGGGTCACACCGACGGCATCCACGAAGACGACAGTCCCGCTATTGGGGGTCGCGTCGTCGAACGTCGCGACGCGGGGTGTCCCGCCCAGGCGCTCGGCGCACCCGCGGACCGCGCGCTGATCGCCGCAGAAGTCGATGTCCTTGCTCGTGAAGGGGGCCTCGCGCGCAAGCTCGGGTACGCGCGCCTCGTAGAGCGATGCCCAGAAGTTCACGGCTTGCCCGCCTACCAGGACCAATTCCCGTTCGAGGTCCGCGACCTTTGCGAGGATCGGGCGGACGTCGACGTACGCGAGATCCTTCACTCGAGGGGTTTCGCTCCCCGAAGGCTCACGCGCACGTTCGGGAACGCGAAGTGACCGTTCTCGCGCCGGAGTTCTTCGCGGCTCTTCTCGCCCGATGCCAGCGCGCGAGCGTCGTCCTCGCGCGAGCGCTGCTTCTCGCGGGCGCGCTCCTCCGGGTCGAAATTCTCCAGCTCGCTAGCCATCCCTACAAAATAGTACCGCCGAGCGGTCCACGCAACGACGAGGCTCGAAGAGGCCTCCAACCCCAGCGTAGGCGGCAACTTTGATCACAGACGGTCATGTGGTCTCTCCCCTGTTTTCGCGCGATGATGGTCACGGGGACCGATTCTCGCGAGGAACAGCCGATGGCGACCTCACTCTACGACCTCAGCGTGCCGACCTTCCTGCAGACCGTCACCGCCGTGGCAGGCTTCCTCGACCGCGCGGCCGCGCATTGCGCGCAGACGGGCGCCGACCCCGACGACTTCGTGGAGGCGCGGCTGTGCATCGCCGCCTCGATCCAGAAGACGAAGTCGGCGTCGACCGCGACGTCGACGATGCCGTCCTCGCACGCCGCCGCACGCTCCTCTCATCGCGCGCGGTAAATGGCCGCTCCTCGGGGAGGCAGGTTGACCACGAGCGTTCCCCCCCCGAGTGCCAGCGTCCCCGGAGCGCCGTCCCCCAGGTCGTCGACGAGCGTCGCCCCGCTGGCGAACACGGAGCCCGGGACGGGGATGTGCATCGTCCCCGAGGGGGCCGATCCATTGTTCACGACGATGACGCGCGCGCCCGCGCCGGTGCCGCGCGCGAAGGCGAAGACGTTCGGGTTGTGCGCGCCGTTCTGGCGCCACAGCTCCGTGTACGCGCCGTCGATGAGCGCCGGCGTCGTCGTCCGCAGCGCGGCGAGCTTCGCCACGCGCGCGAAGATCTGGTCCGACCCTGCCACTGCCTCGCCCGGGTGCGCCGCGCCGCGCGCCGTCGGGTCGGTCGCCCACGCCGGAAGGTCGCGGCGGTTGTCCGGATCGGGCCCGCCGTAGAGCCCCACCTCGTCGCCCGCGTAGAGCTGCGGGATGCCCGGGAGGGTGAAGAGGAGGTCGAGCGCGAGCATCTCGCGGCGGCGTATATCGTCCTCTGGCACGCCGTAGCCGGGCTCGTTCGCGAAGCGCGGCACGTCGTGGTTGTCCATGAGAAGCACGAGGTCGAGCGCGCGATCCATTCCGAGCGTCGCGATCCCGTCGGCGACGGCGCTCGCCACCGCGTCGACCGAACCCCCCCGCGCGATGCCGCTCACCAGGGCCGAGTACAGCTCGAAGTGAAACGCCGAATCGAAGCCTGCGTCGAGGTACGGGAGGAACGGCGTCGTCGGCCCGGTGTCGAAGATCTCCGCGACGGCGAACAGGTTCGCGTTCACGCCTCGCACGGCGGGGAAGAAGCTCGCCTGGAAGTACGAGGGGGGGACGTACTTCGCCGTATCCATCCGGATGCCGTCGATGCCGTACGTCGACGTCCAGCGGGCCGCGAGGGCCGACTCGTAGGCCGCGACGACGGGATTCTCCTGCGCGAAGTCGGGGTGACTGTCGAGGGGGCAATCGATCATGGGGTCACCGAGCGACGCGCACGTCCGCGGATCGTGGAACCAGGACGGCTGCTGCGTGGGGAGCCGGGCCGTGTTGCCGCTGTGGTTGACGACCATGTCGAGGATGAAGCGCATCCCGGCCGCGTGTACGTCGCCGACGAGGGCGACGAGATCGGAGGCGGTGCCGAGCTTGGGCTCGATCGCGCCGTCGTCGGGATCGACATAGTCGGCCCAGTAGCCGTGGTAGCCGCACTGGCCGTTCGGGAGGCGCGGGATCTGCCGGTAGAGGGGCGTCGTCCAGATCGCGGTCGCGCCGAGCCCTTTGATGTAGCCGAGGTTCTGGCGCACCCCTTCCAGATCGCCGCCGTGAAAGACGTGCGGATCGGAGGGATTGAAGCAGCCGGGGGAGCCGAGGGCGTCGTTGGTGGTGTCGCCGTTGCGAAAGCGGTCGGGCATGACGAGGTAGATGACCTGCGCACGCCACCCCGCGGCCTCGGCGGCGGTCTCGGCCCGCGCGAGCGATGCCGTCGTCTTCGCGGTGGGCTCGGGGGCCGTCCCGCAGGCGCTCGCGCCGAGGGGAACCGCCATCGCGAGCCCCGCGCACGCGAGCCATGCAGCGGCGCGCGGGCTCTTCGTCTCGAGTCTCGATTTCGACATCGTCGTACCTCCGAGGCGGTGCGTACCATCCGCCCTCTCGGTCCGATTGCGCGCGCCCGTCATTCTCTTCTGCGCGCGCGCCAAAGCGAACGACCGGCGCCTCACGGCCAGGGGGGCGCTGGTCCCGGCTGGCGCTAGAGTTGGTGCGTGGCCAGGGCGAAGAAGACCACCGAACGGATCGTGCTCCGCGTGGAGCGAAGCGCGGAGCTCGACTTTCGCGGCGGGCGGCGGGTCGAGCGGCACCCGGCGTTGCTCGTACCGGTCGACACGAGCGTCGTCGTCGTCACGATCGGCGACGCGCCCCCCGAGTGCGTGGACCGCGCCTCGTTCGCGTTCGTCCCCGCCGAGACTCCGTACCACGTGCATGCCAAGAGCTCTCTTGCCACCGTCGTCACGCTCCTCGTGGCAAGTGGCGCGCGCGAGAGCGCGTGCCGCGAGTATCGCCCGCACGTCGACGAGCGCCTCTTCGGCGAGCTCCTCGCGACGCCGCGCATCCTTCCACGCACGCGCTGGTTCGACGAGATCGTGCACCGCTACGTCTTCGAGCGGGACGTCTGCAAGAAGCCCCACAGCGCGGCGGCCTCCTTCCTCGAGACGGAGATCACCAAGGAGCTCTACTTCCTCTGCGAGGAGCGCAGCGCGATGCGCCGGCGCGCGTCGGTCGTGAACGAGGCAGGGGACTTCGTCGTGCGCGCGCGCGCGTGGATCGACGACAACCTGTTCGAGCCGCTCCGGGTCGCGGAGCTCGCGCGCCGCACGGGGACCAGCGAGTCCACGCTGCTGCGCGCGTTCCAGCGGGAGCTCGGAAAGGCGCCCGCGGCGTACGCGCGTGAGCGGCGGCTCGATGCGGCGCTGCTCTTCTTGCAGAGCGGTCGCCACAGCGTCGGCGAGGTCGCGGCCCGGGTCGGCTACGCGAGCCTCGCGGCCTTCACCTCCGCGTTCACGCGACGCTTCGGGCGCGTCCCCTCGTCGGTACGCCGCGCGGACGATGCGCTGGAACTGTTGCCGCCGCACGGTAGGCCTCCGCGCGTTTCGAGCCCACGGCGACGGAAACGCGATGACCTTTGACGGTCCCGCGTAAACGGCGCCGGGGGGGCGGTGCTAGGCCGACCTGCATGCGATCGTGGTCTGCCTCGGGGTCGTCCTCGGAAGGGGCCGGAATTCGGCTCACCGTCCTCGCGTCTCTCCTCGCGTTGCCCGCCTGGACCCAGGCGTGCGGCAGCGGGGAGGGGAGCGGGTACACACCTCCGACCTTCGACGCCGGGGCGGGCGGCGTGCTCCCGCCCGGGGGGGGAGGCCCGACGGTCGACGGTGGCGCGTGGAGCGACGCGGCGCCGGCAGGGGGCGCTGACAGCGGCGCGGACGCGGGGCTCCTCACGCCCCCCTTTCTCGGCGGCAACGTCGAGCCGGGAGGGGTCGTCTTCCGCGTCTGGGCGCCGGACGCGACGAGCGCGAACGTGCGCGTCGACTCCACGCCGAACGACGTCCCGATGAACGCGATCGGAGGCGGGGTCTACGAGGCACACGTCCCGGGAGCAAAGGCCGGGAGCACGTACCTCTACGTCTTCGCGGGGCCGGGCGGGACGGTCACGCGCTTCGACCCGTACTGCCGCGAGCTCGCCGGAGCCGCGTGCCGCGTCGTCGATCCGAACGCGTACGCGTGGACGACCCCGTCATTCGCGCGCCCCAAACGCGCGGGCGCCGTCGTCTACGAGTTCCACGTCGGGAGCTACGCGGTACCGACCGGCGCCGCGACCGGCACGTTCGCCTCGACGCGCGCCGCGCTGCCGCAGATTGCGGACCTCGGCGTGAACGTCATCGAGGTCATGCCGGTGCAGTCGTTCGGCGGCAGCGCGGGGGGGTGGGGATACAACCCGCAGCTCTTCCAGGCCCCCATGCCGGGGCTCGGCACGTCCGACGACTTTCGCGCGCTCGTCGACGCGGCGCACGCGCTCGGCATCGCCGTGTGGGTCGACGCGGTCATCAACCACACCGACGGCTGGACGCAGGCGCCGCTCTACTGCTTCGACGGCGAGTGCCCGAACCAGACGGCGGGCATCTACTTCTTTCCCCAGGGGACCTACGCCACGACCCCCTGGGGACCGCGCCCCGACTACGCGGCTCCCGAGGTGGCGACGATGCTCGCCGCTTCGGTCGATACCTGGATGACCGAGCTGCGCGCCGACGGATTCCGGTGGGACTCGGTCTCCAACGTCCGCGCGCTCGATGGACAGGGGACCGTGCCGGGAGCGACCGATCTCCTCCGGCGCATCAACGACCGGGTACACGCGCTCGACGGCCTCAGCATCGCCGAGGATCTCAAGGGCTACGGCGCGATCACGCAGAGCACGGCGAGCGGCGGCTTCGGCTTCGACGCGCAGTGGGACGGCTTCGGCTACACGATGACGAACGTGATCGTCCCGCCGAGCGACGCCGGGCGAGATCTCGGCCAGGTCGTCGGTGCGCTAGAGGGGTCCTCCGGGGGCGATCCGTTCGGGCGTCTGATCTACCTCGAGGATCACGACACCGTCGGCAACGGCGGCTCGCGCATCCCGGCCGCCATCGACTCCGCGAACCCCACGAGCTTCGCGGCGCGCAAGCGATCGATGCTCGGTGCGCTCGTGATGCTGACGACGCCCGGCGTACCGATGCTCTTCATGGGAGAGGAGTGGCTCGCGACGGCCCCGTTCCTCAGCCCCCCGACCCCCCTCGCCGGGCCGACCGCCGTGGGGGAGCTGGTCCGGGCGTTCTACCGGGACATGGTTCGCCTCCGTCGCAACCTCGACGGCCTTGCGGGCGGACTCTCCGATCCGGGCGTCGAGATCGTGCATCGAAACGACACCGCCAAGGTGCTCGGCTACCGGCGCTACGGCGCGTCGGGCGAAGACGTCCTCGTCGTCGCGAACTTCTCGAGCACGTCGTTCACCGCGTACAACGTCGGCGTGCCTGACGCGAACCCCTGGCGCGTGCGCGTGAATAGCGATCTTCCCGCGTACGGCTCCGACTTCACCGGAACGCAGAGCGGGAGCGTCTCGCCCAAGCCCATCGCGACCGACGGCAAGCCGTACGCGCTCCCGCTCGTGCTGGGGCCGTACAGCGCGATCGTGCTCACGCGCTAAACCGCCGAGCGCGATACGGCGCGGACTCACGCCGGCGTTTTAGCTTCGTCCTAGTGGGAACTGGCGTTCCCCTCGGAAGCTTCGCTTCCGAGCCTCCCCTGCATCGCCTTCGGCGAATCGTGCTTCGCACGACGGCGAGAAGGATGGAGACAATCGCATGCGAATCTCGGACTCTCGTCTCGTCTCCCTGTCGTGCGAAGCACGATTCGCCAGAGGCGATTCGGGGGAGGCTCGTGAGCGAAGCGAACGAGGGGACCGGCAGGTCCCACACGACACGTCACGACGGAGCCCGTCGCCGAAACGAAGTTTCGGGGACAGGCTCCTAGGGCGAGCCGGTCAGCAGCCCGACGTCGTCGGTCACGAGCTTCTGCCGCGCGTCGGTCGCGGCGACGCTCGACGTGCAGGCGTCGAACGTGACCCCTTGCACGTGGCGCAAGTAGTACCCCCACGCGGGGAGGTCGCCGAACATGTTCGACTCCGGGTATTGGTTCGGCGTCGCCTCCGGAGGGCCAGCAGGAACGGTGGTGCGACCGCCGTCGAACGTGACGGCGACGCGCGTGAACGCCAGGTTCGTGATCGGATAGGTCACGCCGTTGTAAATGTGACCCGTGACGAGCGCCCCTTGATGCGGCGAGTTCCCCCATGACGCCGTCGAGCCCGTGACGTCGGTGAACGAGACGCTGTCGACCGAGCCGAGCTTGGGAACGTCGCCGGTCGGAGCGGTGGTGTTCTGCTGCGCGAGGTAGACGAAGAAGGCGCCCCCCGTGTTCGCGAACTCGATGCGCGAAAATGCGACGTGGCTCATGTCCGAGCCCTGGCGCGATTCGACGGCCATCGCCGCGTATTGAACGTCCTTGACGTAGCTGTCTTCGATGGTGATGCCGGTGAGCGCGCCGTACGTCGCAGTTCCGAACTTGATCCCGTTCGACCCGCCGCTCGTCCCCGAGCCGCCGAACAGCGAGTTCTTCACGGTCAGCGTGTCGATGCCGCGACGCACGCCGCTCTTCAGGCACATCGCGTCGTCACCGCTTCGCACGGCCACGTCGTCGACCGTCACGTCGTGGCCGTCGACGATGTCGATACCGTCGTGCGTGATGCCGTCGCTCGAGACGCCCACGTTCGTGATGAGCGCGTCGTCGGTCTCCATCAGGACGAGGCTCCACACCGCGCTCTTTCGCAAGAACACGTTCTGTACGGTGACGTGATCTGACTTCACCGCCCAGAGGATCATCGGGCGCGTCCCCTCCACGCCCGAGAACGAGTCCCCCTGACCGTCGAGCATCCCCCCGCCGTCGATCGTCACCTCGGTCGCGTCGGGCACGTAGAGGAGCGCGCGCTGGCAGTTCAGGAGCTGCGTATTGCCCGTGTCGGGGGTTTGCGTCGGATAGTCCGCGGCGTTCTTGCTGCCGAGGAGGGTCGCCGAGGAGTCGACGAAGAAGGTCATCTTGCTCTTGAGCGTCAACGTGCCGCTCAGGAACGTCCCCCCCTCGAGCACGACCGAGCCGCCGGTTCCGGCGGCCGCATCGATCGCTTTCTGGATCGCGACCTGGTCCGAGGTCGTGCCGTCGCCGACCGCGCCGTAGGTCTTCGCGTCGAACACGGGCGCGGGGGGCGCTCCGATGAACACGGCTTCGGTGTAGACCTTGACGTTGTCGACGAGCAGCGTCCCGGCGCCGGTGCCGTCGAGATAATAGGTGAGCTTTTCTATCGCGCTCGACGGGGTTCGCAACGCCTGCGCGACCGCGGCGCGGACTCCGTCCACGTAGACATCGAACTTCGCGGTGTCCGTGTCGACCACGACGCGCACGCGGTACCACTCGTTCGCGACGAAGGTTTGAATCGTCGTGACCGTGCCACCGACGTTCGCCTGGATGTTCCCGTTCAGAAAGGAGATCGAGGCCACGGCGTTCCCCGCCGCATCGTAGACGTAGGGAATCGCCTTGAAGCCGGCGGTCTCGCGCGCGAGCACCTTCGCTTCGAAGACGACGCGACCGTGCTGCGCGGGAAAGGTCACCGAGAGCGCCGACTCGCCGGCCGATGCGGGCTTGGTGATCGTGACGCTCTTGTCGGCGGCGAAGGGGGTCTCGACGACGGCGACCGAGCCACCGTTCGTCGCTTCCGTGGTCCAGGGAGCGGGGGGGCTCACGCCGGTCGTCATCGCGTTGAAGGTCTCGTGAAGGACGAACGTTCCGGTGGTTTTGCCACCGTCCGCGCCGGTCGGCGATCCGCCTTCGTCTGCGGGCCCACCGCCTTCGTCCGCGGCCGCACCCCCTTCCTCTGCGGCCCCACCGCCTTCGTCCGCGGCTCCGCCGCCGCCCCCGTCGGGACCCGCGCCGGCCGATCCGCCGTCGAGGGGGGGCGGCCCGGACGCGGCGGACGACGGCAGCGACGAAGACCCGCAGGCCATCATCGCCACCGCGGCGAAGAGCGATGCGAGCAGGACGTACGGAGGCCTGGCGGCGGCGCCGCGACGACTGCGTCCGAGAGCTGCGTCGATTCGCATGGAACGCCTTAACACGCGTCCGCGCGAGAGGCTTTCGCGTGGCCGTCAGAATGTTCGTCGGAAGCGTCATCCTGCTCTGGGGAGGGGGACGACATCGTCTGTCCGGGATCGTTGGTCTAACCTCCGCGCCGGAGGCACGCATGGACGCACACGAAGTCATGACCGAGCTCGAATCGCTCGGCAGCGAGCAGACCCGCAAGACCTGGTGTCGCCACGGCGCCGCGGAGCCCATGTTCGGCGTGAAGTTCGGCGACATGGCCAAGCTTCAGAAGAAGATCCGCGTCGACCACGCGCTCGCCAAGCAGCTCTGGAAGACCGGCAACCACGACGCGCGCCTCCTCGCCTGCCAGGTGGCCGACCCCGCAAAGGTCACCGAAGCCGAGCTGAAGACCTGGGCCAGGGAGGTCAAGGACTCGAGCACCGCCGATGCGCTCGCGTCCTTCGCCAGCCAGACCCCGCTCGCCGCCAGGACCCGCGACGCCTGGCTCGCCGATCCCAAGCTGCAACGGGCGGGCTGGTCCCTCGTCGGTCACTGCGCCAGGAACGGCGCGCCGCTCGACGAGCGCACCGCCCTCGCGTACGTGAAGCGCCTCGAAGCCGAGATTCACGAGGCCGAGAACTGGACGCGACGGACCATGATGTACACGCTCATCGGCCTCGGCGGGCAGAGCGCCACGCTACGCAAGGCGGCAGAGGCCGCGGCCCGCGCGATCGGCCCCGTCGCGTTCGACGCAGGCAACACCGCCTGCGAGTTTCCTCAACCGCTCCCGTACATCGCGAAGATCTGGGCGAGGAAGAAGAAGGCGTAGACGAGCGTCTCCGCCTCTCCCTTCCGCCATGCCCTCCCTCCCCACCGCCACAGGCCACCGACTCCACTACCTCGACGTCGGCCGCGGCCCGCCGTGCGTCCTCCTTCACGGCTTCGGCATGCAGGCGGCCCACTTCCTCTCCTCGGCGCGTGGAACGTCCTCAGCCGCGAGCTCGAGTCGTGCGGAGGCGCCGCGGAGGTTCACGCGTGCGCTGGGGGCGTTTCTCCGGGATTCGTTGGCGTGAGCGCGCAGCCCGGGCGCTCGAAGTGCGCGTGGGTTCTCGGCCGGCGGCGTCGTGAAGCGCGCGACCTCACGGAATCACGCACACCCCCCCGTCACAAACCGACGTGACCTGCCCCCCCGGCGCGAGGAACGCGTGGATCTGCTGCTGCGCCAACGCGCTCTGCCAGACGGCGTCGTGCGCGCCGTTGTCGTTCGGAAGAGCCGTGTCCGTGAGCGGCGCGGTGATCGACGGCTTCGAGTCGTACTGCGTGTAGGCCGACGCGAGCGGCGCTTGCCCGGTCACGAGACCAGGCACCGGCACGCCGAGGTCGAGCGCGGGAATACCCATCGTGCGCGCGAGCAGGCGCGTCGACACGTTCGTGACCTGCGCGTCGCTGATCGACTCCTGAAGGAGGATCTGTTTGACGGGCGTGCCGGGGAGCGGGTGGGTGAGGAGGTGCGGCGCGAACGTCGCCGAGTCCGAGTAGTCCCACTCCGACTGCGAAGCGGCGAGCGCGACTTGCCGGTCCACCGCGTCGTGGAGATTGACGTACAGGAGCAGGAAGAAGTCGTTGAAGTCGGTTGACCGCGGGATCAGGAGCGACCACACGGAGCCGGCCACGTTGAGGGTGCCGCGAACGATGTCCGGCTGTAGCGCCATGAACGTCGTCCCCTGGATGCCGCCGAGCGAGACGCCGAAGTAGTAGAGCGTCGACGCGTCCGTGATGGGGTGACCGTTCACCTGGAACACGGGATCGTTCTTCATCGTGTTCATGAACGTCCGCGTCATCACCTGGGCGTTGACGTGCGCCTGCTGCAGGCGGTCCGTGATGATGTAGACGCTGTTCAGGTCCGCACCGAGCGCGTTCGGAAGATTGGCGTAGTCGTTCGACGACAGGCCGAGCCAGTCGGTGCCGATGAGAACGAAGCACCACTGGTTGGCGAGCGACGTGAGCGTCGTGTTGCTCATCGTCCCTTTTGCGGTGCCGAAGAGGCCGTGCCCGAAGACCAGGACCGGGAGCGGGGCAGTCGCCGTCAGGGCGCACACCGGGACGTTGACCGTGACGTTGGCCGTCGTCGTGCCGTTCACCGCGGGGGCTCCGGCGTCGTCGAAATTCATCTCGGACGCGGGGCCGCCGTCGGCGAGGAACAGCGGGACGTCGACCGTCGCGCTCACCTGCGCGAGGAGGTTCGGATCGGTCGTCGCGGGACCGCCGTCGACGATCGCGTAGGAGAGCGCGCCGGCGTCCACCATCGCGAGGGCGGTGTCGCGCATGGCGGTGAGATGCGAGGTGGCCGTCGCGTCGGAGGCGATGACGACGTCCCACGCGAGCGTCAGCCCGCTGCGGTTCACGCCCGCGTTCGTGAGGACCGTGAAGATTTTGTCGTAGCTCGCCGCGAGCGGCGCCAGCGTGCTCGAGAGCGTGGTCCCGTCGCGCAGCGCGCGAAACGGGGCCGGAACGAGCGGTGCCCCGCTGGCGTCGTTCAGACCGACGAGCGCGATGACGTAGCGGTGCCCCGGCGTGAGCCGCTGGAGCGGGCGCACGAGCAACCCGGCGCGCCCGTTGCCGATGTCGTCCTCGTCGACCTCGGCGAAGGCGACGACCCGCTCACCGGTCGCCTCGTCGATGACCTGCACGGGGCCGGTCGGCGTGAGCGACGCGCTCGGGTCGACCCAGTTGCCGAGGCCGGTGCCGGAGACGCCGTTGGCGAAGTAGACGACGAACGGCGTCGCCGGCGAGAAGCCGTCCTTCTGGTTCAATCGCGCGGTCGTGATGGGGATGCCGTTCGTCTGCACCGGCATCAGTCCTGGGCCGATGGCGACGCGGAAACCGGTCGCGCTCGTCGGATCCGACTGCTCGAAGAAGCTCGATGGGAACGGGGTGAGACAGTCGTCGCCGATGATCGGGTTGCACCCGGGCGCGGTCGCCGGGGGAGCATCGCCTGCGTCGCTGACGATCGGCGGGGCGGCGTCGTTCGTGACGCCTGCGTCGCTCACGATCGGCGCGGCGGCGTCGTTCGCGCCGGGCGAAGCGCTGCTCGTGCCGCATCCGGTATTGAAAAGACCAGTAGTGAAGAGACCAATGGCGAAGAGACCTGCACTGACGGCGGCGCGATTCATGGGCGCGCACTCTTCCATGTCGGTGACCGAAGACCAGCGTCTTCGTGTCGTCACCGGCGAATCACCACTTCATCTTTCCGCAAGGCCGCAAGGACGCAGGCACTCGCCGTGGCGTTCGTAGGATGCGTGGCAGTACGCTTCGAGCCGCGGTTGGCCCCCCTCGGAGTGCCCACGCGGAACCCTGGAGCTCGAGATGCCTCCTCATGAACGAATGTTTCATCACGAACACGCGCACGTCCTCGACGACGCGGATCGCCAGCGGTGGCTGCCGTCCGCCGATGTCATTCGAGACCTCGGGCTCCGAGCAGGAATGCGCGTCGCCGATATCGGCGCCGGGACCGGCTACTTCGCGCTACCGATCGCCCGCGCCGTCGGCCCCTCGGGCATCGTCTTCGCCGTGGACCTTCAGCTCGAGATGCTCGAGAAGCTTCGCGCGAGGCTCGAGCCGTCGCTCCCGATCACGCTCGTGAACGGCGATGCTGCTCGGACGACGCTCGACGAGGGGAGCGTCGACCTCGCGTTCATGGCGAACGTTTGGCATGAGGTCGACGACCGCGCCGTCGCTCTCGCCGAGCTTGCGCGGATCATCAAACCGGGAGGGCGCGTAGCCATCCTGGATTGGCGCACCGACGTCGAGCCGGCACCCGGGCCTCCGCTCGCGCACCGTATTCCCGCAGTCGAGACCGAGCGGGCTCTCGCCGAAGCGGGATGGCAAGTCACGCGACCAACTCGACTCGTGGGCCCCTACGAATACCTCGTCCTCGGCGGAGCACGCGCATGAGAGCGCTGCTCGTCCTTGCGTGCGCGACCATGGCCGCTTGCTCTTCCCGCTCGACGCCTCCGCCGACCGAACCCGCGCCTTATGTCCACCGCTTCGATCACGCGGACGCCTGGGCAAAGGAGTTCGACGATCCCACGCGCGATGAGTGGCAGAAGCCGGAGAAGGTGATCGCGGCGATGCAGATCGCGCCCGGAATGATCGTCGCCGATGTCGGCGCTGGGACAGGCTACTTCGAGCCGTACTTGTCCCGAGCCGTCGGTGCGACCGGGAAGATCCTCGCGCTCGACGTCGAGCCGGACATGGTGCGCCACCTGGACGAACGCGTCGCGCACGAAGGGCTGGCGAACGTGAGCGCGCGTCTCGTCGCGTCGGACGATCCGAGGCTGGTGCCGGGCTCCGTCGATCGCGTGCTCATCGTCGACACGTGGCATCACATCGCGAATCGCAGCGGCTATTCCGCTCGCCTGCGCGCCGCGCTCAAGCCGGGTGGCGAGGTCGTGGTCGTCGACTTCCGGCTCGAGGCGCATCACGGGCCGCCGCCCGCACACCGTATTGCGCCTGACGAGGTCGCGCGCGAGCTCGCGACCGGAGGGCTCGACGCGCACGTCGTCGAAGCCGGGCTCCCTGAGCAGTACGTCGTCGTCGGTTCCCTCCGCTGAAACCGACGTCAGGCGGTCTTCGCTGCTGGCGTCACGACCAGCACTGGCCGCTTCGCGTGATGGAGGACCGCCTGCGTGACGGAGCCGAGCACGAGCTGCGCGAGCACGCCCCGCCCGTGTCCTCCCACGACGATGAGATCGCGGGCGAGCGACTCGCGCGCGATCTCCTGGCCGGGCAGACCTTCGGTCGTCTTCGCTTCGCACGGAACGCACGCCGTCTCGGCGATGGCCTTCGCTCGCGAAAGAACGTCGTCGGCTGAGCGCTGGAGGTCTCGCATCGCGCGATCGACGTCGAACGCCGCATCGCCGGCGAATCGGGTCACGTCGATGACATGGAGAAACGTGACCCGGCTTCCTAGCTCCTTGGCGAGGCGAACCCCTTCGGCGACCGCTGCGTTGGAGCAGTCGCTGCCGTCCGTCGCGACCAGGATGCGCGGGTACACGGTGACCTCTCGAGCCGAAGGCTGCATCGCACGTGCCCGCCGACCTGCCCTGCAACCCACCGTCCCCCTAAGCTCGGAACGCGCACGAGTTGCGTGCGACGCACGTTGTGCACAACTCCGGGTCCTCAGCCCCTCCCACCCTCGCGGATTACGCGACGGTATCCGCCTTGCTTCGTTGACTCGAGTGTCCAAGAGCGTGCACGAGATCATGAATCGCGAGGCGCTGACATTTCGCCCGAGCGAGCCGACGGACGCCACGCGCCGTTCGCGAGCTTCGTTCACAGACGCCTCGGTGATCGACGTACCCGTTCGCTCAGCCGCTCTCGGTCGGAAGCCCGTGATCGGTCCAGTCGGCTTTCAGCGTCGTCGGGAGGTCGAGCACGCGCGCGCGCGTGAAGCCCATTGCGACTGCTTTAGAATAGGCGGGTCGGATGTTCGGGCAGTTTCTGTACGGGCAGCACCCGCAGTAAAGGACGAGATCCGCATCACGACGGAGTGGCTCGAGCCAGCGACCCATCGCGGCGATACCTTCCGGGTCTCCACCCTCGCCTGCATGTACCGCTCCTCGCACGCGTGCTTTCTCGAAGAGGCTCTTCGGACCAACGTGCACGACACGAGGTCGCTGCGCTTCCGGGCCTGCGAGCTGCCTCGCGAGATCGGAGCTCGCGACGAGGCGATCGGGCGTCCAGGGGAACGATGCGCGCGACGCGCTCGGGTCATCGCTCGACGACGTCTTGCACGCGGCGAGCGCGGTCAGAACGAGGAAGCTACGTCGGTTCACGAGCGATCATCCCATCTGTCGGAAGAGCCGAGCGAGGAGCGACGCGGGGCCACGCGGCTCGACTTCCTCGTGCGCCTGGCATCGACAGCGGGCTTCTCGCGGCACGTCGCCGAGCACCTGCTCCACGTGCCGGCCGCAGCCGAGATAGGTGGGTTTTCCGCATGAAGAGCACGCTGTTCGCTGGCACATGATTGACCTCTCTGCCGGTGAGAGCCGCGGGCGCGAAAAAAGGGTTCGAGAGACTTGGCGAAGAAAATGGGTGGAGGAGGACATCCGCGTGCTGAAGATGAAGGTGGACGGAATGACGTGCGACCACTGCGTGACGGCGGTGACCCGCGTCGTGTCGAGAGCGGCGGGCGTCGAGCGCGTCCGCGGAGTGGACTTGAAGCGCGGCGAGGTCGAACTCGAAGGGGCGCCGGACATCGGCGCCCTCGTGCGAGCGCTCGCAGACGAAGGGTACGCCGCGCGATTGCTCGAGTGAGGCGGTCGAGGTCATGAGCTTCACGATTCCGGTGCATGGCATGACGTGCGCCAGCTGCGTCGGTCGGGTCGAACGCGCGATCCGTCGGGTGCCCGGAGTGAGCGACGCTTCGGTCAACCTCGCGACGGAACGCGCGACGGTGTCCGGCGCGGCGGAGGCAGACGCCATCGTCGCCGCGATCCGTGACGCGGGATACGAGCCGGGCGCCCCTCGAGCGGGCGACGCGCCACGACCGATCGTCGCGGGCGAGATCGAGGAGCGTTGGTCGAAGGACAGCATCGTCGCGATTGCGCTGACCGCGCCGCTCCTCTTCTTCACGATGGTCCCCATGCTCGTGCCCGCGTTTCACCACGCTGTCGAGCCGGTCGCGCGTTTCTTCATGGGCTGGGGCGGGCTCCTCTTCGCGACGCCGGTGCAACTCTGGGCGGGGCGACGCCTCTACCGCGCCGCCTTTGCGGAGCTTCGTCACGGCAGTCCGGGCATGAGCTCTCTCGTCATGATCGGCAGCTCGGCGGCGTTCCTCTACTCGGTGCTCGTGCTCGTCGCGCCGGCCGTGTTCCCCGCCGGTACCGCGCACACGTACTTCGAGGCCTCGGCGTCGGTCGTCGCGCTCGTCCTGCTCGGAAAGCATTTCGAAGCGCTCGCGCGCCGTCGATCGTCGGCGGCGATCACCAAGCTCCTGGCGCTCCAGACGCGGACGGCGCGCGTACGCAGGAGCGACGGCGAGCACGAGATTCCGGTCGAAGAGGTGCTCGTCGGCGACGTCGTGAGCGTGCGGCCCGGCGAACGCCTGCCCGTCGACGGCGTCGTCGTCGAAGGTGCGAGCTTCGTCGATGAATCGGTGATCACCGGCGAGGCCGTGCCGGTCGAGCGCTCCGTCGGCGCACACGTCGTCGGCGGCACGGTCAACGGCACGACCGCATTCTCCTTTCGTGCGACGCGCGTCGGCAGCGACACGGTTCTCGCGCAGATCGTCCGCACCGTCGAGGAGGCGCAGAGCTCCAAGCCTCCCATCCAAGCGCTCGCCGATCGCATCGCCGCCGTTTTCGTACCGATCGTTCTCGTCGTCGCGGCGCTGACGTTCGCCGCGTGGCTCGCGTTCGGTCCGCCGCCCGCGCTCAACTACGCGTTCGTCGCGGCGGTCTCCGTGCTCGTCATCGCCTGCCCATGCGCGATGGGGCTCGCGACTCCGACGGCCATCCTCGTGGCTACCGGCAAGGCCGCGGAGCTCGGCGTGCTCTTTCGAAGAGGTACCGCGCTCGAGGGGCTCGCGCGCGCGGACCTCGTTCTCATCGACAAGACAGGCACGCTCACGGAAGGAAAGCCGTCGCTGACTGACGTGACTACGTTCGGCTTCGAGAAGAACGACGTCTTGCGTCTAGCGGCGGCCGCGGAAGATCGAAGCGAGCACCCGCTCGCGCGCGCCGTCGTCGCGGCGGCCACGAATCTGCCTCGCGCCCGCGCCGAGGCGGTGCGTGCCGACGCGGGGTTCGGTATCGAGGCGACGGTCGAAGGGCGCGCGGTGCGCGTCGGTGCCGAGCGGTACATGAGACGGAACGGCGTCGAGATCTCGGCGCACGTGCGCGAAGCCGAGCGGCTATCGGCCGCGGCCAAGACGTCCATCTTCGTGGCGATCGACGGGCAGCTCGCGGCGATCCTCGGCGTATCGGACGCGTTGAAGCTGACGAGCGCGGAAGCCATCCGCGCGCTCCGGCACCTCGGGCTCGACGTCGGTATCGTCTCCGGCGACGCGCGCGCCACGGTCGACGCAATCGCGCGCGAGCTCGGCGTCGATCTCGCCCTCGCCGAGCAACTGCCGGCCGACAAGGCCGCGCGGATCCGAGCGCTCCAAGCGAGCGGTCGCCGCGTCGCGTTCGTCGGCGACGGCATCAACGACGCGCCTGCGCTCGCGCAAGCCGACGTCGGCATCGCGATCGGCACGGGCACCGACATCGCGATCGAAGCCGGTGACCTTGTCTTGATGCGCGGCGACCTCCGCGCGGCGGTCGACGCGGTCGCGCTGAGCCGCCGCACCGTGCGCACGATCCGGCAGAACTTTTTCTGGGCGTACGCCTACAACGTCGCGCTCGTGCCGCTCGCCGCCGGCGCGTTGTATCCGCTCTTCGGGACGCTCCTCTCCCCAGTGCTGGCCGCCGCGGCGATGAGCTCGAGCAGCCTCTTCGTGCTCGCAAACAGCCTTCGCTTGCGGCGCTTTCGACGTACGTCGAGCCCATTCGAGTCGCGACGCGAAGCTTCTTTCCCCGTTCTTGGCTCACATCTGGATGAGCGAACCTAGGCCGCCGAAGGCGGCGGTCGTGAGAGCGCGATCGCGCCGGCCCGGATCCGCAAGCACGGCAGCGGCTGGGCGCTCGATCAGATGGCGGCGGCGCCCGCCGTCGAGCTCGTGATTCGAGCGGGTTGGCGTGCGGACTCGGCGCGCCATGGCTCGAGGATGGTGCGCTCGGCGTGGTCCACGAGCTCGTGAAGATGGACTCCTTCATTCGCTCGCCGGGAACGGAGTACCGGGTCCGTGATTTCGAGCGGCGTCAGACTCTGGTTCACGATCCAGGCGAACGGTTTGATGTCTGCGCGCGCCAGGTCTTGCTCCAGCTGCATCGCTTCGTGGATCGGCGTCGCCTCCGGCAAGGTCACGAGGAGCACGTGGGTGAACTGCGCGTCCCTGAGACGCGGCAGGAGCCTTTGCACGGCCTCCGGGCTGCCACTCGGCTTGCGAAGCACTTCGCGGTGGTAGGACTCCGCGGCATCGAGCAGGAGAAGGGTGTGGCCCGTCGGTGCTGTGTCGATGACGACGAACCGATCTTCACCCTGCGCCACGGTCTCGGCGAACGCGCGGAACACGGCGATTTCCTCGGTGCATGGACTGCGGAGGTCTTCCTCGAGCAGCGCCTTGCCTTGTGCGTCGAGGCCGGTGCCCGCGGCCGAGAGGACCTCTGCAGTGTACCGCCGCGTCTCGAGCGCGGGGTCGATGCGGGTCACCCTCAGGCTCGCGGCGCCTCCGCCGTACTCGCGGACAGCTTGCTCGACGTGAGCGGCGGGGTCCGTGGTCGTCAGCGTGACGGGGAATCCTCTGCGCGCAAGCTCTCCGGCGATCCGAACGGCGATGGTCGTCTTGCCTACGCCACCCTTGCCCATCGTCATCACGACGCCCTTGCCGCGCACTGCGAGCTCGGCGACGAGCGCGTCCAGCGGTTCGCCGTGAAACATCGCGCTCTCCGGCGTCGCCGACTCCGCGATGGCATTGGTGGAGCCCATCTTCCGCACCGCCTCGATGCCGACGAGACCGAACGGGAGCAGCGGGACCTCGACGCGAGGAAGACTACGCAACCCGGCGGGCATCGCTTCCAACGACGAGCGCCCGCGGGCCTCCATGGCGACCGCCGTGACGTCGCTCGCGTCGCGCGCTCGGAACACTCCATTCAGGATCAACCGGACCTTGCCGATGCCGAGCTGGGCGAGCTCCGCCCGCGTGCGTTCGGCTTCGGTGAGAGAAGACGGCTCGGGCCGCGTGACCAACACCAACGTCGTTTGCGCAGGGTCACGGAGTGCCTCGCTCGATGCGGCGTACGACTCCTTCTGCGCGTTCAATCCGGAGAGCGGACCGAGGCACGACGTTCCTCCGACGTTCGCGTCGATGAAGCTCGTCCAGGCGGCGGGCAGCTCGAGCAACCGGAGGGTGTGCCCCGTCGGGGCGGTGTCGAAGATGACGTGGTCGAACTCGGCGGTGGCCGCCTTGCTCCCGAGCAGCTTCGAGAACTCGTCGAACGCCGCAATCTCGACGGTGCACGCCCCCGAGAGCTGCTCCTCCATGCTCGCGATCGCGACTGCCGGTAGCACGCCTCGATACGGGCCGACGACGCGCTCGCGGTAATCGTGCGCGGCCTGCACCGGATCGATGTTCAGCGCGGAGAGGCCGGGCACGTCCGGCACGCGCGTCGGCATTCCCGAGAGCTTCACCCCGAGCACCTCGTCGAGGTTCGAGGCCGGGTCGGTGCTGACGAGCAGCACCCGCTTGCCCGCGTCGGCGAGGCCGATGGCCGTCGCGCAGGCCGCGGAAGTCTTGCCCACGCCGCCCTTGCCCGTGAAGAACAGGATGCGCGTCGGATTCTGGATGAGCGTGGACATGACGGCTCCGTCAGCAGCAGCCGGATTTCTTCGGTGCGCTCGCTTCGGTCTTGGGGCCGCAGCAGCCGCCGGACGCCGCCTTTGGCGCGTTCTCTCGAGGTGCAGTCGCGCTCACTCCGGTCCACGCCGCGAGCTCGTCGCGTGAGGGATAGAGGCCGCTGCTCTTCACCTCGTCGTTCACCTTCACGACCGGCAGTCCCGCTTCGCCTCTTTCCTCGAGCGCGGACTTCACCGCGGCGTCTTCAGCGAACGCTCCGGGCTGCTGCGAGAGGTTGAAGCGCTCGACGGACACTCCCTGCCCCTTCAGCCAGGCGAGATCGGCGGCGAACCGGGCGAGCTGCGAATCGATGGAGGGACCGCAGACTCCGGTCGAGCAGCACATGGCGGGATCGAAGACACGAACGGTGATGGGCATGGGGGCTTCCTCTCGAGTGTCGACGGCACGCAATGGCCATGCCCCAGCGGCGGGGCTCACCTGATACGGCGGATCTCCCGGAGATCGCGCGCGTCGCGCATTGCGTGCGCCGGACAGCAAACGACGCGCCGCATCGACCCGAGTCGCGAACCCTTTTCTCGCGGCGCTGGCTCGAACGGCGCGGAGGTTCAAATGACGACGCACGAAATGACGGGGGCGAACTTCGCGGAGACGATCGGCAAGGGAACCGTCGTGATCGACTGGTGGGCTTCGTGGTGCGGCCCGTGCCGTGCATTCGCACCGACGTACGACGCCGCCGCAGCGAAGCATCCCGACGTCACGTTCGCAAAGGTCGACACGGAAGCCGAGCAAGGGCTCGCTGCCGCGTTTCAGATCCGCGCGATTCCCACGTTGATGGTGTTCCGTGACGGGATTCTTCTCTTTCGCGAAGCCGGAATGCTCCCCGCGGCGGCGCTCGACGAGCTCATTCGACGCGTCGTGGCGCTCGACATGGAAGACGTTCGCAGAAACATCGCCGAGGCCGAAGCGGCCGAAGCACGAAAAATTGCCGTCTGAGCGAGGAGAGCCACCCATGCAACCGTTCGGAATTCACACCACCACCGACGGCTCGTTCGACGAAGCGCGCGCCAAGGTCACGGAGGCGCTCAAGGCGGAGGGCTTCGGGGTCCTCACCGAGATCGATCTCCAGGCGACGCTCAAGACGAAGCTCGACGTCGACTTCCGCCGGTACACCATCCTCGGCGCTTGCAACCCGCCGCTCGCGCATCGCGCGCTCCAAGCGAGCCTCGACGTCGGCCTCATGCTCCCGTGCAACGTCGTCGTCTACGAAGAGGATGGCGGACGGATCCACGTAGCCGCCATTGACCCGATGGAGACGATCGCCGTGCGCGGCGGCCCTGAGCTCGAGGGGATCGCGCGCGAGGTCCGCGACAAGTTGCATCGCGTGATCGCGCGAGTTGGTGAGCGAGCCTAGGCCCGCGAACCCTTTGTCTCGCCGGAGGCTCTGACGACCCATGGAACGACCGTCGATCATTCTCGCGCTCCTCGCGACGGGCCTCGCTGCCTGCGCCGGCGAGCCAGGTCACCCAACGCCCGAAGGCGCTCCCATCTCCGTCGCCGTAGCGATCGCTCACCCAGAGGCGCTGCCCGTGATCTACCGCGCGAGCGGCACCGTACGCGGCCGAAACACGGCGATCCTTACGAGCAAGACGATGGGCTACGTGCGGGCCGTGCGGGTCAGCGCGGGCGATCGCGTGACGGCGGGGCAACCGCTGATCGACCTCGAAGCGAACGACGCCCGCGCGACCGTCGCGCGAGCGCGCGCGGGGGTCGACCTGTCCACCGAAGCAAAGTCCGAAGCCGAGAACGCGCTCGAGGCCGCGCGCGTCGCCGCGAAGATCGCGAAGTCGTCGTACGAGCGCGCGCACACGCTGTTCGACGACCATGCGATTCCCCAGCAGCAGTACGACGAGGCCGAAGCGAAATGGCGCGGCGCTGCAGCGCAAGAACAGATGGCGCAGTCCCGCCTGCGCTCGGTGGCGTCGAAGATCGACGAAGCGAAAGCGGCGCTCGGGGAGTCTCAGGCGATGCTTGGCTACGCGGGCATCGTCGCGCCGTTTGCCGGGCGTGTGATCGAGCGTCGCGTCGATCCAGGCGTGCTCGCATCGCCGGGGACTCCGCTGCTTGTGATCGCCGACGAGGGAACGCTGCGGGTCGAAGTCGCGGTCGAGGAGTCTCGGGCCGGTGAAGTGAAGATCGGCGACGTCGCGAGCGTCGAGATCGAGTCGCTGCCGAATCCGGTGACCGGGAAGGTCGGCGAGATCGTGCCCACGGTCGATGTGGCGTCCCGAGCATTCCTCGTGAAGATCGATCTGCCGCCCGAGGTCGGCGCGCTGCGCTCGGGCACGTTCGCGCGCGTCGGGTTCGCGACGGGAACGCGCGAGCGCCTCGTCGTACCGACGACCGCGATCACGTCGTTCGGCGCGCTCGACCGCGTCTTCGTCGCGGATGGCGGACACGCGCACCTCCGGATGGTCACGCGGGGCGACGCGCAGGGACCGTGGACCGAGGTGCTCTCTGGCCTCTCGGCGAACGAGAGCGTCGTCGCCTCACCGCCCCAAGAGCTGCGCGACGGCGCGCCGATCGAGGTTCAGCGATGAGCGCTCCGGCGAAGCTGGGCGCCGCGGGACGGCTCGCCCGCGCCTTCGTCCACTCGAAGCTCACGCCGCTCATCCTCGTGACGTCGGTGATCCTCGGCGCCTTCGCGGTGTGGAAGCTCCCGCGCGAAGAGGAGCCGCAGATCATCGTCCCCATGAGCGACGTGTTCGTGCGCATGCCGGACGCCTCGGCCAGGGAGGTCGAGGAGCGCGTCACCAAGCCGCTCGAGCGGCTCCTCTGGGAGATACCCGGCGTCGAGTACCTCTATTCCACGTCGAGCCCGGGGCTCGCGAGCGTCATCGTCCGCTTCAAGGTGGGCGAGGACGAAGAGCGGAGCATGGTGCGCTTGCAGGAGAAGCTCGCGGCGCACATGGATATCGTGCCGCCTGGCGCATCGGCGCCGCTGGTGAAGCCGCGGTCGATCGACGACGTGCCGGTCCTGGCCGTGACGCTGTGGAGCAAACGCTACTCCGGCTTCGAGCTTCGTCGCATCGCCGCGGAGCTCGAGGAGCAGATCAAGCAAGTCGGCGGCGTGAGTGAAGTGACGCTCAGCGGCGGCGAGCGACGGCAGGTGCGTGTGCTGCTCGATCCCGAGCGGATGACGGCGCATCGCCTCTCGCCGCTCGCCATCGCAGCCGCGGTGCAGGCGGCGAACCAGCGCCTCCCGTCGGGCGTCGTCTCGACGGAGAATCGCGAGATCCTCCTGGAGACGGGGACGGTCCTCGCGACCGCCCGCGACGTCGGCGACGTGGTCGTCGGCGCACAGGGGGGGCGCGCGGTGTTCCTCCGCGACGTCGCGACGATCGTCGACGGCCCGGAGGAGCCTTCCACGTACGTGCGGTTCGGGGCGGGCGCGGCCGCGAAGGGGCACGATCGCGACGCGGCGAACGAGTCCGTTCCGGCCGTCACGCTCTCGGTCGCGAAGCACAAAGGGCAAAACGCCGTCGCCGTCGTCGACGACGTCACGCGCAAGATCGACTTGCTCCGCGGCACGCTCGTCCCGGGTGACGTCGAGCTGAGTGTCACGCGCGACTACGGTGCGACGGCGAGCGAGAAGAGCAACGAGCTCCTTCTTCACATGGGGATCGCCGTCGTGAGCGTCGGGATCTTGATCTGGATCGCGCTCGGCAAGCGCGAGAGCGCCATCGTGATGCTCGCGATTCCGGCGACGCTCGCCCTGACGCTGACCGTCTTCTACCTGTACGGCTACACGCTCAACCGGATCACGTTGTTCGCGCTCATCTTCTCGATCGGCATCCTCGTCGACGACGCGATCGTCGTCGTCGAGAACATCGCGCGCCACGCTCGCCTCCCGGAGAACCGCGGGCGCGATCTCGCCGACGTCGCGGTGCGCGCCGTCGACGAGGTCGGCAACCCGACCATCCTGGCGACGATGACCGTCATCGCGGCCATCCTTCCCATGGCGTTCGTCGGCGGCTTGATGGGGCCCTACATGCGTCCGATCCCGATCGGCGCGTCGGCGGCGATGATCTTCTCGCTCATCGTCGCGTTCGTCGTCACGCCGTGGGTGACGATCCGACTCCTGAAGCACGCGCACGACGGCGACTCCGAAGAGGAGTCGCGGCTCACGAGATTCTACCGGCGCATCATGGGCACGCTCCTTCGCGTCGCGAAGCTGCGCGCGGCGTTCCTCGCCGGCGTCGTCGTGCTGCTGCTCGGCGCGATGTCGCTCGTCGCCGTGAAGTGGGTGCGCGTGAAGATGCTTCCGTTCGACAACA
>PLXW01000167.1 GCA_003151595.1 Myxococcales bacterium
CGGGACCCGCCGACCCACAAGACCGTGGCGCTCCGCGCTTGCATTTTCCGCTGCAAGCGCGCATGAGTGGCCGATCTATTTTGAGTAAGTTTCCAGGAATCCGCGGCCCGCAGCTCCCGTTGGACGAGCTC
The DNA here is from genome assembly GCA_003151595.1 of Myxococcales bacterium. Next base: position 132 of record PLXW01000167.1, read on the forward strand.
GTCGACATCCTGGGGGACGTCGCGACGGCCCTCGAAGGCATCGAGTATGTGTCGGCGATCGACGCGCTCGACAGCCGAATCGGCCAATGCAGCGCCGCGATCGTGGCTTGCCGCCGCGATGATTTCAGCCTGCCGCTCCGGCGCGCGCTCGCCTCGAAGGTCCTCGAGCTCGAGACCGACGTGCTCGTGCTGGCCAAAGCCCGCGCCCGCGCGGCACGCCAATCCAGCGGCGGCGGCGCGAAGAAGCGCGGCGCCAAGAAGCGCCAGCTCTCCTCCCGCGCCGGCTGACCCGCGCCTCTCAATCCGATTCGGTCACGCCGCTCCGGTCACGCGACTACGAAGCGGCCCACGCTTCCATCCCGCTCTTCACCTGGATGATCTCTTCGTCGAGCGCTTCGGCGGCGGCGTCTTTCTCTGCGGGGTTCTTCTCGACACGCGCGCGATACGCCACGTACGCGGCGTCGAGACGCTTCATCGCCGCGAGCATCGCCGTCACGCGGCTCATGTCCGAAGGCGATCCACGAAACGCGCTTGCCCCGAGTCGGTCGGCCGTACCGAGGCGTTCGAGCAGACGATCGGCCGCGACCTTGAGCGGCTCCGGGAGATCGTTGCCGGTCCAGCGCTTCACGCGAAGGGTCGCCTCGAGCGATTCGAGCACCGAGTCGAGGGTCTTTCGAATGAACGGAATCCGCTGGTCTTTCATCGGCGGAACGTAGCAGCAATCACCCTTACGAAGATCGCCTATCGCCCGCACGCCCCGATCCGCGACGCTGCGATCGCATCCGATGGCGCGACTCTCAGATGGCGCGAACCGAGGTGAGCACTTGCGCGACGGCTTCCCAATCGAAGACGCGCAGCCCATCGGTTGCGAGCTCGTCGGCCCACGACTTGGCGACGGCCCTCAGCGCTTCGCTCCGCGTCGCTCCCCACTGCACGACCGTGACCGCGTCTTCCGTCGCACGTCCGCCGCGCGCTTCGACACGCCACTCACCCGGATCGTCGCTGCCGGTCTTCGGCGACACGTGAAGCGTGAGGCGAACGCCGTCGCACTTCAGGTCGTAGGCCATTCCGCCTTTGGAGCGAAACTGGTTGGTGATGCGCAAGGCGGTCGTCTTCGCCTCGTTCCGTTCGGTCCGCTCGCTCATAGGTCACCCGTTCTTGCTGCACTTGGCTTCGGCTGTTCTCCCCGAGCAAGCCAAGATGACGTGGGGGGCCGGAACGGCTGCGCGCGCGACGCGCTCGCTGAGGAATGCAATCTAGCACGCCACGCGCCAAGAGCACCGAAGCGCAGCGACGCGACGCGGTCCTGCGATACGATCGCGCGCGAATGGTCTCGAAGCGAATCGTCTTCGCGGTCGTGCTCGCCGCGGTCGCGCTCGTCGCGTTTGCCGCGCTCATCGCGTGCCGGACGCCGACCGAGGTCACGGTCGACATTCGCACCGACGTCGCGTGCACGAAGGCGGCGTGGAAGGGGATCGCCGTCTACGCCGGATCGCCCGGGCTCGACGTGGAGACGCGCGCGCCTTCGCTGACGTCGACCGCGTGCGACGCGACCGGGAGCGTGGGGAGCATCACGCTGGTGCCGAGCGGCGCGGACGACGAGGCGATCGAAGTGCGCGTCGTGGCCGGTGTGACGCGCGCGCCCGACGACTGCGCGACGTACGGTTACGACGGATGCATCGTCGCGCGACGCACGCTCGAGTTCATCCCGCATCAAGCGCTGCACATGGGCGTCGAGCTCTCGGGCGCGTGCATCGGAAACGCCTGCGACCCGCTTCACACCTGCCTCGACGGCGTCTGCCAGGACGCGCGCCTCACGACGCCCGCGAACGCGCCCGACGCCGGTCCCGTGGGGCCGACCGTGCGCTGCGGCGACAACGGCGTGACGTGCGGAACGACCGGCGAGCTCTGTTGCCTTCAGGTCATCGGCGACAGCGGCACCACGGGGACGTGTCGACTCCCCAAGGACTGCCCGCCGACGAGCACCGTGCTCGCGTGCGACGACGAGAGTGACTGCCCGGGGCCGCTGGACGACGCAGGGCGCGCGAACCAGTGCTGCCTCGACTACACGATCGCGCCCGCCGCGAATCCGTTCGTACCGAACGCCGTGCAAGCGACGCAATGTCTCCCGTACCAATCGTGCATCGGGAACAACGGCGGCCTCGGAATGTGTCAGCACCGTCTCGGCTGCCAGCGCGGCGCGCTGACGTGCAACGCCGCCGACCAGGCGCTCCCCGGTTACTTCTGGTGCCTGCTGCCGAGCAATCCCGGCGCGAAGGGCACCGCTCCGTGATCCGCGACGCCCGCTGTCAGAAGCGAAGCGGCGCCGCGATCTGACCGGGAGGCAACGTCCCCGAGTCGGCGTGGCGGTCGGTGAGCAGCGCGGCGGTCAACGCGACTCCGCCGGCGACGACCACCCCGACCCCCACCCAGAACCACCACTTGTGGGTGAGCGGCACGGACGACTCCATCTTGAGCGCGAGATCGCGCGACGCTCCCGGCGCCACCACCAGCGGCGCGAGCACGTCGTCGTACCCCGGGTGCTGCGCGACGACGCGATGCTCTCCCGCTTCGACGACGATCTCGACGCGCGGGTTGCTCGTCCCTGCGAGCGCGCCGTCGACGAAGACTTGTGCGCCAATCGGATCGGTCGTGATCGCGAGCACGCCGGACGTGGCGCGCTTGCGGAGCGTGATCTCGATCGACGTGCCGCCACCGCCGGGGAGAACGAGGTCGCGCTTCTCGGGGAAGAACCCGTCGAGCGTGACCTCGATCGTCGCGCCGCCGGCGTTCGCGCGAAACGGTTGGAGCGGCGTCGAGCCCTGGTAGCGATCGCGCAGCGCCACGCGCGCGCCCTGCACGTTGCACGTGAGCGTGATCGTGGCGACACGCGCGCGCAGCTCGGCGAGGAGCGCGTCGATCTTCCCGACGCGCGTCTGCGCTTCGGCGGGCGCTTCGGCGGCGAACTGTTCGAGCGCGGCGAGCGCTTCGGGAAACTCGCCGAGGAACTCGTGCGCGCGGCCGATGCTGTAGAGCACCGTGGGATCGTCGGGCGCCATCTCGCGCGCGTGCACATAGAGCGCGAGCGCGTCGGCGTAGTGCATCTCGATCATCGCTTGGTTCGCTTGCGACTTGAGTCGCGAGGCGCGAATGGCCGGCGTGTCTTCGGCGGGCGCGCTCGACGCGGGCGCGGCGGGTGGCGCGGCGTGCGCGATCGATGGAGCGAGCGCGAGGAGGACCGCGAGAGAGGAGAGGCGGAGAGTGGGGAGCGCGTTCATTGGGGGAAGAAGATGGGAGGGTGAGTGGGGGAGGTGGGGACGGCGCTGGGGGGC
>PLXW01000185.1 GCA_003151595.1 Myxococcales bacterium
GGCGCCGAAGGCGTCCGCGTCTACATGACCCGGACAACCATCGTTCGCGTCGTTCGCAACGGTAGAGAGTTGCAAGACGGCGGCGGTTGCGTGGTAGAAACGGGAACCGTGGAATCGACCATCGTCGCGAAGGGTAAGCTCGAAGTTCGCGGCGGCTCCCTCAAGCTGATTCGGGGCAAAGGGAACAAGACCGACCTCGAGATCGGCCCCGAGACGCAAGTCGTCGGGCGGAACGAAGCGTGCGACCTCGTCCTCGACGACAAGAAGGTCAGCGCCGTTCACATGGAGCTGGTGGCCACCGAGCGCGGGGTTCGCGTCCGCGATCTCGGGTCGCGCAACGGCACCTTCCTGAACGAAGTCCGCGTCGGGGAGATTTATCTCCTCAAGCCGACGGTCCTCGTCCTCGGCGAGTCGAGCCTCGAGTTCAACCCGTCGAACCCCGAGCAGGTCGAGGTTCCCGACGTCGCCGAGTTCGGGCCGCTCGTCGGCACGAGCAACGTGATGCGCACCGTGTTCGAGCGGCTCCGCAAGGCGGCGCCCACGGAGCTCACGGTCCTCATCACCGGCGAGACCGGCACCGGCAAGGAGCTCGTCGCGCAAGCCATCCACATGGGGAGCGCGCGCGCGGGCAAGCCCTTCGTCGTCGTCGACTGCGGCGCGATTCCGGCGACGCTCGCCGAGAGCGCGCTCTTCGGTCACGAGCGCGGGTCGTTCACCGGCGCCGTCGACAAGCGCATCTCGCCGTTCGTCGAAGCCGACGGTGGCACCATCTTCCTCGACGAGCTCGGTGAGCTCCCGGTCGACGTGCAGCCGAAGCTGCTCCGCGCGCTCGCCGAGCAGCGCATCAAGAGCGTCGGGTCGAACTCGTATCGCCCGGTCAACGTGCGCGTCATCGCGGCGACCCGTCGCGATCTCGTGCGCGAAGTGAACTCCGGCAACTTCCGGAGCGACTTGTACTTCCGCGTCGCGCAGCTCAAGGTCGAGCTCCCGTCGCTTCGCCAGCGGCTCGAAGACATCCCCGGCCTCGTTCGTCGCATGTGTGTCGATCTCGGCGAGAAGAGCGCCTACGGCCGCATCGGGAGCGACTCGCTCGAGCGCTTGATGCGCCACGACTGGCCGGGCAACGTCCGCGAGCTTCGCAACGTCGTCGCCGTCGCCCTCGCGTTCGGCAAAGAGGGGCCGCTCGAGCTCGCGCAGTACCTCGCGCCCATGGCGAGCGCCGCGGCCGACTCGACGCCCACGCGCGGTCGCACGTTCCAGGACGCGAAGCGCGACGTGCTCGCTCGCTTCGAACGCGAATACTTCACGGCGCTCTACGCCGAGTGCAGCGGGAACGTGAGCGAGATCGGTCGCCGCGCGGCGATGGAGCGCGCGCACGTGCGCGGGTACTTGCGCCGCCACGGCATCGGCGACGCGAAGTCGTCCAAGAACGACAAAGATTAGCTCTCGTCGGTCGCGACCGGCGGCGGGCGGCTTGCTCTGCGGCGTTTCCGCCTTACGTTTGTAGGCGGAGGTCTCTTCGTTTGCCGTCGCGCCGTCCGATCGTTGCTCTGCCACTGATGATCAGCGTCTTCTGCGCGATGCTCGCGCTGCAGATGGCCTGGCGCGACCCGCGGTACCTGCTGCCGTTCGTGGCCATCGTGGCGATGATCGTCATCCCGCCGGTCCTCGCGCGGCGACGCATGCGAAAGCTCCTCGAGTCGGGCGACGTGAAGCGCGTGCTCGGCACCTGGGAGTCGTCGATCGAGCGGATCATGTACCCCGAGACGATGGCGCCGCTCATGGCGGCCACGGCGTACGCGGCGTACGGCTGGATCGAAGCGTCGCGCGGCTCGCTGGCGCGTGCGGTGAAAGGGCCGGCGTGGGACGCGGCGCTGGAGCAGCGGCTGTTCGTGGAGACGCTGCTCGACACGTTCGAAGGCGAGCGTCAGATGGCGATGCGGAAGGCCGAGGCGCTGGAGATGATGCCGCTCCCGTCGTCGGGCATTTTCGCGCGTCGCAAGATCGCGATGCTGCGGCGTGGCCTCTCGGCGCTGGCGCGCGCGTTCGCGCACGAGAGTCGCAATGAAGACGAGCGGGTCCTGCGGACCGCGTCGCGCGCGTCGCCGCTGATTCATTGGGCCATGCGCTACGCCTCGGCGGTCGTCGCGATCGATCGCGGCAAGGGGGCCGACGCTCGCGCTCTCCTCGACGGCGCCCCCGAATGGCCCAAAGAAAGCGCCTTCCGCGTGTTCCACGACGAGCTCGCGTCGAAGATCGGCTAGCGCCGGCTGTCGACGCACAAGTAGGACCAGCTATGCTGGTTCGCGATGGCTGTGGGGATTTCCTCGGTCGCGAGTCGCTTTCCGGCGCTCGCGAAGTACGAGGTCAAAGAAGAGATCGGTCACGGGGGGATGGCCACCGTGTACCGCGCGCACGACCCGCGTCTGTCGCGCGACGTCGCCGTCAAAGTGATTCACCCGCACCTTCGCGACTCCCTCGAAGCCAAGACGCGCTTCCACGCCGAGGCGAAGGCGGTGGCGATGCTGCGCCATCCGAACATCGTCGAGGTCTACGACGTGTCGTCGGAGGACGAGGTCGATCAGTACCTCGTCGTCGAGCTCGTGCGCGGCGTGACGCTCCGGAAGCTCCTTCAAGATCGCGGAGCGCTCCCCCCCGAGGTCGCCGCGGCGCTGGGCGTGGAGATGCTGGCGGCGCTGGCGCACGCGCACGCGGCCGGCGTCGTTCATCGCGACATCAAGCC
>PLXW01000170.1 GCA_003151595.1 Myxococcales bacterium
GCGCCGTCGTTCTCCTCGAGGAAGTGCTTGGCCTTGTCGAAGTGCGGCTCGAAGCCGAACGACTTCTTGATCTCTTCCTTGATGTTCGGGATCCCCTCGATGACCGAGAGCTCGTAGACCGACTGCGCGTTGTCCGTGACCGGACCGTACGAGTCGACCGCGATCGTGACCGGGCCCATTCCGAGGAACCCGAACGCGACGAGACCGAACGAGAACACCGCCGGAGCCAACATCAGGTCGCCGAGACCCATGTCGCTCACGAAGTACGCGCTCCCCATGAGGGCGATGAGCACGATGCCCATCCAGAACGCGCTGAAGTTACCGGCCGTGAGACCAGCGAGGATGTTGAGCGACGCGCCGCCTTCGCGCGACGCCGTGACGACTTCGCGGACGTGCGCCGAGTCGGTCGAGGTGAAGACCTTGATGAGCTCGGGGATGATCGCGCCGGCGAGCGTGCCGCACGTGATGATGAGCGAGAGCTTCCACCAGAGCGAGCCGTCGCCGAGGTCGGCGATCATCGCGTTCGAGACGACGAACGTGAAGACGACCGAGATGATCGACGTGAGCCACACGAGGAACGTGAGCGGGTGCTCGAAGTTCAGCTTGTCGACGTTCGAGTAACGCGCCTTCGCGATGGCGTCGTTGATGAAGTACGAGAGCGCGCTGGCGATCAGCATCACGATGCGCATCGCGAAGATCCAGACCAGCAGCTGCACTTGCACCGTCTGGTTGTGGACCGCGAGCAGGATGAACGAGATGAGCGCGACGCCGGTGACGCCGTAGGTCTCGAATCCGTCGGCGCTGGGGCCGACCGAGTCGCCCGCGTTGTCNNAAGCCGATGAAGCACGGACCGGCATAGTTGCCGGGGATGAAGAGGAGGATGCCGAGCATGAGGATCAGCTCGACGCTGATCAGCAGCATGCCGATGCTCATGCCGGCCTTGAGCGGCAGCGCGTAGCAGGGAAACGGCTTCCCCTTGAGCGCCGCGAACGCCGTGCGCGAGTTGGCGAAGGTGTTCACGCGGATGCCGAACCAGGCGACGACCATCGAACCGGCGATGCCGATGATGCTCATCAAGAGGATGATGACGACTTCGACCGCCTTGCCGTCGGCGAAGAAGTGCTGCGCGAAGCCGAAGTACACGATGATGATCGCGCCGATGAAGGCCTCGAGGATCGCGATGAACTTGAGCTGCGTGAACAGGTACGTCTTGCAGGTCGCGTAGATCAGCTCGGAGACTTCGAGCATCGACTTGTGGACCGGTGCGTCACGAAGCTGCACGTACATCGCGAGCCCGAAGCCCATGCCGAGCAGCGAGATGACGATCCCGCCGAGCAGCAAGTTGTGACCCGTCATTCCGAAGAACGAGACGGTGGCGAGGTCGGGGACGATGAGGTCGGCCTCACCGCCTGCGTGCGCCGTGGCCGCACCCGGTTGCGCCCATGCGGGGCGCGCAGACATCAACATGAGAAGCGCAGCGACGAACGACAGCAGGGCCGCGAAGGCCCGCCGCGTGGCGACGCTCACGTGGGAAACGGGGTACATGGATGGACCTCTCCGAGTTTCGAAGGGTGCACCTCGGCTACTCAAGGCCGCGATGACACCCGCGATCTCGAGGGGTTGGCCGCCTGCGTGGCCGCAGACGCTTCAGCACGCCTCGTCGACTTCCCCGATGCGGGAAGAAGCGGCGGCCTTTTACCAATGATTCGGGCAGACGTCTAGCGACGCGACGCAGCAGCGCGCGCTACCCAGCGCAGGCAACCCGCGCCCACTCACGAGAACCGCACGAACCCGCGAGGATCTACGGCTTCGCGCCCTGCATGACCATCAGGTGGAATTTCGCGAACTCGGTCGCACCGAGCGTGAAAAGCACCTCGACGAGCATGCGGTACGGCGTGGATCCGTCGGCGATGATGATCGCTTCCGACGAGCTCGGGTCCTTCCCGGACGCCGCGCGGAACTGCCGATCGCGCTCACGCCAGGCGTGCGCAGCATTCTCCAGCGGAACGATCTCGAGGTCGTTCGGGCCGCTCTTCTTGTAGCGGGCTTCCACGCCGTGGCTCGCATCGGCCGGCAGCGGGCAGACGACGTTATCGTCGACGACGATGTGCGACTTCGAGATGAGCACCGTGAGCCCCTCTTGCGACGCTTCCGTCGTGAGGACGCTGTTCGGGATCGTGAGGTCGGTCGACTGCGGAATCGAGGCCGTCGACTGGCTCATCGTCTTCAAGAGGAAGACGAGGATGATGGTCATCATGTCCATCATCGCCGTGATGTTGAGGAAGTTGATCTCCGGCTCGATGGCGCGTCGCTTGATCTCCTGACGGAGCATCCGCTTGTACGTCGCCATGCCCGCCGCCTTCTGGGGCGGCGCGACTTTGAACTCGGTCGGCCCTTGCTCACTCATCGCTTACCTCGACACTCCGAACTGCACGTCGGGGAAGAGATCGTTGCCCTGGTCGTCCTTGCGGACGGCGTCGATGGCGCTGATGACGATCTGGTACGGAATGTTCGGGTTCGCGCTGAGGGTCACGGACGTTTCGCCCTGGACCTCTTCGGGCGATTCCTTCTTCACCGTGGCCACGCACTGCTTGAGGCCTGCGTAGTCGAAGCCGTTGCTGGTCTTGGGAATCGTGATCCCGGAACCCGTGTCATGACAGCCCGGCGCGATGCTTCCGCCGTGTGCCTTCACGCTGAAGCCTTCGGGAACCACGATCACCGTGAGCCCGAGCGTCGGCGTCGTGGGGCCGCCGCCGCGACCACCGCGCTTCGGAGGGAACGAGTCGATCGTCGCCGTGAAGGTCACGGCGACGGTGGCGAGCACGAACATCAGCACGTTCATGATGATGTCGAGGAACGGGACGATGTTGAGTTCGCCCCCCTCTTCGTCAGCCGCGAGCTCTCTTGGCTGGGACAAGCGGCGGATTTTCCCCCGCTGTGCCGCGCTGAGCGTCTCCTCTGCCATCCTCGCCTCGTCCTAATGGGTCGCCGGGTCCCGACCCGGCTCCGTTCTCTCGTGGGATGTCAGGTCGAACCTGGCACCGAAGACGATGACCAATTCGACGCCGACTACTGCGGGCGGTTTTGGATCGTCAGCAGGTTGAAGACTCGCTCCTGCGTGGCGTCGAGGTCGTGCGTGATGTTCTTCGCGCGCTGGTGGAGGATGAGGTGCGCGACCATGCACGTGACGGCGATGCCGAGGCCGAACGCCGTGTTGTACATGGCCTCTGCGATACCGCTCGCGAGGATGCGCTGCTTGTCGGCTGCGCCCAAGCCCGGAGCCGCGACGGCGCCGAACGTGTGAATCAGACCGAAAACGGTTCCGAGGAGACCTACGAGCGTCGCGATGTTCGCGAGCGACCAGAGCGAGCCGACGCGCTTTTCGACGGCCGGCTTCAGCTCCCCGATCTTCTCGCTCATGGCCGCGTCGATCTCGTCGGCGCCCTTGTTGGCGTGCGTGAGCCCCGCCTTCACGAGCTGAAGAGTCGGATAATCGCCGGCATCGCACAGCTTGATCGCGCGGTCGATGTTCCCCGCGGTGACGAGCTTTTTGATTTGCGCGAAGAACTCCTTCGAGTTCACGCGGTACTTCCCAAGTTGGAAGGCGGCGCGCTCGACGACCATCGCGAGAACGATCGCGCTGACGACGAGGTTGATGGACAGGAAGGCCGGGTTCGTCTTGAACGCCTCCATAAGCCCGTTGCTATCGCCCCCTGCCGGAGCCCCACTGAGAAGGACAACGAACATCCCCGACGCTCCTTTCATTCACCCGGCATCGGCTCGATGCCTCAAACGCGATGTCCCAGAGACGAGAACAACGAAAACGCTTGCTGCTCACCGCTCGCCGAAGCTGCTCCGATGTCCGAGGCGCGAGTTTCTAAGCTCGCAGTGCGTGGCGCGTCTTCACGGCCAGCACGCTCGACAACCACAGCGCACTTCCACGTCCGGTGCGATCCTTGGTCGAGGCCCGATGTTGCGGCCTCGAAAAGAAGCGGAAGCGCACCTTGGCAAAGGACGATAGCGCCTCGCGATCGGCGAAGTCAACGACGTGAAGAGGTTTAAGAAACGCGCTTCGTTTCGCTCTCGTCTTTACTGTGGGCTGTGGGCTCTGGGCTCTGGCGCGCCCGCTCGCGTGAAGGCGCGCTGCGATGCGCACGATCGCGGCACGCGCCACGATCGCGGGAGCGCGGCCCTCTCGTTCAGAGAGAGTCGAGCGGCCGCACGGAGCGCACGTCGGCGAGTCGATGTTCAAGATCGTCGTCGAATCTGGAGTGTGAACATTGAATGCAGGCTGCAAACTTTCATAAGACACCGGATTTGTGATGCTTTTTGGTTCCACGATCTCGCGTCAGGCACCCAAACTCCATTGACGAACCGATGTCTCACCAGTCATGGTTTACCCGCGTCGCCGATCGCTCCTCCTGGAGCCCCGCGCCGCCAGCTCGCTTCACCCGCTCTTCGTCTCTCTTCTTACTGCGTGCCCAAGCCTTCGCCTCGGCTGCGTCTCGTGAAGGCTCGACGAGCGGTTCGAAGCTTTGCTTATCGCAAGCGTTCGGTTAGCGTGCCGTCGCTCGCCATCATCTGAAGTCGATCAGAAAACGGCGACGAGCAGCACGCCACGCCTCGGAAATCTCACGACGACACTCGCCTCGAGGAGGACTCACACATGGCTGGTCTGTGGAAGCATTTCAAGGACGGTAGCTGGGGGATGTACCCGATCGTCATCGTCTCGATCTTCTCGATCGGGATCATCATCGAGCGGGCGCTTTATCTCTACGGCGCGTCGATCAACAAGGACGTGTTCCTCGCCACGATGCAGAAGTGCATCCTCGCCGGTGACGTCGCGAAGGCCGTGAAAATGTGCTCGGCGGCGAACGCGCCCCTCGCGCGCATCGTTCAGGCGGGCCTCGTCAAAGTGAATCGCCCGGATGAAGAAGTGCAGGCAGCGATGGATGAAGCGGCTCTCCGCGAAATCCCGCGCATCGCCAAGCGCACCGGGTACCTCGCGCTCCTCGCAAACCTCTCGATGCTCTTCGGGCTTCTCGGCACCGTGTCGGGTCTGATCCAGAGCTTCGGCGCGGTTTCGGGTGAGAGCGTCGATCCGAGCCAGAAGGCGCGAATCCTCGCCGAAGGCATCTCGGAAGCCATGAACTGCACGGCGTTCGGCCTCATCATCGCGCTCATGAGCCTCATCGGCTTCGCGATCCTGAACGGCAAGACGCAGCAGCTCGAAGACGACATCAACGAGGCGAGCGTCCAGGTGCTCAACCTCGTCGTGACGAACCGCCAGAAGGTGAACCTCGCGGGCGTGCCGGCCGCGGCGTGAGTTTCGACCGCGAGCCCCAAAGCTCGCGGATGACTCGCGTGTCACTCGATGTGTGATTCGATCAGTCAGTAGTCCTCTGTAGAAGTCTCTGTGTAAGGAGGGCCCGTTCGTGAGGCGGGCCCTCCGCGCTAACCGCGCGAGGAGCCAGAATGGCCGGTATTGACGTCGGTGGAGGTGGAGGGAAAGGCAAACGAGCCCTCGACTCGGAGGTCAACATGATCCCGATGATCGACCTCCTGATGGTCACCATCGCCTTCTTGCTCATCAACGCGGTGTGGACTCACATGTCCCGTATCAACGCCGACGCGCAGGTCCCCGGACCGCCGCGGCCCGATGAGGAAGTTCAGAAGCAGGAGCCCGAGAAGCAGCTCCATGTCGAGATGCGCAGCCAGGAGAAGTTCGTTCTCATCTGGAAGCAGGCCGGAACGGTCATCAGCACGATCGACGTGCCGCGCAAAGACGACATACAGATGGACGGGACGCTCAAGGTGATCCGGTATCCGGACCTGGCCGCGAAGATCTCGTCGGAGTGGGCCACCGTCGGCGCGCACCGCGATCCGTCGGACCGCAAGTTCGACCAGGCCATCCTGCACACCGACAACGAGACGCCGTACGTCTACATCATCGGCGTCATCGACGCGATTTACCAAGCGCACCGGCCGTTCAACATCGGTGGCAAGACCGATCAGGTCCCTGCGTTCAACGTCACGTTCGCTGTGAATTGAAGAGGCGAGAGACCGATGCCCGTTCATGAGCCCGGCAAGCGACTGTGTCAGCACATTCCGCTCGAATTCGTGCGGAAGAAGGTCTCGGGAGCGGGCCGTCGTTCGCCCAACGCGAACCTGTCGCTGACGAGCTTCATCGACTTCTTGATCGTGACCGTCGTGTTCTTGATCATGACGTTCACGACGTCGAGCGAGATGCCGGTCGCGAAGGGGGTTCAGCTCCCCAAGGCCGAGAATACGATCGACATGATCGACGCGCCGATGGTCGCCATCAACGGCAGCGAAGTGCTCGTCGACGGCTCGGCCGCCGGCAACACGCGGGCGATCGAAGACTCGAAGCGGATGCAGCGCATCGACGAGCTCTTCAACATCCTGAAGAGCAAGCGCGAGATCTGGAAGCAGCTCCATCCCGGCAAGGATTTCCCGGGCGTCGTGATCCTCCAGGTCGATCAGGACGTGCAGGCGGTCGTCGTGAAGAGCGTGTTCCAGACGGCGGCGTTCGCGGGCTTCCCGAACGTGAGCTTCATGGTCGGCTTGATCCCGAAGACGCAGCACTGAGCCTGCGCTCGCCCGCGGCGAACGAAAGTAACTAGACCATGGCGCTCGGCGCGAATCGTCCGAAGCCGGGGCTGAAGGCGATCCATGACGCACGCGACGGGCGAGCGGCCGGCGGGAAGTACTCGCGGCCGTCGACCGGCGCGTATCTGTTCGGCCTGGCGGCGCTCGTGGGGAGCCTCGTCGCCTATCACTACGTGAGCGAGTACCAGCTCGACTCGGACAAGCGCGACATCCTCGCGCAGCAGCGGGCGCTGAAGGCGACGATCGGCGCCGAGTGGTTTCCGCTGCGCGACGAGATGGAGAAGTACGTGTTGGACTCGGCGAGCGCCTACAAGGGCGACTTCGTCGATAGCGAAGCCGTGCGGTGGGATCTACACGCGACGCCGGGGTTGTATTTGCGGCTGCGGGTGGCCGACGCCAAGAACGTCGAGAGCCTCCGGGATGCCGCGTTCGATTCGCAGCGCGATCAGTTCGTGGGGTGCTTCCTTCGCGAGCAGAACGCAGCGGCGGCACGCGGCGACAAGGACGCGGGGGCGTTCCCCGAACAGCCGTGGAATCTCGGGCGGGCGTACCGCGCGACGCGCGTGCTCGGCGACGAGTGGGCGAACGGGCTCAAGGGGGCGGACGACAAGATGTCGGTCCGCGTCTTTCAGGAGCAGTACGAGAAGGCGGCGAAGGTCGACATGCAGACCGCGGCGCAGGTCGTGAAGCAGGCCAGGTTCCTGCTGCTGGTGCTCGACGAAGACTCGGACGACGTGAAGAAGAGCGCGGACGGCGGCCCGGTCGACGAGCCGGCGTTGCAGCTCGTGCCGCACTGGTCGCGCGTGCACATCCTCGACCTGCGGACGAAGGCGGAGCTCGTTCGATTGCGAAAGCAGGGGGCGGCGTCGTTCGTGTTCGCGGGCGATCACGGGTCGACCGATCCGGAGACGAGCGATGCGCTTCAACGCCAGGTGAACAACTGCTCGCTGGCGAATCAGGTGCGGGCGGCGATCGTGGCCAAAGGCGCGGACGCGGCGGCGCCGTAGAGGGCGGCTCAGGCTCGAACGAGCGCGTGGAGATCCGTCAGGTTGAGGCCCGTCGCACCGAGGGGGAGCGCGGTGCCGCGCGCGAGGTGGAGCGGCCCTGTGTTGAACGCTGCGAGGGCGGCGCCGAGCGCGGCGCGATCGGGGAATGAGTCGCGCGTGACGATCGCGCCAGCGGTGCCGCTGGACCCGTCGATGCCGTCGGACGCGGCGGCGAGGAAGGTGACCTCGGGCGGGAGGTCGCGCGCGACGAGGGCGGCGACGTGCGTGCATCGACCGCCGGCGCCGTGAGACGTGACGTCGACGCGAAGCGAAGGCTCGGCAGAGCGGACCACCGCCTCGCGCGGACCGAGGGCTCGGGCGAGCTCGAGGGTTTCGGCGGCGAGCGCTCGCGCGTCCGAGGTCGTGGGGACGAGCACGCGCGCCGCGAATCCGGCGAGTGCGAGCTCGCGCGCGAAGGCGACGGCGAGCGCGTTGGGGCCGACGACGATTTCGCGCGCCACCTCGTGGGCCGCAGAGGCGTGCTGTTTCACCGTCTCGGTGAGCGAGAGCGACGTGAAGGTGGGGGCGTAACGCCTGATTACGTCGCGCGCGTCTTGGATCGTCGTGGGATCGGGAACCGTAGGACCGCCGCCGACGTCGTGAGGCTCGCCGCCGATGACGTCGCTCACGATGAACGTGTCGATGATGCCCAGGCGGCCGCCGTGCGTGCGCGAAGCGTGGCGGCGAACGACGTTGATCGCGCGGACGTCGGCGCCCGAAGTGAGCAGCGCGGCGATCGCGGCGCGGGCATCTTCGAGGGCCCCGTCGGGCACGAAGACGAGCGACGAAGCGCCGCCCGAGACCAGCGCGAGGTCGGCGCCGAACGCGAGCGCGGCTTCGCCTGCGGCCACGCTGCGCGCCGTAGGGAGCGGGTGCGAGGCGCGCATCACGCGAATGCGAGCATCGTCGCGCGGGGCGGGTGCATCGTCAGGGAGGACGACGAGAGCGGCCTGGATCGAGTCGGTGCACGCGTCGAGGGCCCCTTCGAGCATGGCGCTCGCGGCCTTCCCGACGGCGAGGACACGTCGCGGCGTGCGACCGATGAGCGCGGCGCGGAGCCGCGCGCGCAGATCGATGGAGGCGAGCGCGCGGGGGAGCGCGACGCGGTGATTCATGGCGAGGGCGCGGTGCTCACGTCGACCGATCGATCGCCGACGATCTGGTGCCACGCGATCGTGAACGAGAAATACATCGCGCGATCGGCCGGCCCCGTGATCACGTCGCCGCCGAGCGCTGCGTCGCTCCATCGCACGCCGCCGTGCACGCCGACCCATGGACCGTTCGCGCGCGCGAAGACGGGCACCTCGAGGCCGAGGCCCGCCTGGAGACCGGGGTGATCCCCGAACGTGCCCCCTTGCGGCTGCGCCAGGAAACCGCCGAGCTCGATGCCGAGCGAGTCGAGGATCAAGTCGGCGCGCGGGACTCCCATCTCGTGCCCTGTCAGCCATCGCGCGACGAAGAGCGGGCGGAGCTCGAGGCCGGCGGCGAGGACGCGCTTTGGTTCGGCGCCGCTGCCGAAGACCGCGCCTTCTTCGTACGTGAGAAAGAGCCCCGTGGTCTCGAGGTAGCGGGCGCGAAAATCGAGCGTGGCACGTGGGGAGCGCGGTCCGAACGTGGCGCCGGCGCCGAAGACGAGACCCACGTAGCCGTCGATGCGACCGTACGTCGTGTCGGCCTTGGTCGAGGGAGACGCAGGCTCGTCGGCACGCGAAACGCCGGCGAAGGCGAGCGAAATCGCCTGCAGGCCACATGCGATCACGAACCGCGCTGCGGCTGCGCGCCGAGCGTTCGCGCGTCCCCTTCTCACGTTTCTTCTCGCGTTTCTTCTCACGTTTATTTTCACGTATCGTCCACTCCGAGCGCGCGCATCACGTCGTCACGCAGCTCGGGCGCGAACACCAAGCGCACGCGCGACAAGAGCTGACCGGCGAGGCGCGTGAGAAGGAACGACACGTCGCTGAGCGGGCGCGGCGGCCCCTTCGCGAAGACGACCATGAGCGGCTCTTTCTCCGCGCCAAAGGGGACGTCGCTCGCCACGTCGAGCCCGACGTAGATGTCGGGATCGAGCCCGCGCGCCGACGCGGCTTCACGCGCGCAGGCGAGCGCCGCTTCGCGCCCCGCGCCCGTCGCTTGCTCGCCGAAGAGCTCGAACGTCTTGAACAGGCGTCGATCGCGGATCCGTTTGCACAGATCGCCCAGCGCCGTGTCGCGCGACGACTCCCACGCATGCATCGCCCCGGCGATGACGCCGTCGTCCATCTCCAGGTAGTCGTGCAGCGGCATGGGCTCGCCGTGCGCGCCAAGCTCGATCGCGCGCGGCACCTGCGGCAACCGCTCGCCGTCGAGGATGCACTGCGCGGCCCGGCCGAGGGCGCGGTGAATCATCCACTCCGCCGCGCGCGTCGCCTTGTGCAGGTACACCTGCTGGAACATGAAGAGGCGCGCGATGAGGAAGCCCTCGATCGCCGGGAGCCCCTTGGCGCCGTCGATGGCGAGAGACGGCGCGGCGTTCAGCGCGCGCGGCGCGAACCGCAAGCTGCGAAGGAGCCAGTCGAGATCGAAGAGGCCGTAGCGAACGCCGGTGGCGTGGGCGTCGCGCAGCAGGTAGTCGCAGCGATCGACGTCGAAGGTGCCGCTCACGGCCTTGGCCAGGTACGGGAGCTCGTGCTCGCCGCGGACCAGCGCGGCGACGCGCGTCGGCATCTGCGGGTCGAGACCGGCGAGGACTTTGTGAACGCCCGTCGAGGGGTCGAGGACGATGCGCTCGGTCCACACTTCATGGTGCGGCGTGCCGGGGACCGCGTCTTCGAAGAGGTGCGAGAGCGGGCCGTGGCCGACGTCGTGAAGCAGGGCGGCGGCGAGTGCGTCGCGCGCGCGATCCGTGGAGACGCGGTGCCAGAATGGGAGCTCGTCGTGAATCACGCGCAGGCGCGCGAGGAGCAGCTTCATGACGAACGTGGCGCCGACGGCGTGCGCGAACCGCGTGTGCTCCGCGCCCGGGAACGCGAGCGACGTGACGCCGAGCTGGCGCACGCGACGGAGGCGCTGGACCTCGGGCGTGTCCATGAGCATCTCGACGACGCGCTCTTCTTCCGACTCGAAGGAGACGAGCCCGTGGACGGGGTCGCGGAGGATCATGCGACCTCGCTGGACGCGATGACGTGCGTGGAGAGCGCGCCGTCGTCGCCGAAGACGCGAAGCGCGAGGTCGTCGCCCGCGCGCGATTCGACGGTCGCCGAGAGCACGGCCGCGCGAGGCCGGACGCCTGGGATGCGCTCGGAATGCCACGCCGTCGCGAAGGGGCGCGAAGCGACGAACGAGGGATCGATGGCCCACGCCAGGGGCTCGCGCGGTGATTGGAGCTCGACACGGACGTGACCCGCATCGACGCGTTCGGCGCGTGCGCGGATCTTCGCGCCCGGCTTCGCCCGGACGTCGCCGCATCGCTCGATCGATAGAGCCGCGCCGTGACGGAGGAGCCGCGCGCGCGACATCGCGACGCCCGCATCGCCGGCGTCGCCCAGGATCGCGCGCCGCCCGAGCGCATGCGCCGCTTCGCCCGTGGTCCCGCTCCCGGCGAACAGATCGACGACAAGATCGCCGGGCTTGGTGGCGCAGGCCACGATTCGCTCGAGGAGCGCGCGCGGCTTTTGCGTCGGGAAGCCTGTGCGCTCGCCGACGGCGGCGTGACGGAGAGGAGGCACGTCGGTCCACAGCGCATCGACGCGACGCTCGCGGCACCACACGCCGCGCGCGTTCTTCACCAGGAAATACTTGATGTAGACCTTGCCGCTCGCCGTCCGATGCACGCGCCCTTCGGCGTCGAGGCGCTCGATCGATGCGTCGGTGTAGTCGCCGCGCGGCGCGCTGGTGAACGGACGACCCCCTTCTTCCGGAGGCGCGTCCCAGCGGATCGCGGCGGCGTCGATCTCTTCGAGGCGCGTCGGGGGCACGAGCACCGAGCGCGCGGCTTTGCCGTCGCCGCCGTAGACGACGATCGTGTCGAGCGTTCGCCCGAACTGCTGGCTCGTCGCCTGTCGTCCGAGGTTCGGGGCGCGTCGCCACACGATCTCGTTCACGAACGCGTCGCGCCCGAGGATCTCGTCGAGCAAGACGCGCACGAGGTACGCCGCCCGCCAATCGAGGTGCACCCAGATCGTCGCCGTCGGCGACAGGAGATTCGCCAGCGCGTGGAGGCGCGGCGCGAGCATGTCGAGGTACGCGCACACGTCGAGCTTGTCGTCGTACGCCACGTGCCTTCGCACGCGACCGTCGGCAGGGCCGTCGAGTCGCGCTTCGAGGGCCCACGAGCGCTCCGACGCGAACGGCGGATCGACGTAGACCAGATCGACTTTCCCCCGCAGCCCCTCGCGACCGAGCGCGCGCGCGACGTCGAGCGCATCGCCGCGAATGATTCTCACCCCGGGCGCGGCTCCGGCCTGGACGACCTCGTCCTCTGCGATCTCGTGCCCCGCGCTCTCGGGAACGACATTTCCCGGCGCAAAGGTGCGCCCTTTCCACGCGAGTGCGAGCGGCGCTTGCGCGTCACTGCCGCGCTCACGCGCGACGCTCTCGCGGGACTTGGTTTGCACGGAGCCTTGCTTCGGCATGGAGACCAGCGGCCCGGATACTACTACCCGCCGGCTTAAGCTATGGTGCTTGACTCAGCGTTCGCCCTCGGTTTCGCCCCGTTTCGCGTCGAGCGTCCTTTGACCACCCGCCAATCACGCCAAGCGGTTCATCTCGTCGACGTCCTGCGGGCGTTGCCGGCAGTGGAGCTCGACGCGCTCGTGTCGCGCCTCGGGATCCGGATCGACGCGGCCAAGCGGCTCGACGCGCCGTCGCAGGTCGCGCGCATCCTGGTGGCGCTCCCCGAGGCGCGCGATCCTTCGCGACTGCCGGCGGCGAGCATCGAGCTTCTCCATCGCGTGGCCGAGGCGCGCGGGTCGCTCTTCGTGACGGCGTTGCCCGCGGCCTTGGAGCCGCTCCTCGCGCGCGGCTTGGTGTTCGCGCGCGGCGAGAAAGGGAGCGTCGAGCTCCTGCTGCCGACGGCGTACCTGATTCAGCTGCGATCGTGGGAGGGCGAAGACCCGCGCGGGATTCGCGCGCTGCTGGCGCAAGCTCCGTTCGAGACGGCGAGCGCCATCGCGGCGCACTACCTGGGGAGGCCGTCGACGCCGCCGATCGCGCTGTCGCTCGAAGCCGCGTGGGACGTACTCGGCGATCCGCACAAGCTGGCCGAAGAGATCAACAAGCTGTCGCCGACCGAGCGGCGGGTCCTCGAAGCGGTGGAGCGCGAAGGGGGCGAGGCCGACACGGAGGAGTTGCTGGAGCTGGAGCGCGAGCCGCTTCGCTTGCGGACGGCGACGGGCGCGACGCCCTCGCGACGCGGCGTGGGGTTCTCGCTCGAGCGACGCGGGCTGCTCGTGCCGGTGCATCCGAATCGTCACGTGGTGCCGACCGAGGTCGCCGCGATCATCGGCGCCGCACGGCAGGCGGAGCGCGAGGCGCGACGCGAGCAAGTGCGCAGCTTCGTGCAGTCCGAGGATCACGCGCCGAGGCGCGCGAAGTTCGCGCCCGATCCGGTGCCGCTGGCGATGGGGCTCGCGCTGGCCGGACGCGAAGCGGGGAACGAAGTTCGCCCGGGGATCGGTACACCGAAGTCGCTCGTTCAAAAGCTCGCCGCGCGCTTCGGTCGCGAGCCGGCGCACGTGGCGTTGATGATCGCCTTGGCGCGCGCCATCGGTCTCTGGGAGGCGAGCGCGATCAACGCGTCGTCGCCTCCGGGATCGCTCGCGATGTACGAGCTCGGGCGGCTCCTGTTCGTGACCTGGCGGCGCGGCGGTGCCTGGGACGAAGGGCGCAGCGAGCCGGAGATGCTCCGCGTGGCATCGGACGCGCGCGATGCGAGCCCGGTCGGCGTTCTGAAGGAGATGGTGCTCGAAGCGCTTCGCGAGCTGGGCGAAGGGCGATGGCTGCCGTGGGCGGCGCTCGAGCAATACCTGAGCACCGACCCGCGCGTGCCCGGGCTCGCGCGCTTGCTGCGACGCTGGGCTGATCGCGTGCAGGTCGACGTCGTCGAGCCGATGGAGGTCGCGCGTCGCATCGTGCAGGAGAGCTTGCCCGCGCTCGGCATCGTCGACATCGGCGAAGACGACGGCTCCGAGGGCACGCCCTCGCCCGGAGCCTCGACGCCGAACACGGCGATCGCGCTTCGCCTCACGCCGCGCGGTCGCGCGCTGCTGGCGGATCGCGCGCAGTCGATCGACACGGCGCGCTCCAAGTTCCTCGATACGCACGTGCTTCGCCTGGCGCCGTCGGCGCGCGTGTACTCCGTGATTCAGATCGCGCCGTTCGTCGAAGTCGGGCGCGCGGCGGAGGCGCTCGATTTGATCGTGGCGCCGCAGACGCTGGCGCGCGCGCTGTCGGCGGGCTTCGAGGCCGACGCGCTTCGCCAGCGGATCGAGGCCATCGCACCGCTGCCGGAGTCGCTGTCGCGCACGCTGCTTCAGGCGAGCATCGTGGTCGGCCGCGGGACGTTCGCGCCGGCGTCGGGGTTCCTCTGGGTCGAAGACAACAACGTGCGCGAGATGCTCCGCACGCGCAGGCCAACCGCCGAGCTGTTCGTCGATCCCTCGCCGCCGGCGGGGCTCATCGTGGACGCGGGGATCGATCTGGAGCGTCTGTCGCGGCGGTGCCGGACGATCGGCGTCGAGATCATCGCCGAGGGGCACGTGGTGCGCGCGCGGACGCTGCCGCCGCCGCGCGTGACGCCCGCCAAGGGGACTCCCAAGGTCGAGAAGTAGCGGCGTCAGTCTTCGGCGATGCCGACGCGCTCGTCGGCCCACTCGTCGACATTCTTTCGCGCAGACCTCGCGACGATTCGCGCGCCCCGCAGGAACACCTCGGCCGGGAGCGCGCGGCCGTTGTAGCGGCTTGCCATGACGTAGCCGTACGCGCCGGCGTCGAGGATCGCGACGTACGCGGCGCCGTCGAGGTGCGCGTGCTCGCCGAAGTCGTCGGAGCTCTCGCAGACCGGACCCACGACGCGAACGACGCGCGCATCGCTCGAAGGCGCGGAGAGAGAGACGATGCGGTGGCGCGCCTGGTAGAGCGCGGGGCGAATGAGATCGTTCATGCCGGCGTCGATCATGAGCCAAGCGCGATCGGCGGCAGCCCTCTTCGTCTGGATGACGCGCGAGAGAAGGACGCCGTGCGCCGCGACCATGGCGCGCCCCGGTTCGATGTGGAGCGCGAGATCGTCCAGGCGATGGGCGCGCTGTTCGGCGCGCACGGCGCGCACGAAGTCCGCCGGGCGCGCATCGCAGCCGTCGCCGTAGTCGATGCCGAAGCCGCCGCCGGTATCGACGAACGCGATCGCGGCCCCCTTCTCGCGGGCCGCGCGCGCCACGGCGAAGAGCGCGCGCGCTGCGGCGACGTACGAGTCGACGGACGTGAGCTGCGACCCCACGTGCGAAGCGACGCCGACGAGCTCGACCCCTGGGAGCGCGAGCGCGCGCGCGATCGCGGCGCCCATGTCGCCCTCGCCGATACCGAACTTCGCCTCGTCGTGGCCGGTCGCGATGTGCGCGTGCGTGTCGATGGCGTCTCGCTCGAGCCCCGGGTTGACCCGGATGGCGATCCGCGCGCGCGATCCGGCGGCGTTCGCGCGAGCGTCGACGCGATCGATCTCCTCGTTGCTCTCCACCTGGATCGCACCGATGCGCGCGGCGATCGCGCGATCGATCTCGTCGTCGGTCTTCGCGACCCCGCTGAACACGATCGCCTCCGGCGCCACGCCGCACCCGAGCGCCACGCGCATCTCCGCGCCGCTCACGACGTCCGCGCCGCACCCTTCGCGCGCCAGCGCTCGCACGATCGGCCCCGCGCTGTTCGCTTTCACCGCGTAGGCGATCAGGTGAGCCGCGCCGTCGAACGCGCGCTCGAGCTCGCGTGCTTCGTTCGCGATGGCGTCGAGGTCGTAGACGTATGTGGGCGTGCCCGTCGCTTCGTCGCGCGCCAGATCGACGAGGCGAACGCCGCCGAGCGTGAGAAATCCTTCGCCGTCGCGCGACGTCGCCATCGCGAGAACGAGTACCGCCGCGCGAATCTCCGCACAACGTATTCGTGAGGTGGCAAACTGCGCGCGAAATGTCGATCCGCCGCGCAAAGCTGGTTTGTACGCTCGGTCCAGCCTGCGATTCCGCCGAGGGCCTCCGGGCGCTCATCGACGCCGGAATGGACGTCGCGCGCCTCAATTTCTCGCACGGCACGCACGAAGAGCACGGCGCGCGCTTCCAGCGCCTGCGCCAGGCGAGCGAAGAGAAGAAGAAGTGGGTCGCCGCGCTGCAGGACCTCTGCGGGCCGAAGATCCGCACCGGGAAATTCGCCGCGCCGTTCAATCTTCCGTCCGGGATCGACGCGACGCTGGTCGAAGGCGAGTCGAGCACCGACGAGCGCGTGATCCCGATCCAGTACGAAGGGCTCGCTGGCGACGTACGCGTGGGCGACAGCATCCTGTTCGACGACGGGCGCCTCGTCCTGCAAGTGAAGGCGATCGAGGGGGACAAGGTTCGCGTCTTCGTCGAGCAAGGCGGCGGCATGCGCAACCACATCGGCGTGCACTTGCCGAGCAAGACGATGCGCGTGAGCGCGCTCACCGAGAAAGACAAAGAGGACCTCCAGTTCGGCCTCTCGCTCGGCGTCGACTACATCGCGCTCTCGTTCGTGCGCCGCGCCGAGGACCTCCACACGGTGCGCGAGATCTGCCACGAGTGGGGGCAGCCCACGCCGATCATCGCCAAGATCGAGACGCCCGACGCGGTCGAGAACCTCGAGTCGGTCGTGGCCGCGTCCGACGGCGTGATGGTGGCGCGCGGAGATCTCGGCGTGGAGTTTCCGCCGGAGCGCGTGCCGGTCATCCAGCGGCAGATTCTCAGCGTCGCGCGTCGCGTTCGGCGCCCCGTGATCGTCGCCACCGAGATGCTCCAGTCGATGACGAAGGCCACGCGGCCGACGCGCGCCGAAGCGAGCGACGTGGCGAACGCGGTCTTCTCGGGGACCGACGCGCTCATGCTCTCGGGCGAAACGGCGACGGGCGATCACCCGAACCTGGCGGCGGCGATGATGTGCCGCATCGCGGCCGAGGCCGAGGCCAGCAGCTTCTTCGAGAGCGCGCCGTACGCCTCGCGCGCGACGAGCACGGCGGAAGCGATCGCGCGCGGCGCGTGCAACACGGCGAAGGAGATCGGCGCGCGCTACCTGGTGGCGTTCACCGAGAGCGGCTCCAGCGCGATGAACGTGAGCCTCGCGCGGCCGACGGTGCCGATCATCGCCTTCTCGCCGAACGCGAAGACGCGACGACGGATGGCGCTCTTCTGGGGCGTGATCCCGCGCGAATCGCCGTCGGTGAAGGACAGCGATCAGCTCGTCGACTGGTGCTCGGGAGACTTGATGGCGGCCGGTCTCGCGTCGCCTGGAGAGCGCGTGGTCATCGTGTTCGGCGCGCCGATCGGCGTGAGCGGGAGCACGAACACGATCCGCGTGCACGTGCTCGGATGATGCGCTCGACCCGGTTTCTCTTCGCGATGGCGTTGACGCTTGCGGCGTGCTCGAAGGAGCGCGTTCCGGAGCCGGCGACGGCGGACATGGACGCGAACGCCAACGCGAGCGCCAACGCCAACGCGAACGCGAACGCGAACGCGAGCGCGAACGCGGCCGACCCCGCCTCCACCCTCCCCGCCTTCGACGCCGGCATCGTCCTTCCGCTCTTCGCCGACGCGGGCCTGAACGCGCGCGAGCAAGGCGACTTCGCCTCCATCATCGCCGGCATCGACGCCCCCTGCCCTTCGGTCCCCGTCTCGATCGCGCAGTGCATCGCCGAGCACCGCGCGTGCCCCGATTGCCTCGCCGCTGCGCGCTACGTGGCCATCGGCATTCACGACGGTTGGCCGGGGCAGTACATCGGCGCCGGGCTCGCTGCGCGGTTCGATCCGGTGCAGGTCAAAGATCTCCCGATCGACGGCTCACCGACCAAGGGCCCCACGAACGCGCCGATCACGATCGTCGAGTTCGGGAGCTACATCTGCCCGCACTGCGCCGCGGAAGCGCCGAAGCTCGAGGCGCTCCTCACCGCGCACCCCAAGCAGGTGCGCCTCGTCTTCAAGCCCGTGTGGTCACCCGACAACCAGACGGCGATGCACGCCACGCGTGCGGCGATCGCGGCCGGCGCGCAGGGGAAGTTCTGGGAGATGCACGCGCTCATCTTCGGGAACCAACCGAAGGCCGCTGACGCCGATCTCGACGGCTACGCGCAGACGCTCGGCCTCGACATGGCCCGCTTCCACGCCGACATCGCCTCGCCGGCCACGAGCGATCGCATGAAGCGCGACATGGCGCTCTCGGCGAAAGCCGCCATCGATTCGATCCCCGCATTGTGGATCAACGGGCACGCCCTCCTCCCCTTCGAGAAGCTCGAAGACCGCATCGCGTTCGAGCTCGCGCAGCTTCCTGCGACCGGATCCCCCGCTTCCGCGCGCTGAGCACCACTCGCCGACACGAGGCGTTACCTACCTCCCCCCACGCGCCCGCGAGTCGAATTTACCGAAGCGCTTCCAAGCGCGTACCATGGAGCGTTGGGTTGGTAGGTTCGGGGAGGCGGAATGGCCGAGGCCGAAGCGACGACGGACGATCTCGGGGGCGAGGCGCAGAGACTCCGGGCACGCGTACGCGAGCTCGAAGGGGCGCTCGATGCCCTGCGCGCGCACGAGGCCGAGCGTCAGCGCACCGAGGGAGCGCTCCTCGACGCCAAGCGTGAGCTCGAGAGCTCGAACCAGGCGAAGAGCGAGTTCCTCGCGCGAATGAGCCACGAGCTGCGCACGCCGCTCAACTCGATCCTCGGCTTCTCGCAGGTGCTCAACACCGATCCCGACGAGCCCCTCACGCACTCGCAGAAGGAGAGCGTGCGCCAGATCCTCAAAGCAGGGTGGCACCTCCTCGCGCTCATCAACGAGGTGCTCGATCTCGCGCGGATCGAGAGCGGCAAGCTGCAGCTGTCGATCGAGAGCGTCGGCGTGGAGCAGATCCTTCGCGAGGCGCTCACGCTCATCGCGCCTGTGGCCGAGAAGCACCAGGTGAAGATCGTCGACGAGACGAAGGCGTTCCGACAGCTCTACGTCGTGGCCGATCGCACGCGCTTGAAGCAGGTGCTCCTGAATCTGCTGGCGAACGGCGTGAAGTACAACAAGCCGGGCGGCACGGTGACGCTCACCTGCGACCGCCCGAGTGACGGACGACTGACGGTCTCGATCGCGGACACCGGCCCCGGCCTCAGCCTGGAGGATCAGGGGCTGCTCTTCACGCCGTTCACGCGGTTGCGCGTGAAGGCCGACGTCGAAGGGGCCGGGATGGGGCTCGCGATCACGAAGCGACTCATCGAGCTGATGGGGGGATCGATCGGCGTCAACAGCAAGCCGGGCGAAGGGAGCCGCTTCTTCTTCGAGCTCGCGCTGGGCGAGAAGCCGGCGGTCGAAGGCGAAGAGACCGATCCCTCGCTCATCATCGCCCGCACCGACGAGACCGAGGTGACTCTGCTCCACGTGGAGGACAACCCAGCCAACCGCGCGCTCGTCGCGCGGATCCTGGAGCGAAGGCCGCACGTGAAGATCCTCGCCGCCGACACGGCGGAGAAGGGAATCGAGCTGGCGCGCACGCGCGATCCCGATCTCATCGTGCTCGACATCAACCTGCCGGGGATGGATGGCTTCGAAGCGCTCGCGCTCCTGCGGCAGTACGTGGACACGCGGCACATCCCGATCATCGCGCTCAGCGCCAACGCGATGCCGAGCGACGTGAAGCGCGGGCTCGAAGCGGGCTTTCTCCAGTATCTGACCAAGCCCATCGACGTGAAGGAGTTCCTCCGCACGATCGATCTGTTCCTGACTGGCGCCGCGGTCGCCGAATCGAAGTCTTCGCCACCCAACTCGATCGGCTAGGAGCGTAGGAGTTCATGCTGAGCGCCGAGGAGATCACCAAAGGACGCATCCTCATCGTCGACGACGCGGAGAGCCACGTCCTTCTCCTGCGCAAGGTACTCAAGGGCGCCGGATATCTCTCGGTGGCCACGACGACGAACCCCGAAGAGGCGCTCGATCTCTACAAGGAGTTCGAGCCCGATCTCATCGTGCTCGATCTGCACATGCGCCCCATCGACGGGTTTCAGATCCTCGATCAGCTGAAGATCTTCGAAGGGGCGGACTCGTACGTGCCGGCGCTGATGATGACGGCGCTGAACGACCCCGACGTGCTCTTGAAGGCGCTGGAGCGCGGCGCGCGCGACTTCTTGAACAAGCCGTTCGATCGGGTCGAGGCGCTCACGCGGATCCGGAACATGCTCGAAGTGCGGCTGCTCCACAAACGCGTTCGCGATCAGAACCGGATCCTGGAAGACACCGTCAGCGCGCGAACGCGCGAGATCAAAGAGACGCGCCTCGAGGTGATTCGCCGGCTCGGTCGCGCCGCGGAGTACCGCGACAACGAGACCGGGATGCACATCATCCGCATGTCGCTCGCGGCCGCCGCGCTCGGTCGCGCGGTGGGGCTCAGCGCGCACGACTGCGACATCCTCTTGAACGCCAGCCCCATGCACGACATCGGCAAGATCGGGATCCCCGATCGCATCTTGCTGAAGCCCGGTCCGCTCGATCTCGACGAGTGGGCCATCATGAAGAAGCACCCGGCCATCGGCGCCGAGCTCCTCTCGGGCGGCAGCTCGGAGCTGATGCAGATGGCGGAGACGATCGCGCACTGCCATCACGAGAAGTGGGATGGAAGCGGATATCCACGCGGGTTGGAGGGGGAAGCAATCCCGCTGGCGGCGCGGATCGTGGCGGTGTGCGACGTGTTCGACGCGCTCCTCTCGAAGCGCCCTTACAAGGCTCCGTGGACGGTCGAAGCGGCGCTCGAAGAGCTTGATAAGCGGGCAGGCTCGCACTTCGACCCGGCGCTCGTGGAGCGCTTCCACGATACCCTCCAGGAAGTGCTCGGCATCCACGTGCGGTACGCCGACGACCACGAGAGCGCGACTCACGTAATCCGGGCGAGCGTCAAAATGAAGGCGGCGATGCCGCGTTAGAGCGGGCGCCGCGCGCCGGATCGGGCCCCGGAAGGGGGGCGAAAATAGGGGAGACGGGGCGAGTTGGATTGCTACACTTGAGGCGCGATATGGCAATGAAGAAGCCGAGTACTCTTCCGAAGAGACCGCCGGTCGATCCCTTGATCGCACTCGACGATCCGGGCGATCTCGATCTCGAAGTCTCGATCGAAGAGCGCCAGCCAGACACGGCGCGTCCCGACTACGAACCGGACAAGTTCGCGAAGAACCTGGAGACGGAAGGCGAGCGCATGACGCAACCTCCGTCGCCGACGTACGACATGCTGCGCGACAGCTGCAAGACGAACATCGCCGCCGACATCGCGCTCGACGAAGAGAAGATCATTCGTCCGTCGAGCGTGAAGGTAAAGACGACGACTCGTAAACTCTAGGAGCTTGTCGGACTAACCGACAACCGCCGTCGTACGGGTCATGTAGAGGCGGACGCCTTCGGCGCCGCTAGCGTCGCTCGCGGAGCTCGCGCTTCAGGACCTTGCCCGTCGGGTTTCGCGGGAGCGCGTCGAGGAAGACGAAGTCGCGCGGCACTTTCGGGCCGGCGAGTCGCTCGCGGGTCCACGCCTTCAGCTCCCCTTCGTCGAGCTCGTGGCCGATGCGCCTCACCACGAAGGCGCGCACGCGCTCGCCCCACTCCGGATCACTCACGCCGACGACGGCGCATTCGGCGACCGACACGTGAAGCTCGAGCACCCCTTCGACCTCTGCGGGGTACACGTTCACGCCGCCGGAGATGACCATGTCGCGCTTCCGCCCTTCGATGAAGTAGCGGCCGTCGCGGTCCTTCCGCGCGAGATCGCCGACGCTGAAGTAGCCGTCCTTCATGCTGTCGCGCGTGGCGCTCTGATCGCGGTGGTAGCCGGAGACGAGCATCTTGTTCTTCACGTACAGCTCGCCGACCTGGCCGACGCGCACCTCGCGCCCCGCGTCGTCGAGCAGACGGATGTCGTTGCCGGGGACCGCGGGGCCGATCGTCGTGGGCGCGGCGCGGAGATCGGCGGGCTTGGCGAGCGTGACGATGGCGGTCTCGGTCGCGCCGTAGAAGTTGAAGAGGATGTCGCCGAAGTGGTCCATCGTCTGCGTGGCGAGCGGACCGGGGAGCGGCGCGCCGCCGCTGAAGATCGCGCGCAGCGTGCGCGTGTTGTACTTGGCGAGCGTGTCCTCATCGAGGCCCAGCACGCGGTGGAGCATCGTGGGGATGACGGCGGTGGTCGTCACGCCGTAGCGATCGACGGCGGCCAGGAACCCCTCGGGCTTGAACTCGTCGAGGATGACCGCCGTGCCGCCGAGCAAATGCGTGAAGGTGAGAAACCCGATCGCCGTCGAGTGGTAGAGCGGGCAGACCGCGAGGTGCACGTCGTCGACGCGCATCGGGGTCTCGGCAAGAAAGCGCATCGCCGCGGGGAGCGCGTCTTTCGGGAACTTCCGCACGGCCCCCTTGGGCTTCCCCGTGGTGCCCGAGGTGTAGATGACGACCGCGGCATCATCGGCCGCGCCGGCGACCTCGGTGAACGACGTGCTCCCTTCGAGGAGCTCGTCGAAGTGCGAGCACCCTTTCACGCGACCGCCGACCGTGAAGAACGCCTGGATGTTCGGGAGCTCTTTCCTCGCCTGCTCGACCGTGGGCCACAGGTCGGCGTCGAACACGATGGCGCGCGCTCCGCAGTGCGTCGCCAGATAGATGAGCTCGGCCACGGTCGACCGCCACGAGATCGCCACGGCCGAGCCCCCCATGCGCGTCACGCCGGAGGTCGTCTCCAGGAACTCGGGGCGGTTCTTCATCATGACGACGACGCTCGTGCCGCGACCGAAGCCGAGGCGCGTGAACGACGACGCCACCGAGTCGATCCGGCGGTTGAACTCGCCGAACGTGATCGACTCGTCGCGCCACTGGAGCGCGATCTTGTCGGGCGCGTTCAGGGCGTGCAGCCGGTAGACCTGCGATGGGTTCTGCGCCCCTGCGCGCAGCGTCTTGACCAGCGCGCGCATGCCTGGGACCGAGAGCTCCCACATCATGCCGCTGGTCTGAGCGACTTTGGCCACGGTCGCGATTCGCTGCGGCACGTCGGCGAGGCGCTCGCGAATCTCCTTCAACTTGTGCGCGTCGAGCATCGCTTTTGACTCTAGTGCTAGTCTCGCGTCATGTCCGGTACGAAGAAGGACGGCGACCCCGAGGGGGAACGCCGGGCCGATGCGGGGCCGGTTTCGGCCGACTCGCCGGAGACCAACCCGTTCAATCGCGAGGACGACAAGCGGTACGAGGACCGCGCGGCGATCCAGCTGCGCGTCGACTACAAGCGCCTCAACACCTTCTTCGCCGACTACACGAAGAACATCTCCAAAGGGGGCACGTTCATCCGGACGAGCAAGCCCCTCGACGTGGGGACCGAGTTCGTCTTCGTGCTGAGCGTGCCGTCGCACAACACGCAGCTGGCGCTGAAGGGCGAGGTCGTCTGGATCGTGACCGAGGAGAAGGCCACGAGCGACAACCCCGCCGGCATGGGGATCAAGTTCAAGTTCACGAACGACGACGAGCGGGTGAAGGTCGACGAGTTCGTGGAGAAGCTGATGGACGAAGCGCTCGGCCAGCACATCTCGACCAAGCTCTTGAAGAAGACGTGACTGGATTTGGCCGCGGCCCGTCCCTAAGTTCTGCGCATGAAGCTTCCGGTTCTGGGGAAGAACGGGCACGCGCCGATCGATCCGTCGCTCGATCTCGAGGTGGAGATCACGCGCCTCAAGAAGGAGCGGAACGCGCTCTTGCTGGCGCATTACTACCAGGAGTCCGAGATCCAGGACGTCGCCGACTTCATCGGTGACTCGCTGCAGCTCGCGCAAGCCGCCGCCAAGACGAAGGCCGACGTCATCTGCTTCGCCGGCGTTCACTTCATGGCCGAGACCGCGAAGATCCTGAACCCGGATCGCATCGTCGTCGTGCCCGACATGACCGCCGGGTGCTCGCTTGCCGATGGATGCCCGGCCGACAAATTCGCGGCGTGGAAGACGCTCCACCCGGGCGCGGTCGTCGTCAGCTACATCAACTGCAGCGCCGAGGTGAAAGCCCTCAGCGATTACATCGTCACGTCGTCGAACGCCGAGAAGATCGTGCGATCGATCCCCGCCGATCGCGAGGTGCTCTTCGCGCCCGACAAGAACCTGGGGCGATGGTTGGAGAAGACGATCGGTCGCAAGATGACGCTGTGGCAGGGGAGCTGCATCGTCCACGACACGTTCAGCCATCGGAAGCTGGTCGCGCTGAAGGAGCGTCACCCCGAGGCGAAGGTGCTGGCGCATCCGGAGTGCGAGGAGCCGATCCTGGCGCTGGCCGATTTCGTCGGCTCGACGACGGCGATCCTGAAGCACGCCATGGCCAGCCCGGCGCGCGAGTTCATCGTCGTGACCGAGCCTGGCATCTTGCACGCGATGGAGAAGGAAGCCGCGAAGACGGCGCCCGGGAAGGTGTTCATTCCCGCGCCGCCGGAGGCGAACTGCGCGTGCAACGAGTGCCCGCACATGAAGAAGAACACGCTGGAGAAGGTCTACCTCGCGCTCCGCGATCTGGAGCCGCGCCTGGAGATGGCGCCCGAGCTCATCGCCGGGGCGCGAACGCCGATCGATCGCATGCTCGCGCTCAGCTGATGGTCTAACCTTCGGGGCCGTGCGCACCCTCGTTCGATTCGCGGCTCTCTCGATCTCGATCGGCGCGCTCGCCGTCGCCTGCGGCTCGCGAACGGGGCTGCTCGCCGGCGACCTCGGGTCGCTGGCCGACGCGTCGATCAACGTGACGACGCTCGATGGCACGCTCCCGCCCGACGGCCCGCCGCCGATCTTCGAAGGGGGCGCGCTCGACGTCTCGATCGACTGCGACCAGCCGCTCACGTGCGACCCGACGAACCTCGGGTACCTCTACAAGTGCGGCACGCCCGTCTTTCAGTGCAGCTCGCTCGAGAACTGCGAGTCGCAGTGCACGAACGGCAAGTGCGCCGCGGCGTGCGTGAACCCGTGCGTCGATACGCTCGGACAGAACACGTCGAACGGCTGCGACTTCTACGCCGTCGAGGTCGACACCGCCGACGAAGTGGCGGGCGCTTGCTACGCGGTGTTCATCATCAACCAGTGGAAGACGGGGCAGCCGGCGAAGATCGCCGTGAACTACGGCGGGCAGGATCTGCCGGTGGCGAGCTTCGCGCGCATTCCGTACGGGCAAGGGCTCAACGTGGCGTACGCGCCGTACGACGCGAACCTCGGGTTGCCGGCGGGCGAAGTGGCGATCCTGTTTCTGTCGCGCGATCCGGCGGCGCTCCAGGATCCCACGCCGAACGATCCGCGCGTGCTGGCGAGCTGCCCCGACGGCGTCACGCCGGCGATCGTCGGCGACTCGGCGATTCACGGCTCGGGCGTGGGGACCGCGTTTCATATCTCGACGAACGTGCCGGTCGTCGCGTACCAGATGCTGCCGTACGGCGGCGGGCGCGCGCGCGTGACCGGCGCGACGCTGCTCTTGCCGACGAACGTGTGGGACACGAACTACGTCGCGGCGAACGCTTACCAGGCGGCGTCGCTCATCCAGAGCGATCGCGCGCAGCCGACGATGGCGATCGTGGCCAGCACGGATCGCACGCATGTGACGATCGCTCCGACGGCGGCCATCGCCACCGATGACGCAGGAACGTTCCCGTCGACCGGAGCCGGCGTGCCGATCACGTACACGCTCCAGAAGGGGCAGTACCTGCAGCTCTCGCAGAACGACGAGCTGACCGGGAGCCCCATCGTGTCGGATCAACCGGTGGGCGTCATCGGCGGGTCGACGTTGATGGACGTGCCGGTGAGTCAGGACCAGCGCGCCGACGGCGCCGAGCAGATGCTCGCGCCGGTGCGAGCGCTGGGGCACGAGTACGTCGCCGTTCGGTACCGGAGCCGCGACCCGGCGAGCGAAGAGGTCGTCCCGTGGCGCATCGTGGGCACGGTCGATGGAACGACGCTGACCTGGGATCCCGCGCCGCCGCCCGGCGCACCGACGTCGATCGGCGCGAAGGAGCTGGTGGAGATCGACTCGGCGGGGCCGTTCTTGGTGCGGAGCCAGGACGCGGCGCACCCGTTTTACCTGGCGTCGTACATGACCGGCGGCTTGCCGTTCGACGGCGACGGCGATCCGGAGTTCGTGAGCGTCGTGCCGCCCGAGCAGTACCTGCCGCGGTACACGTTCTTCACAGATCCCACGTACCCGGAGACGAACCTCGTCGTCGTGCGCGTGCGCGACGCCACGAGCGGCAAGATGCCGACGGTGACGCTCGATTGCGCGGGGACGCTCACGGGGTGGGCTCCGGTCGACGCGAACGATCGCTTCGAGTTCACGCGCATCGATCTGTCGACCGGCGACTGGATCGGACAGAACGGCTGCGACAACGGCGTGCACTCCATCACCGCCAGCTTCGACGCGGACGCGGGAGCGACAGGGACCGCGGCGTTCGGCGTGACG
The DNA here is from genome assembly GCA_003151595.1 of Myxococcales bacterium. Next base: position 26,321 of record PLXW01000170.1, read on the forward strand.
GTGTGGGGCTGGGGGAACGACGTGACGTGGGTGCCGGACAACGGCGGGACCGACGAGGTGAACCCGCTGTTCACGCGCTGGGTGAGCTACGGGTACCCGGCGGGGGCGAACTTCGCGAAGCTGAACTCGGTGGTCGTGCCGGCGCAGTGAGCGCTACGCGTACAGCGCGTCGATCCGCTCCTTGTGCCGCGCGAGCACGACGCTTCGCTTCAACTTCAAGGTCGGCGTCAGCATCCCGTTGTCGGGGGTGAACGCCTCGGCGATGAGCGCGAAGGCCACGATTCGCTCGTACCCCTTGCAGCCGCGCGTCCGCTCTTCGATCTCGCGCGCGAAGAGATCGCGCACGCGCGCATCGGCCAGATCCGCGCTCTCGCGGACGCCGTTCGCGTCGCACCACTTCTTCACGGCGGCCGCGTCGACGACGAGGAGCGCCACGTTGTGCGGCTTGTTCCAGCCCCACACCAGCGCCTGCGAGATGAACGGGCTCAGCGTGAGGCTCTCTTCGATCGGCACGGGCGTGACGAACTTTCCGTTCTCGAGCTTGTAGACCTCGCGAATCCGGCCGGTGATGACGAGGTAGCCGTCGGCGTCGAGTCGACCGAGGTCGCCCGTGCGAATCCCGCCGTCGTCGCGCACGACCGACGCGGTCTCGGCGGCGAGGCCGTGGTAGCCGATCATCGCGCCCGGAGTGTGGATGACGATCTCGCCCGAGCCGTCGGTCGCGTCGCCGACGCTCGCGTCGATCTCGATCCGCACGCCACGGAGCGGTCGACCGACGGTGCCGAGCTTCGACTGCCCCGGGCGATTCGCGGTGGAGACCGCGGCCGTCTCGGTCTGCCCGTACACCTCGAACATCGGAATACCGATGCACTCGAAGAGCTCGGCGATCTCTTTCGAGAGCGCCGCCGCGCCCGAGACCGCGTAGCGCAGCTCGCCGCCCAGCTTCGCACGCACCGCCGGGAACAGAACCCGCTGTGCGAGTCGCCTCGCCGCGCGCTCGCGCTTCCTCGGGCGGACGCCGGCGCGGCGCTTCTTCTCGGCGACGATCGCGGCTTCCCATACCCAGCGGAGCGCCGGCGGTCGCGCGGCCATGCCTTTCTGGATCGCGTCGTAGAGCGCGTTCCACACGCGCGGGACGGCGACGATGATCGTGGGGCGCGTGACGCGCATCGCGTCGGCCAGCTTGTCGAAGCTGCTGGGTACGGCGGTGCACGAGCCGCGATCGATCCCCAGGATCAACTCGCAGAACCCCCCGACGTGCGCCCACGGAAGGATCGACACGGTGCGATCGCCGGGCCCCATGTCCCACTCGTCGCCGAGCGCGTTCATCTCGAAGGCGATGGCGTGGTGCGAGAGCTTCACCCCCTTGGGCTTGCCGGTCGTCCCCGAGGTGTAGATGAACGCGGCGACGTCGCCCGGCTCGGGGATGACGAGCGGCGCTTCGCCCGCGTGCGCGGAGTCGATCAGATGGCGGAACGACGTGTCGTCGGCGTGCGTCTCCGCGGCGCGATCGAAGCCGATCACGTGCGCGAGATCCGGCAGATCGCCGAGCATCGCGCGGATGCGGGCGTAGATGGCGTCCGTCGAGGCGAAGCAGACGCGCGCCTTCGCGTCGCGCAGGATGTGGCGCCAGTCGTCCTCGTGCTGCATCTCGTACATCGGCACGATCGCCGCGCCGAGCGCGTGCGTCGCCGCGAGCACCACCGGCCACTCTTCGCGGTTCTTGGAGATGACCGCCACGCGATCGCCCGCCCGCACGCCGAGCCGCGCGAGCGCCGCCCGCAAGCGAACTTCCTGGCGCGCGAGATCGGCGAACGTGACGTTCACCCATTCGCGTTCGCCGCCGCCAGCGCTCTCGCCGCTTGGCCGATCGATCGCGAGCATCGGCCGCGACGCGTGTCGCGTCGTGGCGCGCTGAACGAGGGTCACCAGATCGCGCGGGGCGTCGCTCATGCGATCAGATCTCCGTGAGCAGCGTGGTGAGCACGTAGTCGGCCGCGAAGATGACGACGATGCTGGCCACGACCGCCTTGGCCGTCGCCTCGCCGACGCCGCGCGCGCCGCCGGAAGCGTTGAACCCCTTCTTGCAGCAGATGACGCTGATGATGAGCCCGAAGACGAACGCCTTGATCCCGAGCATCCGGAGGTCGCTGGGCTGAACGAGATCCTTGATGCGGTCGAAGAACGCGCCGGGGTCGATGTTCTGCCACACGACGGCCACGAGGTACGCGCCGGTCATGCCCGCCATGCCGAAGCACACGGCGAGGAGCGGGAGCATCAACGTCGTGGCCACGACGCGCGGGACGACGAGGTACTGCACCGGGCTCACGCCCATGGTGGTGATGGCGTCGATCTGCTCGGTGACGCGCATGTTCCCGAGCTCGCTGGCCATCGTGCTTCCGGCGCGCGCCGTCACGACCACTGCGGCGAGGACCGGCGCCAGCTCGCGCGAGAGCGCCAGCGCGACGACGCCGCCGACCATCCCTTCCGCCGAGAACTGACGGAAGCCGACGATGGTGCTGACGGTGAACGCCATCCCGGTGAACAGCCCCACCAGCCCGACGATGAACGTCGACCCTGCGCCGATGAAGTCGAGCGCGATGAGGAGCTGCGCCCATCGGTACGGAGGGCGGACCATCCACGTCGCCGCCCGCGCCGCGAGGAGCACCGTGGCGCCGAGCTCGTCGAGGAAATCGAGCGGCGGGCCGAACGCCTTGTCCGCGAGCGCCGAGAGGACGGCGAGCGGCGTGCGATCGATGGGGGCGGACGTCTGCGGGGACAACGCCGCCGAGCTTACTACGGCTCCCGATAAAACCGCGGCACGCGCCGCGAGATCGACGTGAGCACTTCCCACGCGATCGTCCCGCCGTGCGCGGCGACCTCGTCGGCCGTGATCGCGTCCTTGCCGAGCGGGCCTTCTTGCGCGCCGAGGGCGACCACTTCGTCGCGCATCGTCACGCCGGGAACGTCGGTGACGTCGACCATCGCCATGTCCATGGACACCGCCCCGACGATCGGCGCGCGCTTGCCGCGGATGAGCAGGTGGCCGCGGTTCGAGACGTGGCGCGAGAGGCCGTCGGCGTAGCCGAGCGGGACGGTCGCGATGCGCGTGGGGCGCGTCGCGCGGAAGAGCGCGCCGTAGCCGACGGAGTCGCCGGTCTCGATCTCGCGAAGCGAGATGACCTCGGTGCGCACCTTCATCACGGCGCGAAGCTCGGACGAGAGCGCGACTCCGGCAGCTTGCGGCGCGACGCCGAAGAGCGCGAGCCCGGGGCGAACGGCGTCGAACAGCGCTTCGCCGCGAAGGAGCGCCGCGCTGTTCGCCGCATGCCGCACCGACGCGCGCACGCCGTGGCGCGTGAGCTGCGCGGTCGCCTCGTCGAAGCGGGTGATCTGCGCGCGCGTCTCTTCGACGGTGGGAGCGTCGGCGCACGCGAGATGGGTCATGAGGCCGCTCACGCGAACCTCGGGGTAGTCGGCGAGCGCGGCCGCGAACTTCGGAAGCTCGCGCATCGTCACGCCGAGGCGCGCCATCCCCGTGTCGATCTTCAGGTGCACGTCGATCGGTCCATCGACCGCGCCCATTCGCACGAGCCGCGCGAACCCCTGCACCTGCCCCAGGTCGTAGACGACCGGCACGAGCCCGCGCGCGAGCACTTCGTCGTGCGCCCCGCCGTAGTACCCGCCCATGACCAAGATGGGCGCGCGAATCCCCGCGTCACGCAGCTCGATCGCCTCTTCGAGCAGCGCGACGCAAAACCCGTCCACTCCCGAGCGCTCCAGCGTCCGGGCGACGGCCGGCGCACCGTGACCGTACCCATCGGCCTTCAGCACGGCCCACACGCGCGCATCGCCCGCGTGACGCTGCACCACGCGCGCGTTGTGGCGGAGCGCCTCCAGGTTGATCTCGGCGCGCGTCGGTCGCACGGCGTCGGCCGGCGCAGCCCGTCGCGGCTTCTGCACACGCGTCCCTTCCGACGGCCGATCCGCGGGAACGGACGCCGACTCCGTCGCGATCCTGGGCTGCGAAGGGGGCTCGTTCACGGCGCTTGGCTGTACGGCCAACGGGGTCGAAAGTCGAGGCATCGGGCTTCTCCTGTCGCTAGCAAAACGCGCCAACACGGGAAAAGCATTCCGCTCGTTTCGATCGCACAAGGTGCGATGCCGTGTCACCGCGGGGGTGACTTCGACTCAGGGCCCACCCGACTCCGAGTCGCGTGGCATGCGACTTCGACTCAGGGCCCACCCGACTCCGAGTCGCTTGGCNNACTCCGAGTCGCTTGGCATGCGACTCTCGATGGCAAAATCTCGAAAAAAGAGCGCCTACGCCTCTTTCGCGGACGTGACCGCCGCCTCGACCGCCAGCGTGTGCTCGTGCGCGAACTGCAACCGATAGAGCTTCGCGTACACGCCGCCGAGCGCCATGAGCTCTTCGTGCCGGCCGGCTTCCACGACGCGCCCTTTGTGAAACACGATCACGCGATCGACCGCGCGAATCGTCGAGAGCCTGTGCGCGATCACGATCGCCGTCCGCCCCGACATCACAGCGTCGAGCGCGACCTGCAACCGCGCCTCGGTGTCGGAGTCGATGCTGGCCGTGGCCTCGTCGAGCACCAGGAGCGGCGCGTCGCGGTACATCGCCCGCGCGAACGCGAGGAGCTGGCGCTCGCCGCCGCTGAAGTTCGCCCCGCGCTCCTGCACCCGCGCATCGAGGCCGCCGCGACGCGCGAACAGCTCCATGGCGCCGACCCGCGCCAGCGCCCGCTCGGCCTTCGCGCGATCGGGCGTGGGGTCGCTCATGGCCACGTTCGAGAGCACCGTCCCCGCGAACAAGAAGACGTCTTGCGGCACGACCGAGAACTGCTCGCGCAGCGTGTGCCGATCGTAGCCGCGCACGTCTTTCCCCAGTACGCGCACGTTGCCGTCGTTCACGTCGTACAGACGGAGCACGAGGCTCGAGACCGTCGTCTTCCCTGCCCCCGTCGCCCCCACGAGCGCCACCTTCTCGCCGCGCGCCACGCTCAAGGTCACGTCGCGAAGCACCGGCACGCCCGGCTTGTACTCGAACGTCACGTGCTCGAGCGCGATCGCTTCGGTCGCGGGGCCGTCGGGCGAGCAGTCGACGATGGCGGTCGGCGCGGAGTCGGTCTCGTCCGTGTCGAGCAGGCCGAAGATGCGCTCGGCCCCCGCCATCGAGCTCTGAAGGAGCGTGTAGCGGCTGGCGAGGAGGCTCACCGGCTCGAAGAACTGCTTCACGTACTGCGTGAACGTCACCACCAGCGCGAACGAGATCGGATGGCTGCCGAGGTGGTTGAGCCCCGAGTAGAAGAGGATCGACGCGATGCAGACGGTGCTCACCATCTCGACCGCCGCGTCGAGGACCGCCTCGTAGTAGATCGATCGCTTGTTGGCGTCGCGGTACGCCTCGTTGATCTCGTCGAACTCGCGCGCGGTCGCCTCCTCGCGCGCGAACGCCTGCACGACGGCGATGCCCGAGACCTGCTCGTTCAGGAAGGCGTTGAGGCGCGCCGTCTTCCCGCGGATGTCGCGGTACGCCTCGCGCGAACGCTTCCTGACGAAGTTCACCACCAGCCCGACGATCGGCAGCGCCGCGAAGGCGATGAGCGAGAGGCGCCAGTCGAGCACCAGCATCATGACGACGATCCCGCTGAGCGCGATCATGTCGCCCATCGCGTTCAGCACGCCCGACGCGAAGAGCTCGCCGAGCGCGTCGACGTCGTTCGTCGCGCGGGTCACCAGCCGCCCGACCGGCGTTCGATCGAAGTAGCGGAGCTGGAGGCGCTGCAAGAAGAGAAAGACGTGCGCGCGCAGATCGGCCATGGCGCGCGCGCCGGCGACCTGCATCGCGTACATCTGCCCGAAGTTCAGCGTCTGCACGATCATGATGAGCAGCGTGAAGACGATGACGTCGCGGAACATCTTCGGGCCGTCGCCGTGGTCGGCCTGACGAACGACGTCCGCCATCACCAGCGGCCGCACGACGTTCACGATCGCCACGAACGCCAGCGTCGCCAGCGACAGGAAGAGCCATCGCGCGTGCGGCTTCACGAACGGCCACAAGCGCCGCATCAGGCGCGAGTCGTACGCCTTGCCGAGCGCGTCTTCTTCGTGGAACGCGCGGAGCTTCTCGTTCGCGCGCGCCTGGTTGTGCCCAGTCGCCGCGCGGGGTGAGCGGACGTTGCTCATGCCGCGCCTCCCGGGTTCGGCGTGAGCGCGGCCATGCTGGCTTCGAGATCGTCGAGCGCGTCGAGCTCCGTCGCCGCCTTCTGCTCGTCGGCGAACGCCGCGTAGAGCCCGCCCGCGCGCGCCAGCTCTTCGTGCGTCCCGCGCTCGATGATCTTCCCCTCGTCGAGCACGATGATCCGATCGCACCGCGCCGCCGCCGCCACGCGATGCGTGACCAGCACCACCGTGCGCTTGGCCGCCTGGCGTTCGATCGCGTCGAGGATCGCCCGCTCGGTCTTGGCGTCGACCGCGCTCAGCGGGTCGTCGAGCACCAGGATCTTCGGCTCCCACACCAGCGCGCGGGCCAGCGCCATCCGCTGCTTCTGCCCGCCCGACAGCTGCACGCCGCGCTCACCGACGACCGTGTCGAGCTGCTCCGGAAGCGACAGCGCTTCCTCCAGCACCTGCGCCTCGGCCGCGGCCTCGCGCACGCGGCGGAGCGACTCGGGCGAATCGGGATCGTCGAACGCGAAGCCGATGTTGCGCCCCACGGTCGTCGAGAACAGAAACGCGTCTTGCTGCGCGTAGCCGATCGTCCGTCGCACCGACGAGAGCGGGAGCTCGAAGACGTCGTACCCGCCGAGGAACACGGTGCCCGGCGGCGTCGGCAGGAGGCGCGCGAGGAGCATGGCCAGCGTCGACTTCCCCGACCCGGTGCGCCCCACGATCGCCAGCGACTCCCCTTCCTTCACCTCGAACGCGACGTCGTCGAGCACCTTGCGATCGCCGTACGACAAGGCGAGCCCGGTCACGCGCAGCGTCCCGTCGATCGACGCCGGCGCGGGGCACGGGCCGTCGACCACCTCGGGCTTCGCGTCGAAGATCTCCTTCAAGCGCGAATACCCCGCGCGCCCGCGCTGGATGATCGCCAGCGAGAAGCCGAGCGCGATCATCGGCCACATCATTCGCCCCAGCGCCGACCAGAACGCGAAGAACGCGCCTTTCGAAAGGCCGCCATGCGAAGGCCCGTCGAGGAGCATCTGGCCGCCGTACCAGAACAGGACGAGCGTCCCGACCGCCGAGATCGACCCGAGCAGCGGCTGCATCGATCCGCGAAGGCGCGCGAGCCCGAGGCTGGCGTCGAGGTACTCCTTGTTCGCGGCCTGGAAGCGATGCAGCTCGCGCGTCTCCAGCGCGAAGCTCCGGACGACGCGCACGCCGGCGAGGTTCCCCTGCACCATCTCGCTGAGCCGACCGAGCGCGTCCTGGTTGGCGCGCGTCCGCTGGAAGAGCGACTTCGAGAACTTGCGGGTGACCGCGACGAGCAGCGGCAACATCACGAACGCCGCCAGCGTGAGCTTCCCCGAGATGCTCGTCATGACCTGAAGCGCGCTGGCGAACGCGAACACGACGTTGACGATGTTGAGGATGCCGAACCCGAACAGCAGTCGCACCTGCGTGAGGTCGCCCGACGAGCGGCTCATGATCTCGCCCGACGACATCGTCCGGTAGAACGCGGCGCCGAGGCGGTGCAGCCGATCGAGCAGCACCGCGCGGAGCTCGTACTCCACGTCGCGACCGGCGTTGAAGATGAACCAGCGGCTGGCGATGCGCGTGAGGAACGCCACCAACGAGAGACCGAGGATGATCGACGCCGGAACGATCGCCGTCTTCGGATCGGTGCTGAAGATCCGATCGATCGCCGTCTTCGACAGCCAGTCGATCCGGTTCATCGTGAACTGGAAGCCCGCGAGCACGGCGGTGCCGAGCAGGTACGCGGGGAGCTGCCGGCGAAACTGCGCGCCGAGCGTCATCGGCAGATCTGCGGGGTTCACCTTTCGCACGCGCGGTCCTCTACCACTGATGCTCGCGCGCGGTCTGCCGTCGCGACAAAGCGCTTCGCCTCGCGGCGCGAGACCTCAGGATCGAACTCCCATCGGCTTTCTGTGCGACGAAGCGAGCGCGGGGCGATCTTTCCCTTCGGCCGCGGCGATCAGCTCCTTCACTTCGACGCGCGTCGCCAGGAGGCCGAGGATCACGCGCGCCGCGCCCCTCCCATCGAGCTCCTGCACCACGCCGACCTTCCCGCGAAACGGCCCGGCCAGCACTTGCACGCGGGTCCCCTTCTCGATCGGCGCGCTGGGATCGACCTCGGTGACGAGCGGCCGCCGCACCATCATGATCCGCGGCACCGCGCGGATCGCGTCCACGCGCCGCGGCGCCGGCGTCACGTCGATCGACTCGGGCTTCGCAAGCTCGTCGCTCGCTTCGCGCGCGAGCTCGAGAGCCCTCTCGCGCTCGTCCTGCTCGACCCGTTCGCGGCGCGCCAGCGTGGCGGTGCGATCGCGCGGCCCTTCGCTCGGCCGCTCGCGCGCGTCCTTGCCCGCGGGCTCGTTGCCGAGATCGATCCAGTCGTTGTCGGTCGCCCACGCGATCAGCTTTTGGATCGGCCCCAGCGCGACGATGGCGTCTTCCAGCTGCTCGTCGAGCAGCTCCGAGTGGGTCACGGCGAGGTCGCGCGGAATGGTCCACCCGATCCACAGCGCGGTGTTCTCTTGCTCCGCGCGCGACGCGAGCTCCCTCACGCGATCGCTCGTCGCCTCCGCGGCCGGCGTGCGCTCGGACTCGGTCGCGAGGCCGATCGTGAACTGAATCGGCAGCGCTTCGAGCGCGCTCGTGAGCTCCAGAGTCCGCGCCGGATCGCCGAGGAGCGCGCGAAGGTTCCGCGTATCGACCCACGCCTCGGCGTGAAGCTCGACGCTCACTTCGACCTTCGCGGCGTCGATCCGCAGCTCGAGGAACGGGTGCCTCTGATGCGGCGCGGTATCGGCGAGCGTGGCCTCGAGCGATCGCTTCTTGTCGACGAGCCGCTCGATCTCCCCGCGCGCTGCCGCATCGCGCCAGAAGAAGACCCGCTGGCTAGCGACCCGCCAGCCGTTGCGGAGGCTGGGGTGCTCATCCGAGGCGGTGACCTCGACGGGGACTCCGATCTCGGCGAGGCGGGTGACGACCCCCTTGGCCCACGCCAGCATGCGCTCTTTGAGCGCGAAGCGAGGCTCGGTGTAGGCGTTCGACGTCGCCCGCTCGGGGAGATAGGCGTCGAAATCGGCGCTGGTGAGTCGGAGCGTATCGGCGTCGGACTGCGAGGTCATTGCGGCGTAGGCGCCCGCCGGCCCACGAACCGAACCGGGACGGCGGAGCGTGTCATTCCGTCAGCGGAGTGTCAATCAAGGCGCCCGAGTGCTTGCGGCGCTGCGGCACGCTTGACGCCCAAGCCCACCATGTCAGAACGTGGATGAGATTTCGCTCTCGACACTCGGGCGACCCATTGTGGCCTTGCTCGCCTTCCAGATCTCGCTGCGATATCCCGCACTCGTTTGCTGCACGAAGGGCACATAGCCCTCGACGCCCGAAGAAAGACCCCCGATGAGCGACCAAGAGATCACGTGCGCCGAGTGCGGCAGTGCGTTCCTGTTTCGTGAGGCCGAGCAGGCTTTTTATGCCGAGCGCGGGCTCGCGGCGCCTCCGAAGCGTTGCAAGCCGTGCCGGCAAGCGCGCAAGGCGCAGGCCGAGGGTGGCGCCGGTGGTGGCCGAGATGCGCGTCCTCAGCGCGGCGGCGATCGCGGCGGCCCGCGGTTCGGCGATCGCGGTGGCGACCGAGGTCCCGCGCGCGCTCCCGGCGGCGATCCGAACGGGCGTCCTGCATTTCGGTCGGGCGGATTCGGCAACGGCGCCCCTCCGCGTGGCGGATTCGGCAGCAGCGCTCCGCGCCCGGGCCAAGGGCAAGCGCACGGCGGAGGAGGCTTCGGCAACGGCGCACCTCGGCCGTCGGGCGGCGGCTTCGGCAACGGCGCGCCTCCGCGGCAAGCGGGCGGGTTCGGGGGAGCTCCGCGCGGTGATCGGGGCGGATTCGGTGGCGCACCTCCTCGCGGGGATCGTGGGCCGCGTCCGAATGGATTCGGTGGCCCCTCGCGCGACGATCGTGGACCGCGCACGAACGGCTTCGACGGTCCGGCGCGCGACGCCGGCGCCGCGCCGCGCGAATCGGCCTGGGGGACGCGGCCGACCGACGGTGGCAACCGTCCGCCTCGCCAGCCTCGGCACCACGAAGACCCGGCTGCGCGCGCCGCTTCACCCGACGGCGCCGAGGCGCCGCGCGCCGCGCGAGTCCCCCGCGTTCGCCCCGAGCGCGCCAAGTTCGACATCACGTGCGCCGAGTGCGGCACCCAGTCGCAGGTCCCCTTCAAGCCGCTGGAAGGGCGCCAGGTCTTTTGCCAGCCTTGCTACAAGGCGCGCAAAGGGACCCCCGCTACCCCGGAGACCACCGCAAGCGACGGTACTGATTCAGGAATCGTCGAGTAAGCGAGCTCGACGAGGCGCCACCTACACGCGCTCACCAAACCGCGTCATAGCCAGTTGACGCGGCGCGTCTCGCGCTTAGCTTCTGACCTCGAGAGGAGGAAGAAGCATGAATTCTCCCTATTCACGTTATGCACGTCATGCGCGTGGTTACGCAAACAACGCCCGAAACGGCGAAGCGCGTGAGTGGCTCACGGCTACGCTGCTCGGGTTGGCCTTGATGGCGACGATGACCACCTGGTGGTGGGACGCGATGCGATGATGCGGCATCGAATCGCTGGATGAACGGTCTCGTGCTACGACGCCGCTCCCCGGGAGGTTCGACGAGTGCCTAAAACGCCGAAGAGCGCCGTGGCTGCGAAGGCGAAGCCCGCGACAGCCGCGAAGAAGCGCGCGGCGCGTGCGACGACTTCGACTGCGGAGCCTCGCGAAGTCGACGAGACCGAAGCCGACGGCGAGAGCGAGGAGTCGGAAGACGAGGACGAGCGCGGCGAAAGCGGCGAGCGCGAAGACGCCGATCCGGCCGCCGAGAGCGAAGAGGATACGCACGACGACGGCGAGCCGGCCGCCGAAGACGACGCGGGGGTCGAGGAGATCGAGCCTCCGCGCGAGGTGCACGTCGAGTCTTCGTCAGGCTCGCTGGCGCGCTTCGATCCGATGGCGGCGTACCTGCGCGAGGTGCAGCGCCATCCGCTCCTCACGCCCGAACAGACCCACGAGCTCGCCGTTCGCTTCGTGCAGACGCAGGATCCGGCGGCCGCCGCGCAGCTCGTGACGAGCAACCTGCGGCTCGTCGTGAAGATCGCGTACGAGTACCGGCGCGCCTACAAGAACATCATGGACCTCGTGCAGGAGGGGAACATCGGCTTGATGCAGGCCGTGAAGCGCTACGACCCGTACCGCGGCGTGAAGCTGTCGTCGTACGCGGCATGGTGGATTCGCGCGTACATCTTGCGGTTCGTCCTGAACAACTGGCGGCTGGTGAAGCTGGGGACGACACAGGCCCAGCGAAAGCTGTTCTTCAATCTGCGGAAGAAGCGCGCCGAGCTCGTGGCGATGGGGATCGATCCCACGAACGCCGAGGTCGCCAAGCAGCTCAACGTGCCGGAGAGCGACGTCGCGGAGATGGACGTGCGCCTGCAGTCGAGCGAGAAGTCGCTCGACGCGCCGGTGGGCGACGCGGAAGGGCGATCGATCGCCAAGGTCGACATGATGCCGGCGCTCGGCGCGGGGCCCGAAGCGCTCGTCGCCGACGAAGAGATGCAAGCGCTGCTTCGCGAGAAGCTCGCCGAGTTTCGAAAGACGCTCGTGGGCAAAGACAAAGAGCAGGCGATCTTCGACGAGCGCCTGGTGGCCGAAGACCCGCTCACGCTTCAAGAGCTCGGCGACCGCTTCGGAATCTCGCGCGAGCGCGTGAGGCAGCTCGAACAGCGGATGACGAGCCGGCTGCGCGAGTTCCTGAAGGGCGAGATGGGCGAGGCCGCGGAAGTCGGCGGCTGAGTGGACGAGCCGACGATCAGCGGGACGCTCTCGGTCGTCGCGACGCCGATCGGGAACCTCGACGACGTGAGCGCGCGCGCGATCGAGACGCTGCGCACGTGCGACAGGATCGCCGCAGAAGACACGCGACGAACGCGCCAGCTGCTGACGCACTTCGCGATCGTGGGAAAGCCCCTCGACGCGCTGCACGCGCACTCATCGGAGGAGGACGTCGCGCGGATCGTCGCGCACCTCGCGCGGGGACAGCACGTCGCGCTGGTGACCGACGCGGGCACGCCGCTGGTGAGCGATCCGGGGAGCGAGATCGTGCGCGCGGCGATCACGGCGGGCGCGCGCGTGATTCCGATTCCGGGGCCGAGCGCGGTCCTCGCTGCGCTTTCGGCGAGCGGGCTGGCGACGGACTCGGGGTTTCGATTCCTGGGGTTCTTGCCTCGCGACGGCGTGGCGCGCGCGCAGGCGATCTCGCGCGCGTGCGATACGCCGGAGCCGGTGGTGCTCTTCGAGGCCGCGAATCGAACGACGGCGACGCTCGGCGATCTGGCCGCGGCGACGCCGAGCCGAAGAGCGTGCGTGGCGCGCGAGCTCACGAAGATGCATGAAGAGATCGTGCGCGGTGCGGTCTCGGAGCTGGCGGCGTTGGACCGCGAATGGAAAGGCGAGGTCGCGATCGTCCTCGGTGCGCACGATCCCGAGGCGCGCGAGGCGGCGATCGACGACGCGGCGATCGACGCGCGCATCGACGAAGAGCTGGCGCGCGGCCTTCACGCCAAGACGATCGCCGAGCGGCTGGCGGCGTGGAGCGGGCGCGGAAAGCGAGACGTCTACGAGCGCGTCGTCGCGCGGAAACGAGGCGCGTGAGAAGACTCGCGCTAGCGCTCTCGATCGCGTGGTGCGCGAGCTGTCACGCGAAGAGCGAGCCTCCACCATCGCCGAGCCCGATCGATCTGGCCATGATCGCCGTCCCCGAAGGGACCTTCATGATGGGATCGATGGACGGCGATTCCGACGAGCATCCCGTGCATGACGTTCACGTGGCCGCGTTCACCATCGGGCGCACCGACGTGACGGTCGCCGAATACAAGAGATGCGAAGCGGCGAGCGCGTGCACGACGACGCCGAACAAGCCGTACTGCAACGAGCACATCGCCTCGCGCGACGCGCACCCGATCAACTGCGTGACGTGGGCGCAGGCGAGCGCGTTCTGCGCGTGGGCCAAGGCGCGGCTGCCGACGGAGACGGAGTGGGAGTACGCGGCGCACGGGCGCGATCGACGGCGCTACCCGTGGGGAAACGAAGAACCGACGACGCAGCTCTGCTGGGACGGTCCAGCGAACGAGGTCGGGAGAGGAAAGCGGAGAAGCACGTGCGCGGCGGGCGCACATCCGATGAGCGCCAGCCCGTTCGGCGCGCTCGACCTCGCGGGGAACGTCTGGCAGTGGACGAGCGACCTGTACTCGCCCGACTACGCGTCGCCGCGCACCGGGCCGAAGCGCGTCGTGCGCGGCGGCACCTGGTACTCGTTCGACCCGAGCGACGTGAGGACGACGCTGCGCTTTCAGATGCGCGAAGGCAAAGAGGACTACGGCGTCGGCGCGCGGTGCGTGCGTTAGCGATCAGATCGGGCTGCCGAGGGCGTCTTCGACCGAGCGCGCATCGAAGCCGATCAAGATGTGCCCGCGAACGTCGATGACGGGGATCGATCCGCCGCGGAGGCCGGCGCGTTTCAGCTTGCTGCGCATCTCTTCGTCCGCGCCCGCGTCCTTCTCGACGTCCTTCTCGATATAGACGATGCCGCGCTTCTTGAAATACGCCTCGGCTTGATGGCACGCGCTGCACCAGCTCGCGCCGTACACGATGACCGCGGGTCGACCGGCGACCGCCGTGTCGTTCGAGGCGCCCCTCGCGCCTGCGTCGGCCGTGGCCGTGGCGAGCGTGGCGCCGGTCTTTCCGCGGCGCGTGACGGCGAGGGCGTCGAAGTCTTCGCGGGTCATCAGGTGCACGGGGAACGAGCCGTCGGCGCCCGCGACGCGGAGGTCGGCGACGTACACCGTGTCGCCGCGCGCCCCATCGTCGCGGCTGGGATCGACGACGCGGACGGCGTCGCGTCCGACGAGCGGGACGTCGGTGGTCTTCTGTTCGACGTGGAAGTCCCCTTTGTCGTCGATCCACGTGAGGAGCAGCCCCTGCGAGTCGTCGCGCACGGTGATCGGTGCCAGCGCAGACGCATCGGCGCCCGCCGCGCCGCCGTCGGCCGCCGCGCGATGACACGCCGGCGACGAGGCGAGGCACGCCATCGCCAGCGCCGTCGCGCCAGTCCGCATCATCAGCCGCGCCGCTGCGCGTGCGTTCATCCTCGCTCCTCCGAGAGCTTTCCCCACTCCGCCATCAGTAGATCAACCCGCTTCGCGAGCGCTTGTTCCTGAGAAGCGAGCTGAGCCAGCTTGGCCCAGTCGCCGCCGGGATCTTCCTTCAGTTTGGCCCGCATGGCCACGAGCTGCAGCTCTCCATCGGCGATCATTTTCTCGAGCTCGTCGATCCGGCGTTTCTTCCGCTCCTGGGACCGCATGGCCTGGCGCTGGGCTTCGAAGGCTGCCTTCTTCGCGGCGTCGTCGTCGATCGGTGGAGGTGGCGCGCTCTGCTTCTTGGCGCCGCCGCGATCTTTCTTCCAGCGCGACTTTTCGAGTTTCTCTTCGGGATCGGGGTCGACCTTCGGCGCGCGCGAAGCGACGTAGTCGCGAAAGCCGCCGGGGTAGATGTCGACCACGCCGTCGCGAACGCTGACGATGCGCGTCGTCACGTTCTCCAGGAAGCGGCGATCGTGGGAGACGAGGAAGACGGTGCCGTCGAAGCCCATGAGCGCCTCTTCGAGGATCTCGGCGGCCGGGATGTCGAGGTGGTTCGTCGGCTCGTCGAGGAAGAGGAGGTTGCGCGGCTCGAGGAGGAGCTTGGCCAGCGCCAGGCGCGATCGCTCGCCGCCGGAGAAGCCGCTGACGACGCGCAGGGTGTCGTCGCCGTAGAAGCGGAAGCGGGCGAGGTACTGGCGCGCGGACTCGACGGTGAAGTCGCCGCGAACACGGCGCACGTTGTCGACCGCCGTGAGCGCGGGATCGACCTCGCCGAGGTGCTGATCGAAGTACCCCTCTTGCACGTTCGTCCCGCGCTTCACCTCGCCGCGATCTTCGCGGAGGCCGCGGGCCGAGAGGATCTTCAGGAGCGTGGTCTTGCCCGATCCGTTGGGGCCCACGATGCCGATTCGCTCGCCGCGCCGCACGAGCATCTCGACGCCGTCGAAGAGCACGCGGCCGCCACGCTCGGCGTGGACCCCTTTGCAGTCGAGGACGATGTCGCCTGTGCGATTCGCAGGGGCGAAGCGGAAGGCGATCCTCTCGGCCGCTTGCCACACGTCTTCCGGTCGATCGATCTTGTCGAGCTTGCCGAGCATCTTGCGCCGGCTCTGCGCCTGCTTGGTCTTCTGCCCGGCGATGTTCTTGCGAATGAAGTCTTCGGTCTTGTCTATGAACGCTTGCTGCCGCTCCTGAAGCGCGCGCTCGCGTTCGAGATCCGCCGCACGCGCGACGGCGTAGTCGCTGTACTTCAGCGGATACGTGCGGAGCATCCGCGAGCCGAGCTCCATCGTGGCCGGGCAGACGTTGTCGAGGAACTGGCGGTCGTGCGAGACGACGAGGAGCGCGCCGCGATAGCCGACGAGCCACGACTCGAGCCAGGCGATCGTGTCGAGGTCGAGGTGGTTCGTCGGCTCGTCGAGGAGCAGGAGATCGGGTTGCTGCGCGAGCACCACGCCGAGCTGCAACCGCCCGCGCTCGCCTCCCGAGAGCGTCGCGACGGGGCGCGCGAGATCGCGATCGGCGAACCCCAGCTTGTGCGCCAGCATCGCGACTTCGCGCTCGACCTCGTCGCCGCGCGCGAGGTGGTAGCGGTCTTGAACGTTCGCCAGATGCTCCAGCGCGCGCGCTTCACCGCTGGCCGCATTTTCCTGGGCGCGGGTGAGCTCGTCGCGCAGCGACATGACGTCGCGGAAGCCGGAGAGGAACGCGCCGAGCACGTCGCCCTCCGGCTTGAGCTCGTGCGACTGGCGGTAGTAGCCGAAGCTCGTCTCCTTCTTGATGACGGTGGTGCCGCCGTCGGGATCGATCTCCTTGGCGATCAAGCGGAGCAGCGTCGACTTGCCGGCGCCGTTGGGCGCGACGAGCGCCACGCGCTCACCGATGGCGAGCGTGAACGTGATGTTCTCGAAGAGCGTGTCGCCCGCGTATCCGAAGCGGAGGTCGGCGACTTGAAGGACGGTCATGATCGGCGCGCGCTACCTAGCACGAGGCCCTCGCGCTTTCATGTCGAGGGGTGGTCAGCGGATCGTCTGCGCGAGCGAGCTCACCGTCTCGTCGAAGGCGACGATGTCGTGCGCGTCCTGGCGGAGGAAGTGGTCGATGCGCGGCATGCGGGCGATGGCGTCGTCGAGCTCCTTGTCGGTCCCTTTGGCGTAAGCGCCCATGGCGATGAGATCACGCTTCGCTTCGTAGGCCGCGAGGAGCACGCGGAGCTTTCGAGCGGCGTCCTTGTGCTCGCGTGACGCGATCGATTCCATCACGCGCGAGAGCGAGACGGTGACGTCGACCGCCGGGTAGTGGCCTCGCGCGGCGATGGCGCGGTCGAGCACCACGTGACCATCGAGGATGCCGCGGGTCTCGTCGGCGATCGGCTCGTCCATGTCGCCCCCTTCGACGAGCACGGTGTAGATCGCGGTGATCGATCCGCGCGCCCCCTGGCCCGATCGCTCGAGCAGTCGTGGAAGCGTGGCGAAGACGCTGGGCGGATAGCCGCGACGCGCAGGCGGCTCTCCGGCGGCCAGACCGACCTCGCGCTGCGCGCGGGCGAAGCGCGTGACCGAGTCGACGAGGAGCATGACTCGCTTCCCCTCGTCGCGGAAATGCTCGGCGTAGGCGGTGGCGACCTGCGCGGCCCGGAGACGCTCGAGCGCCGAGGCGTCGCTCGTGGCCACGACGACGACGCTCTTCTTCCGCCCTTCTTCACCCAGCGCGCGCTCGAGGAACTCGCCGACCTCGCGACCGCGCTCGCCCACCAGCGCGACGACGACGGCATCGGCATCGACGCCTCGCGCGATCGCGCCGAGCAGCGTGCTCTTGCCGACGCCGGAGCCTGCGAAGAGGCCGATGCGTTGCCCCTCGCCGATCGTGAGGAGCCCGTCGAGCACGCGCACGCCGGTGGCGACGGCGCGCGTGATCGGTCGGCGTTCCATCGCGCTCGGCGGATCGCGATCGACGGCCACGAGCGTCCCTCCCTCGAGCGCGGGGCCTCCGTCGATCACCCGTCCGAGACCGTCCACCACGCGCCCCAGGAGCTTCGCGCTCGCGCGCACGGTGAACGCTTCGCCGGTCGACTCGACTTCATCGTCGGGGCCGACGCCCGACAGCGAGCCGAGCGCCATGCCCACCGCTTCACCGGCGTGAAACCCGACGACCTCGCACGCCAGCGGATCGCCGCGTCGCTTCACGTGGACGACGTCGCCCACGCGAACGCCCGGGAGCGTGAACCGCAGCGCGAGCCCGGTGACGGCGACGACGCGCCCCACGGGACGGATCGTCGACACGGCGGCGAGCTTCGCCTTGAGCGCGTCGATGTCCAATCTCCCCTCCGACGCCCTCTCCGATGCCTCGTCGCGATCGCGCGCTACTTCGCGGCAGCCGCGCGACGACGCGCCCCTTCGCTCTGCGCGCCCGAGGCCCGCAGCTCGGTGTCGAGCTCGTTCAAGATCTCGCGCGCGCGATTCGAAAGCGCCTTCGGGACCTCGACCTGCACGACGACGACGAGGTTCCCCCGCCCGCGCCCGTCGAGCCGCGGAACGCCGTGCCCCTTCAGCGTGATCACGGAGCCTGGTTGCGTCCCCGCCGGCAGCGTGAACGAGACGCGCTTCTCTTCGCCCGAGCCATCGGAGGGCTCGAGCGCGGGCGCGTCGAGCGGCCCGCCGATGGCGGCGTCGGCGAAGCTCACGTGCACGCGCGTGACGAGATCGGCGCCGTCGCGTTCGAAGCGCGGGTCTTCTTCGACGTCGAGCTCGACGTAGAGATCTCCCGCGGCCGATCCGCCAGGCCCCGGCAACCCTTGCCCCGGGACGCGCAGTCGCTGCCCCGCGTCGAGCCCCGCGGGGAAACTGACGGTGACCTTGCGCGGACGCTCGACGACGCCGTGCCCTTCGCAGGACTTGCACGCATGCTTGATGACCGCGCCCTGGCCCTGGCACTTCGGGCACGTGGCGGTGAACATCACGAAGCCGCGCGCGTTCGACACGTGCCCCGCTCCACGGCAGTGCGAGCACGTCTCGGGCTTCGTCCCCGCGCGCGCTCCGGTGCCGTTGCAGTCGGCGCAGCGAGTCGGCGCGCGGACGACGACTTCCTTCTTCACTCCGAACGCGGCCTCTTCGAGCGTGAGCCGCTGCTGCACGCGAAGGTCGCCACCCCGACGAGCCTGCCGCTGGCCGCCGAAGCCGCCACCGCCCGAGAACATCTCCGAGAACAGGTCCTGCATGTGGGCGAACACGTCGCCGACACCGCCCCCTTGGAACCCGCCCGCGCCGAGGCTTCCGTCGAACGCGGCGTGACCGAACTGGTCGTACATCCGGCGCTTCTCCTCGTCGGAGAGCACCTGGTACGCCTCGTTCACCTCTTTGAAAGAGGCTTCCGCCGTGTGATCGCCTTGATTGCGATCGGGGTGGTGCTTGAGCGCGAGCTGCTTGTAGGCACGGCGAAGGTCCTCCTGGGGCACTTCACGCAGGACGCCAAGAACCTCGTAGTAGCAGCGCTTGGTGGACATCTTGGATTCGGAAATCGGGCGCCTTCGATGAACCGCGCCGCGGCAAGTTAAGCCGCGCGCCCCGCCTGTCAATGCGGGTTCGTCAGTCGCGAGGGCTCATCGTCAGGTTTGAGCGGGATCGGCGTCTTGTCCAGTTCCGTGATGCGAATCGTTGGCGGCGGCGGGGACGCGTTCGACGGCAACATCGCGGTTTTCCAGCTCGCGCGAGAGCTGTTCGAGGAGGACGGCCTGGCGCGTCAGATCGGCCCGGGCGCGCGACAGCTCCTCGCCCGATTCGGCGCGAACGCGGGCCTCGTGCTCCTGGCCGAGGGCCTGGCGCAGCGCGAGGAGCTCGAGGCGATCCGCCGACGCAGTGGCCGCCGACGCAGTGGCCGCCGAAGCAGGGACCGCCGAAGCAGGGATAGCGCCGGGCTTGGCCCCCTTTCCCTTCCCCGTTGCCGACTCCGCTGCCGCACGCGCTTCCAGCGACGCGACGCGCTCCTCGAGCTCCGCGATCCGCCAGGCGCGGGCTTGGAGCTCCCCTTCCCGTCGCGCGACGTCGAGCGCGAGAGCATCGAGCTTCCCGCGCAGCGCAGCGTTCTCTGTGGTCGCGCGATCGAAGTGGGCGCGCATCTCGTCGTCGGCGCGCGAGGCGATCGTTTGATGCGCTTCCGGTCGCGACTGCACCGGCGCCGTGTCGCCGGCGCCCGCCTCCGCCCCTGCCTCTTCCAGCGCGAGGACGAGCTCGCGAACGATCGCTTCGCGTCTTCTCACTTCGTGCTCGGCCTTGGCGATCGCTTGCGCACGTTCACGCAGCACCGCCTCCAGCTGCACGAGCTCGCTGGCGTGCCCGTCGCCGATCTCGGCGATCTGCGCGTCGAGCATCGCTGCTCTCGCCTCCGCCGACTCCGCGCGCGCGGTCAGCGCGCCGAGCGCGGATAGGAGATCGGGATCCACGCTCGGCGTCGCACGAACCGCGTCGAGCTCCGTAGCCAGCGCCGCCAGCTGCGTTTCCCGTCGCGCGATCGCGCGCTCGGCCTCGATGGAGCGCTGTTGCAGGACCGCCGCCGCTTCTTCCGCCGATCGCAGCGCCTCTTCGAGGAGCACGGCGCGCTCGCGCGATTGGGCGCTCTCCGTGTTCTTCCGGATCGCCGCCAGCTCGGCCTCGACGCGCGCCCGGTTCTTCTTCTCGTCGTCGAGATCCTTCGCCAGACGCACGGCGCGGTCGCGGTGACGCGCGAGATCTTCGTCGAGGCGGCGCACGTCGTGCGTGAGTCGTTCGGCGCGCACGTAGTGATCGCCGGCGCGGGTCTCTGCGTCCTTCAGCTTCGCGGTGCGCTCATGGAGCGCCGCTTCGAGCTCGTCGACGCGGTTGGCGCGATCGCCCTCGGCGCCGAGCCGCACGAGCGCCGCGCGCTGCTCTTCGATCTGCGTCTGCAATAGATCGGCGCGAAGGACGGCCGCCGCCAGATCGGCGTGGTCCGAAGGCAACGCGAAGCGCGTGCTCGCCGCCGACTCGGTGTCGCGCGGGAGCTGGATGATCGCGTACGGATCGAGCCGCACGTCGCGCTGGGCGACGAGCGCGATCGTGACCTCGGGCGCCTCGCTCTCTCCGGCGAGCTGCGTATCGACGCTCACCGCGGGAGCCTCGTTCGTATCGCCGAGCTCCGCGAAGGCGACGCCGGCGAACGGCACCTGGCCGATCATGCGCACGTTCGCGAACTGGAGCGCCACGAGATCGAACATCTCGTAGTAGTCGATGGCCCCCGCGTCCGCGGTGTCGGCGCGCGCCGTCCTCGCCGCGATGAGCGCCGCGCCGTCGTTGCCGACGAGCTTTCGCACGCGCACGAGGAGCGCCGCGCGATCGGCCACGCACGCGAGGTCCGGCACGATGGCCAGGTCGAACGCCCCTTGCCGCACGTCGAGGTCGCCTTCGGGGAGCTCGCGAATCACGGCCCCGCGCGCGGCGAGCTTGGCGTGAGCGCGCGCCCGCGCCACGTCGGGATCGTAGACGTGGACGATGCGCGCCCCGACGTCGACCAGCCGCGCATCGAGCCCCAGCGACGAGTCGCCGATGACGACGACGCGATGGCGCGCAGCGAGCGGCTCCGCATAGACGACCAGGGCGTGCGCGACGTTGACGGCGGGTACTTCGGGCATGGGGTGCCTTCTCTTATCGTCTTAACGACGCGATTGCACCCCGCGGCGGCGAGATCCGTTCTCGCCTTCGCCCAGCCGACCAACGCTCAGGTGCGCGCGTTTCGATAGAGCCTCACCGCGTTCCGCAGCGCCATCGTCACCGTCATCGGCCCCACGCGCGGCACGAACACGCGGGCCCTCTGCGGCACGTCGTCCTCGAAGTTCTTCAACGTCGAGAAGTTCAGGCACGCCGCCGATTCGCGGATCTCGTCGGCTCTCACCAGCGGGAACGCTCGGCTCGGCACGCCCGTGATCACCACGTCGGCCCGCGCCAGCGCCGACGCGCGATCGATCGCCGACTCCTTCACGGTGTGCGCGCCGTCCTCGCGCGCGGGCTCGAACAGCTGCGCGCCGTCGACGTCGAACGACACCACCTCGGCGCCGTCGTTGGCCATCATGCTCGCCAGCGGACGCCCGACCACTTCGCTTCGATTGAAGACCACGGCGCGTATTCCCGCGAGCGGCCGGGTCTCACCGACGCGCGACACCTGCGCTTCGTCGAGGAGCTTCAGGATGGCGAGCGGCGTGCACGGGAGAATCGCTTTCTTCGTCTTCGCGTCGTCGATGAAGCGCTTGTTCGCGTAGAGGCAGCGCGCCCAGAACGAATGGAGCCCCTCCACGTCTTTGCCGGGGTCGACGAGGTCGCGCAGGTACACGTCCTGCTCGGTGCCGAAGACCGGGTAGTAGATGAAGATCCCGTGGACCCTCGGATCGGCGTTCGCGTCGATCACGGCCGCTTCGGCGTCGAGTCGCAACACCTGCCGCAGATCGAACTTCACGCCGACGTCGTCGCAGCCGCGTCGCGTGTACTCTGCATAGGTCGCCGACGGCCCGTGATCGGCGGCGAGGAACCCGACGAACGTGAGCTGCGAAGGGAGCGCGCGGATCTCGCGGCGGATCTCGTCGCGGAAGGACGCGGACGCCAGCGCCGGGTCGACGATGCGGGGCATCCGTTGTCGGTAGCGGAAAAGAACGGAGGGCGGAAGCCGGGAGCGCTACGCCAGCGCGACGGCGGCGCGCAATCGCTCGTTCGGCGGAAGGCGGCGCTCTTCGATGCGAAGCGGCGGCTCGCCGATCGTCTTCCGGCGATCGCGCAGCTCGCTCGCCAGGCGGCGCACGAGCGCGACCGCGCCGGCGCGCGTCGACGACGACGGCGACAGACGAACGACCCGCTCTTCGGGTTTGCGACCGGTCATGGCGCGCGATCGCGGCGCGAGGGCGACGAGCCTGGCGGCGGCGGCCGAATCGTCGCGGACACGAACGAGCACTTCGGTCTCTCCGGCATAGCCGCTGGGGGTCGCGGTCCACGCCACGCCGACTTCGATCCCGACGACGCCGGGCATCGCAGCGCGCGGGAGGACCAACAGGCGGAGCTCGTCGTGCGCGCTCGTGCCCGTCGGGACGCGGGCCCAGGGGGAGACGCGAATCGTGGCGTCGCGGCGGAGGACGCGGTGGATCGCGGCGAGGCGGTGCGCGGGAGCGCGGGCGCGATCGGGCGGGAGCTGCGCGCGCGATCCGGTCGCGACGATGGCGAGGAGCGCGGCTGCGTCGATCGGAACGAGCCACGCCCACGAGGGATCGATCCGCGCGAGGAGCGCGCCTGTCGCGATCGACGCGAGCGCCGCGAGCACGAGGGTCCACTTTCCTCGGCGCGTCGCGATGTCGAGCGCGGGAGCGCGAACGTGCGAAGCGGTCCGCTCGAACGCTTCACCGGGTGAGAGCGCGAGCCACTGCCCCGGCCCGCGCGGAGCCGGCGCGACGTGCGGCGCGCGATGCGCCGCGAGCACCATGGCGACGACGATCCCAACGGCGCCCCACGCCAGGGACCCCGCGGCTTCGCACGCGACCGCCGCTCCGAACGCAATCCCCGCGCCCCACGCGCGCGCCGTCGGTCCCCAAGGGACGAGACCGCGCGCTTCGATCTTCACGCGACGACACGCCCGCCCGAACGCACGAGACTTCGCCCCCGCGATCGCTCCGAAGGCGATGCCCGCGAGAGCGGCGACGATCCACGCGACGCCGCGATCCCTTCGCGCCGGCACGTTCACGTCGATCGCCGGAGGGCGCAGCGACGCGTCGGTCACCCGCGGAAACGCGCGAGGATCGATCCGCGCGATCCACTCGGCCGCTTCGGTCCGCGAGACGTGGGGTCGCTCCATCTCGAGCTCGTCGCGCTGCGGCGCGCGACGCAAGGTCACGAGCCTCCCGTCGTCGGCCGGCGAGCCGTCCATCGCGATCGCGCGTGGCTCGGTGGGCGCGGCGGGGACGTCGAAGATCACACGCGCGCCGTCGTACCCCTCGGGCGCGACGGGCGCGGTCCACGCCAGCTTCCACATCGCGCCGTCGAGCGTCACTTCCCTCGCGCGCACCAGATCGACCGCGTACGCCACGTGCACGACGAACGACCGCGACTTCTCTCCACGCGCGGGCTTGGGCGCGCCGTCGATCGTGACGCGAAGCACGTCTTCGCCCTTTCGTTCGACGCGCCCCACGACGTCGATCGTCTCGCCGTCGATCGTCATCGGCGCGCTCTCGTCGACGATCGCGTCCGGTTCCACACCTTTCAGGTCGAACCCGTGCAGCGTCATGCCGCTCACCCGATACGCGATCGCATGCTCCACGCGCGCGGCGCCCGCTTCATCGACCGTGACGCGCACGTCGTCGCCGGTGAACCGCGTCTCGGCCGCCGACGCGATCTCCGCGCGGGCGAGAAACGACCCCGACGCGATCACGACGACCGCGAATCTCCCGAGTCCCATCGCACACTGTCTTACGTGCGATGCCGACCGCCGGCCAAGTTCGAGCACGCTCGAATGGGCCGCGAGGTCTTCGGCGCGTCAGCGATGCAGGAGCGCGAGGCGCACGAACGACTCGATGGCCCCTTTGGGCACGGTCAGCGTCGCCGCGAACGTCCCGGCGGGAGCGCTCGCGCCCGGCGGCTGCGACGTCGTCTGAAACGGAACCGGCGTCGTCCCTTTTTCCGGCGTCGAAGCCAGCGCGCCGACGGCGTCTCGCGAGAGGCGGCTCCACTTCGTCGCCAGGGTCCACGCGAACGTATCGTCTTCGGCGATCCCACGCGCCGACACGAACCCCCCCGACGTCATTCGCGCATCCTTCATCGACGCGAGCCCCGGCCGCGACGCCATCTTCGTGCCGCCCGCGAGCACTTCCTTCGCCTTCGCGACCGCGAGATCCGCGTCGGCCGCGAACACGAGCCACGACGCCGCGCCGTCGGGCACCACGATCGCGTGGAGCACGAGCGGCTTGCCGGCCGCGGGCTTCTTCTTCTTCGCGTCCACTGCGTGCGGCCGATACACGGCGATCTCGAGCTGCGCGGCGTCCTTCACGCCGAGCGTCTTCGGCGCCGCGGTCACCTTCATCGTCGGCGGGGGTGAGTCGGTGATCTTCGTCTTCACCCACTTCGCGACGCCGGGGCGCGACCACGCGCTGGCCCACTCCTTCTCCGTGGCGACGACCTTCGCCGCGGGCGTGTCGAGGCCGATGATCATCCACCCCGCCATCTTCTCGGCCGCGACCCGCTCCGCTTCTTCGCGCGCGGCGTCGTCGCCCGACTTGGTCGACTTGATCGCCGCCAGCGCCTTCGCAGCCGCGTCGGCGTCGATCCCCTTCGCGTAGGTCGACTTGAGCGTCACCAGATCGAGCGTGTGCGCGGCCGCGTCGCGGACCGCCTTGCGATCGGCGTCGGCCATCCCCTCTTTGCCCAGCGCGCCGCCGAGGATCCCGGCGAGGCGATCGCGCGCGTGCTCGAAGTCGGTGGCGTCGATGCCGCGATGAAAGAACGCGGCGTCGGAGTCGGCCGGCAGCTTCCAGAACATGGGCGGCGGGACGTCGGCGCGCTCGGGATGCGCGACGGCGAGGCGCGCGAGGAGCGAGGTGGAGCTCCGGAACTGCGAGGTCAGCGTGATCGTCCCTTGCGGCTCGCCGAGCATCGCGTCGAGCGCGATCGTGTCGCAGTCGGACGTGAAATCGGCCAGATCGTCGATCGCCGCGCGGAACGCTTCGTCGAGCTCCGGCATCCCGCTTCGACGGATGCCCAGCGCCGCGCCGGCGATGAGCGGCAGCGCGCGTCGCATCGAATCGACCAGGGGGCGCACGGGCGCGAACCGCGCTTCGACGTGCAGGTCGGACGGGAACGTGAGGCGCGGCGCGCTCCGTGCGAGCCACGGCGCGAGATCGTGAATCGCCTCTTCGGTCTCGGCGCACACGAGGCGCGTGGTCGCCGCGCCGAACGCCGGCACCAGCTCGCACACGCGCGGCGCACCTCCGTCGTCGTCTTTGCTGACGTCGTCGCCGCCGACCTTGCCGAGGCCGTCGATCTTCAGCGCCCCGTTGTCCGCCGGCACGAGCTTGTACTTTCCGAACGCAGCCTTCGCGTCGTCCATCGATCGCACCGCGGCGGAGATCGCGCCGGTCATCGAATGGCCCTTCAACGCCAGCGCGAAATCGATCGGCTGATCGAGATCGATGACGTTCCCGATCGACTCGCCGGCGACGAGCGCCCCCGCCTCTTCGGAGCCCGGCATCGGCATCCCGGCCCAGCCGCCGATCACCTTCAAGGCCTCACTCGGCTTGTTCGCCCGCGCGAAGAGCACCAGCCCTTCCGGCTCGGCGATGGCGGCAAGATCCGGCGGCGGGCTCACGGCCACGGCAGACGCGGCAGGCTGCGCCGGCGAAACCGCAGCGGGCGGCGGGCTCCCTCCACAGGCGGCGAGCGCGACGACAGGGGCGAGTGCGACGAGGCGTGCGAAGCGTACGTGCGTCATGTGCGCGCGAGCATAGTCGAGCGGCGATCGCAAGCTAGTGCCCCGCGCATCGCCATGCTTCAGAGTGTCCTTCTCGTCCGCTCGCCCGCAGCACCATGTCGCCCCCGCCGCTGAACCCCGCCCAACGCGAAGCCGTCGAGCACTTCAAAGGGCCCATGCTCGTCCTCGCGGGCGCAGGCTCCGGGAAGACGCGCGTCATCACGCATCGCGTCGCCCGATTGATCGCGCACGGCGTCCCCGCCAAGTCGATCACCGCCGTCACGTTCACCAACAAGGCCGCCGCCGAGATGCGCGAGCGCATCGCGAAGACCGTGGGCGACGCGCGCGTGGCCAAGCAGCTCACGATCTCGACGTTCCACTCCTTCGGCCTCTCGGTCCTCACGCGCGAGCGGGCGAGCCTCGGCAACGGCGGCGCGTTCACGATCTTCGATCAAGGCGACTCGCTCGGTTGCGTGAAGGAGCTCCTCTCGCGCATCGACTACGGGAAGCGCTTCGACGCCGGCGAGATCATGTCGCGGATCTCGAACGCGAAGAACGCCTTCCTCGCGCCCGAAGAGCTCCCCGAGCGCGAAGGCGACGACTACGACGCCATCACGAAGATCGTCTACCCGCGCTACCAGAGCGCGCTCAACGCCTTCGGCGCGTACGACTTCGACGACCTGGTGTGCGAGGTCGCGCGCGTCTGGAAGGCGCGCCCCGACGTGCTGGCGCGCTGGCAGGAGAGGTGTCCGTTCCTCCTGGTCGACGAGTACCAGGACACGAACCGCGCGCAGCTCGAGGTGCTCCGATTGCTCGCGGGCGAGTCGAAGAACCTGTGCGTCGTGGGGGACGACGACCAATCGATCTACGGATGGCGCGGCGCCGACGTGCGCAACATCCTCGACTTCGACGAGCACTTCCCGGGCGCGAAGATCGTCAAGCTCGAGCAAAACTACCGCAGCGTGAAGCCGGTGCTCGACGTGGCCAACGCCGTCATCTCGCGTCGCACCGACTCGAAGCATCGGAAGGTGCTCTTCACGGATCGCGGCGGCGGCGAGCGAAACGAAAAAGTGCAGGTCCGCGTCGCCGCCTCGCCCGAGACGGAGGCGCAGTGGGTCGCGATGGAGATCGCGCGGACGATCAAGGACGACGGCGTCCCGCCGAAGGAGATCGCGGTTCTGTACCGTTCGAACGGACAAGCGAAGGCGCTCGAAGAGGCGCTGCGCGAGCAAACGGTCCCGCATCGGGTGGTCGGCGGTCAGCAGTTCTTCGATCGCAAGGAAGTGAAGGACCTACTCGCGTACCTGAAGCTCGCGCTCAATCGCGCCGACGAGATCAGCTTGCGGCGCATCCTCAACTATCCGCCGCGCGGCATCGGCGACACGAGCGTGACGAAGCTGGCGCAGACGGCGCTCGCGCGCGACTGGACGCTCTGGCAAGCGATCGAGCGGGTCGATGCGATCGACGCCGTGTCGGGGCCGGCGCGCGACGGATGCAAGGCGCTCGAGTCGATCATCGGCGAAACGCGCCGCCAGCTCCTCGTGCAGCGCGTGAAGCCGAGCGAGGCGGCGCGCTCGTTGTGCGAGCGCATCGGCTTCCGGCGCGAGATCGACGCGACGTCCCCCTCCCCCGCCGCGTCGGGGAGACGGTTCGCGAACGTGGAGAGCATGCTCGGGCTCTTCGCGAGGCGCGAGGTTCGTGAGACGGCCAAGGGGGAAGATCCGAACGACAGCTTCGGCTCGTTCCTTCACGCGCTGAGCCTCGACTTCGACTCCGACGAAGAAGAGAAGAACGAGAACGTGGTCACGCTCTCGACGCTCCACGGATCGAAGGGGCTCGAGTTCGACGTCGTGTTCCTCGTCGGCTGCGAAGAGGGGCTGCTCCCGCACGCGCGCACGATCGACGCGCGCATGACCGACGTCGTCCCCACCAACGGCGATCACGTCTCGTCCGACATCGAAGAGGAGCGCCGCCTCTTCTACGTGGGCGTCACGCGCGCTCGAAAGCGGCTCACGTTGTCGCGGGCGAAGGCGCGTGTGGTCCGGGGCAAACCGTCGCCGCGGACGCCGAGCCGCTTCCTCCTCGAGATCCCGGCCGAGCTCGTCGATGAGCTCGAAGTGGCGCCCGAAAGAGGGATGTCGAACGCGCAGCTCGCCCAGAACGCGAGCGCATTTCTGGCGATGCTCGAAGAGAGCTGATCGCGGGTAGACTCCCCGCGCAACGGAGGTTCCCCATGGATCACGCCCCGCGATTTCTGAAGATGGTGAACGACGCGAAGACCCGCATTCGCGAACTGACGATCGACGACGTGAAGACGAAGCTGGAACGCGGCGACGCCTTCGAGCTCATCGACGTTCGCGAAGACGGCGAATGGAACGTCGGCCACATCAAGGGCGCGCGCCACATCGGCCGCGGCATCCTGGAGCGCGACATCGAGAAGTCGATCCCCGATCTGTCGCGCGAGATCGTCCTCTACTGCGGTGGCGGCTTCCGCTCCGCGCTGGCCGCCGAGAGCCTCGTCAAGATGGGCTACACCAACGTCGCGTCGATGGACGGCGGCTGGCGGATCTGGAACGAGCACAAGCTGCCTATCGAGTGACGCTCGAACGCGCTGCGTGGTCTCGTTCCGGCTGGGGGGTTTGGGGAGGAGCGGCCACGCTCCCCCCATGCGCGCCGTGCGACCCGTTGTTGCCGTAACGGAGCCCGCGCAGCGGGCGGAGTGAGGCTCAGGGTTACGCGGGCCCCAACAAAAAAAACGCACGCCCCTCCGCGAAAAGGGGCGTGCGCTGTGGGGGGGAGGGAGTGTCGGAGCTTCGCGGGTTCTAGTGCCGTAGGAGCTTCAGAGAATCAGTACGGGCGATACGGCACGGTGCCGCCGCTCGTCGCCGAGCCCCCGTAGTCGATCACGTTGTCCGTGCAGCTCGAGTCGTCCGCGGGGCATCCGCCGCACGTCGAGTCGTTGCAGCCGGGGTTGTCGCCGCCGCCGTCACCGCCGCCGGTCGTTCCGTTGCCGCCGCCGGTCGCGCCGCTGCTGCTGCCACCGTTGTAGCCGTTGCCGCCGCTGCCCGAGGCGCC